>JAAZIU010000007.1 GCA_012800735.1 Clostridiales bacterium | reverse complement strand
TAATGTGTTCAGCTTACCGATACTAATAGACCGAGGGCTTGAACCTTCATTTCAAGTCGCTTAATCTTCATATGCTATCTCATAAAACTTTTGTATCTCTTTCTTCGGTTTTCTATGGATGTTGGCTGAAATCACATTCAAAAGGTGTCGCCTTCACTCGACCCGACACGCACCTTTAGCTCAGTTGGTAGAGCAACTGACTCTTAATCAGTGGGTCCAGGGTTCGAGTCCCTGAAGGTGCACCAGCTAAGAACGCTGTGCGTTCTTAGCCGAGAGTTTCCTGCGGAGACTCCCCGTACCGAGATAAGTTTTTCATGCAGAGCGTTCTTAGCCGAGAGTTCTCTTTGAGAACTCCCTGTACCAAAGAAGTTGTTCGAATCAGAATGACTTACCTATGGTGCGATGACTTTACCTTGTAAAGTCGCAGTTTAAGGCAGTGCCTTAAACAGAAGTCAGTGTCATTAACGCGCAGGGTCCACCCGTTCCCATTCCGAACACGGAAGTTAAGCTGCGCAGTGCCGACAATACTTGGCTGGAGACGGCCCGGGAAGATAGGTCGACGCCAACTCTATATTTATTCCTCCTTAGCTCAGTCGGTAGAGCGCGTGACTGTTAATCACGATGTCGGCTGTTAAAGACAGCGAAACACATCTGGATTAAGTTAGCGAAGCACGAAAACATAAAGAGCGAGCGGTCGGGATGATGTCCAGCAGAGGGGACAAAAAATACACTCTGATATAATCCTCGTTAGCTCAGCAGGTAGAGCGCGTGACTGTTAATCACGATGTCGCTGGTTCGAGCCCAGCACGGGGAGCCACCGAGAAAGCCTGATAAACACTGCATTTATCAGGCTTTTTAATGTTTAATATTCGCGTCACTCCGACAGTTCAGAGATTTGCTTAACAGTCATGAAATAACAATAAAATATAAAGCGCAGCTGTTTTACCTTTTCTCGGGTGGCAGCTGCGCTTTTTTATATCTGTATTTCAGATAGTCGATAACTATGTAATAAAAAAATGAGAGTGTCATATGGTCCGTGATATACATAAAAAAACCTTTACGGACGCGTTCAAGCGCATACTCCGGATGCATACTTCGGAAATAAGCGATCAATATATGACTGATATAAAATAATTTATGGCTTGATATCGGAATCTCAATATGGTATGATATTATAAGCAAAATGTTAATTAAAGGTGTTCGAAGAATGATAAAAAAATTCCTGATGCGATTTTCGGTTTTCCGCAATTATTCGGATTGTATGCACAAATCGCTGTATGATATCGGAGACGGTTTGCATACCAGCCGCCGCGGAATTCTGATTTCGCATCATGCGACAACCGTAATCGGCAATCTTACCGGCGGTATCTTTTCGACCACCTTGCTTCTGCTTTTGCTGGGAAATGCAACGGCGGCGGAGTATGTCAAATTTATCGCGCTTAATACGGCAGTGCTCAGTTTTGCCGGCATGACGCAATTACTGTCCCCGGTTCTGTTTGAAAAAATGAAACGGCGGCGAAGAGCAATATATGTCTTGACGGCGATATCTCATTTCATAAATATTTTTGTTCTTCCCGCGTTGGTCATAATTGATCTGCCGACGGCGACCAAAGCGTATCTTTATATAAGCGCTGCCGGAATCATGCAGGCGTGCGGAGCGATCAGCGGTCCTCCTTACAGCGTCTGGATGATGCACAATTTGCCCCAGACTTGCCGTTCCGACTATCTGGTCTTTCAAAATATGACGACAGACGTGCTGACGCAGGGGCTGTTATTGATACTTTCCCTTTTTATGGATTTCTTCAAAGCGCATAATGCCGTGCTTGCCGGAATCCTGATTATGCGCGCGCTTGCGATAGGCGCGGTGGCGGTTCAGTATCTGGCGCGCAACCTTATGGCGGAACCTGAATATAATACCGAAGTACAACATGTTACATTCCGCGAGATGCTGAGGACGCCGCTGTCTTCAAAACCGTTTTTGGTTACCGTGCTGATTGCAACGTTATGGTCGTTCGGTACTACGATAGGCGGTATATATTACAGCGCATACCTGCTGGACGGCGCGGGACTGTCTTATACTTTCATCAGTATCTGCGGAATGTTAGGCATTCCGCTGAATATCTATATGCTGCCCAGATGGAATAAGTTTATCGTTAAATTCGGATGGCTTCCCGCGTTATCGTTATCTATGATAATGTACGGAATTTGCTTTGTGTTGAATGTAATGGTGACGGAACATACCGCGTGGATGTATCTGATTTCCACGGTTTTCTGTATGTCGACCGCAGGCGGCGTTACGCTTGGGTTCGTCAATCTTCCGTTCTTGTATATGCCGAAATCAATGGAAAGCAGTTGTCTCGCTTTTTACAATCTGTGCTCCAGCCTCGCGGCTATGGCGGCGGCATCCGCGGCGGAGAGTTTCTGTATCTTGACGGAAAACCGTACCTTGAATCTTTTCGGATTGATTATCGAAAATCGAGCGTATATCTGTTTTATCGCCTTCATCATATTGCTGTTGAATGCCGGTATTGTCTGGCTTTTGTATCGTTCCGACCGGAAAAATCATGCCGAAAAAAATCAATCTACAATCCCGTCTGAAGCCTTAAGCCAGGGAAATTCCGGGGCGTAAAGATAAGAATCCCCCTGCGGTTCCTGTTTCATGTATTCGGTCGGCGACATTCCGATTTTGTCAAGAAAAACACGGTTGAAGGAGCGAATCGAGCCAAATCCCGCATCGTATGCGGAATCTGCGATGCTTTTTCCTTGCCGCATCAGCGTGATTGCATATTTAGTGCGCAAAGTCAGCACATAGTCCCAGAATGTACTGCCGGTTTGCCGGCGGAACAGTCGGATCAGCGTTTCCCGTCGGATACCGACCTTTTCCGCAACGCCGTCAAGCGTGATCGGCTTTTGAAAATTATAGGAAACCAGCCGCATTGCGTGGATAAAATTGTCCGAATATCGTTCCTCGATGGGCGAAAAGACGCAGTTTGAAACAAACGCTTCGGACAGCGGCATGAGAATTGCCTGGGCGCGCATCAGCGGCAGATGTGTTTGTTCCCATTCAAAAGGAAGCATATGCCACAGATAAGAACGAAGCGTTTCATGCATGCGGATGACGGGATAAGAAGACTGATGATTTTTCAGCAAGTCAAAGAGCTGCGGCGTATATTCCGGAGGATATTCCAAGATACATACTATATGCGGTGTCTCGCAAGAAAAGCCGTGAAGGACGTAAGGCGCAATCAGGATAGCTTCGCCGGCCTTCAGCGTCAGCGGTTTTCCGTGCAGCGTCATATTCAGAACGCCGGATTTTACCAAAACTATCTCGATGTTATAATGCAGATGTTGTAAGCAAGTAACATCCCGCATCCACATTGCGGCAAGATAATTGATATTTGGCGCGTATTCGTAAAGCAAGCCTGCGTCCCTCCGTTATATCATTGTGATTTGTTCTGTATTATATTATAACAAATAATGATATTATTTTCAAGATTAAGACGAAAGGAATAGAAAAATGAGTATTTTGTATGTCGGAAAACACGGATCAGATGTAAACCCCGGAACAAAAGACGCGCCGTTTGCGAGCATAAATGCGGCATTGGACGCGGCAAGAAAAAGAGAAGGACCTGTTACAATCACCGTCGAAGCCGGCGAATATCGGGAAGAACCGATAATTTTGGATCACCGCGACAGCGGATTGACTTTGGCGGCAGACGGCAAAGTCGTCATAAACGGCGGCGTTTCGCTGTCCGCATCCGATTTTGAGCCGCTGAACGAAGAAGAACGCGGAAGGCTGCGCGGAGACGCCAAAACACACACGGTAAAAGCCGACTTAAAGCGTTTCGGTCTGACCCGCGAAGACTGGGGCGAGATGTGCGCCATCGGCGGATTCAACACGGCGGGCAAATACGACGGCGCGGTTCTTGAGCCGATGTGGTGCGAGCTTTTTGTCAACAATGCGCGGCAGACCGTCGCGCGGTATCCCAACGACGGATATCTTTTCGTGACAGAAGCAATTCGCGAAGGAGACGGAAAGGAAGCCTTATGGTCTGTCGAAAAGCACAGTCAGGATGAATGGGCGGCGATACGCAACCCGAAGTCGGATATCTTCGGAATCGATCCGGAAACCGCGCGCCGCGCCGCATCCTGGGAAACGCTCAAAGATGTCTGGATGTTCGGTTATCCGGCGTATACATGGGCGGATACATCCTCTCCCATCGTCAGAATCGACCCGGAACGCTGCGAAATGGAAACAAAGTATGTTTCGCTTTACGGAATCCGCGCAGATATGCCGTATTATATCTACAACGTTTTCGAAGAGCTGGACGCGCCGGGCGAATGGTATCTTGATCGCGAGACGGGGATGCTGTATCTCTATCCGCCGTCCGATCTCTCCGAATCAACGATTAACTTGTCGATTTCCGGCGCTCCTTTGATTACTGCAACGGATGTCTCGGATATTACGATACGTGGCTTTACATTTATGGGTACGCGCGGGAACGGTCTCTCGTTCTCCGGTAATAATATTACCGTTGAGCGCTGCGAAATCTGCAATACCGCCCTCTGGGGAATGGATGCGACCGGAAATCATATCACAATCCGAGACTGCGAGATTCATCATACCGGAAGAGGCGGCGTGAGGATTAACGGAGGCGACCGCGCCAAACTTATTTCCTCGCAAAATCTTGTGACAAACAATCATTTCCATCATAACGCCGAGATATACAAGACCGGCAGTCCCAGCGTGCAGATAAACGGCGTCGGATGCGTCGTTTCCCATAACTGTATTCACGACCTTGTACATCAGGCTATACTTTTCGGCGGAAACGAGCATATCATCGAATACAACGAGATTTTTCGCGTCTGCAAATACGCCGACGACGCAGCCGCAATATACGGAGGCAGAGACTATTCCAGCTGCGGCAATATTATACGATATAATTATTTTCATGACATCGAAAGCGAAGATAAAACAGGCGTCGGTATATTTGCGGTTTACTGCGACGACAATCACGGCGGAACAACGATTTTCGGAAATATCATGCACCGCTGCCAATGCGCGCTTCTTTTGCACGGCGGTCATGATATGGTTTTCAAAAACAATCTGATTATTGAAAAATGTGAAAAATCCGGCAAATCCATCAATATCGTGCGGTACGGCTATTGGAAAACATTGGTAAAAGACGGGCAGGATAATCAGCATTGGCAAGCGCTCGCCCGCGTTCCGTGGGAAAGTCCGATCTGGCGAGAAAAGTATCCGCACATTGCCGAATATCTGACCTGGGACCCCGAAACGGAACAGAACATTCCCCATTATTCGGATATTTCAAATAATCTGATTGTCGATCACTGTAAAATCAGCATCAACTTCAATATTTTAGAAGAACGGCTGAAATCCCGCTTTTGCAACAATATGGAAACAAACCGCGCATTTGCGGGTATTCCGGAAGGCGACGAGCTTGATTTGTCGAATTTCCGCGCGTCCGAGATAATACCCGGTTTTGAAGATATTCCGTTTGAGAAAATGGGGATGCAAAAGGTATAAGGCAGTTAGATTATAATTACATATGGGTGAATCAAATGAAATATTTTAAAATTACAAGCCTTATTCTGGCAGTCATTCTTTTCCTCGGCTCATGCGGCGGCGCCGGAGGGGAAGTCGAAACGGACGCTGCCGCAGAAACGGCAGAAATTACAACTGCCGAAACGACCACCGGCCGCGCCGATAATCTTCCGAGAGACCTCGATTTCGGCGGACGGACGGTAAAATGCTACGCCGCCGGCAAATATTCGATAGGGTATACCGCCGAAGACTCCGCCGACATTATAAGCGATTTGATTTACCGCCGCAACGCAGAGGCGGAGGAGACTCTGAACCTTAAAATCGAGATGGAATACTGCCCGACCGAACCGTGGTTCAATATGTCCGAGCGGGTAAAAACGGCGGTCATGGCGGGCGAAGACGATATCGACCTTATCTGCGGCAGCAACTGGTATAACACGAATTTCGTCTTCAACGGCTGGGTGCGCGACCTTTCCGACGCCCCGTACATCGACATAACCCAAGACTGGTGGGCGGGCGGCTATATAAACGGAATGTCCTACGCCGGGCATTACTACTATCTGACGGGACCGATAGAGCTTGGCTATCTCTCCGGCATGATCTGCTTTTACGCCAATACAAAGCTTTGGGAGGGACTTTACGAAGAAAACATTCACGCGATGGTCCGCGACGGAAGCTGGACGCTTGACAAGCTGATTTCACTCGGCGAAGGCGCTTACGCCGATCTAAACGGCGACGGGGTGCCGAATGACGGCGATATATACGGATTTGCCGTTGCCACCGACTTCGAGTGCGAGTATATCGCATACGGATGCGGAGTCAAAATAGCGCCTTTCGATGAAAGCGGAACGCCTCATCTCGCCTTTATCGAAGATCCGACGCGGCTTATCAGTTTCTGGGAGAAATGGTATAATATTAAGACGAACCCCAACTTCGTAAACATTATCTGGAATCCGGAAATCGACACAAATCATGTGGCTATCGAGATTTTCAAGCGCGACGAGCTGCTTTTCATGAAATCCCCGCTCGGAATAATAACAAGCCTGCTCCGGGATATGGAGAGCGAATACGCGATACTTCCGATTCCGAAGCTCGACGAATCGCAGCAGGAATACATCGCGGTTATGACGGACGGCAACCCGATATACAGCTCTCCGATTACCGCGTCCGAAGACGGTTTTGAAGCAGCGATGGCGCTGCTCGAGTTCTGCGCTGCGAAAAGCTACGCCGAGATAATGCCCGCATATCTCGAAGACGCGCTCAAGAATAAGTACATCCGAGATTTGGAATCTGTCGAGACGATAAATATGCTGACGGTGCATCCGCTGAGCGACTTCGGCGCGCTGTACCTTGATCTGGGCTTCTACAGCTTTCTGCGCTATGATGTAAAGGACGAAAACATCGCTTCCGCTATCGAGAAAAAAGCCAAGTCTTTCAACAAGACTCTCGAAAAGATGCTGAAGACTCTCGAGGGAGGCTGATAACGATTTCAGCGGTGTTGTGTTAGGTGCCCGTATCGGATATAATTGCCTGTTGCCGAAGAGTAAGTATAATCTGTACGAAATCGATCTCAGTTTGTTATGAACGGCGGATAAATTCAATAAATATAATTCAAATATTAGGAGGTAACATATATGAAAACGAAAATTATTTGCTTGGGTATTGCGCTTGTCCTTCTGCTGTCGGCGTGCGCGCAGGGAGCGGCGCCGGATACACCGGAGTCCGTAACCGAAACGGCGACAGATGCCGAGACCGAGGCGCCGCCGGATTATGTTTTGCCGGATATCGATTACGCAGGGGAGAGCTTTAACATTTTAGCGGGCGAAGGCTACAACGAAAGCCTTGTTGAGGGAGAGACCGGAGATGCCCTTGACGACGCTAAATGGCAGATGCAGCGTACCGTCGAGGAAGCGCTCAACGTAAAAATCTCCGAGATGTATACAGATTTCTGGCAGATGACGACTACGGTAAAGAAGTATGTCATGTCGGGAGAGGGAACATATGATGCGATTTCGATGATGGATCGCTTTGCCCTGACTTCGGCAATGGAAAAATGCTTTGTCCCGATCCAGGATGTCGAAACCATTAATCAGAACGAAATTTACTGGGGCAGCAATCTGTCATCGCAGTTGACTATCGGCAAAAACCAATATTTTGCGCTGAGTTCTCAGAACCTTCATTCTTTCAAAAGAACCGCGTGTGTTTTATGGAACACCAATCTCGCGACCGATCTTAATATCGAGATTCCGTATGATGATGTTTTCGCGGGAAAGTGGACATTCGATGACTTCTGTTCCTATCGCGGTATCGCAAACGCGGATCTCAACGGCGACGGCGTATACGATTCTGTTGATCAGTACACCTACGGAACTATTGATGTCCGTGGCGTTACCAGCCAGTTCTGGCAGGCTTTGGGGATAAAAGTTATCACCAAAGACAATGACGATATGCCGCAGGTCGGTATATGGGATGACCCGAAATTCTTCGAAGTGTTTGAACGCCTGCACGATCTGATGTTTGAAGGCGAAAACAACGTTTCCCTGATAGACGGCAATGTCCATAATAAAGTTGCTTTTCATGACGGCCGCGTCATGATTTACACAGCTTACTTTGAAGCTATCATTGAGGCTCGCGGTATGGAGGATGACTTTGCCGTATTGCCGCTGCCGAAATATGACGAAGCGCAGTCAAGCTATCTTTCGAGAACATTTGACGCGACTTTTTATATGGTTCCCGTCACGCAGGATGATATCGATTTCAGCGGAGCCGTATTGGACGCGCTCTCCTGCGTCGGATATTATGATTTGCTGCCTATATATGTTGATACGGTTCTCAAGGAAAAAGCATCCCGCGACCTGAATTCCAAGCAGACTATTCAGCTCTGTTTTGATACGAGAACTTTGGATATGGCGGAAACATTCCTTTTTGACCACTTCGGAGATCAGGTTATTTATGACTCCGTTATGAAAGACAAAATGAATTTAAGCTCCTTTCTTGAAAAGAATCGGAAAAAAATTGAAAAGTCGCTGGAGAAGATAATCAAATCATTTACCGATTTGAGTTAATATACGCCGAGCCGCAAGAATTTCCAAAAACAGACCTGCTTATTTGTTCGGCGCTGCCTTTACCGAGTTGTTTCGGCAGCGAATGACTGAACCGGTATTGATTTTCAGCGATTTTTATCTGATATAAAATTTAAAAGACCTGCAAACCTTGGATATTCATCCGGGAATGCAGGTCTTTTGCTTATGCTTTATTATGAATAATTCCGGTTCGCGCTCTCAAAATTAAACAATTTTGCGTCTCGAACTCTATATTGAAGCTGCCCTTATTTTAATTATTTCTTGCCGTCTGCAGAGCTTCTCTGGTAGCGTCTTCCCATTCTTCGGGCAGAGGAGTATCCGGCCAGCAGTTTACCTCATTCCACCAGTCGTATCTTTCTGAATAAAGCCAGATATAGTCATCGGCTGTTTTAAGAGCGTTTATGATGGTAGATTTCCAGACATCAACGTCCATATCGCTGCAGTCATCATAAATTCCAAATGAAGACGAAAGCGCTTCGCTCCAGACAGACCGGAAATCATCCGGAATAACTTCGCTGTTTTTAGCCATGCCTTCCTTTTGCCAATATTTAACTGCCTGAAAATGTTCGAGTGTTCTCGCTTCGTAAACTTCGCCGCCGTCGATAAATGTCGCTTCGGTGCCGTATGCCGATTGCATCATGCCGACTAAAAGCGAGGTGTTCAAAACATTCGCCCATGCGACATCGTTGAGATACATTCCGTTATCTCTGAGATATTGGAAGGTGGCGCTGTCGCTCAGATAAGGGCCGTGCGTCGATAAAAACCGCACGTCGCTCCATTCCGCGCGCATCGCGTCCATAATCTGCCGTCCTCGTTCTCTCATTTTGCTTCGGGCTTCTTCGACGGTCTTGTCTTCTCCGCAATTCGTCGGATAAACGAGCGACTCGCCGAAATATTCTTCAATGTCAAAAAAAATTCCGTCAACACCGACTTCCTTCGCCGCCTTCGCAAGATTGCCGAAGTTCTGCGCAACGACGTCCCAGCCGTCGTCAAATATGTTGCCGGCGGGCGTGGCGAACACTATTATAAAGTTGTGTTTTAGTGTCGGAGAATTCAAATTCGCGAGAGGAGCAAGATTTTTTGCAAACTGCTCATAAGATACGGGTTCAGTTCGCATTACTTTTTCGCTCAGTTTATCATCCATCCTGATCGCGACGCCGTCAACAGGCCTCTTTTCCATCTTTCGTATATTTGCCGCAACAAACGATACCGTAGGGAACTCCCAGCCGTGTTTTATTACAAACGGCTTTTTTGGTTCGGGGATTGGCTCGGGGCTTGCCTCGGTATCGACAGCCGTCGTTAAAGTCGGTACGGTTTCCATTATATCCTGACTTCCTTTCTTCTTGTCCTGACATCCTGTCATAGCAGGGAAGCTTGCGCAAATAAGCAGAACAAGCAATAATACGCGAACTTGAAAAAAGCGTTCACTTGTATATAAATCTTTACCGTGTTTGGAAGGATGCAGTATTTTATTCATTGTTATATCCTTTAAAGAAGGTTTGCGGCGCTTGTATATTGTCAATACACAGGCGCCGCTGAAATCAGTTATCTGTTTATCCTATCTATGCCCTCATATAGTTCGCTTACAAGCTTACTCAACCACAGCGTTTGCAAAGGCGGCGGCAAGTTCGGCAGCCGTGAGCTTTGTGCGTATGTAACGGCGCTTGCAGACAGGCAGCGTAACCGCTCCGTCTGCGGCGTCAATCACTGTCTCGTCCGCATTAAGCTCATCCATCAGGACGGCGGACGGAATACCCAGCTTTAGAGTACCCTTTCCGGTCGGATGCCAGTAGGCTGCCCAACTCTCGCCGTTGCGCTCAAACACGAAGGCGCGCAGCGCGGTTTCATCGGAGACAGCGGCCATGGTAATCGGCACAAGCTCATACTCGCCTTTCTCGTTTATGAGAAGATGATGTTCCTGACCCAGCTCACGCAGCATAAGCTTCTGCTCGGCAGTAAGCCACTTCTTCGCGCGGATGTCCTCCCAGCGACGGATGACCTCAAAGATATCTGCCGTCCTCGGATGAGCTTTGAAGCTGCCGACATTGGTCTGAACGGTGATGGGGCAGTCCCAGGCGGCGGCGCGGCTGGTGCCGTATTCATACATATCCGCCTGTGTGCCGGTGGGACCCCATCCGCCGGGCGCCCAGAAACCCCACCAGCCGAAGTTGAGACGGGTGAAGTCCTGACGCATGCGCGGCGCCTCCTCGGCGGGATACTGGTCGATTTTCTCTTTGAATACCGCCGGACCGAAGACGTCGAAGGCGTTTCCTCCGCTGAGGAAGTGCCAGCTGAAATGAGCCTTCGCGGCTCCCTCGGTGAAGAGAGTAGGCGGGTTAAGCTTCTTCCAGACGCGGTATTGGGCGTTTGGAACATGTATCTCGTAAGGAATATTGGTTCCCTCCGAGCCGTCGAAGTAAACGGTACGGAAGCCGCAGTTGAAGATTTCGGCTATCTTGTCGGCAACCTCGTCCTGAAGGTCGGAGTTCTGGTCAACATAGCAGCTGCTTGCGCCGAATTCGGAGACGTCCAGAATACCGCCCATCTGTCCCTTGGGATGATCTTCCAAATCGGTGGAAAGAGCGCCGCGCTTGCAGCCGGTGAAACGGTAAGGATATTCGGTTATGTAACCTTCATAGGAGATAAGCTCGCCGCCGAACTGAAGAATGCGGCAGCCGTCCGCCATTACGGTGTCTTCCGGGTTCTGCTCCACAAACACCTCGCCGTCTCCGTCTTCAATAGCTCTGGCAAGGGTGAATATGCGGGTCTTTCCCAGACGATGGTCGGCGCGGGGCGTTACATAGCGGGATTTCAAGCCGATATGCGTCTGCAAAAAGTGGAGCCCCGGGATGATTCCGGCAGCTTTTATCTTATCGAGCATCGCGATGACATCCGCTTTGCCGTTGGGATATTCCGGGCGGAAATCGTAGTCGCCGTTCAGCGCGTAGCCGCCCTCCTCCTTACATATCGCGGTGTAGTAGATTACCATTACGCGGAAGCCGCCCGCTTTCGCGTAGGCGATATGCTCGTCGGCGTTGGAAGGATTGATTGCCGCCGTCCAATAGATCGAAGAGTTGATATAGTCGCTGCGGCGGCTTTCAACCCCGCGTGGCAGGTCGTAATCTTCCTCAATATCGGCGATACAGTCAAGAATCTGATCGCCGGGCGCGCAGACCAGGGCGGCGGGAGTGTTTTTAAGTTTGATTCCGCGGATTGCGTCGGCGGTCATAATGCGGCAGCTCACGCGGCGCTCCGACTCGATACGGGTAAACGGGGACGCGGCAAGCACGCAGACGCCCGCTTTCTCGTCCCAGCTGACGTTCAGCCACTCGCCGAAGCATTTTCGGTGTTTCACCGGAAGCTGCAGAAGTCTCAGCTCGGCGACCGGCGGCGGGGTCATATTAAGTCCGCCGTAGGCTTCGGGCGGACAGATAAAGTCCACAAGTGTGAAGGTAAGGTAACGGTCGGCAAGCTTCATCTCGATAACCGCCTCATAAGGCGCAATCTCAAAACCGGCGATGAGACGATTTCCCTCGCGGCGGATTGCGTTCGCCTGATAAGTAGTGCGCTTGTTCGGATGAGCGAGCTTGACCTCATTGTTGAAAGGTCTGTCCTGAGTCACCGAGAAGAGTGAAATCTCCTCGTCGGCTTTCAGGCACTCCTCGCCGGTGGCAAGACAAATAAGGCTCTTCGCAATACCGTCTTCCGACACGGTAAGACGCAGCGTTTTGTTTTCAATGACGATATTCGGCATATCCTGCTCCTTTTTCGGTTGTGTTTCTTTTTTACATACATAGTTCTTGGCTTACCATTATTATATGATATTTATCTCTCCCTGTCAAGCCGATTTTCGCAAGTTCGGGGCGACGGATAACGGCAGAATAATAAGAATGCCTGTTTCTGACATTACATTGGATAACAAAACAAATTTTTACATCGTTGGTTTGTTCAGCCGTATCTTGATTTAAGTCCGACCGGGGCGAGTCAGCGTTTTCGGAAATATCTCGGAAAAGTTCTCCCGCCGCGCGGTAATATTCCACGCAGCGGGCAGTTTGATTAACTCGAAATCAAAAGCAGATTATTCAAAAAAGCGTTTGTCATAACGCTTTTTTACATATCAAATCCCGGAGCGGGAAGCCCCGCTTATCTCTTCAACTCCGCCGTAATGACTACCGGATTGTGATCGGAAGGATGCTCGCCGTCAAACAGTTCGTCGACAACGCGGTATTCCTTTACCTCAAAACCGTTGCTGGTCACATAAATATAATCGATAATGTTTTTCAGCTCTTTATATCCGTGGAAAGTCGGCGCCGCGTGACGGGTTTTGGCGAGGTATTTCGAGTCGGAGAGCTTACCGGAGATGAAGTATTTGTAAACCTCGCTTGCGCTTTCTTCATAGTTGAAGTCGCCGGAGACGGACACCGGCTCTTCGATAGTCTCGATAAAGTCATAGAGGAAACGCGCCTGCTTCATCCGGACTTCTTCCGGGCCGTGATCGAGATGGGTGTTGATATGGCAGAAAATCTCGCCGGTTTTTTTGTCGCGGAGTTTGACATAAGTATAAATTCTCGGGCAAAGGCTGCCTTCAACAAAGGAAAAACTGTCGGGAGTTTCGGAAAGCCATCTTGTCCCCTCGGAGAGCTGCTCAAAGCGGTCTTTCTTTGTGAAAATAGCGCTGTATTCGCCTTCGTCGCCGCCTTCGCGGCCGATGCCGGCTGCCTCGTAATCGCCGAATCGATCCTTTAAAATCTTCATCCACTGCGGCGTCGCTTCCTGAACGCCGAGTATATCGGGAGAATACTTTTCGATTGCGGCAAATACTTTCGCCTTCCTCTCTTCGGTAACACCGCCGCACCATATGTTGAAGGACATTATCTTAAAATCCATTTTCATACCTCTTGATTTTGGTTTATTTTTAATTTTATTTTTTTCCGCGAAGTCTGCGGAGCCGGCTGAAAAAATCGCTGAGAAGAGCGGAGCAGCGTTCAGCCATAACGCCGCCTTTGACTTCGGGTTTATAAAGCGGATAGTTGCGCAGATCGACAACCGAGCCGAACGCTCCGGCGGAGCTGTCTTTCGCGCCGTATACGACGCGGCTTACCTGCGCGTTTATGATAGCTCCGGCGCACATCGGACAAGGCTCTAAAGTGACATAGACGCAAGCGCCTTTCAGCCGCCACCCGCCAAGCTTTTCGCAGGCAAGTTCAAGCGCGTCATGTTCGGCGTGGGCCGTTGCCCTGCGGTCGCTTTCCCGCCGATTGTGAGCCGCGGCAATCAGTTCTCCGTCTTTTACTATAACGCAGCCGACCGGTACCTCCCCCTCGGCAGCCGCTTTTTCGGCTTCTTTTATGGCGAGTTCCATCCATTTGATATCTTCGTCAGCCGTTTGAGACGCCGATATTTTTCTTTCGTTTTTCATATTGATATTCAGGGGGCGACGACCAAGATGGTAAGCAGCGCGACAAGGACGAGATATATCACAATTCCCGGCACGAAGGCGCGGCGCAGCAAAACCGATGGTCGTGACTGACGGCTCCCCTCCGAGATATCTCCTCCTCCCCGGATAACAAATATCAGTCCGATGACACCGAGTATAAGGATTACGGCAGTTATGGCTACATAAGATATCATATAAGCAAACTCGCCCGCATAGGTATATATATAGTCATAAGCCACCGAAATGCCGTTATTTATAAAGTGGCAGAGTACGGCCGGCCAGAGGCGGCCGGTCGAATAGGTAAGCCAGCCGAGGCCGAGACCGGCGCAGAAGGCGTAAAGGAATTGCTGAACGGTGCAGTGCATCAGCGCAAAAACCACCGCCGAGGCGAAAATCGCAAACGCGGCGCCGTAACGCCGCAAAGCGCCCTGAACGCAGCCGCGGAAGAGCAGCTCTTCAAACACGGCAGGCATAACCGCGACCGAAATTGTATGAGCTATTACCCCGAAAACTCCGGTCGGTACCTTCAGCTCAAATCTGATGTAGAAATCAAATCCGATACTGTAAAACCAGTCGAGGACGGCTCCGGAAATCGTCGCGCCTACTTCAACGAGCAGCAGCACCAAAAAAATCGATCAGAAAATATTAAATTTTGATTTTTCGGACGGCGCCTGCGAAGCAGAGGCATATTCCTCGCCAAGCAGCTTTTTGTCGCCCGTCTTAAGAGCGAATCTCAGAATTACCGCCGGTATAAGAAAATTCAGCGCGTAAACAAACGCATCTATCAAAACTGTCGCGGAATAATAATCTTCCTCCGAGAGCTGTCCTCGCCACGGGTTTAAAAAGGCTTTCAGTTCTTCAGACACAAAGGCGTTGAAGATAAACATCACTACCAACAGAGAGAGGATAAGGCCGATAATATTCATATCGCGGCGGAATCGGGCGTCGATTTGCCGGGGGCCTGTCGGGGTAAAAGCAAGGGTTTGGTTCATTATCTGTTTCCTGTATTATAAAACCGATTTTACATAAGCGACAGCACAAGTCTGTCAAGTATCACGCCGTTGTCAAGCGCGGTAGTCTTCATCGCAAGATCGCAGCTTCGGCAGAGCGCGAGGGCGCGGGAAAGCTGAGCCGGGCTGCGGTTTCGCGCGGCGTTCATGCAAAGCCTGACCCTGTATGAATTCATTTTAAGCGCCGCAGCGATCTCGTTTTGAGTGCATCCGTCGTCGGAAAGCGCCTTTACGGCGACAAGATCGGCGAAGACGCGGGAAATCTGAGCGGAGATAAACTCTGGGGGATATAACTTGTTTGCGTCCTTTGAGTGCCGCATCTCATAAAGCAGCTTGAACGCCCGTTCGCAGTCGTGATCGAGCAGCGCGTTTGAAAAATCGAAAGGACCGAATTCAAAATCTTCCTTAACATGTAAGGATATGTCGTCGGCCGTGACTTCGGTTCTGCCGGAGGAAAGCGCGTAAAATGAGAGCTTCTTTATTTCCTGAGCAAGCCTGAACATATCCCGTCCGGCGTGTTTAATAAGCTGCGCCGCAAGTTCCGGCGAGGCGTCGGCTCCGTTGGCGCGGAAATGCCGCAGCACCCATTTGACAAGTCTCGCCTGTGTTTCGTAAGGAAAGGCGACCACCTTTGCGCAGTCGTAAAGCTTTTTCAGCGCCGCGGCGGATTTTCTGTCCGCCTGAGGAACGAATTTTGCGATATCTACATATGTAAGCTCGTCGGATGTAGCGGTAAGAACCACGGTGGTATCCGTCCGCTCGGCAGCCAAAGAGAAGATTTCGCAGAGGGTGTCGAGGTCCGCGTCCTTTATCTGATTGAAGTTAATGCCGGAAATCTCGACTATCTTACGGTCGGAAAACATCGGAAGCGTTTCTATTGCGTCTTTCAGATTCTGGTGTGAGTAGGTTTCGGCTGTCAGGATAAAGCGGTTGAAGGTATCGGCAGCATCGTCTAAAACGGCGGCGCGCAGCTCCTTTTTGTAATGGCTTTTAAGGTAATCTTCATCCCCGCAAAATACCCACACTCCGGAAATATCTCCGTTTTTAATCGCCGCGTTCAGCTCTGACGCCGTCATCGCGACGCTATTGTTTCGGTTCATCATCTTTCTCCGTAATATTATCCGGGACGGGAACGGCTTCTATCGATATCCGGTTTTTTTGAACGGTAACCGGTCCTATGTCAACGGTGTAATCGATCTCTATCTTCCCGCCCTTTTCGGTAATCGTATTTGTAAGAGCGGAAGTCGTGACGGAGGTCATCACCGCGTTCTTCATGTCGGGGGAAGTAAAATAAACATACTCCCTTTTGGCGTTTATATTGAATACCAAAGCGGCGGCGTTGGCGGAGCGGAGATTTATGAGCGGGTCGCCTCCCGATTCATCGGCATCCTGAAAGTCATCCTCATCATCTTCGTCCGATTCGAAATCTTCATCGGATATATCGATGGCGTCTTCAAGCTGTCTGAGAATCTCTTTTATCCGTTCGCTTATCAGCTCGGTGATCCGGTTCTTGTAAAATTCATTCCAATGTTCGGTCTCGCTTCTGATAAATACCACAAGCCCCGGGCGGGCGATATCGAAGCGAAGCGCGGTGATCGTCTGCAGCGCGACCGGAAGTCCCCCTTCGTAAAAGTCGTCGGTATATCTCAGCTCATAAACGGTGCCGTCGCTCAGAAGCACTCCATCGGTTATCATTTCGCTGGGGCGGAGGATATTGCTCTTTATAAACTCTTCGGTTCGACGATTAAGCTCTTCAAGGCTCTCTGCCGCCACGATGGCGCGGCGGTTCAAAAGCTGCTCATATACCGCGTTGGCGGCGCCGAGGTCGTTTATCTCAGCGGTTATAATCAGCTTGAAGCGCGCCTTTAAACTTCCGGAGGCTTCCTCTTCGGGCGTATAAAGTTTTGCCGGAGACATAAGCTCCCGTATATTATCGTTCATTTTGCTCATCGGCAAGTCTCATCGTTATCTTTGATTCGGTCATATTTACCGATTCTATCTCGACTTTGACGCGCTGTCCCAAAGTGAAGCGGCGGCGTCCGCAGTGCAGCGACATCGTCTTTTCGTTGTATTCAAAATAGCCGTCAAGAGTGGAAATAGGCACAAGTCCCTCGCAGGTGTTGTCCAGCTCGACAAAGAATCCGAAGCGCAGAACCGAGCTTATCACTCCGTCGAATGTCTCGCCGATATGCCGGGACATATATTCGCAGCGATAGAGAGCGTCGACTGCCCGCTCCGCATTCAGCGCGCGCAGCTCGTTTTCGGATGAGGCTTCGGCTGAATCGAAAGCGAAATCTTCAAGTTCGTCTGCTTTATCGGCGTCCGCTTCTCCGCGCAGTATCGTCTTTACGATACGGTGAACCGAAAGGTCGGGATATCGGCGGATGGGCGAGGTAAAGTGGCAGTATTTGTCAATCGCAAGTCCGAAATGAGGCGAGCAGACGGCGTCGTATCTCGCCTTTGAAAGCGCCCGGAGCAAAACGTTCGAAGCGACGCCGGCGACTCCGTTTTCCCTCGCCTGAGTCAGCACGGCGGAAAGCGACTTCGGATGCAGCGTCTTTGCTCTCAGCGGGGTAATATCAAGGCCTAAATTATGCGCGAAGACGGAAAACACGCTTATTTTTTCCGGGTTTGGTTCCTCATGAACGCGGTAGACGCAGGGCATGCTTTGCCAGAACAGCCAGTTAGCCACTCCTTCGTTCGCGGCAAGCATGAATTGCTCTATCATCCTCTCGGTAACCCCGCGTTCCGCTTTTGTTATCTCGGCGACAAGTCCGTTCTCGTCAAGAACTATCTCCGCCTCGTCCGACTCAAGCTCAAGCGCGCCGCGGTCTTTCGATTTTTCTTCGAGTTTCTCATAAAGCTCAACCATGGCGGGGAAGTCGTCGGGATAAAGACAGCGGTATTTGTCGTAAAATTCCGAATCCTCTCCCTTTTCGCAAAGGTCGTTCATCTCGGTATAAACACCCCTTACGACGGTGCTTATCACCGTTTCGGCAAGCTCTGTCTCGCCTATCGCGCCGTCGGCGCCGATATGGACAAAAGCGGAAAGCGCGTATTTGTCCTCTCCGGTGTTGAGCGAACAGCAGCCGTTTGACAGCGCTTTCGGCAGCATCGGCGCGACTTTGTCCGGGAAATATACCGAGGTGCCGCGCGCGTAAGCTTCATTGTCGATAATTGAATGCATTTTCACGTATTCGGCGACGTCGGCGATATGAACGCCCAAAATGTACCCGTCCCCGTCCCGTTCGATCGAAACGGCGTCGTCGAGGTCGCGGGCAGACGCGGGGTCTATCGTGAATATGGTCTTGCCGCGGAGATCCAGCCTTCCCTCGGCTGTTACCGGGCGAGAAGCGATTCGCTGCGCCTCTTCTTCTACTTCATCCGGGAATTCGATATTAATGTAATTGTCATAAAGAATGGCGGAATAAGCGGCGCCGAAGGTATCGGCTTCGCCGAAAACCTCAACTATTTTGCCCCACGCGGCGCCGTCTCCGTCCGGAAACTCGGTTATCTCAATTTCAACCTTGCTGCCGGGCGGGCAGGTTACAATTTCGGTTTCCGGGATGAGTATGTCAAAAGCTACCCGCTCGTTGTCCGGGTGAACGTAATAATTCGAGTTAACCCCGCGAATCCTTGACGAAAGCTCATAAAGAGTGCCGGAAACACTTTTCAGCTGGTGCTCCAGTATACGCACTATCTTTCCCTCGTCGTTGTCGGAGGAGCCGCGGGGAGCATTTCTGGTAATCTTTACCTGAACAAGGTCTTCGTTTATCGCGCCTGATGTATTGTATGCGGAGATGAAGATATCGCTGTCGCGGCCTTTGTCCGCGCCCTCCGGCCTAACAAAACCGAATCCGCGCGGATTTGCCTGAAAGATGCCGACAACGATATTTGAGCTGTCAACGGGGGCGACTCTGCCTTTTTTTGTGAAGACAACTTCGCCGCGACTTTCAAGCTCGCCCAAAAGGGCGCCGAAAAGATCGTAATCGCCGCCTTTGAAATAACGCTCGAAAAGTTCAAATGATGTCAGGCGTCCGCCGCTGTCTTTTACTGCTTCTAAAATTTGTGTTTTGTCCATATATCACCGTTTGTGTCGGTCGGATAAAAAATGTTTTATAAAAACGCCGCCCTTGCATCTACAAAGGCGGCTTAACATATCTTCCGGTTATCAGCCTTGAGCATCGGCTGCAGCGTCTGCAGCAACTTCTGCCTCCGCTTCGGTGACAGCCTCGGTTATAGCGGCGTCAACTGCGTTGGAAGGGGCGGGGGCTGTATCGGCAATGGTGGTTTCGGCATCGCTTTTCTTGAGATAGTCGTCGATCCACTTATCGGTATCGGTCGTGGTGTCAGGCTGAATAATGTAAATTACCAGCACAACGACTGCAAAAACGATTGCCACCCACATAGTGATTTTGGAAAGCATCTGATCTTTGGCAGCGCCCTTATTTTTTCCGTAAAAGGTATCAGCTCCTCCGCCGACGGTGGTTGAAAGACCGGACTTGTTGTCCTGAAGCAAGACAACGACGATGAGGAACACCGCGCAGACCAATAATATGATGCCTAAAACTGTATTCATTATAGAGAATTCCTCCGATATAAGCGATGCGCTTTCCGAAAAATGGGCGCCGCTGTTCAATTTTATATATTATACCACAAACAGCGAAATTTTGCAATAGACGGAGGTGTTTTTTAACAAAAATATAAATTAATTCTATCCGTCAGCTGTTCCGGTCGGTCTTTTTCTGCGGCTTCAGGTTGCCGGTTTTCTGCGACCGCCGCTCAAGCTCTTCCTTTACATCGTCGTATGAAACACGCGCCTCCGCCATAAGAACGGCAAGGTGGTAGATAAGATCGGATATCTCGTTTTTAAGCTCCTCGGGCGAGCCGTTTTTCGCCGCGATTATCGTTTCCGCCGATTCCTCTCCGATCTTTTTGCAGATCTTGTCGATCCCCTGTTCGAAAAGGTAGCAGGTATAGCTTCCCTCGGCGGGATTCTTCCGCCGCTCAAGCGCCATGTCGTAAAGCTGCTTAAGTATGTCCATCTCAGTCCTCCGTTTTTTTGTATTCTTCAAGCTCGGAAAAGAAGCAGGAATAGCTGCCGGTGTGGCAGGCGGCGCCTTCCTGCCGAACTTTTATAAGCAATGTGTCGCAGTCGCAGTCGTATCTTATTTCCTTAACATATTGAAAATGTCCGGAAGTTTCCCCCTTGTTCCATAGCTTCCGCCGCGACCGGCTGTAAAACCATGTCTTCCCGGTCTCGCAAGTCAATTTAAGCGATTCAAGATTCATATAAGCCAGCATCAGAACCTCACCCGACTCAAAATCCTGAATTATTGCCGGGATAAGCTCCGACTTTTCAAAAAAGCGGGAAAGGTCAGTGCTCATATCCGCACCTCTATGCCGCGGGATTTGAGGTAGTTTTTAAGGTCGGCGATTTCAAGCTCCCTGAAATGAAAGAGGGAAGCGGCGAGCGCCGCCGAAGCGCCGCCTATGAGAAAGGCGTCGTAAAAGTCCTCCGGCTTGCCCGCCCCGCCGGACGCGACAACCGGAATCTTAACCGCATCGGAAACCGATTTTGTCAATGGCAGGTCATATCCGCCCTTAACCCCGTCGGTGTCCATCGATGTCAGCAGAATCTCGCCCGCCCCGCGCCTTTCGGCTTCTTTCGCCCATTCGACAGCGTCAAGCCCGGTGTCCCGGCGTCCGCCTTCGACAAATACCCGGAAAACTCCGTCGACCCGCTTAGCGTCGATCGCGCAGACGACGCATTGAGTTCCGAACACATCTGCGGCGCGGGAGATAAGCGACGGATCGGCGACGGCGGCGCTGTTTACCGAAACCTTGTCCGCCCCGCAGCGAAGTATTTCGCGGAAGTCGTCAAGCGTCCGTATGCCGCCGCCGACAGTAAGCGGAATGAATACCTCGGACGCGGCGCGCTCGATTACATCAAATATTGTGCGTCGGTGTTCCTGCGTCGCGGTTATGTCGAGAAAGCAGATTTCATCCGCCCCTTGGTCGTTGTAAGCCTTCGCGCACTCAACTGGATCGCCCGCATCGCGCAGCCCCTCAAATTTTACACCCTTTACCACCCGCCCGTCTTTCAGGTCAAGGCAGGGAATTATCCGCTTTGTCAGCGTGATTTTTTCTTCGCTCATGATTTCGTCTTCCGTTCTTTTATAGATTTGGTAAGCGCGACCGCTTCGGCAAGGTCCAGAGCGCCGCTGTATATGGCTTTTCCGGTAATCGCCCCGTAAATGTCAAGTTCCGCGAGCTTTGCTATGTCGTCGATGCAGGATATGCCGCCGGAGGCTATAACGGCGGTATCGGCGCTTAAAACGGCGCTTATTTTCGCAAGCCCCTCGATATCCGGTCCCGTCAGCATTCCGTCGCGGGAAATATCGGTGAATATCATCGTCTTCACCCCCGCGCTCTCCATGCGAAGCGCAAGCTCTTTGGTAGTTGCGTCGGAATCTTCAAGCCAGCCGGATGTTTTTACCCGGCCATGCATTGAGTCGATGCCGACCGCGATTTTATCCCCGAAATCATTGACGAGCCTTTCGACAAGTTCCGGATGATGCAGCGCGGCGGAACCGATTATCACCCGGCCGCATCCGGCGTCAATGTATATCTTCGCGCTTTCGTAGTTTCGTATCCCGCCGCCGACTTCAACAGGGATCGACGAGCGCCGGATAATCTCCCGAATCAGCCTGTCATTTGTAGGAATTCCGCTTTTTGCGCCGTCGAGGTCTACAATATGCAGATATTCCGCCCCGGCGGCGATGAAGCCGTCGAGCGTTTCAAAGGGATCGGCGGCGACCTTTTCGGCTGTACCGTAGTCGCCGCGCCGGAGGCGGACGCATTGTCCGCCGATAAGGTCTATCGCGGGTATTATAATCATGTTTACACCATTGAACAGAAAATTTTAAGAATCTTCATGCCGCATTCGCCGCTTTTTTCCGGATGAAACTGCGTTCCCATAAGCGACATATCAAAGCGTTCCTTTCGCCGACAGCGGCGCGTCAACTCCGGTTTCTTTTGCCGCGGCGGAAATCGCCCTCGCGGCGCTTTTGAACAGCGCTTCGACGGCGTGGTGGTCGTTTTCCGAGTATTCGAGTTTCAGGTGCAGCGTTGCGCCCATGTTAAAGGCAAGCGCGCGGAAAAATTCGACGGCAAGGCAGGTGTCAAACTCCCCGATACGTTCGGTTTTGAACTTCGCGTCAAACACGAGATAAGGCCTCCCGCTGATGTCGATTACCGCCCTTGCAAGCGCTTCGTCCATCGGCACGTATGACAGCCCGAACCGCGCAATGCCCGCGCGATCGCCCAGAACATCACAGAAAAGCTTGCCCAGCACAATCCCGACATCCTCAACCGAATGATGCCCGTCGACTTCAAGATCGCCTTCCATTTCGAGATTTATCGCAAACCCGCCGTGAACGGCGAAGGAGTTGAGCATGTGGTCGAAAAAGCCGATTCCCGAACTGCCGCAAAATCCGCCTTTTTCCCGGTCGAGTTCAAGCGACATCGAAATCTGCGTCTCTTTGGTTTTGCGGGCAAGGGAAGCGGAGCGGACCTTTTTTTCACCGTTATTTATGTTATTTGTCGGCATAATTTCACCTCATGTCGGCTGATATCTGTTTTATCGCGGTGATTAACGCGGCGTTTTCTTCTTCAGCGCCGCAGGTGATGCGCAAGGCGGAAAGTCCGGCAAACAGCCGAACCGAAATTCCGCGCTTCAAAAGCTCGCCGTGGATTTTCCGCGGAGCGGCGGGGTTGTTGAAGCGGAGAAATACGAAATTCGCATCCGATTCCGAGACTTTAAAGCCCAAACTATCCGAAAACGGCAGAAGCGCCGAATAAAGCGCCGCCGTTCCCTCGCGGATTTTCGCCGCGTTTTTGCGGAATTCATCGAATCGGCGGAGCGCAAGCGCGCCCATCGCCTGAGAAGCCGAGTTTACGTTATACGGGCTTTTGACCTTTTTAATCCCTCGGATAAGCGTCTCGTTTGCCGCGGCGAATCCCAATCGAAGTCCGGCAAGCCCTAATTTCGACAAAGTGCGAAGCACGATTAGATTCGGCTCGCTTAAAAGCAGTTCCGGCTTCATCAGCGACTCGTCGGTCCGGGCAAAATCCATATACGCTTCGTCAACCACGCATACCGCGCCGAGTTCCGCAACCCGGCGGACAAATCCGAGAAGTTGCTCTCTCGGATACATCACGCCGGTTGGGTTGCAGGGGTTTGAAAAGATAACAAGCCTTGCGCCGACTGACTTTATCTGCGCTTCAAGGCTGTCAAAACAAATCGAATATCCGTCCGGCTTTTGATAAACGGAAACATCGACTTCGGCAAGCGACGAGTAGAACTCATACATCGAAAAGTCGGGACGCAGGAATACCGCTTTCTCCCCCTTTGAAAGAAAGGAGGCGCAGATTATCGATATCATCTCGTCCGAACCGTTTGAGCAGACGAGATTTTCCGCCGGAACGCCGTAAGCGGCGCCGTACTCGGCGATGATATCCCCGGCCAATGGGTCGGGGTAGCGATTAAACTCCGCCCCGGCGATATATCCGGCAAAATCGGCTCTAAGTGCGTCGGACAGCGTAAAAGGGCTTTCGTTCGCATCGAGCCTTATCGGCAATATCTCGAGATTCGGCTGATATTCGGCGATATTATTGATTTTTTCGGAAAGAAAACCGGCGGCGTCAGGCGTTTTCATCTTTATTCAACCTCTGTCTTATCGAATTTGCGTGCGCTCCCAGCCCCTCGGCTTCGGCAAACCTGATAATATCGTCGGCGTCTTCGAGCAGGCTGGCTCTGTCATAACAAAGATAACTCGAGCGTTTTACAAATGAAGAAACCGAGAGCGCCGACGCGAATCGGGCGGTGCCGTTCGTCGGCAAAACGTGGTTCGGACCGGCGTAATAGTCGCCCAACGGTTCCGGCGTGTCGTGTCCTAAAAATACCGAGCCGGCGTTTTCGACAAGCCCTAATTTCGAGAACGGGTCGGCTATCGAAAGCTCAAGGTGTTCCGGCGCAATCTCGTTTGACAAAGCGACCGCTTCGTCGATGGTATCAATAATCACGACCGCGCCGAATTCGCCGAGGGATTTTTTAATCGTCTCTGCGCGGGGCAGCAAAGAAATCTGCCGCTTCAGCTCACAGTCGACTTTGTCGGCGAGCTTTTCGTCGGTCGTTATCAGAACTGCGGCGGCGCGGGGGTCATGCTCCGCCTGCGACATTAGGTCGGCGGCTACATAAGCGGGATTTGCAGTCTCGTCGGCGATAATCAGCACTTCGGAAGGGCCGGCGATCATATCGATATCGACCGCGCCGTAAACGAGCCGCTTTGCGGTAGCGACGTAATCGTTGCCGGGACCGACAATTTTGTCGACTTTTTTTACGCTTTCGGTGCCGTAGGCGAGCGCGGCGATGACCTGAGCGCCGCCGGCGAGCAGTATCTTGTCAACTCCGGCAATCTTCGCCGCCGCGACGACGGCGGGATTTAGTCCTTCTTTTTTCGGCGGCGTTGCCATGATGAGTTCGGGAACTCCCGCGACTTTCGCCGGAATCGCATTCATCAGAACCGAACTCGGATAAGCCGCCGTCCCTCCCGGCACATACATTCCGACCCGCCGCAGCGGCAATACCCGCTGACCGGTGACCCGTCCGGGACGGGCGCTGATAAAGCCCTCCTCCCGCTGTCTTTCATGAAAAGCGCGGATGTTGGCCGCCGCCCGCTCCATCGTCTCATAAAGCCCGTCGGGCAGCTTAGCAAGCGCCTCTTCGGCTTCTTTGTCGGTAAGATAGAGGCTGTCAAGCGCGACTCCGTCAAACTCAAGAGTGAATTTTCGGAGCGCGGCGTCGCCGTCTTTTCGGATGGCGGAAATAACCTCATTTACCGTTTCGAGTACCTTTTGCGGGATATTATCGGCGCGCTCCCCTAACTTTTGAAGCAGCAGGGAGATGTTTTCTTTAGTATATCTTTTCAGCATTGCATTCTCACTTGATCTGCGTTCTAAGCTTTGACATAAGCGAATCGAGGTCGCTTTTTTTCATCTTGACCGATACCGTGTTGGCTATCAGCCGCGCCGAAACGTCGGCGACTTCCTCCCAGACTTCAAGTCCGTTCGCTTTTAAGGTAGAGCCGGTCTCGACGATATCGACGATTGCGTCGGAAAGCCCCAGAATAGGAGCAAGCTCAACCGAACCTTCGATTTTTACTATTTCGACGTCAAAGCCGCGTCCCTCAAAGTAACTTTTCGTCACGGCGGGATATTTCGACGCGATTACCTTGTGACCGTAGCCGGAAATGAAGCTTTGATACTTTCCGACAGGTCCCGCAAGGGCGAAGCGGCAGCGGCTGAAATTCAGGTCGAGCAGCTCATAAAACCGCCCGTCCGACTCCATAATAGTGTCCTCCCCGACTATCCCGCAGTCGCAGACGCCGTGGCTGACATAGGTAATGACATCGGCGGACTTTGCCAGAACTATCTCAAGCGGAGCGTTTTCCGCGCGGAAAAGCAGCTTGCGCCCGCGATTTTCCGGAGAAAGGGAAGAAAGATCGTATCCGCAGGCGGTGAGCATTTCAAGCGCCTTTTCTTCGATCCGCCCTTTTGTAAGCGCCATCCGTATCATTATTCCGCCTCCTTTCCGACTTCAACCGTTCTTGCGTCGCCGTTTTCGATGATGATCGCTTTCTTTATGCCGCGCTCCCGGGCAAAATCGATCGTCTGAGCGAGAGCATCAAAGCAGGAAAGCGCCGCGCAAAGTCCGTCACGTCGGAGCATGTCCGCCTGTTTCAGCGCTTCTTTTATGTCTTCGCCGCCGAAATGGATTATTACATCCGGCGCGGCTTCCGCATCTGCGCTGCTTCTCAGCGCGTCGGCGGCAAGGCTGACGTTTATCGCAAATCCTATCGCAGGGATGTTTTCTCGCCCGAAGTTGTCTATCAGATTGTCGTAGCGGCCGCCTCGCAGCACCGGCTCTCCGGCGCCTTCGATATATCCGGCGAAAAGCGTACCGGTGTAGTAGTCAATAGAATGAACCATGCCGAGGTCGATTATCACCCTGTCGCCGAATCCGGCGGAACAGAGCGCGTCGTAAAGCCCGCGCAGGTATCCTAAAGCTCCGAGAGCCCCCTCGTTGTCATGAGCAAGCGCTTCGGCTTCTTTGAAGATCTCGCCGCCGCCGTATAGAAGCGGCAGTCTGCGGATGCGGTCGAAGCCCTCGGCGGTGCCGGAACCGCGCAGCTTTCGCCCGATGGCGGCAAGCTTAACGGTGTTTTTCGCGTCGACGTATCTTCTGACTTCCGACTTTTCCTCATCGGTCAAGGGAAGGGAACGAATCAGCGCGTCGTAATAACCGACGCAGCCCAGCTCTAACTTATATTCGGCGCCCAATGATCTGAGCGCGTCGAGAGCGAGGGAAAGGCAGATAAGGTCGCCCTTCATCCCGCCTGCGCCGATAAGCTCGGCGCCCGACTGCAAAATCTCCGAGCGGCGGCCGGAATAGCCGCGGCTGATGCGCCAGACGTTCTGGCAGTAACGTATCATGAGCGGCAACCGTTCCGACTGAAGCCTTGTTGCGGCTATGCGGGCGACGGGAGTTGTGTTGTCGGCTCTCATGACGATGAGATTTCCGCTGCTGTCGGTTAGTTTGTACATTTCGTCCTGAGATATCGCCTGGCCGGGATAGTCAAAGACGTCGTAATACTCGACCGCCGGGGTTCTGATTTCGGAAAAGCCGGCTGCTTCGAATACCTCGGCAAGTCTTTCCGAGATATCCCGCTCAAGCCTTGCTTCGGAAAAGATGATATCGCGGGTGCCTTCCGGCACGCTGCGGTTGTTTTTTGACATAGTATAACCTGTATTGTGTGTTCTTGTATTTTAGCGTACTAATATGATAACACATTATCACACTAAAGTCAATTCGGAAATCTCACAAAAATATATTCGCGAAAAGCAAGCCGTTGGCTAATATACCAAAAAGAATAAAGATATGTCAGAACAGCGTTATCTGATTTGTTTCGCTCATGTTTGCAAGAACGCCGTTCCGCTCCAATATCTCCATCACCGACTTTGATAGCTGCGCCTTCTGGCGGAGTTCTTCCTTCGAAAGCTCGGGATTTTCCTTCGCCGTTTCGGCTATCGACTTTGCGGCGGTGTCGCCGAGTCCGGGCAGCGAGTTGAACGGCATACGTATCGCTCCGTTTTCCGGCAGGAAATACCGTTCGTCGGATTTGTATAAATCGACCGGCAGGAATTTAATCTTCCGCGCCATCGCCTCGTTGACAAGCTGGAAGGTAGTGTAAAGCTCATTTTCCTTTGCTGTTGCCGAGTTGCCTTTCTTTTCGATTTCCGACATGGCGCGGCGGACGGCGTTTCTGCCGCGTCCGGCAATTTCTCCGTCGAAGCCGCCGGGAGCCGCCGAGAGGAAAGCGGCGTAAAACTCCATCGGACGGTGGACCTTGTACCATCCGAGGCGTATCGCCGACATTACATAGGCTGCGGCGTGAGCTTTCGGGAACATATACCGGATTTTGCGGCAGGAGTCGATGTACCACTCCGGCACTCCGCATTCCTGCATCGCCTCGACCATGTCGGCCGGTATCGGCGCGCCCCGCTTGTTCTTTCGCACCATCTCCATTATCTTGAACGCCATTGAATTATCAACGCCGTATTTTTGGATAAGCGTCAGCATGATTGAGTCGCGGGTTCCGATTGCGCCGGCAAGGTCGGTTATTCCTTCCTTGATAAGGTCCTGCGCGTTGCCGACCCAGACGCCGGTTCCGTGGGTGATACCCGATATCTGAAGCAGGTCGGCGAAGTTCTTCGGCTTCGCGTCTACAAGCACCTGCTGAACGAACCTTGTTCCCATTTCCGGAAGACCCAAAGTTCCGAGCGGACAGCCGATATCGTCCGATGTAAGACCCAAAGGCGCGGGACTTTCAAAGAGGGCGTAGACTGCCGGATCGTTCATTGCGGTGTCAAGCACCGAAATGCCGGTGTATTTCTCCAGCATCTTGTATTTTGTCGGCACATCATGCCCGAGCTCGTCAAGCTTGAGTATAGTCTCGTGCAGGTAGGTAAACGCGAAGTGGGTAGTCACAACGCCGGAGCTTGCGTCGTCGGCTGGGTGCTGCACCGGGGTAAAGTCGGTGACTTCGTATTCGCGCGGGATGACGACTATTCCGCCCGGATGCTGACCGGTTGTCCGCTTGACGCCGACACAGCCTTTTACAAGACGGTCGATCTCCGCGCGGTTTGTCATAAACCCCTTGCCCTCAAGGTATTTCATTACGAATCCGAAGGCGGTTTTATCGGCGAGCGTGCCTATGGTACCGGCGCGGAAAACGTTCTCCGCTCCGAAAAGCTCTTCGGTGTATTTATGAACCTGCGCCTGAATATCTCCCGAGAAATTAAGGTCGATGTCCGGCTCCTTGTCGCCCTTGAAGCCTAAGAAGACCTCAAAGGGGATATCATGGCCGTCGCCTATAAGCGTGGCGCCGCATTTGGGACAGGGGATGTCTTTGAAATCAAAGCCGGAGCCGACTTTTTCTTCGTTTTCAAAATCGCAATACCGGCATTTCGGGCAGCGGCGGTGCGGCGGCAGCGGGTTTACTTCGGATATTCCGGCAAGAGAGGCGACAAAGGAGGAACCGACCGAGCCGCGGGAACCGACAAGATACCCCTGGCTCTCCGAGTAGGCTACCAGCTTCTGCGCGATGATGTAAAGCGCCGCAAAGCCGTGTTCGATGATCGACTTCAATTCCCGTTCCATCCGCGCCGAGACAATTTCCGGCAGCGGGTCTCCGTAGAGCTTCCTTGCGTTTTCGCGGCAGATGCGGACAAGCTCCTCGTCAGCTCCCTCGACCTTCGGGGTGAAAGTGCCTTTCGGAATAGGACGGACTTCTTCTATCTCGTCCGCAAGAGCATTGGGATTTTCGATAACTATCTTCCGCGCCACATCCGGCGGCAGATAGGAAAATTCCCTCAGCATCTCGTCGGTGGTGCGCAGATAAAGCGCGGATTCGCTGTCGGCGTCGCTGAAGCGCATACCCGCCTGAAGTATCCGGCGATATATCTCATCTTCGGGATTCAGGAAATGCGCGTCGCAGGTGGCGCAGACCCTGACTCCCGCTTTGTCGGCGATCTCGATTGCCCGTCGGTTAAGCGCCATTAAGTCATCTTCGCCGGCTACTCTTCCTTCATTTATCAGGAAGCGGTTGTTTATAAGCGGCTGTATTTCGATATAATCGTAATATTTAGCGATTTTAATGAGGTCGCTTTCCGAGCGGTTGTCCATCAGCGCCGTGAAAAACTCGCCCGCCTGACAGGCGGAGCCGAGTATCAGCCCCTCGCGGTGCTCGTCAAGCAGAGTTTTCGGTATACGGGGATTACGGTAAAAATAGTCGAGATACGACCTTGAAACCAGCTTATACAGGTTTTTAAGTCCGGTTTTGTTCTTTACGAGTATAATTATATGATACGGGCGCAGTTTCATCGGATCTGCTTTGTCCGACATCACCCGCTGCATCGCGCCGAGGTCGTTTATTCCCTCGCGGCGGAGCTTTTCGCACATCCGGCTGAAGATAAGCCCCAGCATTTCGGCGTCCGCGTCGGCGCGGTGATGACCGAAGTCGCCTAAGGTGAAATACTCCGCCAAGGTTTCAAGCCGATGATTTGAAAGTTCGGGATTGATAAACCTTGACAGCGCTACGGTGTCAAGATACGGATTCGAAAACTCAAATCCGTTTTCATCAGCGACCCGCCGGATAAAGCTGGTGTCAAAGTTTGCGTTGTGAGCGATGAGCAGCCGGTTTCCCGCCCAGTCAAGGAAGGATTTGACCGCCTCATAGTCTTTCGGCGCGCCCGAAACCATCTCGTCGGTGATATTCGTAAGCGCGGTAATGTTTTCCGGAATATGACGCTGCGGATCGACGAAGGTGGAAAAACGGCTCTTTACCTCGCCGTCCCGCATCAGCACCGCGCCGATTTCGGTTATCTTGTCATGAAGCGAGGAAAGTCCGGTGGTTTCGATGTCGAAGATGACAAATTCATTGTCAAGCGCCTCTTCGCATTCGCCGTAAACCGCCCTTGCGGTGTCGTCGACGAAATAACCCTCCATACCGTAAATGACCTTAATACCGCCTAACTTTTCCGCTGTCTCCATCGCTATCGGAAACGCCTGAACGTTGCCGTGGTCGGTTATCGCGACCGCCTTGTGTCCCCAGGCTTTCGCGATTTTTACGGCTTCGTCGGGCGGAATTGTCGAATCCATCGCCGACATCTGTGTGTGAAGATGCAGTTCCACCCGCTTTTCGGGGGCGTTGTCGGCGCGGCCGACCGATTCTATCTTCATTATGTCGGAAAGATTAAGTGTCAGCTCTCCGTCAAATTCGTCTTTCTTCAGCGCGCCGCGAAGCGCCGCCGCGTCCCCCTCGGAAACGGCGTTCATCAGCTCGTCGGCCTTATTCTGATCGGATATCAGCTTGACTCTGAGCGAGGAGTCGTTATCGGTTATATTGAAAGTCGTTACAACTTTCCCGCTGCGGCGGATCTGCTTTGAGTCGAAGTTAAAAACAACCCCGTAAACAACGGCATTTTGCTTCGGTCCGTTAAGTTCTCTTAACGGGTCGGGCTCTGAGAGATCAAATTCCGAGCCGAACACCGCCTTTGCCCCGGAGACATTAAAAGTCATAAGCCCTATTTTGACAACTCCGTTTTCAAGCTCCTCATAGATAAGCTCATCCGAATTCAGCGTGTTTACCCGCGGCAGCTTTGATATATCGTCTTTGACGGCCTCTTCTTTCACCTTCTTTTCGGCTTCGGCGGCGGCGAGTTCGGCAAGGCGCGCTGCGGCAGCCGCGGCTTCGGCGCGGAATTGGTTTTCCTGATCGGCTATCGACTGTTCAAATTCATCGCTGTTTTGCTGCCAGTTTTCCTTCTGCCGGATATCTACTTTATATTCAAGACCGAATTCGGAACGGATGATACCGGAGATATATTCGGGAGTGCGGGCGTCGCAAAGCAGCTCTATCCCGCCATTGGAGCAACATACGTCTATCTCAAGCGTGTCATCCTCCCAGAAAGCTTCGTAATCGTCAAAAAAACCGCGGGAAACCGAGCCAATCCTGTAAAGCTCGGTTATTATCTGCGGCAGGTAGTCTTTCGAAAAAAGCTCCCCTGGATATTGCGGTATCATCCGAACGATATTCAGCCCGTAAGCCTCTTTTATTCCCTCCTCGATGGCGTATAAATCGTCTTTATTAAAAATGCAGCCGAAGGAGGCTGTAAATTCAACTATTTTTTTCTCCCGGTCGCAGCGAATGCGGATATCCTGCGCCGCGTCGGTAATCGGTTTCAGCGCAGGGGGCGGGGTATAGCGGGGAAAACAAAAGGTAAAATCCCTTTTTGGTTCGGAGTTTTGTTTTTTGTCTGCCATTTTTCAAGCCTTTTGTTAAAAATCAGCGTGACAGGCGGGAGCCGCTTTTGTCACGCTCAGCGTTTGTTTCGTATATTGTTTATTCTGCCGGATAACGGCGTTTTATTTCATCAATGAGGGCGTCGACCGCTTTTTCCTGCGGAACCGTCATAAGCGTCTTGCCTCGGGAAAATATCGCGGCGCGTCCGCTGCCGCCCGCAAGCCCGATGTCGGCGCGGGAAGCCTCCCCCGGACCGTTGACTATGCAGCCCATTATGGCGATACTTATATCAAGAGAGGCAAAACCGGGAATCTCTGCCGGTGCGCGCCGGCAAAATTCGTCATAAATGCCGATTAGGTCTATCTTCGTACGCCCGCAGGTCGGGCAGGCTATGATGTCGGGTCCGCTTCTCAGCGAAAGCGCGCGGAGTAGCTCGATTCCCACCCTGACCTCCTTTTCGGGCGGCGCGGTAAGCGAGATGCGTATGGTGTCGCCGATTCCCTCGGAAAGCAGCGTTCCGATACCGGCGGCGCTCTTTATAATGCCGGAATATTCCCCTCCGGCTTCGGTGACGCCGATATGCAGCGGATAATGGCAGCTTTTCGCCAATATCCGGTTTGCCTTTATCGTCGTCGGCACGTCGGACGCCTTGACGGCGATAATTATATCTTCAAAATTACAGTTTTCGAGCAGTCTGGCGTGATATAATGCGCTCTCCGCCAGCGCTTCGGCGCAGACGCCGCCGTATTTCTCGACGATTGACTTTTCCGCCGAGCCGCCGTTCACCCCGATTCGTATCGGAATACCGCGCCGCCGGCAGGCGTCGGCGACCTTGCGGACATTGTCCTCATCGCCTATGTTGCCGGGATTTATGCGTATCTTGTCAGCTCCCCGCTCGGTGCAGGCGAGGGCGAGGCGGTAATCGAAATGAATGTCGGCGACAAGCGGCGCGTCCGGCAGCGCTTCCTTTATCCTGCCGAAAGCATCGGCGGCTTCATTGTCGGGAACTGCAAGCCTTATAATGTCCGCCCCTGCAGAGTAAAGCGTTTTTATCTGGGCGATTGTTGCAGCGTCGTCGCGGGTGTCGGTGTTTGTCATCGTCTGGACGGATATCGGCGAATCCCCGCCTATCCTGACCGAACCCACCATGACCGAACGGCAGCTCCGCCTTTTGTATTCGGTGTTTGCCATTTTAATTTATTAGTTTCAGAATGTCCTTGAAAGTTACAACTACCATCAGCAGGAGCAGCAGCGCAAGCCCGGCCATATTGATATATCCCTGTATCTTTCTCGGCACCGGCTTTCCGCGAATTGTCTCAATTATAAGAAAGAGTATATGTCCTCCGTCCAGCGCCGGAAATGGCAGGAGGTTGAATATACCGAGATTGAGCGTTATCACGGCGCAGAGATATAAAAGGTCATACGCCCCCTCGTCAGCCGCTTCGGAAATCGCCGTCGTTACCCCGACAGGACCCGACATATCGTCGATGCCGTATTTCCCTCGCATAAGGTCGATGAGGGAAGTCCAGATCATTTTCATCGACGAAAGGGAATTGAACCAGGACTGCTTCACGACATTTACGAAGTTTTTCTCCTCCGGCCAGACAAAGAAGTCTACATTGCCGAAAGTAAGCCCCGACTCGACAAAAGTCGGAAATTCGACATCCTCTATCACAAGTCTCTCTCCGTCCCGCTCAACGGTTATATCCAGCGGTTTTGTGCCGTTGTACATTATCTCGTATACCATTTCGGTTGCGGTATGTACGCGGGCGCGGCCGACGTAAATAATGCGGTCATCCGAGCGGAGACCGGAGAGATAGGTCTTCGCGTCTTCGCTTGTAAAGCCGTATATAGTAGTAGAGCCGAGGGATGTCGCGGTCGCCGAGACGGCGCACATCAGAATCACTCCGAGCAGCAGGTTCATTGCCGCTCCCGCCGCCATTATCATCCCCCGCTGCCAGATTGGCTTGCGGTCAAGGGCGTTGGGGTCGTCCGAGTCTTCTTCCTCGCCGGCCATCGAAACAAAGCCGCCGACGGGGAACATCCTCAGCGACCAGCGCGTGCCGGTCTTTTCCGAAACTTTAGATATCAGTTTCGGTCCCATCCCGATGGAAAATTCCATGACGGTAACGCCGAAGCGCCGCGCCCAGAAAAAATGCCCCAGCTCATGTATCAGAATAAACGCGCCGAATATAAGCAGCGCCAAAAGGATATAAATAATATGCCTCCCGAATTATCGTTTTCGGTTTGTTTGTATGTTTTAATCGAAATATCGGAAAAATTCTTCCGCGAGAACGGTTACCTTGGTTTCAATCGCCGCAAGCGATGACACTATCTGATCCGGACCTTTTTTGCAGATTTTATTTACGTAATCGTAGTCTTTCATAAGTCCTCCGGTGAAGTCCATTACCCGCAGAAAATCCGATACGACGTTTTCCTGCATTAATTTCAAGCATTTGACGGAATTTTCGTCTCTCAGGATTTTCTGTTCTATATATATATCTATGTACACCGGATTCATCTGCTTATACGAAGCCGCCGCCAACGCTTCCGTCACCGCTCCGACCGCTTCCGGGTTTTGTATTGTCGAGGGAACCCAGACCGGCGAAAGCACCGCGTAACAGCAATAGCGCTCCTGATTTTCGTCATACTTCGGATACGGAGCTATTCCGAAATCAAAAGCTTCTATCGCTCTCAAATCGAGCGCGCCGGTGCCGGTTGTCGTAAACATCGCGTTGCCGTCCATAAATACATGAGTTTTCTCATATGACTTTATTTCGCGCACCGTTTCGCCGTTTTTGAATTCCATCAGCTTTTGTATGGCGTTTACCAGTTTTTCGCCGGATATCAGCGGCGCGTATCTGCCGTCTTCGGTTTTGGTGACGGTGTTGATATCAAGGCCGGATATCATATAATTTGTAAGCGCCTCATGATTGTAATAACCGACTTTATCGCCGTAATCCTTGACGCCGTTTCCGTTTAAATCAAAATACGCGTCCTTGATGTATTCGTTCAATACATCAATTGTCCAGCTGTCGCTGAAAACTATGTCATACGGCAGCTCCATTCCCATATCGGTTATATAGCTGCTGTTAAAAATTATCTGTATAGGCATTATGCCAGAATTTGTAAAGTATGATCCGATGCAGTACAATTTATTGTTTATGTTATACATTCCGGTCATTGTCGGGAAATAATACTCCGATTCCGGATTTATATAAGGAAGATTGAGGATATTGTAAAGGCAATTGTTCTTGAGCAGCTTTATGCCGCTTTCGAGCGACGTCCACAAAATCGCGGAATCATACGCATCTTCGCCGGCCATTACCGTTTTGACTATCAATTCACCGGCATAATGATCCTGACACGGAACAAAAGTAAGCTTTACATTCAATCTTTCCTCAATTTCTGAGTTGCGTTTGTATGCGGTATCGTTTAAGATATCGCCGTCCATTTCATCCGGCATTAAGTAAAGTGTGTAATCGGAGTTTATGTTATATTCTTCATAACCTAAAAATCGGTACTCATAACCGCCCAGATCCATCGTTTCCGGCAAGTTGTCGCCGTATTTATCGGTGGTTTCCGGTTCCGGCGCCGCGGTGTCATCGGCGGCGACGTCCGTCTGTTCGGCTCCCTGCTGTTCTGACGCGCATGAGTATACGGCTGCCAGAACAACGGCAGCCACAAGCAGAAGTGAAAAAAACTTAATAATATTGTTCATTGAAAATACCCCCCTGATTTTTCAATCAAACATTATCATACGGGAAAATCGATCTCATACAGCCATGTTTCGGAATACAGGTCATGGCCTTCCCCGGGAATCGAATGCATACCGATACGGGCAAGCCGTATTTCCAGTTTGAGTGTTTCTCTGTTTTCAAGCAAAGAGAAGTTCGAAAGCTGAACCAGCTCGGAATCGCCTTCCCGCCTTGTGTCTATCTCGGTCAGAGTATCTTTGATAAGACAGCCGTACCGTTCGTCTACCTCGCAAATATGAAGCGGGTAACGCGGGTAGTTGCCGTATGTTTTGACAGGGTCGGTAATGTTGCCGATCCAGTAAAGGCGTCCGTTTTTGGTTGAACGGAAAAACGTCGAGAGGGTCGCCGACGAGTAAACGACTTCGCGGGTGTCAAATATCCACGGCATAATGGGTGAAAACGTCTTGCCGCCGTCGTCGGAATAGCAGTACCATTTGAACCCCGGCGCGCACGGGTCGATTCTTGTCTTCCACGCCGAAGTCTGAACATTCGAACCTCGTATAGCCACGATTATTCGCCCTGAAGTAAGCTCCGCTACGCACGGCTCGCATACCCCTCTTGAGCTTTGCAGGTCGTTCAGTACGACCGGTTTTGAGTATGACAGCTCATAAGCGCTGCCGTTCCAGCGTGCGCGTACAAGAATCATGCCGCACATTATCTGCGGACAGGAAGGAAAGACTTCTTTGACGTCAATTCCGAGTATCCGGCAGCAAGCCCCGATTGAAGCTCCGACGGGAATCAAAAGATCGCCGTTTGACGCGAACCGTATATCGCCGAAGTAGGCGTTGCTTTTGTAAAGATAATCCCTGTTTCGCGGATTTTTGGGGTCGTAATCATCGCACTCTTCAAAACGGATGAGCTGATATTCGGCTTCTTCTCCCGGCTTTTGGGATATAAGATAACAATGGTCGCGAGCGTCGTCTCCGCCCTCGCTCCATTCTTTGCGGTACGCTTCGACATGACCGCCTATAAAATAACGCTGCATACCGCAGGTAACGAATCTCTCGCTCTTGGGGTCATACAGCTCCGGGTCTCGGTTGCACCAGAGTATTTCATCTGCTTCCGTTCCGTCGACATACTGAAATACCTCTCCGTATACGTCGATCCAATCGCCCCACGTGCGGCCGTTGTCCGGACTTACGCGTTTCCAGTTTCCGTTGGAAAAGTCGGATTCGCTCGCAAAGCTTTTGTATTCGGTCATCTCGAGTCCCGTCGGCGCGTTATAACTCCGTTTTCTTAATTCTTCGCCGTCCTGATGTACGCAGATAAGACTGCTTTGAACGCTGATTTTTTTATCGTCCATTTTTATGCCCCCGTTGTTGAGTACAGTTTATTTACCGCAAAGAATGATCTTAAAGTTTAAAGTATTCGTCGATTTTTTTTCTTGCTTCGAGGTCGGCCGCATAAACGGCTTTTAGGCTGTCAGCCGGATAGTTTTCGAAGGATGTGGTAACGGCTTCTACCGAGTCGGTGATGCCGCGGAAGGATATCCTTCCCTCCAAAAATAACTCTACCGCCCGCTCGTTTGCGCCGTTTAATACGGTCGGAATCACCCCTCCGCGCCTCATCGCATCCCCGGCAAGCGGCAAAAGCCGAAATACCGATGTGTCGGGCGGGGAAAAGTCAAGGTTCATTGCTTTTTTAAAGTCGAGCTGCTCTATAAATCCTTCCCCGTCCGCCCTGCGCGGATAACTTAATGCGTACATTATGCAGAGCCGCATATCCGGGCAGGAAAGCTGAGCTTTCACCGAGCCGTCGGAAAATTCCACCATCGAGTGTACGATGCTTTGCCGGTGAACGACTACTTCGATTTTGTCAGCCGGCATCGAGAAAAGATAAGCCGCCTCGATGACTTCAAAACCTTTGTTCATAAGCGTCGCCGAGTCGATCGAAATCTTCGCGCCCATGCTCCAGGTCGGATGGCGCAGCGCGTCTTCCGCCGTGATATTTTCGAGATGTTCCTTTTTGTAACCGAAAAACGGCCCGCCGGAGCAGGTCAAAATAAGCTTTGATGGAGGATTATCCGCTTCAAGGCACTGCCAGATTGCGTTATGTTCCGAGTCGACCGGACGTATCTCGGAGCCGGTCTCGGCCGCGGTCTGCATAACCAGCCCCCCGGCGGTGATGAGCGATTCTTTATTTGCAAGCGCAAGAAGGCGGCCGTTTTTCACGGCTGCCATCGTCGGGGCAAGTCCGGCTATGCCGGAGGCGGAGTTTACAACGGTATCGGCTGACGCGGCGGTTTCGTTTACGCCGTCGGCTCCCGCCAAAACTTTAATTTCGGTATCGGCGAGGCGAACTTTAAGGTCGCGGGCTGCCGCTTCGTCAAAAAGCGCGGCGGTGTCGGGTTTGTAAAGCCGGCATTGCCGCTCAAGCCCCGCCGCGTCGGAATTGGCGGCTAAAGCCGCGGGACGGAGCCCCAAGTGCGAGAGCACCTCAAGGGTCTGGCGTCCGACAGAGCCGGTCGAGCCGACAACGGCTATATTACCGGTTTTTTTATCTAAATTCATTGATAATGGTTTCGTCAAATTTATTTGAAAAAGTCAAAAGAAACGGTCGAAGCGGAGAAAAACGCATATATGGTGCCTATGTTGGAGGAGATGAGAAAAATAAAAGGAGCTACGGCAAATATCGAGTCGAAGCGATCCATTATCCCGCCGTGTCCGGGGAGGAGTTTCCCGAAATCCTTGGCGCCGTAATGACGCTTAATAAGCGAGGCTATAAGGTCGCCTAACTCAGATACGACGGCGATAGCGACGGAAAGCAGGATAATAAACGGGTAGTTCGGTTTGAGATTAAATATCAAACCGGCAAAAAAACCGTAAACGACAAATGTTATAGCGGAAAACAGAACTCCGCCCAAAGCCCCTTCAACCGTCTTTTTGGGACTGATATGCTCGCAGAGTTTATGGCGACCGAATAGACGGCCGATAAAATATCCTCCCGCGTCAGTCATCCATGCCGACAAAAAGATAAGCCAGAACAGATACTCCCCGTAATTAATGTCGCGTACCAATACCACGGTAGACATTCCGAAGATTATATATATTTCCATAACAAAAAGTATGGCGAGATCATTTATCTTAAGTTTTGTCGGCGAAAATACGGCGCAGGCAAAAAGATAAAACAGATAGATAAACCCGACGGTAAAAGAAAATCCGAGATATGTCGGCTGTATTTTGGATATGCGGGTACATATCGGCATGGCGACTGCCAAAAGATAAGTCGGGATGGCGACGGCAAGGTTCTTATGGATTCCGATGCATCGCATAAGCTCAAAGGAAGCCGCGACCGAGCATGCCGCAGAGAATATGGGGAGGAACACCGTGTCAGAAAAAAAATAAAAACAAGGCGCTAACAGAGAGATAGCGACAATAGCCGTTATAACCCGCGTTCTGGTTGAACCGGGCTTTTTTTCTTTCGACTGACCGGCGGTGTCCGGCGTCGGAGTTTTACCGCTTTCAACGGCGGTTTTTGCTGGCGTATCGTTCATCTCGTTTGTCCTTATTTTAATACTGTCGCGGAGCGAAAGTCAGTTATGCAGAGCCGAAGCGGCGTTGTCTTCTTGAGTATTCCTTAATTGCGGCGTCGACATCCTTTTCTCCGAAATCAGGCCAAAGGATGTCTGTGAAGTAAAATTCCGAATAGGCTGCCTGCCAAAGCATGAAGTTTGAAAGCCGCAGCTCGCAGCCTGTCCTTATTATCATATCCGGCGGCGGGCAGTTACCGGTGTCGAGGGCGGAGGTGATATCTTCCTCGGTGACGGATTTATATCCGTCCGCGATTAGCCGGTTGACAGCCCGGACAATTTCATCCCGACCGCCGTAATTTACGGCGATGTTCAGAAGATATTTGTAGCCTGAGGTTTTTTCTTCAACCTCATCCATCATTTGAATAAGCTCCGGCGAAAAGACGGAACGGTCGCCCGGGAATTTTACCCGGGTGTTTCGCTTCGGCGCCGTTACAAGCGCGTCTTTGATATATTCCCTTAAAAGCAGAAAAATCGCGTTCAGCTCGTGACGGCTTCGGTTTTTCAGATTTTCGGTGGAAAGGGCGTATGTCGTAACATATTCAACGCCCCGGTCCTGGCAGTAGGTGGAAACGGTCTTGAAAACCTTTGCTCCGACGCTGTGGCCGTATTCGCGCGGCATGCCGCGCTTCTGAGCCCATCGGCCGTTTCCGTCCATAATAAAAGCCAGGTGCCGGGGGATTTTTATCTCATTTTCAGACATGAAAAAAATTCAGATATGGAAAAATTCCGGTTAAAGACTGATATCGAGCTCAGATCTCCATGATCTCCTCGTTTTTAGCCGCGGTGACTTCGTCGATCTGCTTGATAAACTTATCGGTCAGCTCCTGAACTTCTTTTTCGGAGACCTTCTGTTCATCTTCGCTCATCTCGGAATTTTTCTTCATTTCCTTGATCTTGTCGTTTGCCTCGCGGCGGATGTTGCGGATATTGACTTTTGCGTCCTCACCGCGCTTGTTTACCTGCTTTGTAAGATCGCGGCGGCGCTCCTCGGTGGGCTGAGGGAAGGAGAGCCGGATGTTTTTACCGTCGTTTGTCGGGTTTATGCCGAGATCGGACGCTTGAATAGCCTTCGTTATCTCCCGGAGCATATTTGTTTCCCAGGGAGTTATCGTTATCGTGCGGGCGTCTGTCACAACGACGTTGGCGGTATTCTGGATAGGAGAGGGGGTACCGTAGTAATCGACCCTTATGTCGTCAAGAACGGCAGGATTGGCGCGTCCGGCGCGGATTGTCTGGAGATCACGGTCATAAGCGGCGACCGATTTTTCCATCTTCTCTTCAAATTCCTTAATATCAAGCTTCATGTTCCTTACCTCTTTTTCTTGTTTTTCTTAAATTGATGTTTTCCGCCGGAAAATCCCCGTCCGGCGGCGGTTTGTTGTTTTTTGCGGTTCAGCTTTGCGAAGCGATGACCATTGTCCCGATCTTTTCACCGATAACCGCGCGCGTTATGTTCTTGGGATTATCGAGTCCGAAAATCAAAAGCGGTATGTTGTTTTCCATCGAAAAGCTTGCGGCGGTTGTATCGATAACCCTGAGCTCGTGCTGGATAATATACCTGTAGTCAACGGTATCAAGCTTAACGGCGGCGGGGTCTTTGCGCGGATCGGCGGTATAGACGCCGTCGACATTCTTTGCGAGCATGACAATATCGGCTCCTATCTCGGCGGCGCGCATGACAGCGGCGGTATCGGTCGAGAAAAACGGGTTGCCGATGCCGCATCCGAAGATAACCAACCGCCCGTTGTTAAGGTGATGCACCGCTTTGTTGCGGATATACGGTTCGGCGAACTGCTTCATCTCGATGGCGGTCATGACGCGGCTTTCAACCCCGAGCTGATCAAAGCTGTCTGCGAGCGCCAGCGCGTTTATCGTGGTCGCGAGCATCCCCATATGATCGGCGCGGGTTCGATCCATTTTTACGCCCTGACGTCCCCGCCAGATGTTGCCTCCGCCGACCACAATACCGACCTGAACGCCCATGTCGGCGACATTTTTGATCTCGCGGCATATCTGAAAGACGATGTCGTGATTCAGCACGTCTCTCCCGCCGGACGAAAGCGCCTCTCCCGAAAGTTTTACAAGGATACGGCGATACCTCGCCTTTGAGCTGCAGTTGTCAATAGAAGCCATAAAGAGTACCGTACCTTTCCGGACAGATTGTTTAAATGAATTATACAACAAAAAAGATGTTTTGTAAAGTCGGAAACCGCAAATTTTACAGTTATTTTTAATAACGCCGTATTTTATGAATAATATTGAAATTCAACGGGCGTATTTTATAAAAAATGGCAATTAAAAACCTCCCCCGCGGAGGTGTTCTGCCGGACAATCGCGCGTGCGCGCTGATTGAGACAGTACAATGGCGGGAGAGATTTTCATGAATTAATTTTTACCTACGAGCTTTTCTATCTCGGCGGCGAGGTCATCGCTGCGCTTTTCAAGCCCTTCGCCCTTATCGAAACGGACAAAGCCTTCTATCTTCAAAGCGCCGCCCAGAGCCTTCGCGGTGGCGTCGGTATACTTCGCGATGGTGAGCGAATCGTCTTTGATATAGACCTGGTCGACGAGGCAGTAAGTCTCAAAGAACTTGCCGAGGCGGCCGGTTGCCATCTTTTCGATGATATTAGCCGGTTTTTTCTCGTTTGCCGGGTCGTTCTTAATGGTTCTCATGATAACTTCTTTTTCGTCGTCAATGGCTGTCTGCGGAACATGATCGCGGTCGAGGTAGAGGCAGTTCATTGCGGCGACCTGAAGCGCTACGTTCTTGGAATACTCGTCGAATCCTTCCGACTTGAGAGCGGCGTCGTCGCCCGAGAAGCTGACTATAACGCCGGTTACGCCGTTTCCGTGGATATAAGTGGAAACGAGACCGTCGACAATAACGAAGCGGCGGATCTTAATATTTTCCTTGGTGTTGGCGATCTGTTCGGTAAGAGCTTCTCCGACGGTCTGGGTGTCGCTCATTTTGCCTGCGAGCAGAGCGTCGAGATCGGCGGGACGATTCTTGATGGCTGCGGCGAGCACATCTTTTACGAAAGCCTTGAAGGTGTCGGTGTTGGCGACAAAGTCGGTCTCGGTGTTGATTTCGACCATCGCGGTGACATCGCCTTCGGTAAGAATGTCGACTCTGCCTTCGGCGGCGATGCGGTCGGCTTTCTTTGCGGCAACGGCTACGCCGCTCTCGCGGAGATACTTGACGGCTTCGTCAAAATCGCCGTTTGTTTCGGTGAGCGCCTTTTTGCACTCCATCATGCCTGCGCCGGTTTTTCTGCGCAGCTCGGCTACATCTTTTGCGGAAATTGCCATTTTATATATATCCTTTCAACAGTTTTGTGTGGCGGAGCTTATCTTCTTGCCTTTGCGGCGGCTTCTGCGTCCTGTTCTTCCTCGGCGGCGGTTATCTCAGCCTCGGCGGCTTCAAGCTGCTCGCCCTGACGGCCTTCAAGAACGGCGTCGGCGATAACCGAGCTGATAAGGCGGATCGCGCGGATTGCGTCGTCGTTGCCGGGGATGACAAAGTCGATCTCGTCCGGATCGCAGTTTGTGTCGACGATAGCGATTACCGGAATGCCGAGTTTGCGGGCTTCGAGAACTGCGTTGCGTTCTTTATGCGGGTCTACTACGAATACCGCGGACGGGAGTCCCGGCATATCTTTGATTCCGCCGTAGTCGCGCTCAAGGTCGCCCATCTCTTTAACGAGAGCGGCGACTTCTTTCTTCGGAAGCAGATCAAAAGTGCCGTCTTCCTGCATTCTGATAAGGCTGTTGAAACGGGAAATGCTCTTGCGGATAGTATTGTAGTTTGTAAGCATTCCGCCCGGCCAGCGTTCGTTAACGTAATACTGGTTGCATCTCTGGGCTTCTTCCTTGATGGCGTCGGCCGCCTGTTTTTTCGTGCCGACGAACAGGATGGTGCCGTTTGCGGCCGAAAGATCACGGACGAACATATACGCCTCGTTGAACTTGCGGACGGTCTTCTGCAGGTCGATGATGTAGATACCATTGCGCTCGGTGAAGATGTATTCCGCCATCTTCGGGTTCCATCTCCGGGTATGGTGTCCGAAATGGACGCCTGCCTCGAGCAGTTGTTTGATAGTAACAATAGACATTAATTTATGTCCTCCTTCGGTTATGTCCACCACGGGCGAAGCCGGTGCGCTGGTACTGTATTACGCGCCGGACCGAAAAATTGCCGTGTGTGAAATTACACTATATTATACCACAAATTCCGTCGGATTTCAAGCGGGAATAAGGAAAAACCCGGCTCATTCATATAATTGTTACAAGGGCGAACAGAAACCGTTTTCTCGGAGCAAATTAAGCGAAATTTCTTCGGAGACGTTGAAGTTGTATATATATGACACTCCCGTCGTATCGCCGAGGCGCTCCGAGCGTCTTTCAAGGCAGCCGCGGCAATCTTCACGAAGACTTCCGTTTATCTGCGGCGCGGAGTAAAGCCGCAAAAGCTCACGCTCGACATTCGGGCTGTCGGAAAGCGAATCAAGCTCATAAAGTTCGGTCTGTTTGCCTTCGATGCAGCGGTTAACCTGACTTTTTGCGATAATTCCGTCGATATCGGGCAGGACGGCGGCAAAACTGATGACAACGGCAATCGCGACAGCCGCTGAGAAGAGATCGATCCGGCTGATATACTGCCGGAGCAGGACAGCGACAAACACCGCGGCGATAAACACCATCGCGTATGCGGCGTATACCCGCCGGCGGGTAAGTCCGTATGAATCTGTGTAAAGATACAGTTTTGACGCGGCGGTCGCAAGCAGCAAAAGCGCCGACACACCGAGTAAAGTCACAAGCAGCCGCCGCGTTATTGCAGAAGCCTTAGTCGAAGCGTCGGTTTTCAAAAGCACAAGACAGAGAAGACCGTTCAGCGCCGAAACTCTCGTCAACTCGAAAAAACCTTTTACGGCGTAACTTGACATGCTGTATCCCTCCGGCAGGTGTCCGCCGAATGCGGAGAGATAATACGGAATTTGAGTTGCAAAGAAAACCAGATAAACCAATAACACCGGCGCGCAGAGGAAGACGCCGAATACCGCAGGCAGCGTTTTTCCCGGCTTGTTCGAAACCAAAATTCCCTCGCGGGTAGAAAAGAGCAGGCCGAAGATATACATCGCAACCGGTATTCCGAACATCAGCGATATTGTCGTTATTATCGCCCGTTCGCTTATTCCGGTAAAAAAAATTTCGACAAGGCTGCCGAACCTGTCATCGGCGCCGATAAGCTGTGTTGTTACAAAGTAAAGCGGTATCAGCGCAGCCAAAAGCCCGGCGGCAGCGGCTCCGACAATCCGAAGCTGTCCCCGTCCTGCCTCGGATATCGCGCCGAAAATCCTTCCGAACCTTGAATAGGGCGAGAAAAACAGCGCCTTGAGCGTTGTCTTTGCCTTGACTGCATCATCGTGTTTTTCGGCGGAAAAGGCGGCAGCGAGCCAGACAACATAATATATCATCGCGCAGAATCCGGCGAAATATCTCATCGTTTCGTTCGCGTTTGTCAGCATCGCCGCCGCGTATACCGGCAGCGGCAACGATATGACGACGCTTTTAGCAGTAAACCTGTCGGCGCGTTTCAGCCAGATAAGTCCCAGCGCGTAAGCCGCAAGCGTAAAGACGGCAGAGCCGAGCGCCGCGCCGCCGAACAGAAAGGAACGGCAGAAAAGCCAGCCGAGCAGAAGAGAGGCAAGCGCCGCCGCCGTATCTCCAGCGCGGAACCCTGATTTTTTCTTGTCGGCTTGCGAATCTGTCTGAACCGCCGCGCTTTCCGCATAAACTGCGGAGGGAGTCTTAGCTGCGTTGTCTGAAGTTATCCGAACCGTGTCGTTCATGAATATCACCTCGGGTTTTTTATCGTTTTGCGATAATATTATACACCCGTTTTTATCGAATGTCAATAAACATTTTGTGAATAACGAGAAAATATCTGCCGCGCAGAAAATTAAAAAACCGCCTTGCGTTTTGCAGGGCGGTTTTCGTGGGAAGTATTGTTTATTATCTGTTATCTTTTTTTGCAACAAGGGCGCCGCCGGCGGGGCTATATGATCATAGTAATAACCTTGCCGACTATGACTATGAATGCGGCAATTCTTGCCAGGTCGAAAATAATAAACCTGTCAGCAACTTTGAATTCCTCATCGAGCAAGGATTTAACGCTTTGGTAAGACCTTTCCTTGAGATCTTCTATTGCGGATTTATTGGGCAGATCGGGATTTGGGTACAGGGGTTTTCCAATAAAGACAAAATACCGCGGTTTTCCCGTCAACCATCTTTGTTTGCTTTTACAAGATTTTACCAGTCTTACAGCCATCGGCAAAATTGCTTTATTCTCCTTTATGGCAAAATAAAAAGCGCCGTTCTTGAATTCTCTCAGCCCTCGGAAATTTTTCAATAAAATTCCTTCGGGGAAAAAGTGGATAATATTATTCTGCTTTAAATCATTTTGGATTGTCTTGATAAAATTTTTGCTTGAAGAAAGAGTATCAGGTATCGGAACAACTCCCAGCATTTTAAGAAGATTTCCGATTAACGGGAGGCGGAAATTGGCCAAAGAGGAGACGAAAGTTACATATTTCGGGAAAAGGGCGACCGCCGCCATGCATGAATCCATGTTGTGAATATGGTTCATGATGCTGATTCCGCCCTTATCCTCGAGCAAGGCAATGTTTTTCCTTCCTTCAACTTTTACACCGTAGAGGAAAAAAAGAAGTACATAAACAATTACAACTAAAATTTTTCTTATCTGCCTTGTGAAAAACCATCTGGTTTTACCCTTAAATTTCGGTTCGGCTTGTTTTTTCTTTTCCCTTTTAAATCCTGCAAAATTCGTGGATTGTGTTTTATCTCGGCCAGACGGATCATCTGTTTTTGGATATCCGTCTTGCTTTTGTTTTTCCATCGCATCTCGGTAGAGTTTGACTAAATCCTGAATTGTACTTTCCACCCTCATTCCGTCCGCTTTTTCAGCATATTTTTTCGAATAGGATGCTTTTTCTTCCGGATTTTCTATCCAATATTCAATTTTTTCAGCCAAAGAGGAAGCATCACCGGCGGCAAACAATGAGTTTTCGGTTAAAGAAAAACTGTTGGTTGCCGATAATTCCGAGTCGGAGATGACCGGTACCAAACCGCAAGCCATGGCTTCGAGACAGGAAATCCCTTCAATCTCGGCATCGGAAGCGTGGATGTATAAATCAGCCCGATTCATAAGCGCCACCAGATCTTTTTGTGAATAAAAATCAAAGATTGGTTTGTTAAGCAAATCCTTGCCGCGTTCTTCTAAGTTTTCCTGTTCGGGGCCTTGTCCGGCAAAGACCAACTGGATTTTGTCTTTATACTTGCTTTGTTTGACGGCATCGATCAAAAGGTCCTGTCGTTTTTCGCCGGATAAGCGCCCAACCGATAAAATCAAAAATTTATCTTCATATTGTTTATCTCGTTCAACCGGCACAGGTTTGAAATTATTGCTTACTCCGTTTGAGAAAACTCTTATTTCATTCTTGTAACCATGGGCGACAAGCTGGTCGGCGATCATCCGGCTCGGAGCATGAATGTAATTGAATTTGCTGTAAAAGCACTTGTAGAATTCACTGTACAACCGGTCGTTAATCTTTTTATTTTTGCCCAGTCCGATTGAATAGGTGATATTTTGCGGTTGAAGATGGAAGGAGGATACCGTCGCAGTACCCATCTGACGAGCAATCTTCTCACCCTCGATACAAAAAGGGGTAGGGAGGTGGAAGTGAATAATATCCGCGCCGTTAAAAGCTTCGTAGTATTTGCTGTGGTCCGGTTTGGCAAATTTAAAACCTTGCGCATCAACCAGGTATTGAAAAAAAGGCAGACTGAATTCATCCGCGGCGATTTTGTCAGCGGCCGGTTCTCCGGTTGAAAGAACCTTAACCTCGTGTCCCAGATCTCGGAGAAGTTTTACATTCCTTTTGGTTGCGGTAGCCACACCGTTGTTAAGTTGATCATATAGATCCAGCACATGTATTATTTTCAAACTGATCACACCTGCCTTTGAATAAATTATATGTCTAAATTATATGTCTGATTATCATTAGGTCATTTGGTGAGGTCGGGCTCTGCAAAACTTTCTTTATTCGGTAAAGGTTTTTCATTTTTGCGGCATTTTTTGGTTCTCTCAATTCAGTCTTATGTCGTCCACATAAACAGCCGATTTTTTTGACAATCCGACCGGTGCCGTGAAAGTTACTTATTTTAATGCATATTTATCCTCTTCAAAGTCAAACCCGAATACTCTCTACACATTCAATTATCCGAAGGCTCATCCGCATGGCGCTTCGTTGTCGTTGTAATGTTGAATCAAAAAAATCGAAAAGCAATGTCTATACAGAGAAGCGGATATTTTACCGCCTTGAATATCTGTTTTAGTCTGTCTATTAAAACCGACATCTCCGGATGACGCATTTTAAATAAAATAGACCATATATAAATTTTATCATCCGCCTGATAAATCTTCAAATACAATGTGTTAACTCAATGTTAAATAACTCCGACTGATACCGTAACATGGTTTTAAATTCCGTTGTGTTGCAAAAAAACGCAAGGTTTAATTCATTGATTCTTCATTTAGTTTATTTAGATTGTTTATATTAAAAAATCTTTTGACTGAGCTTTGACAAATGAAATCCGCCCCGCAAAACGCAGGACGGATTTCTTTGGCAGGTATTGCTGTTATCTTCTCTTTGCAATAACGGCGCTTCCGACTGCGGCGACAAGCGCAAGTATAACAATCGCCGCGGAGTTGCCGGTCTGAGCGGCGGCAGCGGGGGCTGCGGGAGCTGCTTCGGCAACAGGAGCCTCAGCTTCGGCAGCGGGAGCTTCTTCGACCACGAGAACTTCCTCGACCGCGAGAGCGGCGATGGGATCGTATTCGTAGATCGCGACTACCTCATCTGCAGTAAGCGCTCTTTTAAATACGGCTACCTCATCGTAATCGAAATTGAAAGTGCAGCCGAAGTTATACATTCCGGAGCCGTCGTCGCCGATATTGAAAGTATATTCGTTTCCCTCGTCATCGTAGGTTTCGCCGGTATGACCTTTACCGCTGAAATCGGTTTCACCCTGAGAAACACCGTTTACATAAAGGGTATATACTTCGTTTGCGCGGTCAACAACGATTGCGATATGATACCAGACTCCGTTCACGTCTTCAAGAGGTGAATTGGAGTATTTGTATTCGAAGTCGGTACGCTCGCCGGATTCGGAGTTTGCGTTGTACTTCCAGTCGTTTTCGCGGATTGAGAGCACCCATCCTATGTTGCTTCCGGAATCCCAATATTTCGAGCCGGCGATCGCAGGATCCGAACCTTGTTCATGGCAGAAGATCCATGTTGCGAAGGTAAAGGAATCCGCGCCGAATTTCCAGCCGTCAACCGTAAGGTAATTCACGCCGCCTTCGCAGTTGACGCCGCTGCCGAATTTACCTTCGACAACAGGGGTATTTCCGTCGGAGAGTATCGTATAATTGCCGTTGTCGTCCTTGATGCCGTTCTCAAAGCTCATGTAAACATCGGCGGAAGCGAGCAGATCTCCGCCCGCGGAAGCATATGCGGCTGTCGCAAACATTGCGCCGATCAGAAGCGACGCGAGTACCAAAGCAAGCTTTTTCATGTTTTCCTCCAAAATGAAATTTATGGTTATCTAAAAAACCATATCTATTATAACACATTATATCTTTTTTGCTATCTATACTTGATAAAATTCTTGTAAAATCTGCGTTGTCAATAAATATGACCCGGTTTAGGTTAAAAAAGAAAAGAAATAAAAAAGCTGAACATATCGACAAAGAATCGGTAAGCCGTCCTGCGGGGCGGCTTGCCATATGGCTTTAAGTAGTTATCTTTTCTTTGCAACAACGGCGCAGCCTGCGGCGGCGACGATCGCAAGTATAACAATAGCAGCGGAGTCGGCGGTTTGAGCGGCGGGAGCTGCGGCTTCGGGCGCCGGTTCGGCTGCCGGGGCGGGAGCCTCAGGTTCGGGAGCCGGCGGCTCGGTTTCGGGCGGTTCGGTTTCGATAACGGGAAGGATTGCCTCTTTTGCGGAAAGGGTGTAGGTGAATTCACGCGCCTGAGAGCCGGAAGCGGTTCCGTTCTGGTAGTCTTCGGTTATGATATCGTTAATCTGGAGGGAGGAATCGAAGGTGCGTCCGGCGGCGAGATTGTTCATCGGAAGGGCAACCTCAACAATATAGCCGGTGCCGTCCGGTTTTTTGGCTTCGGCGTGTTTTGATTTGTCGAAATCAAAAGGAGTGGTGCCGTCGCCGTCACCGCCGAGGAAGAAATCGCCGTCCCAGGATGCATGAATCTTAAAGACGAGATCTTCATCGGTGAACCAGAGCTCGGCGCAGTCATGCTGCCATACCCCTTCGTCAATGGAGGGCAGTATTGTCGAGTCGGTCACATCGACGGCGACATAAAGATAGTTTTCGTCCCAGAGATAATAAACCGTACCGGTGGTATCGGTTCCCTCGCAGTCGCCCCACATATAGAAGTTGGGATTGTCGAGGGTTGCGGAGGCGGACTGGGTGTATATCTCATCCAGAACGCCGTCAAGAATAGGCGTGCCCTTTAAAACATCGCCGGATATCTGCTCGGCGAAAGACGGAATGAGCAGAGCCGCGAAAAGCATGGCAGCCACGGTGATTGCAAGAAGTCTTTTCATGTAAGATAAACCTCCGTTTCATTTTTTAATTGTAATGCCGATAAGTTAATTCTAACATAATGTAAATCAAAAATTAATGAACAAATCACACAAATAATAGATTGATTTTAAGTGCACAATGCATAAAAACACGAAGGGTATGACACGGTGAAAGTTTGATAAGAGCTGTCAAATTACAAAGGCTTCTGCAATTATCTGCCGGGTCTGAAAACCTTGAATTTATGTATTATAATGCATAAATTGTGAATTGATCGAAAAATCCGATTTTGACCTTGACTTTCTTTGACTTATGGTGTATAATAGTAACAGTAATACAAAAGAAAGGCGGGGATTCGGTATGGGCATTTCCGACAGAGTTGCGGCAATTCTTGAGCGGATGCTTGAGGAGGAAGGCGGGATGCTTGTCATCCGCCGCAACGATTTTGCGGCGAAGGTCGGCTGCGTGCCGAGCCAGATAAATTACGTTATCAGCTCAAGATTCACCCCCGAGCGGGGCTATCTCGTCGAAAGCAGGCGCGGCGGCAGCGGCTATGTGAGGATAATCCGCCGCAAAATCTGCGCGGATGAATATCTTATGCACTTTTTCTGCGCCATAGGCGACGAAATCGACGCAAGATCCGCGGCGGCTTATATCGACAATCTCGACGGCGCCGGTTTTATCAGCCGGCGGGAACGAAAGCTGATGCTTATCGCAATTTCCGCCGCCGCGGACGACGAAAGCCGCGCGAATCTGATGCGCCGCCTCGTCCTCGCAGTTATGAAAGAAAATAAATAAGCATAAACAAAAAATCACATTTTTTCAGAAGTATAGAAAATCACAATTTGAAGAACATGGGGGTGGAGTCCCATATTAATAAATAAAAAATTATGGCAATAATCAGCTTTACACAAGCGGCTCAGAACGCGCTCAACCGCGCGATGTATGCCGCAAGAGAGATGGGTCATTCATATGTCGGCTCGGAGCATATCCTGCTCGGACTGCTCGCGGAGAAGACATCGGCGGCTGCAAAGCTGCTTGAAAAACACGGCGTCGCCCATGAAAACGCAAGAGATTATATGATAGCGACGCTGGGAACCGGAAGGCATCAGACAACCGTCGGGTTCAACGACATGACTCCCCGCACAAAGAAGATGATAGAGATGTCATCGATGCACGCAGTTAAAAACGGTCAGAGATATATAGGCACCGAACACATCCTGCTTGCCATGCTCGGCGAAACCGATTGCGAAGCGGTCAAAACACTCGGAAATTTCGGGGTATCCGCGCAGGAACTCGAAGAAGAGATAACCGCTTACCTGAAAGAATCCGGAGGAACCGCCGAGAAGGCGATAAACGAACAGGAAATCGGGCAGGATGCCGGGCAGAAAACCGATTACGGCTCAGACTCTCCGGCGCTTGCAAAAAGCCCGACGCTGAAGCAATACGCCCGCGACCTTACCGATATGGCTAAAAAAGACGAGCTTGATCCGATAATCGGTCGGGAAAGCGAAACGGAGCGTGTGATAGAGATACTCTCAAGACGCACCAAAAACAATCCCTGCCTGATAGGCGAGCCGGGAGTCGGCAAGACCGCCGTGGTAGAAGGACTGGCTCAGCGTATTGCCTCGGGCGATATACCCGATACCCTGACCGGAAAATCGATAATCTCGCTCGATATCAGCTCGATGGTCGCCGGCGCAAAATACCGCGGCGAATTCGAGGAGCGGATGAAGAGCATGATGAACGAGGTCAAAGCGAATAAAGATCTCATTCTCTTTATCGACGAGATACATACCATCATCGGCGCCGGAGCGGCCGAGGGCGCGGTAGACGCCGCAAATATCCTGAAACCCGCCCTTTCAAGAGGCGATATACAGGTAATCGGCGCCACTACCATAGACGAATACCGCCGGCATATAGAAAAAGACGCCGCGCTTGAGCGCCGTTTTCAGCCGGTAACCGTCGGCGAGCCGACGCCGGACGAGGCGATAGCCATACTTGAAGGCCTCCGCGAAAAATACGAGGAGTTCCATAAAGTCAGGATAACCGACGAAGCTCTCGACGCCGCAGTCAACCTGTCGCGCAGGTATATAAACGACCGTTTCCTGCCGGATAAGGCGGTTGACCTGATCGACGAAGCTTCGGCAAAGAAGCGCATCGCTGCGGCGACAATGCCGCCGGACCTCCGCCGCAGCCGCAGGCGGCACGAAGAGATAACCGCAGAAAAGGATTTGGCGATAAAAGAACAGGACTACGAAAAAGCCGCCGCCCTCAGAGACGAGGAGAATAAGCTCGAAGAGGAGTACCTGTCTAAATACGAAGAGTGGAAAAGGGCGCATTCGGACGGAGATACGGTCGTTTCGGCGGACGACATAGCCGATGTCGTAACCGGCTGGACCGGAATCCCGGTAAAGAAGCTGGAAGCCGAAGAGGGAGAGAAACTCGCCCGGCTCGAAGAGCTTCTGCATCGGCGGATAGTCGGTCAGGACGAGGCTGTCAGCGCCGTATCAAAGGCGATAAGACGCGGCCGCGTCGGCTTGAAGGATCCGAAAAGGCCGACAGGCTCTTTCATCTTCTTAGGTCCGACCGGAGTCGGCAAAACCGAGCTTTCAAAAGCGCTTGCGGAAATCCTCTTCGGAGACGAGAGCGCCATTATCAGGATAGATATGTCCGAATACATGGAAAAACACAGCGTCTCAAAGATGATCGGCTCGCCGCCCGGCTATGTCGGATACGACGAGGGCGGACAGCTTACCGAAAGGATCCGCCGCAGACCTTATTCGGTGGTGCTTTTTGACGAGATCGAGAAGGCGCACCCGGATGTCTTCAATATCATGCTGCAGATCCTTGACGACGGCGTGCTTACCGATTCTCAGGGCAGGAAAGTGGATTTCAGGAATACCGTCATAATTATGACGTCAAATATCGGCGCCAAGAATTACTTCGACCGGAGCCGCCCGCTCGGCTTCTCGGACGAACCTGTCGGAAAATCCGAAAAAGATCAGCTTCATGACAAGCTTATCGCGGCGCTGAAAGAAACCTTCCGTCCGGAGTTCCTCAATCGCGTCGATGAGATCATAATCTTCGACCGCCTGGGCGAGGAGGAAATAAAGCAGATAGCCTCTCATATGCTGAACGGCATCAAAGAACGAATCGCGTCGATAGGAGTTGATATCAGCTTTGGAGACGACGTTGTCGCTCTGCTTGCAAAGGAGGGAATGGACCCCGTCTGGGGCGCCCGTCCGCTCCGCCGAGAAATTACCCGCAGAGTGGAAGATACCTTCTCAACCGCGATGCTTGAGCAGCGCATTAAAGAGGGAGACATTGTGACCGCTTCAGTCGAGAACGGAGAGATAGTATACAGCGCAGCCGCAAAAACAGAGGAAGAACCGGCGCTTGCCGGAATCTCATCCGAAGTAACCGAATAAAACAGAAAGCCCGCCATGAAAACGGCGGGCTTTTTCCGTCAGCTGATTTTATTTTAAAAAACACGGATATAATCTGTCGGATAATCTCCCTCTTGCCAAAACGCCGGTAAAGTGGTAAAATATTATAGTAGTAAATACGCGAGGTAATTTTCATGTCCTTACATTCTCCCCTTAAAACCGAAGCGCGCAACCCGCGCACCATGAATCTGGATAAAGCGACGCCGATTGAGCTTGTCCGGATGCTAAACGAAGAAAGCCGCCGCGCCGTTGAAGCGGTTGCTGCGGCGGAAAGAGAGATCGCCGAAGCGATAGAGCGAATATCCGAGGGGATGTCGCGCGGCGGGCGGCTTATCTATGTCGGCGCAGGAACATCCGGGCGGCTGGGAGCCCTCGACGCCGCAGAATGTCCGCCGACCTTCGGTGTAGGCTATGACAGGGTAGTGGCCTTGATGGCGGGAGGGGAAAAGGCATTTTTCAAAGCCGCCGAGGGCGCGGAAGACAACGCCGAAGCGGGACGGGGAGATATCGCCGCTCTCGATATAACCGCCGACGATTCGGTTGTCGGGATTTCCGCCGCAGGCGGGGCGAAATACGTCGTCGCGGCTGTGGAATACGCCGCCGGATGCGGAGCTTTTACCGCGGCTGTTGTCTGCAATCCCGACACCCCGCTCGGAGCCGCCGCGTCGCTTACGATATTCGCCGACACCGAGGCGGAAGCGCTGACCGGCTCAACTCGGCTGAAAGCCGGAACCGCGCAGAAGCTGATACTTAACTCGATTTCCACCGGAGTTATGGCGCGGCTGGGATATGTTTACGAAAATATCATGATAAACGTAAAGCCGACAAATGAAAAGCTGCTTCGGCGCGCCGCCGGTATAGCGGCGGAACTTTCCTCAAGCTCTCTTGAAAATGCTCTTGCGGCGGTCGAAGCTGAGGGAAGCGTAATGGCTGCAATAGAACGGCTGAAAGGCGAGGTTGAAATTTGAGGAAAGAAAATCTGTCGGTCGATCCCTCTCTTTTTGAGGGAATGGTTTCAGTCCGCGCGGTGATCCGATCGCTTGAAAGCGAAAGAAACGGCGGCTTGCCGGCGCGCAGGATTGAGCGGATATATTACGACCGCGCAAAGGAAGAAAAAACGCCGAAAGAGCTTGCCTGGCTGCGGCGTCGCGCCGACGAATTCGGCTTTCGAATCGAGCTTGTTCCGAGGGAAGTAATCGACGCGGCGGCCATCGGCTCAAGCCACGGCGGTGTGCTTGCTTTCTGCGCCGACCGGGAATTTATCACCCTTTCGGCGGATGTTCTTCCGAAAGACGGGCTTTTCTTTATGATAGACGGCATTGAAGACCCGTATAACTACGGCTACGCGATTCGCTCAATCTACGCCGCGGGGGCGGACGGGCTCATCCTTTCTCCGCGAAGCTGGATGACGGCGGCGGGAACTGTCTGCCGCGCATCCGCCGGAGCAAGCGAGCTTATCCCGATGTATACCTGTCCGGAAGCTCGCATTTTAGGGGAAGATGGCATTTTAAGGGATGTTCCGGACGACCGGGAAGCGCTGCGGCTGATGAAAAAAGCCGGATATAAGGCGGTAGGCGCGGATATCGAGAACTCGGTCTCTGTCTGGGACGCAAGCTTGACGCGTCCGCTGCTGCTCGTAGTCGGCGGAGAAAAGCGCGGGATAAAGAAGCGGCTTCGCCCGGAGCTTGATCTTATCGTCCGTCTCGATTACGGCCGTGAATTCGGAGAGGCGCTCTCGGCAGCCTCCGCCGCTTCGGTACTCGCCTTTGAGGCGCTGAGACAGAACCGAGGATAAACGAGGATAAAAAGGATATATGAAGATAAAAAAGAACGGAAGCTGAAACCTGACAGATACGGTTGCTCCGTCTTACAAAATATGGCTTAAGTCGTTTGAATACGACATCAACCGTATCTTCGGAGAAGCGGAAGAAATCAAGGCTCAGACAGCCTCCGGCGTCAGCGCGTATAAAACAGATGCGGGAATTCATTTATAACAGGCATAGAAGCAAACGGCGGATGATATCAATAATCATAAGGCTTGACTGATACTCTCCCGCCCGGTCGGAACAATAAATCCGGAGGAGACAAAAGCCTCCTCCGGCGAAATAATTCATAGATTAATTCAGCGTATTTATATTTCACCCTTCAAAAACCGTTTCACCCTCGACAACCGTCCGCCTGACCCGCAGCTCTCGGTCCATTACAACAAGATCCGCATACTTTCCCGCGTCGATTGAGCCGCGGGAATTTTTAATCCCCATTATTTCGGCGGGAGTTTCCGATGCCATCCTCGACGCCTCCGGCAATGATGCACCGGCGAGGTATACCATATTCCGGACAAGTCGGTCGGATGTCGCAATCGATCCTGCAAACGCGGTGCGGTCATATGTCTTCGCAACGCCGTCTTCGATCCAGCAGGGAAGACCGTTTTTGCGGCTGCCTAAAATCGACTGCGTTCCCTGCGCCATCCCGGATCCGCGCATCGAGTCGGTTATAAGGGCTATTCTGCCGCTGCCCTTTATCTTGTATATCAGCTTCAGAAGCTCCGGAGGCAGATGAATCCCGTCGGCGATAATTTCAACATACATTCCGTCTAAGAGATAAGCCGCTTCGACCGCGCCAGCCCGTCTCCATACTCCGATTCGTCTTGTCTGGCTCATCGCGGAATAAAGGTGGGTCATCAGCCGGTAGCTGCCGCGGGTGTATGCGTCGATAACATCTTCGCAGACGCAGTCGGTGTGTCCTATCGAGGGCAAAACCCCCTTTTCGGAAAGGAAAGCGCCGAGTTCAATCGCGCCCGGCAGCTCCGGGGCTATCGTCATCCGGCGGATATTGCCGGAGACGGCGAGCAGTTCCTCATATTCTTCTTTAATGGGGTCGCGGATGTATTTTTCGTCCATCGCGCCCTTCTGTGATTTCGCGATATACGGCCCCTCAAGGTGAATACCCAGCATCTTCGCCCCGCCGCCCGCAGCCGCGGCTTCGTCGAAAGCGCGTACCGACGCCAGCAGCTCTTCGCGCGAGGCGGAGAGGGTGGTCGGATAGTGAGCCGTCGTGCCGTGAGAAGCGTGAAATTTCGACGCGGATATGTATTCGGCGGCGTCGCCGTCCATGAAGTCAAAGCCGCCGCCGCCGTGAACATGAAGGTCGATAAATCCCGGCAGCAGATAATTTTCCCCGCGTCCGTCGATTATCTCGGCATCTTTTATCTCCGAGTTGTCGCCCACCGAGAGAATTTTTCCGTCCGACACGGCGACGGCGCAGCCTTTATGGATAGAGCCGCCCCGGACGACGTCAAAGTTTCTGAACAGGGTAATCTTTTTCATGTTTAACCTCCGTATATGACAATCGCCGGAGTAGACTCCGGCGTTATTTTATAACTTTTCTATTATTTCGGGCGCAAGGGAGAGGTCGTCGACTACAAAATCAGCCCCTGCTTGATACAATTTGTCGGCGGGGAAAGAAGTGGTCACGGCGATGCAAACGCATCCGGCAGCCTTCGCCGCCATTACGCCGGAAATCGCGTCTTCAAAAACGACGATCGATGAAGTATCAACGCCCGCTTTTTCCGCAGCCAGCAAAAAGATGTCCGGCGCCGGTTTCTTGTTTTTAACGTCCGAGCCGGTAATAAGAGCTGCAAAAACCGACGGATCTGCGCCGATGCAGCGGAGGTTGCACTCCACTTTCACCTTATCGGAAGCGGAGGCGACGGCGAGCTTGTATTTTTCCGAAAAAAGGTCGATAAGCGGTTTTGACCATGGATATACATTTACCCATTCGTCCGCTTTCTCAAGATATATCTCGTATGCGCGCTCTTTCATGCGGAGGTCGTATTCCCGGCCGTATTTCCTTGCGACGCCGCCGATAAAAAGGTCGTCGCCCATGCCGGTATACTGCTTGAAGTCGTCGTATTCGGCTTTTACTCCCCATTCTGACAGCGCTGCCATCGAGGCGCGGGTAATAGCCGGTTCCGAGTCGACCAGCACTCCGTCCATGTCGAAGATAATGCCGTCGATCATCTTTTAAGCCTCATTGAGCATCTTTGTGTCGTTGTAAACCACCAAGCGGATATCCGCCCCGACGGCGCGCAGCTTGCCGACAAGGTCCTCATAACCGCGGTCAATGTGTTCGACATCCGAAATCTCGGTTATACCGCGGACAGCGAGCGCGGCGATAACCATCGCGGCGCCGGCTCTGAGATCAACCGCCCTGACTTTAGCCGCCGAAAGCGGAGAGCCGCCTTCGAAAATAGCGGTATGACCGACAACGCGGATGGAAGCCCCCATCCTTTGCAGCTCGTTTGTGTATTTAAAACGATTTTCTATCACCGTTTCATTGAGATAGCTTGTTCCTTCCGCAAGGCACATAAGCGCGCCCATCTGAGGCTGCATATCGGTCGGAAAACCGGGATAGGGCAGGGTTTTTACATTGACGCGGTTAAGCGGACCGGTTCTTGTAACATAAACCGAATCGTCGTATTCCTCAATCAGAACGCCCATCTCCTCAAGCTTTGCAGAGATCGATTCAAGGTGCTTGGGAATAACGTTGGAAATGACCAGCGCTCCGGCGGTCGCCGCGGCGGCAAACATATAGGTGCCGGCTTCGATCATGTCGGGTATTATCGCGTAGGTGCAGCCGTGAAGCTTCTCTACTCCCCTTACTTTTATGGTGTCGGTGCCGGCGCCGGTAATCCGTGCCCCGCAGGTGTTTAAAAAGTTTGCGGTATCGACGATATGCGGCTCGTGAGCGGCGTTCTCGATAATAGTCGTACCCTTTGCCATTACCGAAGCGAGCATCGCGTTTACTGTGCCGCCGACGGTTACGAGGTCGAAATATATGCTGCTGGCGTGAAGTCCGCGGGGAGCTTCCGCCGTGACGCAGCCTTTGTCTACCGTAACTTCGGCTCCGAGCGCCTCGAAGGCTTTGATATGCTGGTCGATTGCCCTGACTCCGAAATCGCAGCCGCCGGGATAACCGACTTTTGTTTTATTCCAGCGTCCCAGCTCTGCGCCTAAAAGATAGGTGGAGCCGCGCATTTTTGATACCAGCTCGACGGGAGAAGAACCGCAGACAGCCGGACGAGAGTCTATCTCAACGCGGTCGCGGGTGAGCATGCGGATTTTGCAGCCCATTTTTTCAAGTATCGAGAGGGTAAGGGACACATCGCTTATAGACGGCAGATTTTCGATCACACAGACATCGTCTGTAAGCAGCGATGCGACGATGATCGGCAAAGCGGCGTTTTTCATTCCGCTTATCTGGACTTTCCCGCGAAGCGGGGTGCCGCCGTTGATGATAAGCTTTTCCATCAGTATACTGTCCTTTATTTATGTATCGCCGCCCCGGCTCCATGCCGCGGCGAAAAGATACGGTTTTTCAATAAAATGTAGTTTTTTTAAAAGGCAAAATGCCAGTATTTCAGGCAAATTATATTATACCATATAAAATATGAAAAGTAAAGAGAAAATTAAACAAACCTTAAGTATTTTTGCAATTTAACAACCGGAAAATATCGGAAAAGCATATTTATCCGCCGACAAGGCTTCCGTTCACCGCGTTGCGGATTCTTCGGCTGCCGTCGGAATAGCTGATTTCCCATGACGGGATAAGATAAAAGTCGCTGAGATCCGCGTTCCAGTTCACGCAGTAAATCGGCTCAAGTCCCGTCACCAGCATCTCTGAGCTTTTATATCCCCCCTCTGAGCCGGCTTGAGACTTCAGCTGATCGCGCTCGCGGAAAAGGATGTTTATTTCATCGAGCAGCGCCGATGTATAGTATTCGGGATTGCTGAGCCAGATAATCGAAGCGTCGGTATATAAAACAAGCTCGGCTCTGACGGCGAATATCCCGCCGCTCCCCTCAATCAGGCAGCCTTCGGCGCGCTGAGTGAAATGCCCGATATAAAGCCTTTCATCGATCAGATATATTGCAGCGTCAACATCTATATCTGCGGTTTTCGACGGAGCCGCCGCGCCGATTTCTGCGGCAGCCGCAGTACCGGCTGCGGAAGTTGCCGTATAACCGGTAAGGAATTGCTCAAGTTTTTTTCCGAGATCCTTCCGCCTTAACCAGCCGCAGCGCCTGATCCCGTCGGGGAGCTGTTTTGATACCGATAAAAGGTCGTCGTATTCGCCGGCGTATCCGCAGCTGTCAGCTGTGAATTTAAGCAAAAAGGGTGAGGAATCGGTGAAGCGGACAACTCCTATGCCGTCAAGCGACATCTCAAGTCCCTCACCGGTCAGGTGCATTCCGGCCCGCGCCGCCGCTTCGACTCCGAATATTCTCGCAAGCAGCTGAGCGCGCCGGTCGGACTCATAATCCGACTGCCAGACGCGGTAATAAGGCTTTTTGCCGGACAAAACATCGTCAGCGACCTTTATCCCGTCTTTTTCGAGCAGCTCCAGAGCGACTTTCATCTCCGGGCGGCCGATTGTGCTGCCTACCCGATATTGAGAGACAAGAACGACGAGCAGATAGATATTAACGGCGGCAAGCAACAGGATAAGTACGGTTTTAATCTTTCTCCAGTTCAATTTCCCGCCTCCGATAAATCATCCGTTCTTTTTGAAAGCGCCCATGACGCCGTGACAGAAACTCCCTCTTCTTCTCCGACTGTGTAAATCAGCCGAATCGAAGGTCCGACGCCGTCGTCAGTTGCCGCAGAGCTTTCCTCCGCGCCGATGAATGCCGTCGGCATGGTAAAAGTCTTCTGCCTTGTCAGCAGATTTGAGACAATAAGGCAGTCAAGGCGTATTTTTGTTATCTTGTCGCCGGAAAAGGTAAGTTCGATAGCTCTTTCGCTGTCGAGACTCAGGTTGTCAAAGCAGCAGCGATACCGGATTACGACGCTTTCGTTTTCAGCAAAAACGGCGTCGAGAACAGGGGATGCGTCACCGCCGGTAAGGCGATTGTCGATTGCCGAAAGCATCGAAAGAAAGTTTTCCGAACAGTTGAACAGCTCATATATGTTGTAATCTGCCGCGCTGTAGCCGTAAGGAAGGTAATCGGAGATGCTGATCCCGCCCGATTCTCCGGTCGCGCTGAATTGTATTCTGTCAGTCTCAAAGCGAAGGGTTCCCCAGGTCTCGATATAGACATCCGAGCGGGTGTCCGGATCGTTGTAGCGGTTGAGGCGGTTGGGGTTGTAACCGAAAAGGCTGAGCAGTTCGTTTGTATGAACGGCAGTCACCGGCGCGAGGGAGGTCGAAACGGAAATGCACTTGACCGGCAGCTCGGTTTTTATTATCGGACAACAGGGATCAAGCTCAATGCTGAGCGGATTTTCCTGGCGCGCAAATTTGAAGCTTACAAATTCGGTGTTTCCGCCGTAGGTGGAAAGCATTTCAAAGTCAAGCGCGGGGTCGGGGCATTCATAGCGTATTATTCGGCCGCCGCCGTCGCGGGCGACAGCCCGAACGCTGCATCTGCCGTCGGCGGATTTCTCTGCCGGAAGGATAAACATGTCGCTCAGATAATATATCTCTCCCTGAGCTTCATATGACCGGTCGGTATAAAGCCGCCCGTCGACAAACATCCGCAGCACCGGAGCCGGCAGCGGAGAGCGGAGTTTCAGGTAGATAAATCGCTCCGCCTCAAGACAGGAAAGCCAAAGCTCCTCCCCTTCGGCGCCCTTTGTCTCCGATACAGCGGCATTAGAACCGAAAATGCAGGTCAAAGCGTCGGAGATTACCGAGACTGCGCCGCTCATCAGGCTTTTCGGACCGAACAGCGCTCTTTGAGTTTTGCCGTCGCGGTATGCAAAAAACTCCGGAGTCACTCTTTCGGCGCTGTATGCGGTGATTGTTTCCCGGTCACTGTTTTTTAAGGTAAGCAGTCGGTCAACATCGACATCGACCGGCTTGTTTACCGTCATCCGCTGCGTCCTTAAAATAAGCAGGACGGCCATTACCGCCATCGAGAAAAGAAGCAGAGCAAGGAGCGCGTTTTTAACCTTTTCGATCGCCCGCGCTCTTCGCGCGTAAAAGCCGTTGAAAGCCGCCTTTGTCGAGTGCGCGCAGCGTTTTATAAATCTTTTTTTCTGCATGATATCTTCAAGATCCCGCTTCGTCGGCAAGTGTCGTCTTAAGGGGCAGGATTATCGTGGTTTCGGTTCCGTGGCCCAACTTGCTCCTTATCGTGATCTCTCCGCCGTGAGCGACGACGATTTCCTTTGCAATAGCAAGCCCGAGACCGGTTCCGCCCGCGTCGGCGGTACGCGATTTCTCCACGCGGTAGAACCGCTCGAAAAGGTGGGGGATATCCTCAGGCGGAATCCCGACGCCGTTGTCGCGGACGTAGATATACACCCGTGATTTGTCGGCGCGGCTCCAGACCCGAATCTCGCCGCCCTCCTGAGTGTATTTTATCGAGTTGGATATTATATTGATAATGACCTGCTCAATCCGTTCCTTGTCGCCCGTCACAGGGGGTACTTTGTCGCTGCGGGCAAAGATAATGCGCTGATTCCGGCGGCCGGCGTCCGCCGAAAGGATCATGCAGATATGGCGGAGCGAGGCTAACATATCAAACTCGGATATCTGCCATTTTGTGTGGCGGTTGTCAAGCCGGGAAAGGGTAAGAAGGTCGCCGACGATCCGCATCATCCGATCGCTTTCGTCGGTGATGTTCGAGATGAAGGTATTCTGCATCGACGGATCCATATCCGGATAGAGGGACAGCGTTTCCGCCGCGCCCTTTATGACGGTGAGCGGGGTGCGAAGTTCATGGCTTACGTTTGCGACAAACTCCCTTTGCGCCTTGTCAAGTTCATAGCGGCTGGTGACATCGTGAATAACCAGAATAATACCGTTTTTCGCGGTATCGCTTTCATAATATTTGAACGCGGAGGCGACGATATCAAGCGCCCGGTCGCCGTATACTATCTCGCGCAGGGTAAGGCTGCTGCGCTCAGAATGTTCTCCCTCGTCCAAAACGGATTTATCCGCCGAGAGGGCGTCTATCTTTCCCTCGGCATAGCCGACGCCGAGCAGCGACAGAGTGTCGCTGAGATCGAGTATGATATTCGTTCCGTCGGATATTCCGAGCAGCTTTCTTGCGCTATCGTTTATCTGAATAACTTTTCCTGTGTCGGAATATGCGATTACCGCGTCCTTCAGGTTCGCCATCACCGTTTCCAGCTTCATCCTTTCGCGGTTCGCCTCGTCAAAGGTGCTTTTCAGAGTAAGCCGCATATCGTTGAAGGTGGATGTCAGCACGCCTATCTCATCGGCTCCGGAGACGGTTATTTCGTGGGTAAATTCCCCCGCCATAACCGCCTGAGCGCCTACCGTCAGTCCGCGGATCGGTTTTGTCAGCGCTTTTGCCAGCAGGAAACTGAGAGCGACCGCCAACGCCAGCCCGATAAATATCGATTTCAGGATTAGCGAAAAAATCTGCCAGGAAAGCAGACGCATTTCCTCCTGCGTATCTTTTATATAGATTACGCAGGAGTTCTCTCCGTTTGTGAGGTAGGCGGCATAGTCGGAGTATGAATCCCCTACTTTGCTGTCGTTTCCGTCCCTGCCGGACATCGCGCTGATGAGATTCGGGGTGAGGACGGGATTTTCATTCTGATCCTCTCCCGAGCCGGCGAGGGTTTTTCCCGACATATCAAGGATATAGAAACTCCGGTATTCGTCTATGCCGAGCTGGGTGCCGTAAGCTGTCAGTATCGCCTTCTGCGCCTTCGGCGGATCGTTGTCGCCGAGCGCCGATATAAGCTCATCGCGCAGACCGGAGCGGCTGCTTTCGGAAAGACAGTCTTCCATCTGCGCCGAGAATTCGTTTACATAAAAGCGGTAAACCGAATCCATCAGTATCGTCCCGACCGCCGCCATGACGGCTGCCATAAATATGGCGAACAGCAGCATTATCTTTAAATACAGACTTTTAAACATGGCCCGAAGGTGTGAATAAGGTCATTTTATGTAATAGCCCATGCTGCGCTTGGTAAAAAGGTATTCCGGACGGGAGGAGTCGAGCTCAAGCTTTGAGCGAAGCCGGGAAACGGTAACATCGACCGTGCTCTGGTCGCCGTAGAAGCCCTCGTAGCCCCAGACTTCTTCGAGAAGCTGCTCACGCGAAAAGACCTTCCCCTTGTTGCGGGCGAGATGGAGCAGCAGCTCATATTCTTTTTTGGTAAGCATTATCTGTTCTTCGCGGATAGTGACCTGATATCTTTCGCAGTCTATCATGAGGTCCCGAATCCGGATCACTTCCGGATTGTCGCCGGTCGTGCCGTTTACCAGCTCGTTTGAAGCGCGGCGGATATTTGATTTTACCCTCGCCAGCAGCACCTTGATGGAAAACGGCTTTGTAACGTAATCGTCGGCGCCGAGGTCAAGACCGAGGATTTTGTCGATCTCTTCCTCTCGCGCTGTCACGATGATGATAGGCGTCGATTTTTTCACCCTTATCCGCCGGCAGACTTCAAAGCCGTCCAGCTTCGGCAGCATTATGTCAAGCAGTATGAGATCGAAATCTCCGTCAAGCGCTTTTTTAAGCCCTTCTTCGCCTTCATAAGCGATATCATAGTCGTATCCGGCTTGTGAAAGGTTGAAAGCGAGCATCTGAGCGATGTTCTTCTCGTCCTCAACTATAAGTATTTTCTTCTTTTCGTTGTCCATATGCCTCTTAACGCTCCTCTTTGTTATTCGTATACCCCTATGAAATTAAGCTCCGGTTCGCTGAAAGTTATTCCTGCAAAACTGACCCGCCCTTTTATCGGCGCAAGATAGGTAAGCACATCGTCGATTCCCGCCGCGGTATGCTCGCCGACGGCAAGCCGTATGACAGGTTCTTCCGCCGTGTCTGAGAGCAGCGCGGGGATTATTGTTTCGTAAATACCGGCTGCGTCCGCTCCGTCCGGAACGTAGATATTCCAGTCCCAGACAATAAATCCGGCGGCTTTTACCGCTTCATATTCGCTATTCAATATGTGAAATTTGTTCGACCACGAACCGTTCGGCGCCCTTGCAAGCCTTGTCCGGCTTTTTGTCACCCGGTCGAGCAAGGCGTTTTCCTCTTTCAGTTCGTTTATAAAGTTTTCGATGTCGGCGGCGAATAACTTTTCATCAAGCGTCATCGTGTGCAGTCCCACCGAATGGCCGCCGGCAATTATCCGGCAGATAAGTTCCGGATAAGCGGCGATGCCCTCTCCCGTCACGAAAAATGTTGCGCAGACTCCGTGTTTTTCAAGCACGTCGAGCAGCTCATAAGTATTTTCATTCGGGCAGTCTTCAAAGGTGATGAGTACCCGGGCAAAGCTGATGTCTTCGATATCGCGTTCTTGCGTCGTCTCGGATTCCGGCTCCGTTGTTTTTGCGGGCGGCGGTTTTGGTTTTGTTGTTTCGGGTTTTTGCGCTGCCGCGAGCAGACCGGGATTGTAGGATGCAAGGAGCTGCTCAAGTGAAGTCTGAGTTTTACCGTCAGATATCCTTACCGCGGTCCCGGCTGTTGACGTCAGAATTTCAAAGCGGAGGCCGAAATACGAGCAAACCCTCTCCGCCGGCACCCAGATAGTGCCGGAGCGCAGCATATACGTCTTGAAATAGAACATTCCGCTCTCTTCGGTATATGCGAACATCATGGTGTCGGTGTCGATTGTGAAGTATTTGTCCCCCTTTGATATGACGGTATTTTTGTAAAAGGAGGAGGATTTCACGTCAACTCCGTCAAGCTTTGAGAATACGGTGATCGGAACAAACCAGACCGAGGCTATCTGCGTCCAGTAATAAAGTTCCTCGTCATACCACGGCTCGTCGTTTATAAATTTTGACGGAGACGAGCCTTCGCTTTTAACGGCGCGCAGCGAAAAGACCCCGGCGAAAATCCCGCCGAAGATGAACACGGTGAGGAGTACCGCCGCCGTGCGCAATTTAGGGTCAAAGCTCGTTTTTCTCATTTTTTTCTTATAAATCTGTAAATCTGCGGTTTATGCCGCGGGTTTTTCTTCTATTATCGGAAGCTCAACAGCATCAAGCGAGTCCCGGTAATAAGCCACAGCCAGGTCGACTACCAATCCATAGCTCTTTGTGCCCTGAGGCTGTCCCGACGCTTTCAGATAGCTGTCGTTTACCGAGTCGGTAACCTCCGCCGCCTTGCTCTCCCGGTATTTTTCAAAGAAGCGGTTGTAAGCTACCATTTCTTTGTATGGACGGGGGTCCATTGTGCGAAGAAAGCTCATGTAAAGATCCTTATTCGCCGAATAAAGCGCGCTGAGAACATACTCAAGCATATTCTGATAAGCGCTGTAAAGTATGTACGGGTCGTCGCTTTCTATCGAGACTATGAAGGCGAGGAAATTCGCCTCGTCCTCGCGGTTTATTCCCCGCTGATGCGAAAGCTCATGGCAGGCGGTGAAGGGCAGGGTATAGTCGGGGAAATTTACGTTTATGTTAGCCTCGCCGGTATAAAGGGTATAAACTCCGGATATATGTGTGTAAGTCATCGGCTCGCTCAGCAAAATAGGCTTCACCCTTGAGTAAAAAGTCGGGATGAAGTCGTATTTTTGCGACGCCTTTTCATAAGCCGCGATTAGCTTGTCGTTCATCGCCTTTTTGGAATAAGGCATAACGGAAGCGCCGCTGCCGCCGAAAACGACGCGGTTGAGATACTTGTTTTCGTTGTCGCGAAGCAGGCAGGCGGTTTTGTAAAGCTCCTCGCCGCTGACATTCTGTCTGTCAAGCCCCAATTTTTTATCGACGGTCGTAGTGTTGTATCCGGCGCTGTAGCCTATCGAAAAGAGGATATATACATAAGCCGCGACGGCAAATACGGAGGTTATCAGTTTCCATACCTTCGGATTGCCTTTTATCGACATCACGATAACGGCGACCAAAAACGCAATTATGCCGAAAGGAAGCAGCACCGCGACGATCTCTCCGAGCGAAAAGGGAAACCAGTTGGTAAGCTTTGCAATAATACACCGGACGGCGGCGCAGACGGTAAGGTTCCAGAAGTCGGCAAACGCAACGCTTCGGGAGGAAATTATCTGTACCGGCACCCCCAGAAGGGCGATAATGAATGTCACCAGCGCCGCGGGCGTCATGTAGTCGAAGATACGGTGTCGCTTTTTTGTTTTTTCGGGAGACATCTCCTTTGTTTCCGGCGTTGCCGGTTTTTGTTCTGTCAATTTAATTCCTCATAAAGCCGCCTGATATCGGTCGGCGGTTTTGAAATAATAGTAACTTGCCTCTCTCCGAACGGGTCGGGAAAGCTGAGCTTCGATGCGTGCAGCGCCTGTCTTCCTATGAGAGGCGATTCGGCGTCGTAAAGGCTGTCGCCCAAAATCGGGCAGCCCGCCATTTTAAAATGCACCCTCAGCTGATGCGTCCGTCCGGTAATCGGCGTGGCTTCAACGACAGCTCCGCCGCAGAAAGCCTTGCCGACGGTTTTATATCTCGTCGACGCAAACTGCGACGGCTCGCCCGTGTCTGCCGGCTCCCGCTCGATTATGCTGCCGTCTTTTCGGCGGATATAGCCCTCAATAAGTCCCCGAGGCGGTTTTATAACGCCGTCGAGAACGGCAATATAAGTCTTTTCGACTTTGCCGGCGATGAGCTGATTTGACATAAGCGACGCCGCCAGCTGATCCTTTGCGCAAAGCACTATCCCGGAGGTGTCGCGGTCAAGGCGGTTTACCGGGCGGAAAACAAAAGGAAGCCCCCGGCTTTTGTACAAACCCGCAGCGGCGTTCAAAAGGCTGTCGTCAAGATGCCCCTGCGACACATGAGTCGGCATGAAAGGCGGCTTGTCGAAAGCGATAAAACGGTCGTCTTCATAAAGAATCGAAACGCCGGAACTCTCAAAATCGGCGGGCGGGGCATAATCTATGTTGGCGGCGGATTCTCTGTCTTTATATGAAAGGGTAAGCACATCGCCCTCGCGAAGCACCCGCCGCACCGTCGCAAATTCGCCGTTGACGAGAATCCCGCCCTCGGTGTTTTTTAGCCGGATGCAGATCCGCCTCGATATATCCCTCCGGCGCAGGAAAGTCCGAATGTCCTCTCCCGCGTCGGATGCGGATATTATATATTCCATTTATTCGTATTATTTGTAAAAGCAGTGTTGTTCGCGGCTTAATCGACGACAACCGACCAGCCTTCCGGTCCTTCCGCCCGTCCCCACTGAATTGCGGTGAGATTGTCGTAAAGCTTCTGACTTATGGAACCTATCTTTCCTTCGTTGAGGATCATCTTGTTGCCGTCGTCGTTTAGCTCGCCGATTGGGGAGATAACGGCGGCGGTTCCGGTGCCGAAAGCTTCGTCAAGTCGTCCTTCTTCGTTTGCGCGGACGATTTCTTCCAAGGTTATCTTCCGCTCTGTTACTTTATATCCCCAGCTTTTCAGCAGATGAATGCAGGAATCGCGGGTGACGCCGGGAAGAATCGAGCCGTCTTCAAGCGAAGGGGTAAGCACCTCTCCGTCTACGACGAAGAAGACATTCATAGCGCCGACTTCGTCTATATATTTGTGCTCGATGCCGTCAAGCCAGAGCACCTGAGCGTAGCCCATATCCTGCGCCTTCTGCTGACCGATGAGAGAGGAGGCGTAGTTTCCGCCTACCTTCGCGTAACCGGTTCCGCCCCTTACGGCGCGGGTGTAGTGTTTTTCGACGAAGATTTTAACCGGATTGATTCCGGCGGCGTAATAGGCGCCGACGGGAGAGAGGATTATCGCGAAAAGATAGCTTTTCGAAGGATGAACTCCCAAAAACGGGTCGGTTGCGATGATAAACGGACGTATATAAAGCGAAGTTCCCGGCGCGGTCGGAATCCAGTCGGCGTCGTATTTGACTATTGCTTTAACTGCGTCGACGAAATCTTCTTCCGGAATCTCCGGGATTATCATTCTTCTGTTTGTGTTATTCAGCCGCTTTGCGTTCATGTCGGGGCGGAAGAGCAGAATTTTGCCCTCCGGCGAGAGGTAGGCTTTCATTCCCTCAAACATCTCCTGCGCGTAATGGAATACCATGGTGGCGGGGGAGAGGGAGAGATTTCCGAACGGCACGATTCGCGCGTCATGCCAGCCTTGTCCCTCGTCATAATCCATCAGGAACATATGGTCGGTAAAATGGCGGCCGAAGCCTAATTTTGTCTGATCCGGCTTTTCTTTTTTATTTTGAGTCGGGGTTATTTTAATATTAAGCATGGTGTGTCCTCCGTATAAAATACTTATCTATTATATTATAATACTTTATGCATTTTTTTTCAACCCAATTATAATAATTTTACATCCAAACCGTTAATTTTCAATATAAAAAGTGCCGCTCCCGAAGAAGCGGCGTGATTTTATGGTTTTTTTGGGCTAAAACCCCGTTCTTGTCATATTATTCGGCGTTGTTGTATCTGCCGATAAAGAGTATCTCTCCGGTCTCGTTGTCGCGGATGAGATAGGTAAACGGCTTGTCGCAGATAAAGTCGACCGGCTTTTCGGGTTCGGGGTCGAACACAGCCGTAACGCGCAGGATTATGGCGGTCGCGGCGGCAGCCTCGGTTCCCTTTTCGTCGACATCGACGTTGGCTTTGTGGAGTATCTTTTCAATATACATATTCCCGGCGGTTACCATCGGGGAAAAATCCGCCTTTGAGGGGTCAAAGCAGTCGGCCGCGCCGAGTTTCTCCATTACTTCGTTCAGATTAAACGAGGATTCGCTTGATATCTTCGGAAGAGCGAGATAAAGGAGGGTATCCGAATATTCGGCTTCGCTTATAAGCTTTTCGACATCACCTTCATATTCACCTAAAATGAGCAGCATTGAGACCGCCCCGCCTTTGTACGGCAGCACGGCTATCCGCGCGTCGCTGTTCTCGGCATACTCGAAGGTCTCTGTCTGGTGCATGAAATCTATCTCTTTTTCATCGCCGTTCTTCGAGTGGAAAACCTGCTTATAGGTATTGCTTTTATCGAATTCCTTTTCCCAGTCGGCTTTGAGATAGATAGTGTCGACAAGCGCCGCGCCGAATCCATTGTCGGATATAAGGTTCTTTATCCTGCCGTGAGTTTTTTCGCTGACCCAGGCGTTGACCTTTGCGACTGCATCGGCTGCAGTCACTTCCTCGACCGCCGCATCGAATATATCGGCGCAGAGCTTTTTGTAGCTGTCGCTGAACTCAATTCCGTTCATGGCGTCGGTGTTGAGCCAGAGCGAATCGGCGGTTTCAAGGATAATCTTGTCGTTGGTCTTTACCTTTTCGCGGAAGATAGCGGCGTATTCGTTCGCCCACTTAATATCTTTTACTCCGAGCGCGTCGAGCAGCTGAGCTTTCGTCTCCCCGCCGGCTCCGTTCGCCGCCATAAGCAGCGCGGTATAGATCGAATGAGGGCTGATAAACCAGTTTTCCTCGTCGTCCATCTGCCCGACAAGCTTCTGCGCGAAGCTTATGTAATCGTCATTTCCGTCGGCTTCGGGCGAGTCGGTCGTTCCCGGCGCGGTTTCCTCCCACGCTTCGGTCGTGCCGGTTATCAGCCTCGGCACTCTCGGTTTCGGCTTTGCAAGGGAAGATACCACGGCGACTGCGGATATAAGTACGGCTGCCGCGAGTATTCCCGCTATTATTTTAATTTTGTTATTCAAAGCGTTCTCCTTTATAATGCAATGTTTTTTTATTATTGTTTTAGGTTTACATACGATATGACGCCGGAGCAAAATAAAAGTTCCGGACTTAGGTTGACAAAAATCCGGCTATGGTATATAATTGATAAAAACCGAAAGGACGGCTTAAGACATGAAAATCGATATACACAACCATCCGATGTGGTACAACTATACCGCCGACAGATTCGTCGAAAATATGGATAAATACGGCATAGACAAAACCTGCCTGCTTTCGTGGGAAGCCCCGTGGGACGAGTACGACCCGTCATACAGCAATATACTTCCTTTTTCAAGGGAATGCGTGGCGATACCGTTTGAATATTGCGTTGCCTTTGCCGAAAAATATCCCGACCGCTTTTACATCGGCTACTGCCCCGACCCGCGCCGGGAGGATGCGATACCAAAACTCGTTTCAGCTTATAATACCTACGGAGTTCGCATCTGCGGCGAGCTTAAGCTGCGTATGATGTACGACAACCCCGACGCCCTCAGGTTTTACCGCAAATGCGGAGAGCTGGGACTTGCCGTATTGGTTCATATCGACTATGAGTTTCCCGCGGCGTCCTCTTATCCCCGCCCGAATTATTGGTACGGAGGCGGGATAGAAGCGTTCGGCCGCGCCTGCGAAGCCTGTCCGGAAACGACATTCATCGGACACGCCCCCGGTTTCTGGGCTCATATCTCCGGCGACGGAAAGGCGTATAAAGAAGCGTATCCGACGGGCAAGGTGGAGCCGGGCGGGCTTCTGCCGCTATATCTTGACAAATATCCGAACCTGATGTGCGACATTTCCGCCGGTTCCGGCTGCCGCGCCCTCACTCGCGACCCGGAGCACGCTCTCGCCTTTCTTACGAAGTATCAGGACAGGATTTTGTTCGGCCGGGATTATTTTGACAATCAGCATATCGAATTCCTCGAATCGATCCCGTTGTCCGGTGAAGTAAAGGAAAAAATCTACCGCAAAAACGCCGAGCGGGTGCTGAACCTGAGCTAAAACTCCGACCGAAGGCAGTAAAATAAAAAAACCGGGCGGATTTTCCGCCCGGGGAAAGCTCTTATATCAAAGCTTGTTTACAATCTCTTCGGTGTCGGTGGCTATCATATACTCCTCGTCCGTCGGGATTACATAAACTTCAACGTGGGAGTTGTCGGTTGAAAGCCTTACCATATTCGGCTGGTGATGCGTTACCGCGTTGAGTTCGCGGTCGATTTCGATGCCGAAATACTGCATATTGGTGCAGGCGCGGTCGCGCAGTTCCGGGTTGTGCTCGCCCATTCCGGCGGTAAAGACGACGGCGTCAAGACCGTTCATCGCGGCGGAATAAGCGCCGATGTATTTCTGAACCTGATACGCCATGATAGAGGTCGCGAGTACCGCGTCTTCCTTGTGTTCCGGATCGTTTGTGGCAATCGCTTTTTCAAGGTCGCGGGAGTCGGAAGAAAATCCGCCGGTCACTCCGAGGAATCCGCACTCATTGTTCATGTATTTGTCCATGCGGTCGGGGTCATAGCCCTCGTTTTTCATAATGAAAGTGACGATAGCCGGGTCGATGGCTCCGCAGCGGGTTCCCATCATAATGCCGTCGAGCGGGGTAAATCCCATCGAGGTGTCGACGCATACGCCGCCTTTTACCGCGGATATCGAAGCGCCGTTGCCGATATGGCAGGTGACTATCTTCGTGTCTTCCCGCTTCATGCCGCGGGTCTTCTGAAGAATTTTTATCATCTCGTTTGCGACGAAGCGGTGAGAGGTGCCATGAGCGCCGTAGCGGCGAATGGAATATTTCTCGCGCAGTTCCTTTGAAATCGGGAAAGTCGAAGCCTTTTTCGGAAGAGTGGTATGGAAAGCCGTATCGAAAACGAGTACCTGAGGCACATTCGGCATAACTTCGAGGCAGCCGCGGATTCCCATAAGGTGCGGCGGAGTATGCAGCGGAGCGAAGGGAACGCATTTTTCGAGCTTTTCTAAGACTTCATCATTAATAAGGGTACTTTCAAAGAAGTACGGACCGCCGGAAACGATGCGGTGTCCGACCGCTTCAATCTCTTCCATCGTTTCGATAACGCCGCTTTCCTTATCGGTAAGGTATTCAACGACTATCCTCGTGGCGACGGCGTGGTCGGGCATGTGGATCTCTTTGGTTATCTTCTCTCCCTTTTCGCCCTTGCGGTGCTCGATGTTTCCGTCAATGCCGATGCGTTCGCAGATGCCCTTCGCAAGCACCTCTTTTTTCGTGGTGTCGAAGAGCTGGTACTTTAGCGAGCTTGAGCCGGCGTTTACAACTAAGACTTTCATTTCAAACCTCTGTCATTTATTTTTATTGGGGCAGAGCTTCGGCAAGCTTATAAAACTCGCCTAAGCTGTTAATATTAACATCCGCCAAAGTGTATTGTTGATATTATACTACAAATCGGCTGTGAATTCAAGACAAAAAGGTTAAATAAGAATGGAATTTAATAATATCTCACAGACTTCCCCGGCAGTTGCGGTTATCGCTGAATTTAACCTTTTTCATAACGGTCATAAAATACTGCTTCGAAAGATAAGGGAAGAGCTGCCGGGAGTACCCGTCGCCGCCGTGATGAGCGGAAGTTATGTGCAGCGGGGGGAGGCGGCTGTTGTCGACAAATACCTCCGCGCGAAAGCCGCCGTTTTGTGCGGATATGATCTTGTAATCGAGCTTCCGCCGCCGTGGAGCATAGCTTCGGCGTCGGATTTCGCCCGCGGCGGGATAGATACAGCCGCTCTTGCCGGAATGTTTACCCATCTCGCATTCGGCTGCCGCGGAGAAAGCGATTATATCTGGCGCGCCGCAGAAATAATGACCGGCGAGGAGTATTATTCGCTGTCGGAGGAATGCGCCGGGCTTGCCGACGGAAGCTCAGAGCCGTATATGGAGGTTTTGTCCCGCAGATACGAAGAAGTCTTCGGAGAGCCGTTTCCGCGTTCCCCAAACGATATACTTGCCGTCGAATACTTAAAACATCTCAGGAGAAGCGATATTAAGCCGCTTTTCATAAAAAGGGAAACACAGGACAGCGCGACGGAATCAAGGCGGCTGTTCTTCGCCCGCGACTTTGAAGGACTGAAAAGAGCCGTACCGTCAGAAGTTTTTGAGCTTTACAAAACCGCAAAACCTATGTCGCTGAATATCGCCTCCGCCGCTATACTTCATAAACTGCGCCGGCTTGATATCGACGCAGCGGAAGCGCTCGGAACTCTTCCGCACGGTCTGCCGTCCCGCATTAAAAAAGCCGCGAGAATATCCGGAGATTATGAGGAACTTATAAAGCGGCTGCCGACAAAGACCTATTCCGCCGCCCGTCTCCGCCGCGCGGTGCTGTATATCTTATTCGGTATAACAAGGGAACTTATCGACTCTTCCCCCGGATATATAAACATTCTCGCATCGTCCGAAAAGGGAAGGGAGCTGATAGCCGCAATCCCGAAGGAGGTAAAGGTGATAAGCCGTCCGGCGGAACTTAAAAAGCTTGCCAAAACCTCAGAAACAGCGGCGCTGACCGCCATTACCGACGAATTTTCCGCCCTCTGCGCGTCCCCCGCGTATGACGCGGGATGGGCGCTGAAAGCGAGACCTTATTTTGAATGACAGATATTAAAAAAGCGTCCCGAAATTTTCGGGACGCTGATTTTTTATCAGAAATATCCGATCACGTCGCCGAGGTCGCGCTCGGCGGTTATATAGATGACATAGTCGGGCTGAAGTTCTTTTACTTTATTGCGGTCGAAGCCGTAATCCCACATCGCGATATAATCGCAGACGCTGCATCTGTCCTGGAACATATCATAGAGAGCGATGCCGTAGCTGTCGCGATGGACTATCATCTTCGGCAGATCCGGGTTGTCGTTTTCAAACACTTTCGCAGCAGGTGTAGTCGAATGCTGCATGAGCAGATGATTGTCAGCGGTAAACTTCTGGGTGTTTTCGGTGAAGGTATAATCCGCTTTGACGGCAAGCTCGCGGCAGAGGATGGTGTCGAAGGTCAGATAATACGGCATATCGCCGCCGTCGCAGTCGATGGTATAAAAGCCCATCTCGGTGAAATCGCGGGGAGCCGCCGCCGGGAACGACTTCGCAATATAGTTAAAGAACTCAACATAGGCGACAAAGGCGCCGTATTCCGTCCAGTGCGAGTCGGTTTTATGGAAAAGTTTAAGCGGGTCGGTCTTGTGCGATATCAGCGCTTCGGTGGTGTCGATTACCGTCGCTCCGCCGGCTTTTACCGCTTCGACAAACTGAGCGGTGCGGGTCTTATCCGAGCGCTTGTACCTTGAGGGAACCGTCTCCGGGTAAACCGTCATCGAATTCGGAACGAGGAAATAGATAAGCTCTCCGCCGGAGGTATCTTTCAGGTATTTCACCCTCTGCGCCGTAACTTCGGTTATCCTTGAAATCTGCTTGTCGGTGAGAAGGTTTTCCCCGAGCCAGTCTTCAAGCGCCGAGATGAAATGTCCCTGCGAGTCGAGGCCGACGATGACCTCATACCGGTCGTCGCGGATTCCCGTCGCCGAGCGGTTGTATGCGACGGGCAGGGTGAACGGATCGCTTTCCGCTTTGCCTTCAACCTGGGCGTATACCTTAAGCTCACAGCTGCCGAAGGGGAAGATTTGAACCGAACCCAGGAAATATGTGCCGTCTGCCCTGAATTCAACGTCGTGTTCGCCGCCGCGGACGATAATGCGGGCGTCCTTCTCGCAGCTTCCGGCGATAGCGATGTAATCAGGCTCGGTGTTTACCTTGCATGACACCTTCGGCCTTGCGGTTTTCTCGGAATAAGTCTTTGTGTCGACCGGTATTACCGAACTCGGCGTGGTATCCGGCAGAGTGGTTTCCTCGGTAGTCGTCTCCGCGGTCGTTACCTTTGTTGTTGCGGCGGTGGTGGTTCTCGGTCTTGTGACCGGCGGGTCCGTTTCCGCCGGAGCGGAGTTGTATTCGATGTTGCAGGAAATTGCGGGTATTGCTAAAATTAAAATTGCTATAATGAAGGATAAAATCTTCATTGTCGTTTGTTTCATTGGCGGCTCCTGAATGTTTATTTAGCCTTACACGGTTATTAACATCCGATAATTATAAGCGTTATCGGACATAAATAACCGGCAAAAGCCGGGTCTTGCGACCCGACTTTTGCAAATTGGGTTTGCAGAGTTAAATTCAGATCTCCGGAATAACGATTTCGATTTCGCGACCGAGCTTGGCGGAACGGCCGATGCCGTCGATAATAGCCTGGTTGTAAAGAATCTGGCTGGTCGGAACGGGGGAGGGGCCGCCGGTCTTGCAGGCGTCGAGGAAAGAGCGGATCTTTCTGTCGAAGAGTCCCATCTTGCCCGGGTTCTGGAGTATCGGAATAACGGTTTCTACCTGGGTTCCCGCGACGTCGTGATAAATCTTCATCGGGCCGCCGACGGTGCCGTTCCAGCAGTCGGTGGAAGGAATACGGAGACCGCCCTTCTTGCCGAGGATGATGGTGTCGCCGGGGGTGTCAAGGTGCATTGCCCAGGAGATACGGAAGTCAAGAATTATACCGCCTTCGAGACGGATGAACGCTGCGGCGAAATCGTCGACCGAGAAGCGCTTGGCGTCATACTCGGACTGATAATCGGTTGAGGTTCCGAAGAAGTCTGAGGTGTAGCCGGATATGGTAAGCGGCTTCGGATAGCCGATAGCGTTGAGTACCATGTCGAGAGAATAGCAGCCGATGTCGCCTAAAGCGCCGACGCCTGCCGTTTTGTCCTCGATAAAGGTGGAGTTCGGAATTCCGCGGCGGCGGCCGCCGCCGGTCTGGATGTAATAAATCTCGCCGAGAGCGCCGGAGCGGACGATCTTGCCTATCTGCTGCATGTTGGCGTCAAAACGAGGCTGGAATCCGATTGAAAGCACCTTGCCGGAAGCCTTCTCGGCGCGGCAGATCTCGATCGCTTCGTCAAGAGTTACGCACATCGGCTTTTCAAGCAGGACGTTAATGCCATGCTCGAGAGCGTAGATGGTCGGGCCGGCGTGCTGACGGTTGTAGGTGCAGATCGAAACGGCGTCGAGTTCTTCGTTGTCGATAAGTTCCTTATGGGAAGGATAGAAACGGACGCCTTCAACGCCGAAACGCTTCATGAAAGCTTCAGCCTTGCCGGGGATAAGGTCGGCAGCTGCGACTACGTCGACGTCGGGCATGTTCTTGAAGGACTGAATGTGGGACTCGGCGATCCAACCGGTTCCGATAATACCGACCTTCATCTTTTTGGTGGTATCGATTTTTTCTGTCTTGTCGACCGTGGGAGTAAACTGATTTAGTACTTCATCTGGCATGGTTTTTTACCTCATACATAAAATTTATTGCTTATGATTTGGGGGAATCCGGCTGTCCCGGGGTTTCGGAATCCGCATCGGCTTTGCTTCGGGCTTATGATCCCGATTCGCGGAGCCTTATTTTTCACCCGTATCCGAGCCGAAAATGATTTATCCCTTCTGAGAGATTATATCATGTAAGGAGAAAAAATGCAATAGATAAAAAGAAAACATTCAGCATTATGACGCAATGAACAATAATTCCGCCGGCAAATTGTAACAAATGACGAAAAAACCGAATATCAGCTGTTTTCGGTCATCGCCTTCCATAACGCGGCGTAAAAGCCGTTTTTAGCGAGGAGCTGCTCGTGACTGCCCTGTTCGACAACCTTTCCCGAATCCATTACGAGGATGATATCGGAAGATTTGATCGTCGAAAGGCGGTGCGCGACGACAAAGCTCGTCCTCCCCTTCATCATCTCGGCAAAGGCGCGCTGAACCAGAAGCTCGGTTCGGGTGTCGATATTTGACGTAGCTTCGTCTAAAATAAGCATCGGCTCGGCGGAATTTCCGTTCTGTTTTTGCGCAGCCGCAAGCATAACGCGGGCGATGCAGATAAGCTGCTTCTGACCGCCGGAGAGGGTATCGCCGTCGTCTATCACGGTATCATAACCGTTTTTCAGCTGACGGATGAACGGCGACGCCATCGCCATCTCGGCGGCTTGCTCTATATCCTCCCGACTTACCTCGCCGTTCGCGCCGTATGCGATGTTCTCGGCGACGGTTCCGCGCATCAGCCAGGTGTCCTGGAGTACCATCGCGTATCTTTGCCGCAAATCATTTCTGTGTATTGAATAAGCGTCGCGACCGTCGGCGTAGATATTTCCGCCGCGGATGTCGTAAAACCGCATCAAAAGGTTGATTATCGTGGTCTTGCCGCATCCGGTCGGACCGACTATCGCGATTCTTTGCCCCGGTTTTGCCGTCAGGCCCAGTTCTTCTATCAGCTTTCTGTCGGGAGAGTAGCTGAAGCTGACGTTTTCGAGGGAAACTTCGCCGGTCTTTTCGGCGACCGCTTCTTCAAGCGGCTCCTTCGGGTCGTTTGTGTCTTCAAACGGGGTGTCGATAAGCTTAAACACCCGGTCAGCCGAGGCAAGCGCCGCGGTAAGCTGCGCGGCGATACTTGAAATCTCGTTGAAAGGCTTTGCGTATTGGCTTGCGTAGGCGAGGAACATGGTGATCTGCCCGACCGACAGTCCTCCCCGGCAGGCGATCAAAGCGCCGGTCACCCCGACGGCGGCGAAGACGAAATTGTTCACCAGCCGCGTCGAAGGATTTACCAGCGCCGAGTAGACCTGCGCCATATATCCGCATTTATACAGCTCCGAGTTTATCTTGTCAAAACCGTCGCAGGCGGCTTTTTCGCGGCCGAAAGCCTTGACAAGCCCCGCCCGTCCGACATATTCGTCGAGATATCCCGACATATCCGCCTGAGTCGCCGTCTGACGGCTGAAATATTTATAAGAACCGCGGGCAATGACGGCAGCGACCGCGATAGACAGCGGCGTCAGCAGTATAACCGGCAACGACGCGCGGGCGGAGGCGCGGAGCATGAAAACAAGGGTACCGCAGATGGCTGCGACACCGGTGAACAGCTGAGTAAAGGCGTGCAGCAGTCCGTCGGAAACGTAGTCGATATCGCTTGTTACTCGGTTTATCAGCTCACCGGAAGGCGCCGAGTCGAGAAGCGACAGCGGCGCGCCGGTTATCCGGGCGAACGCTTTCATCCTCAGCTCCCGAGCGCAGCGAAAGGTTATCCGGTTGTTAAAATAAGAGCTGAGCAGCCCCGCCGAAGCCGCGGCAAGAACGCAGACGCCGAGTTTTATAAGCATCGGAGGGAAGGCGGAAAGCTCCACTTTTCCCGCGCCTACGCAAAGGTCGATTATATCTCCCGTCAAAACCGGTATAAAGAGGGTAAATATGACAGAAGCCGCAGCGCAGCTCATCGAGAGGGCGAGCCAGCCGGAATGCGGCTTTATGTATTCAAGCAGCCGCGGCAGCGTCGGGCGGGTGTTTTTTTCTTTTTTGTCTGATTTCATTTAAACCGCCTCCTCTCCCGCGGCGTTCTGGGAATCGCAGATTTCGCGGTAGATCGGGGATTCGCGATACAGCTCTCCGTGGCTGCCCTGTCCTTTGTCTTTGCCGCCGTCAAGCACTAAAATATTGTCGCAGTTTCGGACGGACGCAACTCTTTGGGAAACGATTATTACGGCAGAATCGGCAAGTTCCCGCTTAATAGCGGCGCGGAGCCGGGCGTCGGTCGCGGCGTCGAGCGCGGAGCTGGGGTCGTCAAGGATTATAATAGGCGGTTTTGCCGCAATCGCCCGGGCGACGGTAAGCCTTTGCCGCTGACCGCCCGAGAAATTGCGCCCGCCGGCTTCGACTCTTGTGTCAAGCCCTTGTTTCGCCGCGACGAAATCCCAAGCCTGCGCAGTTTTTAGAGCCGAGATAAGTTCTTCGTCGGAGGCGTCCGGCTTGCCCCATAAAAGATTCGAGCGGACGGTTCCGGAAAAAAGCTCGGTTTTCTGCGGCGTATATCCGATAATTTTACGCAAGTCGGAGGATTTTATTTTCCTTACATCCTTGCCCATAACCGAAACATCGCCGTGTATTACTTCGCGGAACCGCATTATAAGCGAGACAAGCGTTGATTTACCGGCGCCGGTTCCGCCGATTATCCCGAGCGTGCCGCCGCGGGGGAGAGTGAAGGAAATATTCGAGAGAGCCGGAACCGAGTCGGCGGCATCCTCGTTGTATCGAAAGGTAACGCCTTCAAAGCGAACCGCCGGCGCGGATTCGTCAAAGCTTTGTTCCGTTTCTTCGGCGTCGATGATTTCCGGCTTTGTGTCAAGAACCTCAAGTATTCTTTCGGCCGCGGCGTCTCCGCGGTTGAATATTACGATTATATTGGCAAGGACGATAAGCGCCAGAAGTATCTGGTTTATGTAATTCAAAAGCGCTATCAGCTCTCCCTGCGAAAGCCTTCCGGTATTGACGGAAATTCCGCCGAAAATAAGCAGCAGGATTACCCCGGCGTTCATTATAACGGTAGTCAGAGGGTTCAGCAGCGCCGAAATGACCCCGGCGCGGACGGACGCGGAATCCGAATTCTCGGCGGCGGCAAAAAAGCGTTCCCGCTCACTGCTCTGCGCCGAAAAAGCGCGGATAACCCTCGCTCCCGAGATATTTTCGCGGGTGATGCGGGTCATGTTGTCGTTTTCCCGCTGCATCTTCCTGAAATAAGGCCTCGAGCGGCGGGTGACGAATAAAATCGAGAGATATATCAGCGGAGCCGCGAAAAGCAGTATAAGCGACAGTTTTGCGTCTATTGTAGCGCTCATCACTATCGCCCCGGCGGCAAGGAAGGGCGCGCGGACGGCAAGCCGGATCAGCATAGCCGAGGCGGTCTGTACCTGATTTACATCTCCGGTTATCCTTGAAATCATGGTAGGCGCGCCGAACGATTCAAGCTGCGAATGAGAGAGAGTCATGATATGAGAAAACAGCTTTCCCCGCAGCACCGTTCCGATCCCCTGAGCCGCGCGGGAAGCCATAAACTGGCAGACGAGGGTTGACGAAAAGCCGATCAAAGAAAGCGCCGCCAGAAGAGCTCCGCTGCGATAGATATACGCGCCGTCCCCGGCGTTCACCCCGCGGTCGATCATGTCGGCGATGACAAGCGGGATGAAAAGCTCAAATATCGCCTCTAAAATCTTGAATATCGGACCCAAGATATATTCTTTTTTATAAGCCTTCGCGTGTTTCAGAAGGGCGAAGAGATGCCGCACGGCTTATACCTCCATATTTATTCTGAAATATAATTATAACATTTAAACAGCCGCGATATCAACCGGCAAATGTGACAATTTCTTTACCTTTATCGAAAAAGGAATTTTCTGGTATCTGCGTCGGATTATATTCGCGCAAAACAAAAAACGGAGCCGAAACCCCGTTTGTATATGTTCGGATAAGTTAATCTTCGAAGCTGATTAGCAGCTTCTCCAGTGCGGCGGCCACTTTCGGTTCCGTTGACGCCCACTTTGAAGCGAAGTCGGATTTCTTGCCTGAAACGATTTCCCGATGCAAGCCGAGAGGACCGCCGATCATGCCGTTATAGACGTAATCGAAATCAATGACCGCGCCGTCGCGGATGATGTCCAGCATCTTTATCGATTTCTCGTCGCGGCTGTATTTGACCTTGAGCGCCGTCTCGTAATAAGTCGGGGTGAGGGTACGGTAGCTCTGGGCGGCCATTGCTTCCATCACCGCGCCGGAAAGCTCAAGGTTTTGCACCGAAATCGGAACGCACCAGATCGAAAAGCCGCCCTGCAGCCCGGTGCGGTATTCCGGCTGACTTTCGTCAAGCTTGGGATAAGGCAGTATGCCGTAGTCCGACTCCATGCCTTTGTAAAAGTCGGGGTAGAAATAGAGATAGGACGGAGCGAAAAGCATATGTCCGGCGGGGAATTTCTCGTATGCCTTTATGCTCGTGTTGACATATCCGCCGTCGTTTTCGTAGAAAAGCTTGTAATTTTTCTCGGTGAGTATAATGAGCTTGTCGACATCGGCGTCAAGGTAGGGGATGTCGTCTTCGCTGCGGCGGGTGAAGTGAATGTCACAGCTCTGTATGAAAGCGCCGAGGTCGTTTCCTATCTCGCTGCCGATATAAAGCCCGTATAGGTCGTTTTCGTTGCGGGCGCCGTCGCCGTCAAGGTCGGAATAGATGCCCGACGAAATTTCATACATCCGGTCGAGCGTCCATCTTCCGTCAAGCACCGTGTCATAAACGTCTTCAACGTTGTAGTTCCGCGCAATGTCGAGGTTTACCGCGATCGAGTAGCAGTATTCGAGCATGGTAAGTGCAATGTCGCCGCAGAGGAAGTAAAGTTTGTTGTGTATGGTCAGGTCGTTGACGGTACTCCGCACCCACCAGGGCTGTTCAAGGTCGATGTAGGGTATCTCCTTAAGGTTCAGAAGCAGTCCTTCGGCGGAAAGCGCGGGTATCGGCGACGAGTAGCCGGCGATTATCTGATAGGCGTCTTCACCCGCCTGCACCGACGAGCGGATCTGGTTCATTCCCGTGCCGTATTCCTGCCAGCCGTAAGGGGTGTAGGTCTCAATTTTGACATTCAGCCGGTCCTCTACCGACAGATTGCGGTAGTAAACGGCGTCGTCTATTATATCGCCGGTCTGTTCCGCTGAAAGTTCCCGCTGAGGATGTGTGTTTCCTCTGCCGTGTATCGTGACCGTCGCGCCGCCGAAGTCAAGCCCGTCGGGAATCGTGTCGGGATAGTTCTCACGCAGAGTCTCGGTTGATTCGGTTTCGGCCGCGGCGGTTGCGGCGGCGGTGTTGGCAGCTGCGCCGTCGTCTGCAGTCCCTCCGCATGAAATAAGCGACGCGCACAGAAACGCCGCGCAGAGCAGCAATGAGATGATTTTCATGTTATTTCCTTTCGACGATGCGGTTGATTTTCAGTTTCTATTATACCACAACGCCGGTTTTGGCGCAACGGGGCGGACATCAAGTTTCGGACAAATGCAGGTAAACGAAGTTTGCCGCTTCGGCGACGATGTTTAATAAAAATATAATCGGAACCGCGGCAAACACAACTCTTGCCGCGGTTCCGCTGTATTTATTCGTTTTCGGATTTTATCGACTCAAGATAGTCGTCTATGGCGTTTTTAAGCGCTATCTGCGCGGTTAACATATCGCTGTCGGCAAGCTGCGCTCCCGCTCCGTCAAAATGTCCGCCTCCGCCGAGTCGCTCAAGAATCAGCTGAACGTTTATCGTTCCGTCGGAACGGGCGGAGATGTGAATTGTTTTGCCTATCCGGCTGATCGCAAAGCTGGCGCGGATTCCGTTGATGTTGAGCAAACGGTCGGCTGATTTTGAAGCCGCGATTCGGAAAGTGGAGACGCTTATTGCGTCGCCGTGCTTTGCTTTTTCGCTTTCGTAGTCTGATTTGGCTATCGCAATAAACTCCCGATAGATAAAGACATTGGCTTCAAAACCGGCTTCCGACAGGAAGTCGGCAAAATCGGTTTTAAACAGCGCTTGTGCCGAGCCGGTGTCCGCGCCCTCTGACCGCAGCCAGAGCGCCGCGCTGAAGGTACGCACGCCGACGTTGCGGGTAAACTGTTTTGTATCGAGCAGGATTCCGGCGAGCATTAATTCCGCTTCCTGAGGCGTTATTGTGCCGCTCGGCATAGATAGCTCAAGAATTTCCGAGACGAGTTCGCAGGCGGAGGAAGCGGACGGCTCGATATAAGACATCATTATGTTTTCCGCATCGATGCCTTCGGATATCGTGCGGCGGTGGTGATCGATTATGGCTATCTTCGAGCAGTTTGACGCTATCTCCGGCGCTTCAAAGTGAGAAGGGTTGTTGACGTCGCAGACAACCAGCAGGGTGTCGGCTTGTATCATGTCCTGAGCCGCCGCGGAATCGATACAAACCCCTCCGAAATCGGCGACCTCGGAAAGAAGATTGAGACAGCCGCGCAGGTTCGGATCCGACATATTGCAGATGATGTTTGCCTTGACTCCGCAAAACATACAAAGTCTCGCTACCCCGACAGACGAACCGAAGGCGTCAAAATCCGCCCAGCGGTGACCCATTATCAGCACATTTGAGCTTGACGATATCAGTCCGGCGAGTTTGTTTGCGACGACTCTCGCGCGAACCTTGGTCCGCTTTTGAACTCCGCGCGTTCTGCCGCCGTAGAACTCGATTCCGGCTTCGGTTTTAACAACGACCTGATCTCCCCCGCGCTGAAGGGCGGTATCCAGCGCCGACTGCGCCGACTGCTCTTTCTCCGAAAGGCTGCCTTCGAGCGAGCCGACGCCGATGGAGACGGTGATAGGCAGGCTTATATCGGAACCGACCCTTATATTGCGGATTCTGTCAAGAATGCCGAATCTGTCGGCGGTAAATTCGTGAAGCTTATCGGCGGTGAAAAAGAATATAAACTTGTTTACGCTGAATTCGCGGATAACCCCGCCGCAGGATCTTGCCCATTCGTAGAGTATTTGACGTATATCGATGGCGGCGTCAAGAATATGATCGGAGGAGCGGGAGAACTGGGAAATCTCCTCAAGGTTATCCATTACGATATAGGCGATCACCGTATTGCTGTTCGCCATCTCGGCGCGCGTCTTAGAAAGCTCGGTAGTATCGGTCCAGACAAGGACGTTTAAGTATTTCCCCTTCGAGTCCGATTCGAAGCGGTAGGGTTTGATCCGCCAGACCATCCCGCGGACAGCCGTTTCAAGCCCTTCGTTTGTATGATCTGCGCGCATCGATTCAAGACCTACGCCTAAAATGTGAGATATAGATTTGCCGTGCAGATCTTCTTTCGCGCCGGATGAGACCATAAACGATGCAAGCGCGGGATTGTACCAGACTATTTTTCCGTTGTCGTCACAGATAAGCACCGGGCTTTTCAGCTCGACCATAAAGTCAAGGGTTATCGAACCGAGCATATCGCTTTGGGTATCTCCGGCGATGCGCGCCCTGTTTATCTGAATTGTGCGCCAGATCAGGGCGGCGGCAACTGCAACGGCGAGCAGCAGAACGGCTGCCGCAACCGCAAATTTACCGGTTTTGAGCGGCATATACGGCGCCGCGATAATACAAACCGCCGTATATATTGCGCTGAAAAGCGCGAAGCCGAGACTGAAAAGCAGCTTCTTTGCGGTGCTTTTATCGGCAAATATTTTTTTAAAAAAATCGAACATGACAAGGAAACCTTTTTTTATGAAACAGAGTTATCGTCGCCGTCACGGCGGTCGTTTCTGTTGCGGCGGCGTTCAAAAAGGGTGTAAACGACACCGGCAAACGACATCAGAACAAACACCGCCATGAAGTTGACGAAAGCAAGTATTACAGAGGCAGCGATCAGGAGTATGCCGGACGGACGGCGGTAGTCGTCGGCGAGTTTAAGAATAGTATCCCGGACGCCGATCAGTACAAAACCGGGGGTAAGGATCAGGACAAAGTTTGCAAAAAGTATGTAAACAGCGGGATTCCGACCGAAGAACATTGCGCCCAGATACACCGCTATAAAGACAACAGCGGAACTGCGGCTGATTTTTACCGGCCAGCCGTACTCAAAGAAACGTCGATAGAAGCCGGCGGCAAGCGAGCAGATTGCGAATACCAAAGTCGAGAGCCAGGAGGAGATAAGACAGAAGACAATTATAACCGCGGGCAGAACAAGGAGAATATAGTTTACCATAAAGGTAAGGTTTTCTCCGGTATACAACGGTCTTGTCTCGCCGCCGTTCTCCATGGTAAACGATGAAATAATCGTTTGTATCCTTTCGGTCTGTTCCGCGAGCCAATCGGAAAAAATTGACGGATTAAATCCGCCGCGCTCTGCTATAAGCAGCGCGACCATAAACACAGCGAAGGCGGCGCCCAAAACGGCGGACATCGCCGTGATGCAGGAGACGCGGGACGGATAAGAGGGAACAGGGGCGGTCTCGGCCGCTTTTTCCGGCTTTTCTCCGTCATCCGGTTTAAAAGGTTTTAAAGCCTGTTTCAGCCGCTGAAGGGCGCGTTCGAATAAGTCGGGCTTAATTTCCTTCGGAGCCGGCGGTTTCGCCGAAAGTTTCGCCGAAAGAACCGCTCCCGGGAAGATATATCCCGCCGAGAGGACGGTCTTCTGTATGTCGCTTGTGAAAAGTCGGCAGAAAACGGCTGAGGCGCCGGCGCAAACAAGCAGGAGCGCCGCGGCTTTGAATTTCCCGATTCCCAATCCTTTTACGGCGTAAAAGAGCGCGTAAGCAGCGGCTCCTCCCGCCAGTCCAACCGGGAGAAAAAGATAAACGCCGTCCAGCAGTCCCGACAGAGGCGCGGGCAGCAAAAGGCAGGTAAGGAGGCAGACAGCCGCCGTGACGGCAGGTTTCGTTCCTCCAAAAAGATTATTGTTTACCCGGTTTATTTCGGGCGGCAGATTATTCATGGCATAATCGGCTGTATCGGCTGTATCTCCGACGCGCCGATGCAGCGGTTTTTAAAATTAAAAGACCGGAGCCGCGGGACTTTCCGCGGCCCCGGGGGTCAGGGAGCTTGATTTTTTTATCGCCCTCGTTAAAGCTTAAAGAAAACTGTTATGAGTGCGAAATATATGGCTACGGTGCAGATATCGCAGATAGTCGTAAGCACCGGCGAAGCTACGACGGCGGGGTCAAGGCGCAGTTTTTTTGCCAGCATCGGCAATATGACGCCGAAGGATTTCGCAATGCAGATCACCGCAACCATTGTAATAGATGTTGTGAGCGCAAAGTATATACTTTCCGGCGCTGCGTGATATTGCAACAATATGCGCGCCGTGTTCACCAAGCCGAGCGTTGCGCCGATACAAAGCGCAATCCGGATTTCCTTCCACCAGACGCGGATAAAATCGCGGAGATGGATCTCTTCCATTGCCATACCGCGGATTACCATCGTCGAAGCCTGTGTTCCCGAGTTGCCGGAGGTATCCATCAGCATCGGGATAAAAGTTACGAGAGCCGGAATCGCGGCGATTGCATTTTCAAATTTCGCAATTATCGCGCCGGTCACAATTCCGGACAGCATCAGCAAGAGCAGCCAGAAAACGCGGTTTTTCGTGTGGGACAGCACGCTGGTACGAAAATAGGTATTCTCCGAGGGTGTTATAGCCGCCATTTTGGCGAAATCATCCTCGGTTGCTTCTTTGATGACGTCGATAGCGTCGTCGAAGGTGACTATGCCGACAAGCCGGTTTTCGTTGTCGACTATCGGGATTGCAAGAAGATCGTATTTTGAGATTTTATCGGCGCAGTCTTCTTTGGCGTCGGTGGTGAGCGAACTTATTACGTTCGTCTCCATGATGTCTTCGATAATATCGTCGGGTTCGGAGAGCATCAGGGTCTTTGCGGTTACGACACCCAACAGTATTCTGTCCTGGTCGGTGACATAACAGGTGTAAATGGTTTCTCGATCGATAGCCACGCGCTTTATGCGCTTAAATGCGTCCTCGACGGTCATTTTCAGTCTTAAATCGACATACTCGTTTGTCATAACCGAACCTGCGCTGTCTTTGGGATAGTTCAAAACTTCGTTTATGTCCTGGCGCATCGAGGGATCGGAGTTTTTGAGTATTCTTTTTACGACGTTCGCCGGCATTTCTTCGATAATATCGACGGTGTCGTCAAGGAAAAGCTGCTGAAGCACCTCTTTCAGCTCAAGGTCGGAAAACGCCTGAATCAGCGTTTCCTGCAGATCTGCGTCCATCTCGACGAATGCGTCGGCGGCAAGCTCCTTCGGCAGCAGTCTGAAAATCAAGGGGATAATGTCACGGGGCAGCTCGGATGTCAGCGCCGCAATATCAACGGGCTCCATCTCCGAAAGCAGCTCCCTAAGCTCTTTGTACTTGCGCTCGATGAGCAGCACAAGAGCTCTTTCGCTCATTGTTCTGATATCGGTCATGTAAATGCTTCCTCTTCTACAAAATTTTTTCGCGGGGGAATTTGTAGGAGGCGCAGCACGATACCGGGGGGCGAAGCGGCGCGAAAACGCCGGCGCGCCCTGAAAACGAGCGGCCTTAGCTTATCTTTCGCTTATATTTAATTCCGTGGAAAAGCGCGCGCCGCCGGGCGGCACTTCCTGCTTTTCCGCTTTATTTATCTGGCTTCGCGGACCGGGGTACGTGTTACCGCCTTCGTCCATGCTTTTCTCACCTCTTGTGGGCTCAAAATAATACTAATTCGTTTCTGAAAGTGTATTTTCTAAAACGTCCGGAAAAATTGCGCTCATAAAAGCGGCAGAGCGAAATATTTTCACATAGACTATTTTATCATATACGGCATACCCTGTCAAGTAAAAAAATGTTAATCTTAAAGCGCCGCCGGGCTGTTTTTATCCCGCGCCGATATATTATTAGATATATAATCCCAAGAAGCTTGATAAATCGGCGAAATTGTGGTATAATACCACAAAGAAGATTTTCGGAGGTAACTATAATGTCAGTAAAGCAGATAAAACACAGAATCGGCGTGTGCATACAAGGCGGCTCGTTTATGCCGCAGGATAAAAACAGAGTAGTGACCCCCTATGAGCAGTGTCTTTTCGGCTGGGAAGCTTGTATGAATGCGGGTTTTGACTTCGCCGAGGCTGCCTTCGGGGTCTTCATGAATATGTCGGATGAGGAATTCAAAAGGGCGGTGAAAGACGGAGTCCGGTTCGAGTGCGCCAACAGCTTTCTCCCCGGTGAATACGCGCTTGCCAAAGCCGAACTGCCGGTTATAAGAGAATATGTCGAGCGCGCTCTCAGCCGCGCCGCCGCGATAGGAGTCAATACCGTTGTGTTCGGCTCCGGCCGCGCCCGCAGCCTGCCGGAGGGGATAAGCTACTCGGAGCGCAGAGACCTGCTTTGCAAATACTACGAGTTTATCCGGATGTGCGGCGATATCGCCGCGTCATACGGCATCGTTTTCGCTCTGGAACCGCTGAATCCCGCCGAGACAAACTTCATGTTGACGACAATCGAAGGCTACGCCGTCGCATCGGCGATCCGCCATCCCGCGGTTAAGCTGCTCGCCGACTTTTACCATATGGCAAAGCAGAACGAACCGTTTACAAACATCCGGCTCGTCGCGGACAAACTCGCTCATGTTCATGTATCCGAGTTCGACAGGGGCTTCCCCGGCAAATACGACGGCGCCGAAAACGGCTCGAATCTTCCCGACGCCGCCGACGCGCTGAATCGCGCCGGATACTGCGGAAGGGTAAGCTGCGAAGCGATATATAAAGATTATCTCGCCGAACTCCCCCGCATTTACGATTATATGCGCCGCATATTTTGACACGACTTAAATATATTCTGAAGTTTTTTGAAAGGAATTTATCATGGAACTCACTTTTTTCGCGGCGCGTCCCGTTTGCGACGCACCTGTATATATAAAAGCCGACGGCATCCCGGAATCAACCCGGAGCGTAAAGATCAAAGACAAGCTTTATCCCGCCGCAAAAGTTGAGCGGAACGGCGAAGAATATCTTTTGGCAGTTATATCCTGCCCGGCGGGCGAGGTAAAAATTGAGCCGTCCGATAACGAGAGCGCCTCTGACAAAGTCTCGCTTCTCGACGGCGACAATTCGGTCGATATTTATATCGGCAAAAGCCGTTTTACCTCTTATTGCTGGTCGGATAAATTTATAAAACCGTATCTCGGTCCGATTGAGACGAGTTTCGGCGGAAGCTTTACCCGCCTTGATTTTGACACAAAGGAGCATCCGCACCACCGCTCGGTCTTCCTCGGCATAGGCGAAGTCAGTCTCTGCGGAGCTGACCAGGTTGTCGATTTCTGGAACGAATCCGGAAACTGGGGATATCAGAAGCATCAGCGGATTGAAGACGCCTTTTCAAACGACGCCTGCGCCTCGTTTGCCGGATATAATATCTGGACGGGACAGGACGGCGTTAAGTACCTCGACGAGCGCCGCCGCTTCACCTTCTATAATCAGGGTACTGCCTGCCGCTATATCGACCTTGATATCGAATTCAAGGCAAGTTACGGAGATATTGAGATCGGCGCGACGAAGGAAGCCGGACCTTTGGGAATCCGCATGGCGGAAGCGCTCAGAGGAGACCGCGGAGGGCGCCTCGAAAACAGCTGGGGCGCCGTATCCGAGCGCGAATGCTGGGGACGCCCCGCCGTCTGGTGCGATTATTCCGGCAAGCTCGACGGTCATGAGTGCGGCGTAGCCGTATTTGACTCCGAGCGCAACGAGCGCTATCCCGCAACATGGCATATCCGCGATTACGGTCTTTTTGCGCCGAACAACTTCTTTTTCAAGGGCGGATTGACGCTCTGCCGCGGCGAAAGCCTTAACTACAGCTACCGCCTTGTGTTCCATGAGGGAGACTGCGACATAGTCGCCCGCCATATTCTCTACGAGAACGAAAATCATATTTCAAAATAACAGAGAGCAATAAAAGGACGGATAGATAATCATGAAAGTCATTTTAACACAGGACGTCCCGAATCAGGGTAAAAAGGGCGCCCTTATAAACGTTTCCGACGGTTATGCCCGCAACTATCTTCTGCCGAGAGGGCTTGCGATTGAAGCGACCAAAAAAGCGATAGCCGATCTCAAGGCAAAGGAAGAGGCCGCCGTCCGCCGCGCCGCGCTTGAAAAGCAGAACGCTGCCGAGACCGCCGAAAAGCTGCTGGGCGTCGCGGTAAAGATAGTAAAATCCGGCAGCGACGACGGCCGGCTTTACGGTTCGGTTACGACGATGGAAATAGCCGAAGCGCTGAAAGAGCAGCACGGCATCGACATCGACAGGCGGAAACTCAACGTCTCCGACTCCATCAAGACTTACGGCACATATACGGTAGACGTGAAATTATATCCCGAGATTTCCGGAAAAATAAACGTCATCGTAACCGCAAAATAAGCTTATGGCAGACGAGCAGATTGTAAAAAGGCTGCCCTATTCGCTCGAAGCCGAGCAATCGGTGCTCGGGTCGATCCTGATCGATCCCGAGCGCTTTCCTCAGGTGGCGACTATCCTGACATCAGAGGATTTTTATATCGAGGAGCATAAATCGATATACGAAGCGATGGCGAGTCTCTTTTTGGTCAACCGGAGCATCGACGTCGTCACCCTTATAAACGAACTCGTCAAATTAGGCGTTTATACCGACGAATCGGGGCGCAACTATATACGGGTGATCGCGGAGGCGGTGCCGACGGCTCAGAACATCCTCGATTACGCCCGCATAGTAAAAGACAAATCGACTTTGCGCCGCTTAATAGAAGCCTGCGCCGAGATAACCGAAAACGCCTTCGCCGAAGGCGACGAAGTCGATAACATAGTAAATAACGCCGAGCAGAAGATCTTTGCGATAGCGCAGGGCAGCGATCAGAAAAATTTCACCCATATCAAAGAGATCATAATCTCGGTTTACGACCATTTAAGGCTGCTTGAAAACGACCGCGCCGCCGCTCTCGGAACTCCCTCCGGATTTACCGAACTCGACCGTATCATTGTCGGTATGGCGCCATCCGACCTTATTCTGATCGGCGCCCGACCCGGAATGGGAAAGACTTCTTTCGCCCTGAATATCGCGGCGAAAGCCGCCCGTGATACCAAAAAGGCGGTATGTATCTTCTCGCTTGAGATGTCAAAACAGCAGCTTGTGACAAGAATGCTCTCATCTGAGGGACTTATAGACAACTATGCGCTGCGGACCGGCATGCTCGACGATCGGCAGTGGGCTGCGCTTGCCCAAACCGCCGCCAACCTCTCCGAATGCGAGATACTTATAGACGACACCACCGGAATAACGATAACCGGCATGAAAGCTAAGCTGCGCAGGGTAAAGAATGTAGGTCTTGTCATAATCGACTATCTGCAGCTGATGACTTCCGATCGCCGGATAGAGAACAGGGTTCAGGAAGTAAGCGACATCTCGCGGAACCTGAAACTGCTTGCCAAAGACATCGGCGTTCCGGTTATCTGCTGCGCCCAGCTTTCCCGCGCTCCGGAAGGCCGCAGCGATAAGATTCCCCAGCTTTCCGACCTCCGCGATTCAGGCGCCATCGAGCAGGACGCGGATATCGTAATGTTCCTTTACCGCGCCGATTATTACAAAGACGGCGAGGATGAGCAGAACTTTGCCGAAGTCATCATAGCAAAGAACCGCCACGGCTCAACCGGCAGGATTAAAATGGGCTGGATGGGTCAGTATACCCGCTTCACCGATCTTGAGCAGCCGCAGGAAAGCGGCGAAGGCTGAGATGAACGCCGCAGAGCGGCTCCGCGCCGCCGCAAGCGAGCAGATTGAGCGTTTCGATATGCTCAAAGGCGCGAAAAGCGTTCTCTGCGCCTTCTCCGGCGGTTCCGACTCGGTCTGCCTTATAGATTTAATGAGCCGGATCTGCCGCGAGAGAGGCATAAAGCTGTACGCCGCCCATGTAAATCACCTCATCCGAGGTGATGAAGCTTTTTCTGACGCGCGCTTTTGCTCGGAATTCTGCGAAAGCCGCGGGATTTTGCTTTATACCGGGGTTTTCGATGTTCCGGCGGCGGCGAAAGCCGCAAAACAGCCCGTCGAGCTTGCGGCGAGGGAGATAAGATACCGATATTTTGAAAGCCTTTGCCGGCTCTGGGAAATTGACAGAACGGCCGTCGCGCATAACGCCGACGACAACGCCGAAACTCTGATTTTCAACCTCTGCCGCGGTGCGTCGCTGCGCGGGGCGGGGGGAATCCCGCCGACAAGAGGGAATATCATCCGACCGCTTATAAGCTGCGAAAAAAACCTGATTTTGGATTACTGCGCCGAGAGAGAGCTTGCATACGTCACCGACAGCACAAACGCCGACACCGCATATACGAGAAATTTCATCAGAAGCGAGATAATTCCGGCGCTGAAGCAGGTAGATCCCTCCGCCGTCGCGGCGATATCAAGGTTCAGCAGCTATGCCCGCCGCGACGACGAATATCTTGAAAGCCTTGCAGCAGCCGTTCCCGCCGACGCTCATGTATCCGAGCTTTCAGACTTGGCCGAACCGGTTTTGACTCGCTGGCTGAGGCGCCGATGCCTTGAAGAGGGCGCGGGTGAACTCGAAAGCCGCCATATAGAAGCGGCGGCAGAAATTATAGCAGCCGCCACGGGCGGGATATCTCTGCCGGGACGTATAAGACTCGACATAAAACGCGGGCGCGTCGCTTTTTCCGAAGACATCCGCGAGAGACCGGTTATTTCATACAACATAAGCCTCCGCGAGGGGGAAAATCCGGTTCTTCCGGCGGGCGCGTCGATATTTATTTCGGTATATGATGAGAAGTATACAGAACGGCTACCAAATATTTACAATAACCGACTGAAAGCTTATCTGGATTCTGATAAAATAAAAGGACAGCTTTCGGCTGCCCCCCGGCGTCCCGGCGATAAAATAAAGTGCCTTGGCATGACAAAAAGCCTTTCAAAGCTGATGAGAGCCGCAGGTATGCCGGAAAAAAGACGGGCGGCAGCTCCTGTCATACGGGACGAAGAAGGAATCGTATGCGTTCCCGAACTCCTGATAAACGGCTGTCCGCTATGCCGCGACGGGCTGTACCTTGATAAGCCGAAAAACGGCTGTCTTTTGATAGCCGAATATATATCAAACGAAAGTCAAAACACAAAATGAACCATTTGAACGATTTATCAAACGACATCGAACGCATTCTGGTACCTGCCGAGGAGATAGACTCAATCGTGCGCAGAATAGCGGCGGAGATAGATAGAGACTACGCTTACATTGACGGCCGCCAAAACCATCTTTTGCTGCTCGGAGTGCTGAAAGGTTCGGTGGTCTTCATGGGCGATCTCATGAAGCATATCACGACTCCGGCCGAGATCGACTTTATGAAGGTCTCTTCTTACGGTCAGGCGGCGAAGTCGGGCGGATCGGTCAATATCATACTTGACCTTTACCGTAGCGACCTTCCGGAAACCGATATATTGATAGTTGAAGATATTATCGACTCCGGCAGAACCCTCGCTTATCTTGCCGATTATCTGATGCTGAAGGGAGCCCGCAGCGTGAAGTCTGTCGCATTGCTCGACAAGCCCGACCGCCGCGAGGCGGACTTCGAGCCGGATTACAAGGGAAAGATAATCCCGGACGAATTCGTCGTCGGCTACGGGCTTGATTACGCGGAGAAATACCGCACTCTGCCGTATATCGGCGTCCTCAAACGAGATATCTATGAAAAATAAGGCTGCCTGTGAAGTTCAGGCAAAATCCCCGAAAAACACAAGGGAATTATGAAAAACAGTTACAAGATTTTTATTTTTTATGCCGTTCTGATAATCGTGATACTCGTCGCGGCGACCGCGCTTTTCAATCGCAGCGCGTCGGATAGGATAATTTACAGCGACGTTATATCGATGTTCAAAAACGGGGAAGTCAAAGCGTTCGAAATCGACGACAGAAACAACCTCGCCATGGTTACCCAGGAGGGCGACGTCGTCTTATATAAGCTGCGCTCACTCGAGCTTTTTTACAGCGATCTTAACGAGCTTATTACAGAGCAGTATGAAAAGGGCATTATCACCGATTACGACATGCCGGCTCCGGTGGAGATACCGTGGTGGGTGTCGCTGATACCTTATATAATCATCATAGTGCTGATGATAGCGCTCTGGATATACGTCATGAACCAGGCTGCCGGCCGCGGGGGTGGGCGGCTGAATACCTTCGGAAAGGCGCGGACAAAGCTGGGAGCCGAAGAAAAGCGAAAAGTGTATTTTAAGGACGTCGCCGGCTGCGAAGAGGAGAAGAACGAACTCCGCGAAGTCGTCGATTTTCTGCGCGACCCTTCCCGCTTTACCAAATTAGGAGCGAAGATACCGCACGGAATCCTGCTTGTCGGCCCTCCCGGCACGGGAAAGACCCTGCTTGCCAAAGCCGTAGCGGGGGAAGCGGGAGTGCCGTTTTACTCGATTTCCGGCTCCGATTTCGTTGAGATGTATGTCGGCGTCGGCGCATCGCGCGTCAGAGACCTGTTTGAAACCGCGAAGAAGAATCCCGCGTCGATAGTATTTATCGACGAGATAGATGCCGTAGGACGTCACCGCGGCGCGGGCTTGGGCGGCGGACACGACGAGCGCGAACAGACATTAAATCAGTTGCTTGTCGAGATGGACGGTTTCGGTTCCAATGAAGGCGTCATTGTCATAGCCGCGACAAACCGTCCGGATATCCTTGACCCCGCTCTGCTGCGTCCCGGCCGCTTCGACCGCCAGGTTATGGTAGGTTATCCGGATATCAGGGGCAGAGAAGAAATAATCAAGGTTCACGCGGAAGGCAAGCCGTTTGAAGATGACGTTGACTTCAATACTCTCGCAAGATCCACCGTCGGATTCACCGGCGCGGATCTGGCAAACCTTCTTAACGAAGCCGCGCTGCTCGCCGCGCGCAAAGGCAAGCCGAAGATAGGAAACCTCGACCTCGACGAAGCTACTTTAAAGGTAGTCGTAGGTCCGGAAAAGAAATCAAAAGTCGTTTCCGAAAAGGAAAGAAAGCTTACCTCCTATCACGAAGCGGGTCACGCCATCGTAACAAAGCTCCGCCAGCCGGACAAGCCGGTTCACAGGATAAGCGTTATTCCCAGCGGACTCGCCGGCGGTTATACCATGAGCCTGCCAAAGGAAGACAAGAGTTACGAGTCCCGCTCGGATATCGAAAACGAGATTATCTCCCTTATGGGCGGCCGCGTTGCCGAATCGCTGAAGATGGGTGATATCTCGACCGGCGCCTCAAACGACATCGCCCGCGCAACCCGCCTTGCCAGAAGCATGGTAATGAGATACGGAATGTCCGATGAACTCGGTCCGGTAGTTTACGGTTCGGAGCACAGCCACGACGAGATTTTCCTCGGCCGCGACCTGAACACCGCCCGCAACTACTCCGAGGAAACCGCGGCGCTGATAGACTCGGAAATCAAGCGAATAATAACCGACGCCTATGAAACCGCCTGCCGGATACTCAAAGAAAATGACGATAAGCTCGAATACGTCGCCGGATTTTTGATGAAGAACGAGCTGATGGTCGAAGAGCAATTCCGCCGCGCGATGGAAGAGGACCCGCCACCCGCCTTTGAGGAGCTTGAGGAACTCGACGCCGAGCGGCGCCGCCGCATGGCTCAGGAGGAAGAGATGATCCGCCGCCGCGACGCGGAGGAGCATAAGCGGGTAGTGGAAGAAGACAAGCGCCGCGCCGAGGAAGAGCATAACGCCAAAATGGCCGGCTATATGAGAAAAGACTGATAAATTTTAAATCGGAGATATATTCAGATGTCAAAGGAAAAAGACAAGAAGTTAGTCGAAGCGATAACCCCGATGGATGTGGATTTCGCCCAATGGTACACCGACGTCGTCAAAAAGGCGGATCTTTGCGATTACAGCTCGGTTAAGGGCTGCATGGTCTACACCCCCTACGGCTACGCCATCTGGGAGCATATCCAGAGGATACTTGACGGAAAATTCAAAGAGACCGGTCACGAAAACGTATATATGCCGCTCTTTATCCCCGAGTCGCTGCTCCAGAAAGAGAAAGACCACGTTGAAGGTTTCGCTCCCGAAGTCGCCTGGGTAACTCACGGCGGCGACGAAGAGCTGACCGAACGGCTCTGCGTCCGCCCGACGTCGGAAACGCTGTTCTGCGAGCATTTTCAGCATGTCATCAAATCCTACCGCGACCTGCCGAAGCTTTATAACCAGTGGTGCTCGGTCGTCCGGTGGGAAAAGAACACCCGCCCCTTCCTGCGCACCCGCGAATTTCTTTGGCAGGAGGGACATACGATGCACGCCACCGCCGAGGAGGCGATAGCCGAAACCGAACAGATGCTCAATATCTACGCCGATTTCCATGAGCATGACCTCGCCGTTCCGGTAATCCGCGGCCGCAAGACCGACAGCGACAAATTCGCCGGCGCCGAACGCACCTACTGCATCGAAGCAATGATGCACGACGGCAAGTCGCTCCAGGCCGGAACCTCCCATTATTTCGGCGACGGTTTCGCCCGCGCTTTCGAAATCCAATACACCGACAACGAAAATAAGTTAGTTCACCCCTTCCAGACTTCCTGGGGCACAACCACCCGCATGATCGGCGGCATCATAATGACTCACGGCGATGATTCCGGACTTGTCCTGCCTCCCGCCGTCGCGCCGATACAGATAGTCATAATCCCGATAGCCTCCCATAAAGCGGGGGTCAGCGAAGCCGCCGCGGCGCTCAGCGACCGCCTTTCCGCCCGCTTCCGCGTCAAACTCGACGATTCCGACAACAGCGCCGGCTGGAAGTTCAGCGAATACGAGATGAAGGGCGTTCCGCTCCGCCTCGAGATAGGTCCCCGCGACCTTGAAGCAAATCAGTGCGTGCTCGTTTCTCGCCTCGACCGCTCAAAGAAGGTGGTTTCGCTCGACGACCTTGAAGCGGAAGCCGAAAAGGCGCTGGAGGCTGTCCGCGTCGGGCTTTACGAAAAGGCGCTCGCCAACCGCGAGCAGCGTACCCATTCCTGTAAAACTCTCGATGAAATCCGCGCATCGCTCGAAGAACACGGCGACGGCTTCATTTTGGCTATGTGGTGCGGCGATCCCGAATGCGAAGACAAGGTTAAAGAAGAAACCGGCGTCGCCAGCCGCTGTATCCCCTTCGACCAGAAAACGATTTCCGATGTCTGCGTCTGCTGCGGCATGGCGGCAAAGCATATGGTGCTCTGGGGCAAGAGCTATTAATCGAATAAAAGAAAATGCGCCCGTGAGGTAATCTGAAACCTCACGGGTGCGATTTTTTATATGTTTATTATTCTTTTTCGGCGGTTATCATTACGGCGCCGCAGGGGACGATTTCGGTTTCGTAAACACCGTTTTCGCATTTGAGTTCAAATTCTTCTCCGCTGTGATAAGCCTTTACCTTGTATCCGGGGTTTACCATAAAGGATACCGTTCTATTCTTATCACCGCCGTCGCGGTTGGTGACATCGGCGAGGAAGAGTGCGTGACCGCGGCCTTCGCGCTTGTTCATGTATCCGACGGCGAGAGTTTCTCCGTCGCCCGGCTTTACGTTGGCGAAGATTTCGTTTGCCCATACAGGTACGCAGAGCACTCCGCTTCCGGCGACGGCGTCGGTCGTCTTACCGGCGAAATGCGCGGAGATGTTTTTATAAGCCATATAAACCGGCTCAAGTTTCCTGATTTCCATGTTCACGGTTTGGAGTTTGTCATACTGCTCTGTCTTCTCGCCCTTGTCGTCAAGCACCTGATTATGCCACCAGCCGGCAGTCCAGCAGGCCCAGTTGATCGAAACCGCGCCGAAAGCCATCGAGGAAAACGCCTGATGCCGCAGGTTGTCGGTTGTGAGCCATACATCGGGATTATTCGAATTCACTTGCAGGACTATCCAGAAATCCCGCTTAGAATCGCGGCAGGCGTTTGCGACAATCCGCAGATTGTCGTAAAGCTTCAGCTCACCGGCGGCGAACTCGTAGTTGTCAAGGCAGATGTAGTCGGTGTGAACCAGCTCGACATATTTATCGATATATTCCTGATATGTCGCGGTACCGAGCTGAGATATTACCTGAGAATCAGTGTTTTCGGCGACTGAGGCGTAATTGGGATAAAGGTTCAGATAGATGAGCTTGTCCGGGAAGAGGCTTTCGGCATAGCTTATCAGCTTTCCGTAATGAGGGAAGTCAAGAGAGGACGGTTCGTCTCCGACATCAAGACCCCATACTGCCGGATGATCGACAAACTTGTCGGCTGCGTCCTTAATCCTTTCAAGGGGAGCGGATTCTTCAAACTTGCCTGCGTTGTTCCCGTCGCCACCCCACCAGCCGGGCAAAACTCCGGTGGCGACAACGCCGACGCCGTATTTTTCGCAGTAGTCAAGAAAATCCTTGTTGTCGTAAGGCGCGTTGGTCATAAAGTCGATGCCGCATTCTTTTATCTCGCGGACATGACGCTCGTCTTGTGAATAGTGGGCGATGCAGTAGGTGCCGATATAGAATCGGCTTTTGTCAAAGCGTGTTTTTCTTTGTGCCATGATATACCTCCGGGCGTTTACCCATATTTTATTACTCTGCGGATATGATACCACATTTAAATCGGTTTGGCAAGAGGAAAGACGAAAAAAGTCGAAAAAGCGGTTTTAAATTAAAAAACTCAAAGTCTGACTTCTGGAGGGTGATATAACAGAATTGAAGACAAGAGTGAAATTTCGGGACAGCCAGTTTTTGGGCTGTCCCGTTCCCGCCTTATAAGGCGGTTTTTATATTATCGAAACTACAAGTATCATTAAAGGAATGGTAACCGCCGACAGCGCAGTCGAAATTCCGACTATATGCGCGGCGCGGACCGGCAAAAGGTCGTATCTCTCGGCGAACATCGCCGAATTTGCGGCGGTCGGCACCGACGCCATGACGGCGGCAAAAACAAGGAATGCTTCGCCTAAAAAGCGGTCGGCTCCGACGAGCTTGCCTATCAATATCACGACAAGCGGGTTTACCAGAAGGCGGACAAAGGCAGAATAATATACTTTGAGATTGGTAAACATATCCTTCAGCGGTATCTGCGCAAGCAGCGCGCCGACGATAAGCATCGAAATCGGAGTGCAGATGCTGCCCATGTAGCTTGCCGTTTCAAGAACGGGAGCGGGCAACTTGAATTGCGTTACCCAAATCAGCAGTCCGATAAGGCAGGGAGTCGTGCCGTAGTTTAAAATCATCCCCTTGACGCTCATTTTTATCTCGCTTCTTGCGCGGCTTAAAACGAACATTCCGTAAGTCCAGACTATGATGTTAAACGCGATAACATAAAACGCGCCCCAGAAAAGCCCGATGTCCCCCAAAAGCGACTTGAGTATCGGAAAGCCCATAAAACCGCAGTTTCCGAAGATGAGTCCGTATTCAAATATCGCGTGTTCGTCCTTGTCCTTTATCGGCAGGGTGGCGAAATGCGCGACAACGGCGGTAATTCCGTGAATTACAAGACCTAAAAGCAGGACTATCCCGGCGGTTTTCAGATTTTCGGTTGAATATTCGACATTTGTAACCGCGTTTATTATCATAAACGGCTGTCCGACGCAGATGATGAGATTGGAGAGCTGCTTTGAGAACTTGTCGTCCATCAATCCGACTTTTCTTGCAATGTAGCCGATGAGAAGCAGGAAAAACAGCGTCAGCATCATCGACGCCATAACAGAAAAGTCAACGGAAAAAGCCTTGTCAGCCATTTGTTCCTCCCCCTCTCAGTTCTTCCCTCATACGGACGATCTCTTTCATGTCGGTCAGCATCTGCTCCCGCGCCTGCGCATTCGGTCTCAGCAGATAGGATGGATGATAAATTGTCGTCATCATAACGCCGGCTTTTTTCACCCAGGCGCCGTGCTCCCGCGTTATCTTCAAATCCGGTTTAATCAGCCGCTGTCCGGCAATTCTGCCGAGACAGACTATTATCTTCGGCTGGATCAGCTTCACCTGAGCGCGGAGAAAATCGATGCAAGCTTCCTCCTCCGCCGGAGCGGGGTCGCGGTTTTGAGGAGGTCGGCATTTGAGGATATTTGCGATGTACACATCATCCCGCTCAATTCCGACCGCTTCAAAGTATTTGTCGAGCAGTTTGCCGGCGCGACCGAGGGCGCATTTTTGGCAGTTCATTGCGGCTGCTTCAAGTTCTTCCCAAGTCATATCTTAAATGCGGGGCGGACGCCCCGCAAGCTCCTTTTCTTCGGTATTTGCTGAAATCACTCATTCGGCGGGTCTTCGAGAAGCCACCGAGCTTGATTCAGATAGTATTCAAGTATGCCGTCGGCGATAGTATAGCCGGAAGCCGCGATATTCTCGCCGCCCCGTCTCATCATCATATCAAATTCCTCGACCGAGGTTATAAATCCGACTTCAAGCAGCGCCGACGGGAACTGCGGATTTCGCACGATAGCCAGCCGCTGCTGCCGCGTCGCCCTTTCAAGTCGGTTCAGAGACTCGGCAAGCTTTCCGGATAGGGTCTTAGCAAGGGAAAGTCCGGCGTCGGCGAAATACAGCGCGACCTCACCGCGAATAATCGTTATATCGGACGGATGCGGCATTGAATTCTGATGTATCGAGATAAGCAGATCCGGTTTTATCGAAAGCAAATCCTTGCAACGGTCAGATAGGCGGTATAGGGTGTCGTCCGTTCTTGTCATAACGACTTCGGCGCCTAACTGCTCAAGTCTTCTTGCCGTCGCCGCCGCGATAGCGAGATTCATGTCTTTTTCGTAATAGCCATACATCGGGGATCTCGCGCCGTGTTCAGTTCCGCCGTGTCCCGCGTCGACGGCTATTTTAAGTCCGGCAAGCGGCGTTTCCGATTCGGCGTCGACTTTGCGCGGACCGCGGAAGGTGATAATGAGTTTTCCGTCCTCATAGCGCGGAGTGAAACCGTAGAAATTGTCTCTGTCTTTAAGGGAAAGATAGTATTTATATACATTTTCGCGGGCGCCGATCTCCTGTCCCGTCGTCTTGAACAGCGGGTTCGGAATGATTTCAAGACCGGCGGGATTTTTTGTGCTGACATTGTAAAGCGTCATCACAAAACGCCCGTTGTCGTCGATATATCCGTTGAAAGGAACGTTTCTGTCGACGGTGAAAGCCGCGACGATGTCTTCGCCCGATTGATAGAGCACGGCCTCAGTTATGGCTGAGTTCGGAACCGTGTCTTCAATCTCTTCTACATTGTCCTCGCGGACAAATCCTTTCATCCGAAGCTGATACCAGCCGTCTTTAAGGGAGGTTACGTTATCCTCCATTCCGGCGGCGGAGGGGGTGTAGTCGTCGTAATACCAGCTGTCGGGCGCTACTTTAATATCGGTGTCGTCGGATTTTACCCTCACCGCAAGGCTGAAGCCGTTTTTCGGCGAGAGTCTTATTCTCCCGCCGTCGGCTTCGGCGAAATCATCGTCTAATACGGCGGTGATTCTTATCCGCCCAAGCTCGAAAAGACTCCCGGAGCCGGCAAGATTCGGCGCTTTGAACTGCCCGGTGTAGGTCTGGCAGAGAAAGCCTTTATCGGCTTTTGCGTCTTCAGGAAGAGGAGAGATCGGCTCAAGAGTTACCGTTCTCGCGCCCAATTCGGCTTTGACCGTCGCTCCCGCCGGGGCGGTGCAGCTGATTTCAAGATTGGAGCCGCTTTTTATGATACATCCGGAAGACGGAGAAACGCCGGTTATAATAAAGCTGTCAAGAGTTTTATATTGAGGCGCGGCAGCCGCGGAGATATTTGAGTCGCCGTCGGAGCGCTTTCCGTTGTAAAGGGTATATTTAAGTTTTTCATCTCCGTGGGTGAAGAGAAGCTCATTTTTTCCGGGTCGCAGTTCGCAGTATACCGAGAAAAATCCGCTTTTGGTAAGCGAAACCGGTCTGTCGTTAAGATAAAGCGGCAAAACGGGGTCGCATTGTCCGATGAGATAGCTTGCGTTCGCTCCGATATCCGAGCCGTCATACGGCGATGTTACGGTCAGCTTAACGCCGTTGCCGACGCCTATCCGCTCATAGATAATTTCTTCGTTCCAGACAGACAAAATCCGGTCTTTTACGCTGTTTTCGTTGTTTTTTATAGCCTTGTAGCCGTACATCAGGCTGCCGCAATAGCTGCGCTCGGAGCGGGCAAATTCCACCTGCTGCGGGATCTCCCCGCTGTCCCATTCGCCCGCGCGATAAGCGGCGTGGGTGATGTAGAGCTTAACCGACTCATGTCCCGACATCGCCGCGTTCCACCATCTTACAAGCACGTCGAACCGCGCGACGGAGGTGGTAAACTGCCAGTATATCTGAGGCGCGATGAAATCAAGATATCCGCCCTTTATCCAGGCTATGGGATCGCTGTAAATAAGGCTGTAACTGTCAAAACCTGAGGTTTTTGAACCGCCGTTCGAGCCGTTGTCGTTCTGCCAGATACCGAACGGAGCGATGCCGAATTCACAGTCGGGGTTGATTTCTTTAATAGCGGTGTAGCAGTCGCGAACGAGTATGTTTACGTTTTCGCGCCGCCAGTCTTCAAGGCGGGTACTGCCGCCAAACTTTTTATACGTGCGATCGTCGTCAAACTCGGCGTTTTTAACGGGATACGGATAAAAATAGTCGTCGAAAACCACCCCGTCGGTTTCATAGTTTTCGACCAGCTCCCTGACGCCGGAGACGATAAGCTCACGCACTTCGGGAAGTCCGGGATTGTAGTAAAGCCGTCCGTCCGCATAAGCTACCGTCCACTCGGGATGAATCCTGGCGGGATTTGATTTGTCAAGGGCGTTTACATCTGTTTTGGGCGACTCGGCGGTGCCGGTGGTTATTCGATAGGGATTTATCCAGGCATAGACGCGAAGTCCGTGCTTATGTCCCTCCTCGACAAGATAGCCGTAAGGATCGAAACCGCCCGGCAAGTCGCCCCCCTGTTCTCCGGTGAGAAATTCCGAAACAGGGAAGAGATTAGACTGATAAAGCGCGTCCGAAGACGGCCGTACCTGAAACAGAATGGTATTTGCGCCGGAATTTACCACATTTTCAATTATATCATCAAGCTGAGATATAAGCGCTCTCTTGTCGGTGGTGGGCTTCTCCGGATAATCAATGTTGCCTACCGTTGCGATCCAAATTCCCCGCATTTCCGAGAAGCGGCTGGGCATGGGTCGGCTGACGCCCGAATTAAGCCCGCCGCCGCGGCTTTCAAAGCCGGGCAGCCAAAGAGCAAGCGCCGCAATCAAGGCGCCGCCGAGCAGTATTGTCGCCGCCGCCATAGTTATCCAGGTTTTCGGGCGTATCGTTCCTATGCGCTTCGAAGCAGTTATATTCGTCTGAGCCGCAGGCATGGTTTCGGCGGGAGTCCGCCGCGCGCGCCGCCGGCCGGCATCTCCGGCATTAATGTTAAAAATATCGTTATCTGGCATATTGTAATATTGCATTTCTTGAATGGCAGAATTTCATGTATATATATTATAAAGTTATCGCTCGGAATATTCAATATTATTTTGGAAACAATATAAGAGCTTCAGCTGTCGGAGTCACCGCCGCTTTCATTTTCGATTATTTCAATAATTAACTCACGGGCTTTTTCGGCGTCGGCGCGACCGCCGCTCGCTTTCATGACGGCGCCTACTACCGCCATGACGGCAGTCTTTTTTCCGCCGAGATAAGCCCTGACAGCTTTCCGGCTCGCTTTGACGGCTTCTTTTGCAAGTTTTTTCAGCTCTTCGCCGCGTATCGCCGTCAAATTCCGTTCCTTTGCCGCTTGCGCAGGATCGAAATCTGAAGATGAAAGCTCCGAAAGCAGGGTCTTTGCGACGGTAAAGGTTATTTCTTCCGAGTTCAGCATCTCGGCGAGCCGGCCAAGCCTTTCCGGGCGGACGGTAACCGCCTCTGCGGGAGAGGAATTTATAAGATTCGCCGCAAGTCCGGCAGCGGTGTTGTCAAGTCCGGCGGCAGATTTTAAAAACAATTCTGCTATATCCGGCGAATCGACAAGCCTTGACGCGGCTTCATTCGAAAGAGCATAATCCGAAATAAAGCGGGATTTCAGCTCCTCCGGCATTTGAGGCAGCGTCAGCCGCAGCCCCTCGATGTATTCATCGCTCAGCAAAAGCGGTTCAAGGTCCGGATCGGGAAAATAGCCGTAGTCTTCCGCGCTTTCCTTTGTCCTCATCGGCTCGGTTTTGCCGCTCTTTTCATCAAATCGCCGGGTTTCGGTCATAACAACACCGCCGCTTTCCAACAACGCTGTCTGGCGCTCAATTTCATACGCAAGCGCCTTTTCCATGAATTTTATCGAATTTATGTTCTTAATCTCGACTTTAGTGCCAAACGGCTCGCCGGGGCGGCGAAGGGATATATTCGCGTCGATCCTAAGCGATCCCTCGTTCATTTTGACATCGGAGACGCGGCAGAAAAGCATAACTTGGCGCAGCGCCGAAATATAATCCGCAGCCTGCGAGGGAGATGTGATATCCGGATAAGTCACTATTTCAACAAGCGGCGCGCCGCAGCGGTTGAAATCGATAAGCGTCGCGTCTTCTCGGTTGTGAAACAGCTTTCCCGCATCCTCCTCAAGATGCAGCCTGGCTATGCGGACGGCTCCCTCCGGCGTTTCAAGGCTTCCGCCGGAGCATATCGGAGTAAAATGCTGTGTTATCTGATACCCTTTCGGCAGATCGGGATAAAAATAATTCTTGCGGTCAAATCCGCTCACGGTTGCGACTTTGCAGCCGAGGGCAAGCCCGGCGCGTACTGCGTATTCAACCGCCTTTTTATTCAGCGAAGGCAGCGTTCCCGGCAGGCCCATGCAGACGGGACAGCAAAGGGTGTTCGGCTCGGCTCCGAACCGGTTTTCGCAGGAGCAGAATATCTTCGTTTTCGTCAACAGTTCAACATGGGTTTCAAGGCCGATAACCGGAACATATTCGTTTCTCATCTCTCCGCCTCCGTTTCAGCCAGTATTTCGGCGGTATATAAGATGAGTCCGTCCCGCCGCCGCGCGGAAATCAGCTGAACGCCCGTCGGAATCCCGCCGTATACCCCCGCCGGAAGCGAAAGTGCGGGGAGTCCGGCAAGCGATGCCGGAAACAGCGTTATATCCGTTTCGAAGATATTCCCGGAAGTTTTATTCCCCGCAGGATTCGCCGAAGTCGGAGCTACAATAATATCAATGTCGGAAAGCGCCTTATCAAGTTCCGCTCTTATAAGCGCCGCCGCAGCTTTGGCTTTGAAAAACCATTTTTCGCGAAAATCCGCCGAAAGCGCGCAGCCTCCGAGCAAAATTCGCCGCTTGACTTCCTGCCCGAAGCCCTCTCCGCGGGTGTTTTCAAAAAGCTCGTTCATATCGTCGTAACTGCCGGTGCGATAGCCGTATCCGACCCCGTCGAAGCGGGCGAGATTCGAAGCCGCCTCGGCGCAGGAGATGATAATAAAAGCGGCAAGCGCATATTTCAAAGATGGCAGACGCAAAGTTTTTCTCGTCATTCCAAGCGCCGCCAGCTTCGCCGCCGTTTCTTCCGCCGCAGAAATCGTATTCTTATCGGCGTCCGCAAAAAGCTCATCCGGCAGAGCAAAGCTCATAGATGAAAAACCCGGCTTTTCGCTTTCCGTCAGCTTAATATTTATCGATGATGCATCCCGGCTGTCTTCGCCGTAAATTATATCGCATAGCAGACGCACATCCCGCGCCGAGCGCGCTATGACGCCGACTGTGTCCATCGATGAAGCGACGGCGGCAAGACCGTAGCGGCAAACCGCTCCGTAAGTCGGGCGAAAGCCGTATACTCCGCATAAACCCGCCGACTGCCGCAAAGAGCCGCCGATGTCGGAGCCCAAAGCCAGCGGCGTCATAAAAGCCGCAACCGCTGCCGCAGCTTCGGTCGAACTTCCCATCGCGAATTCGTCAAGGTTCGTCTTTCCGATTATAACAAGCCCCGCCGATTTAAGCTTCTCAACAACAGCCGCGTCATACGGCGGGACAAAATCCCACAGCATCTTTGACGCGCAGGTGGTTTTAATCCCCTTGGTCATTATGTTGTCGCCTAAGGATATCGGCACTCCGTCAAGGAATGAGAGAACCTTACCGTCGGCGCGGCGTCTGTCCGCTTCTCCCGCGGCTTTAAGCGCCTCGTCGGCGCAGACGGTTATAAAGGCGCTGTCGTCGTCATTGTCTTTTATCTTCCTAAGTTCAGCCGAAACAAGCTCGGTTGAGCTGAGCCTGCCGGACGCAAGCTCTTTTGAAAGCGCCGCCGCAGTCATCGTTGTGATATCCATTTTACACCGTCCTCGGCACAGCGACCATGGTTTTATCTTTACTCAGCTTGGGAGCGTTAGCCAAAAGCTCGTCTCTGCCTATGGTCTGTTCGTCATTCGGTTCATCCGACCGAAGGGCGGCGCCGTCAAAGGAGCCGGATTTTGGTGATATATCAGAAATATCCGAAGGGAGATCATAAAAAACTTCAGATAATACATCAAGCCGAGCCCAATCTTTTTCAAACTCGGCGATCTCGGCGTCATTTAAGCGAATACGCAGGTTATGCGCGATTTTCTTTAAGTCCATTTGCATCAAAAAAACAACCCCGGTGTCGCCGGGGCGAGTATTGGTTTCAGATATTGTTATCGCAGCTTATCTTGTAATGAGAGGCGTAAATTTCGGCGGCGCTGCCCGCGGGGGTGTGTATCGTGATGTTGTCGGAGCCGATGAAAACCCCTTCGCCCAATGTGGTAACCGTCGCCGGGATATAAATATCGGTCAGCGAGTCGCAGCCGGAGAAAGCGTAGTCGTCGATTTCGGTGACAAAATCCGGGACGGTGACAACCGTCAGCGCGTCGCAGTTGTAGAACATGCGATTCGCTATCTTCGTCATGCACTCGGGCAGTTCAAACTCAACGAGGTTCGGACAGCCGCAGAACATATAGTCGTTGGTCTTGGCTATATATCTCGGCATCGTCAGCTTCGTTATCTTTGTTTCGGCAAAACAGTATTTGCCCAAAACGGTGAGCGAATCGGGAAAGATAAGGTCGGTAAGTCCGGTCGAAACAAAGGCGTAGTTGCCGACGGCGACAAGCCCGTCGGGGAAGTTTACCGACACAAGATTTGTGCAGCCGCGGAAACTGTAATTTCCGATGTTGGTAAGCGAATCCGGCATAATGACGGTGGTTATAGTTTTATTGTATTCAAACGCGCTCTTGCCTATCGACATCAGCGGCAGCCCCTCGACTGACGGAGGGATAATAACGACGGCGTCGCCGCCTAAATATTCGGATACCTCGGCATAAGTTTTATAAAGGGTATAATTGAAAGTCCCGTCGGATATCTTTGATTTGCTGTCCTCATCCGGCAGAGCGACCGTCGACGAAGTCGAAGTCTCGGCGTCGTCCTTCGATCCGCTTCCGCAGGATAAGAGCGCAAAAACAAGCGACAAAGCGAAAAAGAACGCCGCAAGACGGAAAAATATATTTCTTTTTTTCATATAATCAACCAAAAAGCAGGAAATGTAGTCTCAAAGCTTATATAATAATTGTACTCATTTGCGGCGAAATTTCAACCGATATTTGTAAATTATGCGATGTGTGAAAATTTACATAAGCTGTTTACAGAATCGTATTAATATGCTATAATAATCAAAAAGCTGTACCGATGGCTAAAAATGGAGGTAACCGCATGAAACGCAGATTTTATACCAACATCGATATCGATACGGTCACGACACCGTTTTTAAACCGTGTCTCCGAAGAGGAGAATGTAAGCGAAGAGCTTCTGTATCCCTTCGTTGACATCTACAAAAATACCCTTATAACCGATGTTCTCTTGAATAACTTCTGTCAGTATTCCGCGACAAAAAGCGAAATATGGAACGATTATGCCGACAAATACGAGCAGAAGACGGAAAACGGCTTCGAAGTCGATTACAAAGAACTTTACAGAGGAATATATAAGCTCAACGCCGAATATTCGATAGATCCATTTGAAGTCTGGCTTCGCCGTCTTCGTCAAATCGGACTTTCCGGCTGGCTCTCGATCCGCATGAACGACTGCCACAGCCCCGATGAGACGACATTCTTTGCGCGTTCGGAATTCTTCTACGAAGCCCGGGAAAAAAGCTGGATGATAGGCGATAAATACGGCTACTTCCGCTATTGCTTCGACTACTCCGTCCCCGAAGTGAGAAGGAAGATGCTCGACTACATAAAAGAGCAGCTTTGGCGCTACGACCCCGACGGACTTGAACTTGATTTCC
>JAAZIU010000006.1 GCA_012800735.1 Clostridiales bacterium | reverse complement strand
TCATGCCCTGTGTTTTTATGATGTTTTTTGTTTTCTTTTGCCGTTTTTCCAAAGGTTTGGGGTGGTTTTTAAACAGGGATTTCATAAATATGGAGCTGTAGCAATATTTGTGTTTTGCTACAGCTCCCAGTTATATTAATTAAGATTTCCAGAGGCTGTGAAGGTTGCAGTAAGCGTAAACAGCTTCAACCTCGTCGCCTTCGCAAATTGAGAAGCACACCTTCGGTTCTTCGCCGGGTTTGAGCGCTTTTCTCTGGTTTCCAAATTTAGTTTGAAGGGAAACCCACTCGATATAGTGCTCGGGTATCATCGGATGAACCTCGGAGCCAACCTTAACGAGTACCTTATTGCCTTCAACTTTGTAAACCGGCACATGCTTTTCATTTGAAGCATCGGTGGTGCCGGGGATAATCTCTTCCATTTGAAGTTTGCAGCAGAAGATCGGAACTCCGGTTTCTTTTACAATAGCAACGATCTTGCCGCATTTGGAACACTGATAGAATTTCATTTCCATATAGATTTTCTCCTTAAGTTTAATTGTTTAAAACTTAATAATTTTCGCAGTTAATCTCAAAATATGCCTGAGGATGGTTGCAAGCCGGGCAAATCTTAGGAGCATTTTCACCTACAAAGAGATGACCGCAGTTCCGGCATTCCCAAACTTTAGGCTCTTCCCTTTCGAATACCTGAGCTAGCTCAATGTTATTTAAAAGGGCAAGATATCTTTCTTCGTGGTGTTTTTCAATTGCTGCAACGAGTTTGAACTTCTTGGCGAGAGCGGTGAAGCCTTCTTCTTCGGCGGTCTTCGCAAAGTTCTCGTACATCTCGGTCCACTCGTAGTTTTCGCCCTCAGCCGCTGCCTTCAGGTTAGCTGCGGTATCACCGATGCCGTTGAGTTCTTTAAACCAAACTTTGGCGTGTTCTTTCTCGTTTTCGGCAGTCTTCAGGAAGAGAGCGGAAATCTGCTCATATCCGGCCTTTTTTGCCACTGAAGCAAAATATGTATATTTGTTTCGAGCCATCGACTCGCCGGCAAAAGCTTCCTCAAGGTTCTTTTCGGTCTGAGTGCCGTAATAGGGGTTTACTTCGACAAGCTTGTCGCCTGTAGCGCCGCAAGCGGGACATACAAGTTCAGCTCCGTCTTCAACAGTGAAGACTTTGCCGCATGCGAGACATTTGTAAGTTTTCATTAGTGTTACCTCTTTCTTTTTGTTTTTGTCGTTATTCTGAAGTATATTTAACAGGCGTTTTGCCTTGTTAGTCGAAAAATCATCTGTCGGCGGATTGTTTACAAAGCTCCTGTAAAAGCTCGTGAGTATTATTGCTTTGAGGCATCGTGCTTACTGCTCCGCTCGGACAAGCGTCGCCACAATCGCCGCAACCTGCTTTCATATCGAATAAAACGAGGGATCGAACTATATATTCTGAAAAGAGGATTTTAGAACAATCTCCGGTTAGTGTGTAGAATATTTGCTTTTTTGCCAATTTCCAACCCTATTTAACATAAATTTTATGAATTTACGAGGGAAAAAACACTTAAATACTTAAATTCTATATAGAATTTATATCATTAACCCGGGGTTTGCACTTCGGACTCTAGCCGACCCCTCATTTTAAAGAAGCAGAGAATATAAAACTCTCTGCTTTTTGTAGTGACAAAGGTTTGCTTTTAACTTATTTGTCTTTTTTGAAGGTTAAGAACCAATCTTTCATATCATAGTCTTCGTTTTTAACTAATTCTTTTCTTTCGCGAATTGCACCGCATGTTCCCGGCGGGGGTACAATGACATCATCGCCCGGATGCCAGTTGGCTGGAAGCGCAACACCTTCTGCTGCAGATTTCTGAAGACCTATAAGGATACGTTTGATTTCATTAAAGTTTCTTCCCATTGATGCGGGATAGTAAAGAATCGTTTTAACAACTCCTTCTGGATCGATGAAGAAGACAGCGCGAACGGCGGATGTGTCTGATTCGCCCTGGAGCATGCCGTATTTATTTGCTACATCCATCTTAATGTCAGCAATAAGCGGGAACTCTACGGACGGTTTTTCGATACCATTCCAAGTATATCCTTTGATTGCTTGGAGCCATGCTAAGTGTGAGTGAATGGAGTCAATAGAAAGACCTATAAGTTCTGTGTTTAGTGCTCTAAATTCTTCGTGCATACTTGCGAAAGTCATAAACTCGGTGGTACACACGGGTGTGAAGTCCGCTGGGTGCGAGAAGAGGATTACCCATTTTCCTTTGAAATCGGCGGGAAAGTTGATATCTCCCTGTGTTGTTTGCGCGGAAAACTCCGGTGCAGGTGTTCCGATAAGTGGGAAGTTTACAATTTTGTCTGACATAATTATTTTGCCTCCTGTTTTAATTTATTGTTTGTTTCTATATTAAGGCACTTATTACAAATGCCATTAGTTACAATTTCTACCGATTCTATTTTAATATCGTCAAATTTTGCGTAGCTGCCGGCGGATCGGTAAGGAGAATCATTAATCTCTTTGCATTTGGTGAAGTGAAAGTGTTCGTATTTTCTTCCGGCTTAAATTCTGATTTTGGCGCATGGCATAAAGGACATACCCAATCATCGGGAAGTGATGAAAAGTGATTATACCTCCTTTTGATGTTTTTTGTTGCTACGAATTATTTTTTATCAGCTCCGCAGGTATAAGTTTCTGGTGAAGGGCACTTATCTTTCATAACCGTTTCGTAAAAACGATAACCGCCCGAAAGATTATAGACATCAAAACCTTCCGCTTCAAGTATGCGGCAGGCTATATATCCTCTGATTCCGACTTGACAAGTTATATATACCGGCTTATTTCTGTCAAGCTCACCTATCCGTTCCCTGATATCATCAACGGGAATATTTTTAAATCCGTCGATAATTCCCTTTGAGGATTCAGCCGGTGTTCTTGTGTCAAGAAGTATAACACTTCCATCTTTTGGTAGATTTTCTATATCGTGCCAATGGAACTGTTTTACCTTTCCCGTTATAATGTTTTCAATTACAAAACCAGCCATATTAACCGGATCTTTTGATGAAGAATACGGCGGCGCGTATGCAAGATCAAGATCCATCAGATCAAGAGCCGAAGCGCCTAATGATATTGCGGTTGCAATAACGTCAATGCGTTTATCAACTCCGTCATAACCGACAATTTGCGCGCCCAAAATCCGAAGCGATGATTTTTCAAAAATCAGCTTTACAGTCATAGTCTTTGCGCCCGGATAATATGTTGCGTGCGACGGCGGTGAAAGGATAATCTTTTCGTAATCGTATCCCTTAGCTTTGGCGGCAGTTTCGGTAAGACCGGTGCTGGCGGCGGTTATATCGAATAATTTAATAACAGATGTCCCCGGCGAACCTTTATACCGGCTGTCGCCGCCGTTTATATTGTCTGCTGCGATCCTTCCCTGTTTGCTTGCGGGTCCGGCCAATGAAACAAGCGCCGGCTCTCCGGTTATGGTATGCTTAATTTGTATGGCATCTCCGACGGCATAAATATCCTTTTCGGATGTTTCCATTTTGTCATTTACAAGTATACTGCCTTTTATGCCGAGTTCTAGACCGGCCGATTTGGCAAGACCGGAATCGGGTCTTACGCCAATGCAAAACAGAACCATGTCCGTATCGATTGGTTCGCTGTTTTTTATATTGACTCGAATTCCTTTTTCGGTATCAATGAATCCTTCGACTTCAGAGCTTAGTCTGAGATTAATTCCTTCGCATCTGAAAGCGGAATGGATAAAGGAAGCCATATCATAATCAAGTGTGGTAAGCACCTGGTCAAGCAATTCAACAAGCGTAACGTTTATACCGGCAACATGCAGGTTTTCCGCAGTTTCAAGACCGACGAACCCTCCGCCTACTACGACGGCTGACTTCGGTTGTTTTTCCTCTATAAATTGCTTTATTTTGAATGTGTCTTCAACCGTTCTTAAAGTAAATATTCTTGGACTCTCAATTCCCGGCATTTTGGGTATGATAGGTCTTGCTCCGGGAGACAGAAGCAGCTTATCGTATGATTCCTGATATGTTTTACCTGTATCAAGCCCGTGAACAGTAACGGTTTTATTCTTGGTGTCTATACTCGTAACTTCATGACGGACGCGCACATCAACACGGAAGCGATCCCAAAAACTCTCAGGGGTGTTGAGCGTCAGTTTCTCTTTGTCTTCAATCACTCCGCCTATATAATATGGTAAACCGCAATTTGCGTAAGAAACAAAGCCGGTGCGCTCAAAAACAATAATCTGAGCGTGTTCGTTAAGTCTTCTGAGACGCGCAGCGGCGGACGCGCCGCCCGCAACTCCGCCTATAATAACAACTTTCATCTTTACCTCTTGATCTTACCTTGATAGGCGCTGATTCCGCCTATATTTACAACATTCTTATAACCGAGACTATGAAGTTCATTTACTGCTCGGCGACTCCGTATCCCGCTCAGACAATAGGCAAAGACCGGAGTGTTTTTGTCCTGTATATATGATAATGCTTCTGATATCTTTTGCAGCGGAATGTTAATTGCGTCAGGTATATGTCCCTGAGTAAATTCATCCCGTGTTCTGACATCAAGCAACACCGCATTATCCGAAGATTTATATTTTTCAACTCCGGATTTAATGTCGGTGCGCTTGAATAAATTAAATAATCCCATTAATGTCTGTTATGCTTAGTCAAGAAGCGCTTCAATCTGTGCTTTGGGCTTATATCCGACTGAAGTTTTTACCACTTTGCCATTTTTCATAACCGCAAGCATCGGAATACCCGCTACCTGGAAGGCGCTTGCAAGTTCCGGTTCTTCGTCGACATTGACTTTACCGACTTTTACCTTACCTGCATAATCTTCGGCAAGCTCAGAGATAACCGGAGCCAACATTCTGCACGGACCGCACCAGGCAGCCCAGAAATCAAGTAATACCGGGATATCCGAATTGAGCACTTCGCTTTCGAAATTTTTCTTTGTAATTGTAAGTTCAGCCATTTTTATCCTCCGTTTTTTTGTTTATAATGTTTCAGTTTCATAAGGCCAGCTTCGGATTCCTCCGAATTCGACCACGTTTGTATATCCGAGTTTGGAAAGAGCCGCGGAAGCGCCTTTGCTGCGGTTTCCGCTTCGGCAATAGACAAGAATAAGCTGTTTCTTGTCCGGTAGAAGTTCCTCGGCGCGGTCTTCCACTTCATAGTCGGGAAGCAAGATAGCGCCCGGTATATGTCCCTCGTTGTATTCCTGTACTGTCCTGACATCAAGAATGATATATCCGGTTTCTTCGTCCATCATTCTTTTGGCTTCTTCCGCATCAATCTGACGATAACCGTCAGGGTTTTTCTTTTCTTCAATGTCAGTTGAAACTGTTTTGATATCTTCTGCTGCGGACGTTTCATTTTTTGTTTCTGTTTCTATCGTTATGTTATTACAACCTGTAAGTATTATGGATGCAACTAATATCGATAACGCCGCAACAAAGCTCAGCAACCGTTTCATAAATTCAGTCCTTGGACTTGTAATACAACAGACAGTGGCAGTAGCCTTCAAAATCAGGGTCCTTTATCTGATCGCGGAACTCTTTGCACATACATTTGTTTTCGGGAGTTTTTTCTAATTTACATGGACAGTAACCATCCTTGAGCTTTAAGCCTTCTTTTATGGTTTTGACGACTTCCTCATCTTTATTTAAGGTGATTTTCATTATTTCTCACCGCCTTTCTGCAGTAAGTATACCATATTTGTAGTCAATTTACCGTGACCGAGTCACATTATTACGAATCCTTTTTCAAAAGCTCATCAATATAGCCTTGCAGGATATCTTCACTCATTGAACCAACATGTTGATCTTTTACATTGCCGTTCTCATCAATAAAAATTGTAAGCGGAATTGAAAACACATTGTAAGCTTGTGCGGCACTACCTTCGGTGTCATAATAAACCGGGAAGGTATAACCTTTATTAGCAGTGAATTCTTTAACTGCATCAATGGTATCCATTGTGTTATCCGTCAGGTTTACCATCATAAAAGATATATCGTCTTTATATTTATCTGCCAAGCTGTTGAATGCCGGCAGTTCCGACAAGCAGGGACCGCACCAGGTAGCCCAGATATTCACGATTATTGGTTTTCCGAATTTATCGGAAAGCTTTATATCGTTATTGTCTGAATCCTTTACTGTAAAATCGGGAGCGGTATTGGTATCAACATTCGACACATTTTCATCTTTTGCATCCGATGCCGTCTGTAAATCACCTTCCGAATCGGTCATGTTGACCTCTACATCAACCGGTTTATCGGTGCAGCTGTAAAGAGCAGAAGAAATCACAACCGCAAAAATCATAAGTAATAGAATTATTCTTTTTCGCATTTATTTTCCCCTTTGTTATATTTTAACATTTTTAGTTGAACATTTCAATAGTATTTTGTAATATATCATCAAAATGTCAGTAAAACTAAAACTCTACGGTTATTATATACGATTTAAAATTCGTTTTCCGTGACTAAGTCACATAAAATAAAAAACACCGATTTTTTTCGGTGTTTTAATATAATCATCTTCAATGATTTTATAAAATCATTGAAGAAGCCGTAAGCCTTCGATATCAAGAAAAGTTATGCTTCCTCGCTTCATCTCGATGAGTCCGTCTGAGGCGAATTGTTTCAGCATCCTTGCAACAACTTCTCTTGCGGTATTGACTTCAACAGCAATCGCCTCCTGAGTCATTTTCAACTTTGAAAGACCGGTTTTTTCGTAATATGCGATAAGAAAGCTCGCCAGCCTCTGATCGAAACGGGCAAAGATAATTTGCTGAAGTACAAAAACGACAATAGAGAACCTTTCAGTCGCTTGTTCATATGTGAAGCATTTTACATTGAGATTGCTATTCATAAGACTTTTATAAGCTTCAGGATTCACAACAAGAATTTCGATGTCCTCAACCGCGACCATTTGTGTCTCACAAGTAATTTGACTTAAAACACATGCCGCTGAAAGAATACAGGAGTCGCCTTTATTAAGACGGAAAAGCGTAATCTCTCTTCCTTCTTCGGAAATCATCAATACACGGATAGAACCCTTCAAAACATAGATCATACCTAAACAGGAGTCGGAATATCCTTGAATTATTCTTCCTTTTTCATATTTTTGAATTGTTGTGTTAGCTTTGACAAAGTCTTTTTCCGACTCTGTCAGCTTATCCCAATATGGAAGCAGTTGAAGATATTCGCTGATAACTGACATTATTCTTTCCTCCTGTGTAATGATTATTACGAGATTGAAACAACAAGTTTGTTATTTAATTATAAACTCCTGGCTCCATTCATTTCAATAATAAATAAAATGATTAGCTGTCGTTTGTAAAAGCTATTTTTATATCTCAACCTCTCCCTCATAGACCTTGACACAGGGACCGGTCATGAAGACATTTTCGCCGCTGAAATTGATAACGAGAACGCCGCCGCGAAGAATAACGTTGATATCTTCACCTTTCGGGCAGTGTTTATTCAATACCGCTGCGACAGCCGACGCGCAGGCGCCGGTGCCGCAAGCCATCGTTTCTCCGCTGCCGCGCTCCCAGACTCTCATTTTCAGTGTGCGTTCGTCTATAACCTCGATAAATTCGGTATTGACACGCTCAGGGAAAATCGGATTATGTTCAAACAACGGGCCTATCTTTGCAAGATCCATTTTATCAATACCTTCGCAAAATACGACGCAGTGAGGATTGCCGACCGAAACACAGGTTATATTCCAGGTCTTGTCGCCTATGATAACGGCTCGGTCAATAATGCTGTCGCCGGTCAATTTGACAGGTATTCTTTCCGGTTCGAGGATAACTTTGCCCATATCAACTTTCACATGAGATACAAGACCGTGCATTGTTGAGAGCTTGAGGTTCAGAACGCCGGAAAGAGTTTCAATCCGCATTCTTAATTTGTGTACTATAAAGTTATCGTAAAGATATTTAGCAACACAGCGGATACCGTTTCCGCACATCTTACCTTCCGAGCCGTCGGTGTTGAAAATTCTCATTTTCGCATCTGCGACGTCGGACGAACCGATAAGTATTATACCGTCTCCGCCGATTCCGATATGGCGGTCGGAGAGCATAACTGCGAGAGATTCGGGAGCTTGTACTTCCTGA
>JAAZIU010000005.1 GCA_012800735.1 Clostridiales bacterium | reverse complement strand
AATCGAATATCCATACAAAAGGACATGCCGAATCCGGTCATGCCCTGTGTTTTTATGATGTTTTTTGTTTTCTTTTGCCGTTTTTCCAAAGGTTTGGGGTGAATTTTAACCGGGGTTTCATAAAAAAGAGAAACGAATTATCATGATTTATATTGATTTTTCCGCTAATATTGTGTATAATGTTATATGTAGATGAGTTATTTGCAATCCTTGGAAAGGAGTTTATATAAATGGCAAAAATAAAATGCCCTAAATGCGGAAATGAGCTTGAGGAGGGCAGCCGGTTTTGTACATCCTGCGGATCAAGACTTGGACAGACGCCCGCTCCCCCAACAAAAAGACAGTCTGATGAAAAGCCGGAAAGGAGAACCGAACCGCAACGCACAGCCCGGCGTCAGCTTCCACCCTCACTTACTCTTAACGGTGATAAAAACGAAACAGTAACAATGTCTGCCAAATCCGAAAGCGAACCAAAACCGAGTATCACCGATCCTGTTGAAACAACAATTCAAGAGGATAAAAATGCAGCCGGTGATATATTAACCTCAACTACTGTTTCAGATTACTCCTCTGCAAATGAAGATACTTCCGTTCGTTCTGATAAAAATATCTTTATTAACGCGCCTGTTTCCGGGGTTGATCAGACTCAACAACAAAAACAGGAACCTATAACAGAAACAATACAGCCACAGAGTGATTTTCACACTCATACACAAACGCCGCCGAGTCAGTATCCTTATCAACCTGACAATACAAATGACGATGTCGCGGGCGGTGCTTATCCACTAAGACAACAAAATCAACCCTCACCTATGCAACAAAGAGCTTACATGGGTTCGGAAGTAAACTTTGCAGCTACCGACACGGTGAATGTAAAGACTGCAGACAAAAAACAGGCTAAGCGTCAAACAATACCCGAAAAGCTGCTGAATATTATCGCTTCAATTATATTGTGCGTATTAATATTAACATCTTCTTTGTCTGCTTTAGGCGTGGAATTTATAAACCAGACGCTTACTTCTGACGGAATTGAGAAAATAATCGAAAATATCGACATAAATCAAATTATCCTGAACGGAAAACCATTACCTGAGGCCGTTATTAATAGCTTTGGTCTGAAATATGATACTCTTTCCGATTTGGGAATCAGTGAGGAACGCATTAACACCGCATTTAAAAGTGTTGTTGGTCTAATATCAAAAAGCGCAATTAAAGTTATTGATGCGGCAAGAAACGGGGTGGATATTGAAAGTATTATTCTCGTATCTAAGGAAGAAATCCTCGAGGCGCTTCGTAATAATACGACAGTTCTCCAAGATGTTCCAAACCTTGATATAAATGATAAGCTTTTCAATGACATATCCGAAGGTCTTGACTCTGCCGGTTTCGGCAATGGTCTAAGTGTCAGGCAAATAATTGATTCGCTGCCTGAAAGTCAGGCAAACAGCGCAAGATCAAGTCTCCAAACTATAACAATCGTTATTGCATCAATTAAATATGTAAGAATCACCTTTGCCGTGATCAGCGGAATGCTTTTAATTGTTCTGTTTATCGTTAATAAGCGGCGTTTTCGTATGTCGTTGATGTGGTCTGCGATTGATTCTGCCGTTATTTCAGTCGGAATGTTTTTCGTTTATTTCGGACTTAACAAGGTATTTACTTTAGATAATCTGACTGATAACACCAATTCCGTGATTTTGGCGGTAAATAACATGGCTGTTGAATATTCATTTAAATACGGTATCATATTCGCCTCTACCTTCGTTATACTGACAGTACTTGCAATTATTTGCACAATTGCAGGTTCGTCTAAAAAGAAAAAGTAAAGAAATCAGGCTCTGCATCAAAATCACATTTGACGCAGAGCCGTTTTTTTATCCCGAGAATTACATTTTGATATCGACCGGCTTCCCAGTAACAGATGACTGATACATTGCGCAGATAAGAGAAACCGGTTTTCTGCCTTGGATTGCATCGATAAGCGGAGGACGGTCTTCTTTTATTGCTGCAACAATATCATTTATTTGCTTTATATGATTTTCGTTGCCGATAGCTCTCGGGTCACTTGAAGAAGAACAATAGGAATGACTTACTTGCGGCATTTCTCCCGGCAGATCCCATGATATTATGTTTTCATCGCTGAATACGACTGAACCTTTGTCACCGCAGATCTCAAACCGTCTGCTGTAACCGGGAAAACAAGCTGTTGATGCCTGAATCGAGCCTACGGCTCCGCTTTCGAATTCCAATACGGCTGTTGCGGTATCTTCGACTTCGATTTTGTGACTTAGAGTCCGGCAGAATGCAAAAGTACGATTTACGTTACCTAATAAAGAGATAATTAGATCTATACTATGAATCCCCTGATTCATAAGTGCTCCACCGCCGTCAAGCTTCCAGGTTCCGCGCCAGGATGACCCGGAATAATATTCTTTGCTGCGATGATATTTCATCGAAATGTCAGCCAAGATTATTTTGCCGAAATCACCGCGCTGAAGTGCGGAATTTATCGCTGCATAACAATCGGTGAAGCGAAGCTGAGATATAACGCTTACAATTTTACCGGTTTTCTCAGATAGAGAGACAATTGCATCAGCGTCCTCAACATTAAGCGCCATAGGCTTTTCTATAATAACATGCTTGCCTGCGTTTAAAGCGCTTAAAGTATTTTGAGCATGAAATCCCGATGGAGTGCAGACACAAACGACATCAATCAACTCATCGTCAAGCATCTCTTTATAGTTGTTGTAAGCCTTGACTCCGTATACAGCAGCCGTTTTTAAAGTATTCTCAAATGAACTATCGCAGACTCCGTAAAGTTCGGCGTCCGGATTTGAGAGTACGGCATTTATGTGGTAAACGGAAACCATTCCGCATCCCAATATTCCGAATCTGAGTTTACCCCTCATCACATCCCCTTTTCTGACCTATAATACAATAATATAGTTCTCAATCTTGTTATCTTCGTTTGTTATTGATTTTCAGAGCCGTACCATCTGCCGCCGTCAAATTCATTGCCGCCGATAAGTTGCTCGTAGTTTTCAGACACCGTCTTGAAAGCCTCAATATATTTATCGATATATTCGGGCATAAATTTCTTAAAGCTGGGAAGTGTAATACAGTATTTCATCTCAGAAGGCTTGCAGCCATCGTCAAGCAGACGAACATCGCGTTCGGCAAAAGCTATGCGCGAGGGCTTGCCGATGTTATAGAAATCGAAATCCTTGAAGAAAGAATGGGTATGCAAGCAGAAGTTTCCGCCTTCCCAGGTGCCTAATCCGGGCACTTCAGCTCTGAGTGCTTCTGCAAAACGACCGGAGGATATACCTCCAACCTCTTCAGGGAAATACTTTCCTTGCGGGTAGTACCAACCGCCCATGGTTGAGCCGCTGCCTTTCGGCGGACGAACAGGATGAATACCGTTAAGTCCTTCTATACCATCGCAGAAATAATTCATAGCGCGGTCAACTTCAGCAATACGCTCATCGTAATAATCAAGCTGACCGAGCGCGAGGGCAGAGCAGAGCTGATTAGCTCTTCCTTTAACACCGCCGAGAGGAATATTGTGGTAGGGAGTAAGAGAAGGATCGGTAACAAAATTGGCATTGTTGCGCTCGTAATGACCGTATGCCATTGCCCGTTGAAAAATAAGGTCGTCATCGGTGACGAGTATACCATATTCACCGGCTGCAAAAGATTTACCGCTCATCATCGACATCGCGGCGACATCTCCGAAATTTCCGACTTTTTTGCCCTTGTATAAAGAACCGTGTGCGTGTGAAACGTCTTCGATAACCTTGAGGTTATATTTCTTTGCTATCGGCATAATTCTGTCCATGTCTGCCGGATATCCGAAATAATGAACGACCATAATAGCCTTTGTGCGAGGTCCTATGCAGCGTTCAAGGTCATCGGGATCCATGGATAAATTTTCATTAATATTGCAGAAAACAGCTGAGGCGCCGAAGTTAATTGCCTGAGACACCGAAGCCCAGTATGTTTTCGTCGGACATATTATCTCATCACCCATACCGAGACCGATTCCGAACATTGCCGCCGAAAGAGACATAGTACCGTTGGTATAAGAGATCGCGTGTTTCCGTCCCTGCCATTCGGCGAAACGATTTTGAAATTCGGTGGTAATATTTGTTCCGGAAAAGCTGTTATCACGGATTACTTTAAGACAAGCTTCCTCGTCTTCCTTTGTGATTATCGGCCAGCGGAACAGTTCGTGGGGAACATCATTTTGATGAAATAAAGGCTCTCCGCCAACCAAAGCAAGTTTCTTCTTCATTTTATTCTCCTGCAATAAATATACTTTGCAATTTGATGTTATGCTATATGGATAAAAAACGAATACATCTATAAATCAAATTCGATTTATATATCCTCCTCGATACCAAGCAGCTTAAGGGCGTTCAGGCGGCAGACCTTTCTGTATGCCGTTTCGCTTATCAATCCTTTTTCGGCAACATCGTCAAGCCAGAAAGAGAGACGCATATCATTTTTAGGACTGCAAATATCGGTTCCGAAGAAAAGTTTATCCTGGAATTCTTCAATAAACTTGCATCCAAATTCCGTATCCCTCATAATAGCGTTCCCACCTGAGCCGGCAGACATATCTCCGTATAGAAACTCATATTCGCGCATAAGCCTTACGAGCGGACCGCCGGGTGTTACTTTTCCCGAGGGATAACCGTTCATGTTTTCTCTTGTAACATCACCGGATATTCCCGACCAGAACATCATCGAATGCCCCAATATCTTAAGTTTTGGGTGTTTTTTCAGCATTCTTTCAAGCCGAGGAAGTCCCAAAGAATCCTGGAGTCCGTAATGACCGTATTTCTCATCGTCCGGAGCTAAATGGATTGTAACCGGCATATCACATTCGGCACAATGATAAAAGAAATTGTCCATCAGCTCGCAGTCGGCGGGAATGTTTGGGAATAGTTCTCCGACTCCTTTTGCCCCAAGGTTTTTATAATGCTCAAGGAAATAGGAAAAGTCGGTTTTAGGACTGTTTCCCGCCATACGCGGGTCAAGGTTGCAGAACCAAACGAATAGATCGGGATATTTTTGAGCCGTATCATATGCTTGCTCACTTGTTTGAAATGCAAAAACTGCTTCCGGAGCAAATTCCGGCAACAGAACTCCACGGTCGATACCGAGCTTTTTATACATAACTCGCAACTCTTCGGGAGTAGCAAGCTTTTCGCCGTCAAAACGCGGTATTTCACGACCGCCGCTCATATCTGTATGTATGTGAATGTCGAATTTCATTATTTTTTCCATAATAAAATTCCTCCATATGAATCTTATAATATAGAAAGTTATTTAAGTGATGTTTTCGAGACGAAGAATCCTGATTGCGTTAAGACGGCACACCTTTTTATACGCAGTTTCGCTTATCAATCCTTTTTCGGCAACATCATCAAGCCAGAACGAAAGCGGCATATCGTCATTCGGACTGCAAATATCAGTTCCGAACATCAGCTTATCCTGGAATTCTTCAATAAATTTGCAGCTGGCTTCGGTATCTCTCATCATCGCGTTTCCGCCCGAACCGGCTGACAAATCGGCATAAAGATATTCATATTCACGCATAAGCCTGAAGAGTGGACCGCCGGGAGTTATTTTTCCCGGAGGATAACTGTGCATAGTTTCTTTCGTAACATCGCCGGATATTAACGACCAGAACATCGGAGAATGACCTATAATCTTAAGCTTCTTGTGCTTCTTCAACATTCTTTCAAGCCGAGGCAGCCCCAGGGAATCCTGGATTCCATAATGTCCAAAAACTCTGTCATCCGGAGAAATATCAATAGTAACCGGCATATCACATTCGGCGCAGTGATAAAATAAATTATCCATCAGCTCGCCGTCAGTCGGAACATTCGGAAGAAGCTCACCGACGCCCTTTGCTCCAAGCATTTTATAATGCTCAATGAAATATGAAAAGTTGGTTCTTGGACTGTTGTACGCCATGCGCGGGTCAAGGCTGCAGAACCAAAATAAGAGATCAGGATGCTTTTGAGTGGCTTCGTAAGCCTGTTCATTCGACTGAATTGAGAAAAATTCCGGGTTGACCAGCGGTAATAATACCCCACGGTCGATACCAAGTTTTTTGTACATGACCCGCAACTCTTCGGGAGTCGCAAATCGATCGCCGTTAAAACGCGGTATTTCGCGACCGCCGCACAAATCAGCGTGCGCATGAACATCAATTTTCATTACTTTTTCCAAATTAACGCACCTCCCTTAAGAGATTAGTTGTTATCTTTATTATATAGTATTTTATCCTCGGTGTCAATGAAAATGATTGCCTAAAACTTGGATAATATTGCTCTGATTATATATTATCTAAAATTCTTTAACTTTAATTAAAAAACTTAACTCTCTGATGTTATTCACGGCATAATGAAGGCGGAATCCCCTTACTGCGTTTGAAACAACGACTGAAATAACATTCATCCGGAATTCCTACCGCAGCGGCGATCTCTGATACCGGAATATCTGTCGTTCGAAGGAGCAGCTCTGCTTTGTTTATTCTGTATTCGTTAAGATACGACATAGCAGTTGTGCCTGTAACTGTTTTAAACAGCCGACAGAAATAATACCTGCTGACTCCGCACGAAAAAGCAAGATCGTCCAAAGATATGTCGCGGGGGTAGTTGGTGCTTATTAATAAAAAAGCAGGCTCAAGTTTTTCCGCATATCTGCGTATACCGTCGGGAAAGGCTGTCGTCTGCTCCGGAGCAAGCTCTGTGCGTATCAAAGCAGCAAACAGTTGAGCCGCGTAACCAAATGAAGAAAGCTCGAAAGCAGAATCCTGTCTTTGAAGCTCGTCGAAAATTGATAACAGCGGCGCTTTAACTGAAATATTTTCACGAATCAAATTGTTAAACCGAAGCCTTCCATCGGATATATCCTTGAGTATTATATATATATCACCAAGACCAAGGGTTATATCAGCCATAAATAAATGATATTCAGGATCTGTGCCATTCAGCGCGCGTATGGCATGCCTTTCGCACGGATTTATAAGAACAATGTCACCGGCTTCAGCAACGAATATTTTTGGACCGCAGGTAATCTCGGCCGTCCCCGAGATTATATATTTTATCTCAAGCTCTTCATGCCACCGCGGTTCGGAAAGTTCACCGGTGCGATCTTCACTTAAGTGTTTCGCAATACTGTAACTAAAGGGTAAGACCGAGCCGAAATAACCTATATTTTCATAATTTGAATTTTCAATCATAATTTAAATTCTGGCAGATATAATATCTTTATTTTTTAAAAAGGGATCATATATAAGGTGTTTCATATTTATCTTTAGTATAACATATAAAGCAAAATAATTCAATCATATTTATTATTATTTAATGTTAGCGCGAATATCATTTTTTTTTTGAAATTTGAACGAATTAATAGTGTTTTACAAACACTCCCTTGAATATATTTGAAAAATGATGTATAATGCACTTATTACAATATATTGGTTTATGGTGATATAATGAAAATACTTATCATTGATGCTCAGGGCGGAGGAATTGGCCGACAGCTCGTTTCAGCCATAAAAGAGCGTTTTCCAAACTACTTAATAACCGCCGTAGGAACAAACAGCGCTGCGACAGCAGCAATGATAAAAGCAGGGGCTGATAACGCCGCAACGGGAGAAAATGCGGTTGTAGTTTGCTGTCGTCGTTCGGATGTAATTATTGGCGCTTTAGGAATTGTAATAGCTGATTCAATGCACGGTGAAATAACGCCCGCGATGGCGCAAGCAGTCGGACAGAGCTCTGCCAAACGAATACTTATCCCGGTAAGTCATTGCGATAATATTGTAGTAGGTGTAACAGATATATCACTCGGAAAAATGATAGAAAGTGTTTTAGATGAGCTTTCCGATAGTTACAACACAATTAAATGAAGTGTAAAATAACCCTGCGTGTATTGACATTCATATGATATAGTGATATAATTAAGCTGCTGAGGCAGGAAGCCGAGGCGAATGCAGAGGCATATATTAAGTAAACATAATATGATTATGCGAGCAACGAATGCACGCTGTTTCTCAGAAGGGAAACGACGCGCCGATATCCGGCGAAAATGTCATACAACATCAGGAGGACTAATATTATGGCATGTTTTCTTATTCCGGCTGCAGAAGCAGTCATTACCACCGTTGCCGCTAAAATAATCAAAGCAAAAGAAGAGAAAGATAACGGCAATCTCAGTTTGACAGATATTAAAACTGACGATACTCCAAAACTTACTTTTTCGCGCAAACTCGGATGGCTCAATAAACTGCTTTGGGGCGGTTCCGCGCTTCTTGCTTTTGAACATATTTGGCACGGCGAAGTTGTACCGTATTTCCCGTTTTTAACTGCGGTTCAAGAAGGTGAAACAGCAGCAATGCTTGCCGAAATGGGAAGCGCCGGAGTTTTAATGGCTGTGCTGATTACAACTGTATGGCTTGGAATGCTCGGTGTTTCTTACATAATTGAAAAAAGACCCGATAAAGCTTCAGATACTGCCGAGGAGACACAATAATGACTCTTTTAATAACAATATTCGCCGCCGTCATTTGTACCGTAATCTGGTATAAAACCGCTCCGAAAAACGAAATGAAGGTCGGAATTCTCTGCTGGATGTATTGGGGTGCGTCGCTGATGTGGTTCGTTGACGCAATAATTGAGTATGCAGAGCTTGGAGCGGAGTTTTTCACCCCGGAAACAGCTGATATGATAAACGACTCATATTTAGGCTTGTCTGTTGTGGCTTTAGGCTTAATAATATGGCTCGTGATACTGCTTGTTTCAGATCCCAAAGGTGTTGTACGCGCCGCCTTAACAAATAAAAAATAAACAAAAATTGAGCGGTTCTGTAGAAATTGCAGGACCGCTTGACATTACCGAGGCTTATATGAAACTTAGCGATTTCTTCGAAAAACACCCTAAGGTTGCCGTTGCTTTTTCCGGCGGAGTTGATTCCGCTTATCTTCTATATTCCGCTTTGAATCATGCTAAGTCTGTCAAAGCTTATTATGTTAAAACCGTATTCCAGCCTCACTTTGAACTTGATGACGCGCGGCGATTCGCCGTTGAACATGATTTAGAACTTAAAATTATAACTCTTGACATTCTTTCGGATAATAACATATCAAAAAACCCGGATAACCGATGTTATTTCTGCAAAAAGAGAATGTTTTCAGCAATTACGGCAGAAGCGTCAGCCGATGGATATAGAGTTTTGTTAGACGGTACAAACGCATCTGACGATTATAACGACCGCCCAGGGATGAAAGCGCTTGAAGAGCTTTCGGTTCTTTCCCCCTTAAGAGAATGCGGTCTTACTAAGGAAGATATACGCCGACTTTCCAAAGCTGCCGGATTATTCACTTGGAATAAACAGGCTTATACCTGTCTTGCAACGAGAATACCTAAAGGGGATATTATCACAGAAGAAAAGCTTGAGCGTACCGAAAAAGCTGAGAACTATTTATTGTCTTTAGGATACAGGGATTTTCGGGTACGCCTTATCGGAGATTCAGCTAAAATTCAAATAAATGCCACACAGATAAACAAGTTAATTTCCGAACGTAAACAGATCGTTTCCGAATTTAAGAAGTATTATTCTTCGGTGCTTCTGGATTTAGAGGCAAGAGATGAATGAAATAAAACAACTGCTGGAAAATGTGAAAAATGGCTCAGTATCGATAGATGATGCCGTATTAAAGTTAAAAACCGCTCCGTTTGAAGATATCGGTTTTGCAAAAGTCGACTTGCATCGCTCGCTGCGTCAAGGCACAGCTGAGGTTATTTACGGAGCCGGAAAGACTCCGGAGCAAATTATTTCTATTGCAAAAACTTTACTTGATAACAGTCAAAAAACTGTTCTGATTACCCGTCTCTCAAAAGAATCCGCAGATTTTATCGAAGAAAGACAACCGCTCGATTATCGCGAGATTGCAAAAATAGGAATCATAGGCAGCCTGCCCGAGCCGGACGGAATCGGTAATATCGTTGTAGCTACCGGCGGAACAAGTGACATACCGGTCGCAGAAGAAGCTGCGGTTACGGCTGAAGTTTTGGGGAATCGTGTCGAAAGACTTTTTGACGTAGGTGTCGCCGGACTTCATCGCCTGCTTTCGCACATGGACAAAATTATGAGCGCAAGCGTAATAATCGCTATTGCGGGTATGGAAGGCGCTCTTGCGAGCGTAATAGGCGGTCTTGCCGACTGCCCGGTCATTGCCGTTCCGACAAGCGTAGGATACGGAGCATCATTAGGCGGTGTCGCCGCTCTGCTTTCGATGCTTAATTCCTGCGCAAGCGGTGTTTCGGTAGTAAATATTGACAACGGTTTCGGCGCAGGATATCTGGCGAGTATGATAAATCACATGGAGGCAAAATAATGAAGATACTTTACCTTGAATGTTCAATGGGCGCTGCGGGAGATATGCTTACGGCAGCTCTGTTTGAATTGATTAAAAACAAAGATGCATTTTTACAAGAGATAAACAATATAGGCATACCCGGCGTTGTTGTTAAATCGGCAGACGCCGTCAAATGCGGCATTAAAGGAACTCATATAAACGTTACCGTTAACGGTGAAACGGAAGAATCGGAAGATCATCACTTTCATGAACACGGTCATGGTCATGAGCATAACCACGAACATAATCATGACCACAGCCACGAACAAGAACATCACTATGATCACAGCCATGATCATCATGATGAACACGAGCACGAGCACAACCATGAACATGCTCATGAACACACTCATCACCACAGCGATTTACATGAAATCGAACATATAATCAACGGATTGAAACTCTCCGAAAAAGTTAAATCCGACGCGCTCGCGGTATATTCACTGATTGCCGAAGCCGAGAGCGCAGCACACGGAGTTCCGGTTACCGAAGTTCACTTCCATGAAGTCGGTACTATGGATGCGATAGCTGATATTACCGCTGTCTGCCTTTTGATGGATAAGCTTGCTCCCGATAAAGTTATCGTTTCTCCGATCCATGTCGGCTTCGGTCATGTCAAAACCGATCACGGCATTTTGCCGGTTCCGGCTCCCGCAACCGCATACATTCTGCAAGATGTTCCTGCATACGGAGGAAGGATCAAAGGCGAACTCTGCACTCCGACCGGAGCCGCTTTACTGAAACATTTCGCCGACTCATTCGGAGACATGCCGATAATAAAGACTCAGAAAATAGGTTATGGTATGGGGAAAAAGGACTTTGAAGCTGCTAATTGTGTAAGAGCCTTTTTGGGCGAAACAGAAGACAGTCATGAGAAAATTTTCCAATTAAGCTTTAACGTTGACGACATGACCGCCGAGGAAATCGCTTTTGCAGCCGAAAGATTATTCGAAAAAGGTGCGCTTGAGGTATTCACTCTTCCGGCTCAGATGAAAAAATCCCGCCCGGGAACGCTTATCGAAATCCTCTGCCAAGATAATAACAGGGAAGAAATAGTTAAATCTATTTTCAAATATACTACAACCATAGGCATCCGTGAAACTCCATGCACCCGTTATATACTCGACCGGTCTATAACAAAGCTTGAAACCCCTTATGGTGAAGTAAACAAAAAAGAATCGGAAGGCTACGGAATTTTCCGAACAAAATATGAATATAATGACCTTGCGCGAATAGCCATTGAAAGAAATATATCCTTCCGCGAAGCGGAAAAGCTTATACACAGCAGTTTCGATAACAGTATTTGAACATATAGTAAACATTGTTCAATATTAAAAATTATATATACACGCGCCGTTAATTATACTATAATAGTTTTGGCGGTATATATGTATATAGTCGCATCCGCGAATCATGTATGAACCGCAGTAAAATACAGCCGCGCCAATCCCGGCATACATATCAACGTTGACGACTATCATAACAAATACAACGGCGATGTCGAATTGGCAAAAACCCATCTGGATTTGGAAATCGCTTCCGGCAATATTCCGGATATGATTTTTACCAGTCCGCAAAACAGTAATTTTCTGCTTTTCAAACATTATATTGATTCGGGAGTTTTTGCCGATCTTAATCCATTGCTCGATTCCGTCGATGGGTTCGACAGAAATGACCTTTTAGGGTATCTGACAAAACCGTATACTGATAAAAATGGATGTCAATATATAATTCCGATTTACAGTATAAACGGCACTTATTTTTCAAACGGTTCAATTCACGGTCCGATGACTGCGGAAGAATTAATTGAAATATATGACACTATGCCCGAATACACCAATCTGGTATCGGATTTCCTGACGTTCTACTTCTTATACGGTTGTGTTGATGATTTCATAGATTATGAGAAAGCAACTTGCTGCTTTGACGACGGTAAATTTGAAAAAATTCTTAGGTTCTGCAAGGAAGCCGAATCGAAAGGTACAAACCGCAGCTACAATAATTTAAAGAGAGCTGAATTATATGAGCTTGTAAAAGAAGGGAAGCTCCTTCTGGTTGATATCCCTCAAATAAGATCACCGATTTCTTGGGCTTTGCTCAAAAACGATTTCGGCGGCGCTCTTGTGCCGGTCGGTTATCCCAACGAAAAGAAGGAAATCATAGCCTCTCTCTCAGCCGGAATAAATACGTTTATCGGAATAACCGAAGCTTCACGGCATAAAGATATCGCGGCGGATTTTATATCCACTTTCTATTCAATACCGGATATTGATATCAATGAATACGGAGTTAATCACGCGATCGGTCAGGAAGACTTTTCCATCAGAAGAAGCAGAATATATGCTCTGGTCAAGATGCTTAAAGACTATACAATTATCGACGAATACACAGTCATTCCCGATTCCGAAGCTGATAACTATACCGGAGCAAAAATTAAACTTACAAAAGAAATTGCTGATGAATTCATAGCTTATCTCGATTCGATAACGACAGTGGCGATATCAAACGGTTCGGTTTGGGAGATTATTTTGGAAGAGATACTCTCCAATCTCGACCGCGACCCGTCTGACATAGCGAAATACATCCAAGACAGAGTTTCGATATATCTTTCGGAGCAAAGCTGAAATAAAAGAAATGGGCTGTTATTACCTATCATAAAAATATAAAAAAGTCGAAAAAATTCCTCCGCAAGTTTTTTGCTTGCGGAGGAAAGTCTTATATGCTGTATCTTGCGCTGAAAGCTTTGAAGTCCTGCATAAAATCTTCATCGGAATTTCGGAAAACCCTGAGATTCTGATGAGTATTCATGTTTAGCTCAGCTGCGTCTATTACACATCCTGAGATGTTCGAGCAATGATCTGAAACCCTTTCGATATTCGCGAGAATGTCAGACCAGATAAAACCCGCAATAACTGAACATTCACCTTTTTGCAGCCGGAGGATATGGCGGGTACGGTAGGTATCCTTAAGATTGTCAATTACCTGTTCGAGCGGTTCGGTTTTACGCGCGCAGATAAGATCGTTTCCGGCAAACGCCTGATAGGAAAGGTCGAGAATCTCATTTAGTGCTGCCGATATATTCTCATATTCTTTTACCGCGAATTCAGAGAAGGAAGTACCTTTCAGCTGCATTTCTTCTGCTGATTCCAATATATTGACTGCGTGGTCGGCAATGCGTTCGTAGTCTCCTATCAGTTTCATGTATTCAGTCGCCTGAATGCTTTCTTCAGCGGCAAGTTTGCGAGAAGTAAGTTTTACAAGATAAGATCCTAATATATCCTCTAAGTGGTCGGTTTCTTCTTCCGCGGCTCTTATTTCAATTCCGTTTTCTTCGTCGTATTGTTCGATCTGACGAAGGCTGTCTTTAATCGCGGTAACAGCGAGTACAGCCATTTTATCAAGAACAGCCCTGCTTTGCTGAAGCGCAAGAGTCGGTGAAACAAGCAGACGCACATCAAGCTCAGAAGTAACCTCTATTTGTTTGGATTCAGGTATTATCAAATAAACAAGCTTTTCAAGCAGACTGCTCAGAGGGAGAAACAGCAGGGTAGACAAAACATTAAAAACGGAATGGAAGAACGCTATGCCTACAAGATTGGCAGATTCACTAAAAATGGCGGGAGAGAACACTTCTTTTATGATTTGAAATACAGTTAACCATACCGCCGCTCCGATTATATTAAAGCTAAGATGAACAAGCGCGGCGCGTTTTGCGTTTTTATTGGTTCCAAAGGAAGAGATAATAGCAGTAACACAAGTGCCGATATTTTGTCCCATAATTATCGGAATAGCTGCGCCGTAAGTAACCGCTCCTGTTGTCGTAAGAGCCTGAAGAATACCGACAGAAGCTGAGCTGGACTGAATTATGGCGGTTAGTATTGCGCCTGCAATAACACCGAAAACCGGGTTTGAAAAAGTCAGGAACATTTGTCTGAATTCAGGTACATCCGCAAGACCGGATACCGAATTTGACATAGTTTCCATTCCAAACATAAGCACGGCAAAGCCTAAAAATATCAGCCCCGTATTTTTCTTCCGATCTGATTTGCCGATCATGTAGTATAACAAGCCAATAAATGCCAGTATCGGTGTAAAAGAAGAGGGCTTAAATAAACTTACTACAAAATTGTCTGAATTAATACCGGCAAGGCTTAATATCCATGCAGTTACAGTTGTTCCGACATTAGCGCCCATAATAACATTAATGGATTGCTTAAGGGTCATAAGACCTGAGTTGACAAAGCCGACAACCATGACTGTGGTGGCTGAGGAGCTTTGTATAACAGCCGTAACACCGAGACCGGTTAAAAGCCCGGCAAATTTATTGCTTGTAAGTTTGCTGAGTAAAGACTTGAGGCTGTTCCCGGCGCGGCGCTCAAGAGCATGACCTGTCAAAATCATTCCGAAAAGGAATAGCGATAACCCGCCGATCAGATTAAGCACATCAAAAAAACTCATTAGATTAACTCCGCGTGTTTATTTATTTTATGATTATATCATATAATTGTAATAGCTGATACATACTTGATGTAACATCTGTGTTAATATTAAAATTAACCAAACCTTCCCGAGATGTAGTCATCAGTCCGCTTGTCATTAGGACTGTTGAATATCTGTTCGGTATCACCGAATTCCACCAGTTTTCCGAGCAGAAAGAACGCAGTTTTATCAGATATTCTCGATGCTTGCTGCATGTTATGCGTAACTATTATTATCGAATAGTTCTCCTTCAGTTCAAGCGCAAGCTCCTCGATTTTGCCGGTGGAAATAGGGTCAAGCGCGCTTGTAGGTTCGTCCATTAACAAAACCTCCGGTTCGACCGCAAGAGCTCTTGCAATGCAGATTCGCTGCTGCTGTCCTCCGGACATTCCGAGTGCTGATTTCTTCAGACAGTCTTTGGTTTCGCCCCAGATAGCAGCTTGACGCAATGATCTTTCAACGATCTCGTCCAATTTCTTTCGACCTTTAACTCCATGCAGTCTCGGGCCGTAGGCAATATTATCATAAATGCTCATGGGAAACGGATTTGGTTTCTGAAAAACCATCCCGATCCGCGTTCTCAGCTCGGTTAAATTGACTTTGTCTCCATAAACATTTTTGCCTTTAAAAAAGACGCTTCCTTCAATACGGCAACTTTCAACGAGATCGTTCATTCTGTTCAGGGTTTTAAGAAAAGTGGACTTTCCGCAGCCTGAAGGACCGATTAAAGCTGTTATTTCCTTATCTTGTATTTCAACATCAACGCTGTAAAGCGCTTGATGATCGCCATACCACAAATTAAGTTTTTTTGTTTCAATGATGGTTTCCATGTGTCAGCCGTTTCTCCTGTCTTTTATTTTCCTGGTTATTCTTGCTGCGCTTAAATTCAGCAGTAAGGTAATTAACATCAATACCACCGCAATAGCATACGATACATTGAAATTACCGTGTTCATTTGCATATATATAGAGAGCAACAGTAAGTGTCGCCGAAGATGATTGCAGCGCATTAAAAAATGAAAGCAGTCTGAGACCGAATCCTGCCGTAAACAACAGGGCAGCCGATTCGCCGGTTATTCTGCCTATTGAAAGTATGCAGCCGGTTAAAATACCGTCAAGCGCATTGGGCAGAACAACGGTACGTATCATATGCCATTTTCCGCTGCCCAAAGCAAGAGCGCCTTCTCTGTACGAGTTTGGAACAGTAAGGAGACTTTCCCTGGTATTTGCTACTATTGTAGGAAGTACCATCATTACAAGTGTCAAACCGCCGGCAAGAATGCCTTGTTTTAGTCCCATCAGCTGCGTAAAAAACAACATTCCGACCAATCCAAACAGTATCGATGGTATACCGGTCAGCGTTTCGGTAGCAAAACTTATTATACTTACTATATAACGGTTAGAAGCATATTCCGTAAGGTAGACCGCTGCGCCTATGCCGATCGGAAGCACAATAATCATCGTTACAATGATAATGTATATGGTATTTAATATATTCGGCAGAATACCTATAGTATCATTCAGATAACTTGTCTGAGTGGTAAGCAGCTGAGGAGTGATATATCTTACACCGCGCAAAAGTATATTACCTATTATAAAAGCAAGTAAACCACAAGTTATCAAAGCCGCAAGCCGCATTCCGGTGTTAAGTATAAATTCTTTGAATTTCCTCACTTGTTCGAACCCCTTTCACTTACAAGTCTCAGCAGTCCGTTTATAAGCATAATAAACAAGAACAACACCAAGCCTATTGAAAACAGTGCGTTTCTCTGAAGCGAACCGTATGCCGCGTATGACATTTCAGAGACTATAGCCGTAGTCAAAAACCGAACTGAACCAAAAATCGACGGCATATTCGCAACATTCCCGGAAACCATAATAATAGCCATAGCTTCTCCGATTGCTCTGCCGACTCCTTGAATTATTGACGCAATAATACCGCTTCTGGCTGCTCTTATTGAAATCTTGAACCATGTCTCTGTTTTTGTAGCGCCGAGCGCAAGAGAAGCTTCTTCATATTCTTTTGGCACCGCTCTTAAGGCCGTTTCGGAAACGCTGATAATGTATGGCAATATCATGACAGTAAGCACGAGTATCGCGCTCAAAAGGCAAGCGCCCGAAGACAAGTTAAAGATCTTTTGAATAAAAGGGACCAGTACGGTCATGCCGGTAAGACCGTAAACAACTGAAGGTATTCCCGCCAGAAGCTCAACGCAGGTATGGATTATTTCAGCTATTCTCGGCGGCGCGGCTTTTGCGAGAAAAACAGCGGTTAGAATACCAAGCGGAACACCAAGAATTACGGCGCCGGCCGTTCCATAAATACTTGTTAAAATAAACGGAAGTATTCCAAATTGATTTCTTTCTGATTTCCAAACCGGACCGAAAAGAAAGTCTTTCAGACCGATTTCCCTAATTGCCGGTATTCCGGAAATCAATAAATAAACGCTTATAGCCAATACGCAAAAAACCGCTGCAATTCCACAAATCAAAAATATTAAACGAAAAAAATATTCTACTGTACCTTTATGATTCTTCATATGAAACCCCTTATCATGAAGTTTGCCTCTGCTATTGCAGAGGCAAACAAGATGAATCTTTTAAAGATAAAAGATATTATTATGCAACCGGAACGGCGCCAGCTTGACGGATGAGATCGTTAGCTACAGAAGAAGTTATGTAGTCAAAGAAAGCTTTAGCTGCTGCAGACAATTCTTCGCCTTCGCGGGTTACGAGAGTGAACGGACGCTGGATTTTGTATGTGCCATCGCGTACTGTGGCTTCGCTGCAATCAACACCGTCAACTTTGACGGCTTTAATAGCATCCTGTCCTTCAACGGCAGAAAGGGAAGCATAGCCAATGGCATTCTTGTTGCTGCCGACTGCGGAAATTACTGCTCCGGTCGAAGTTAATTCCTGAGCAAGAATGCAGGCATCTTTAGTTTCGGTTACCGATTCAAAACCGTCTCTTGTTCCCGAACCGGCTTCTCTTCCGATGCAGGAAATCTCAAGATCTTCGCCGCCCAAATCTTTCCAGTTTGTGATCTTACCTGTAAAGATATCTGATATATTCTGTACAGTCAAATCACCAACACTAAGATCCTTGTTGACAATAATAGCAATTCCGTCAAGCGCGAGAACGGTTCCGACCAGTCCGGTTTCACTGGACTTAAGAGCGCGGGATGCAAGACCGATATCACAGGTTCCGTTTTTAACTGCTTCGATACCTGTGCCTGAGCCGGTAGGGTCATAGGTAATATTAACGTTAGGGTTGTCATTCATAAACTGCTCAGAAAGAACTCCGATAACTTTTTCCATCGAAGTCGAGCCGTTTGTGGCAACATTGCCTTGAACTCCTCCGCAGCTGCTAATAAGAGCAACAACTGCAAGTAAAGCAAAAAACAAGGTAACAATATTCTTGGCTTTCATGATGCATTTCTCCTTTGATTATAACATTTGTAAATTTCATTGGTACAATTAAATAATACCATAAATGCGTAAAGTTTATAATCAGCTAAGGGTAAAATGCATGTAAAGGCAGAAAAAACCGCAGAAGTATATCTTCTGCGTAAATGTAATATTGATATTTTACGTCAATTCATCGCTTTCGCTGCTTTTACAATATCACCGACTCCGTCGAGTATGGCAGAAGGACGGTAAGCAAATCCCTTTAAGGTTTCACGGGTTGCAATACCGGAAAGAACCAAAACAGTTGACATTCCGCTTTCCATTCCGGAGATTATATCGGTGTCCATTCTGTCGCCAATCATAACGGACTCAGCACTGTGACAACCCAAAATCCTCAAGCCGGTTCTCATCATCAGAGGATTTGGTTTGCCGCAGAAATATGCTTGTTTTCCGGTAGCCATTTCTATCGGCGAGATGAGAGCTCTGCATGCAGGCGATATACCGTTTTCTATCGGACCTGACACGTCGGAATTTGCGCCGACAAGTCTGGCTCCTGCAAGTACAAGGTTAGTTGCTCTGGTAAGTGTTGAGAGAGAATAGCTTTTTCCTTCTCCTACAACAACATAATCCGGGTTAACGTCGTTCATTGTAATACCGGCGTCATAAAGAGCGTTCAACAACCCGGCTTCACCTATAACATAAGCGGAACAACCGGGTGATTGGTCTTTTAGAAAAGCAGCTGTGGCAAGAGCGCTGGTATAAAAATGCTCCTCCGGCACTTCAAGTCCCATGCGTTCTAACTTTTGTTGCAGTTCTTTTGGGGTGTAACTGCTGTTGTTGGTCAAAAAAAGATATTGTTTATTTTCTTCTTTCAACCAGTTTATAAATTCCGTCACACCGGGAAGAATGAGGTTGCCGTGATAAATCACGCCGTCCATATCGCAGATAAAACCTTTTTTTTCGTTAAAATTAATCAAATTAAATACTCCTGTTATTTTTTTGGAAGAGTTATAGTAAAAACGGTACCTTTACCAAGTTCGCTTTCTACTTTTATCGTTCCGTTGTGAATTAGTACCGCGTGCTTAACAATAGAAAGTCCGAGTCCCGTACCTCCGACTTCCTTAGAACGACTTTTGTCGACCCGATAAAACCTCTCAAATATCCTGTCAAGATTGCTCTTAGGTATACCGATACCGGTATCTTTAACCTGCAGTTTAATTTCGTATTGACTTACATCAATAATAACACTTACCTTGCCGCCGTATTGATTGTATTTAATCGCGTTGTCACAAAGATTGTAGATAATACTGTAAAGTAACTGAGGTACTCCGTGTATCGGCGCGCTTTCTCCTTCGACGGAAAGGTCAATATTCATTAAAGCAGCCGAAGTTTCAAGACTGTCTGCGGCATTTTCCGCAATCTTCAATAAGTCACAGTCTTCCCACGACATTTTCGAACCGCCGTTGTCAAGCTTTGTCAAATCGATTATATCTTCTACCAAACTTGAGATACGCGCTGATTCGGCGCGTATTTTACCGGCAAAAGGCTTTACATCATCCTGCTTTACCATCCCTTTTTCAAGGAGCTCGGCATAACCTGAAATTGCGTGTAAAGGAGTTTTTAGTTCATGAGTAACATTTGCCGTAAATTCCTGACGGATTAACGAAGCTTTTTCTATTTGAGTATTGTCCCTCTTTATCTGTTCCTGCTGGTGAGCTATTTTTCTCAGAAGCGGCTCAACTTCTTTATAATTGTCTTTTTGATAATACTGCTTAGGGTTATCGAGATCTATCTGATTTATCGGTTCAACTATTTTTTTTGCCAGTCGGGACGCAAGTATAAATGAAAGAGCCAACGCAAGGAGAACAACGAAGCTGATAGGCTGAGCAAATCCCAAAATCAAAGTCCATACCGCCATTTGAACAATAGAGATTCTGAGTACCGAACCGTCCTCTAATTTTTTAGCAGCATATAATTGTTTTTCAGCCAGGGTACTTGAATAACGAGAAGCCTCGCCGTAACCGGTTGCCAAGGCCTCTTTTACCTCTTCGCGTTCAAGGTGATTTTCCATCAGCGTTTTATCGGCTTCATTATCATAAATAACAGTACCGTCGGATGCGATCCATGTTATACGATAGTCAGAAGCTTCTAAATCATCAAGATATTTCATACCCGAAAGATTCACGCCTTTAGATGCAAGCTCAACCTTATTTTTAAGCTGGTTTTCCTGTACATGAGAAAGATAATCATAACTTATTCCCATGATGAAAATTAGAGAAGCAGTGAAAATAATAATTGCAACAAGCCATATCGCACGAAATATTTTACTGCTCATTTTCATTGACCATCTTGTAGCCAACACCTCTAACAGTTTCTATGAGGTCGCCACAGTCGGAGAGCTTGGTCCGAAGAGTACCGATATGGACATCTACTGTTCTTGTTTCACCTATGAAATCAAGTCCCCAAATCCGACTGAGTAGTATTTCACGGGTAAAAACTTGTCCGATGTTTTCCATAAAAAGCTTAAGTAGCTCGTATTCCTTTAGTGTTAAAGAAACAGGCTTTTCTTTTACGGTTACGGTATGTCTGTCTTCATCAAGAACAATACCGCCATGGTTAAGAATCTGTGTTTGTTTAGGAGAGGTGCGGCGGAGCACAGCCTTAATTCTGGCGATCATCTCCATCATTCCGAAGGGTTTTGAAAGATAATCGTCCGCTCCGGAATTTAGACCTATAACTTTGTCGAATTCACTGTCCCTTGCAGTAGCGATTATTATCGGAATTTCTGAAGTATGAGGCGAAGCGCGAAGTTTTTTTAATGTTGTAATTCCGTCTTCGCCGGGCAACATGATGTCAAGTAAAATCAAATCAGGTTTTTCTTCTTTTAAAGCTCGCCAAAGCTCGGTACTGTCAGAAAATCCCCGGGCTTTGAAATCAGATGCGTTAAGCGTATATAACATAAGATCTCTGATGGCGGCATCGTCTTCAACACAATATATCATTAAATCATACCTCCCAATAATTATACATAATAATGATACGACAAAAATGTAAACACTGTAATCTATCTATTGTAAAATCTGAGTAAATCTTGTAAAATATTAGTCATATTTTAAAAAATTGAATCACTTGACTTTTTTCCAGATATACTCTATAATTACTTTATAAAGTTATTTTCAGGGAAGGCAGTATGTTAAAAACACTTAAAAGCGATTATTTGGCTCGGAATCGCTTCTTGTATATTATTGAAGCGGCAGTCGAGTATTTTATATATATCCTTGTGACGGATGCTTTTTTGGCAACATTGCTCACGCGAAACGGTGTGTCGGACGCTGCCACCGGAGTTATATCACAGCTGGCCGCTTTATCTTTTCTTGCTCAATTAAGCTCGGTTATATATAAGAAAACAAAAGGAATTAAGCGTTGGATTACAAATATGCATGTGTTAAACCAACTGATGTTTGTTTCACTCTACCTTATCCCCTTGTTTGGTTTCCCGAAATGGCTGTCCGTAGTTTTATTTGCAGTAATGTTATTGGGGGGCAATATAATTTCAAATATAATCTCTCCGTTTAAATACAGTTATATGATGTCATTTGTACCGGGAAATTCGAGGGGGACATTTACCGCTACGAAAGAAATCGTATCTCTAATAACCGGTATGATTTTTACTTTTGTTATGGGAGCGGTAGTTGACTATTACCATGCAGTCGGAAAAGATAATAACGGATTCTTTGTTTGCGGTATAACAATTCTTACGCTTTCAATAACTCATCTTGCCGTTATGCTTTTAATAAAAGATCCGAATGAAGACAAGACATCAGAAAACCACGGTCAAAAAGAATATAGAATAAACCTTTTAACTTCTATCAAAGAATCTTTTACGGACAAGATTATCGTAAAGCTTATGCTTATTGATATAATATGGAATTTTGGCGTAGGGATTTCCATACCGTTCTATGGTGTCTATAAAATTAACGAACTGGGATTTTCGCTGAAATATGTTTCAATATTGAGTATTATGTATGCGATCTCACGAGTTACATTCTCCAAATATTTCGGCAGATATGCAGATAAACACTCCTGGTCGAGATTACTGATCCACAGCTTTATAATTGCATCGGCTGCTTTTACAATTAATGTTTTCACGGTTCCTTCCAACGGACGCTGGATGTTCGCAATATACTACTGTATTTATGCTGTCAGCATGGCAGGAATCAATTCCGGTGTTATTAATATTATCTACGACTATGTCGATAAAGACAAAATACATAAAGCTTTGGGCATAAAATATGCCGCCGGCGGTGTTTCATCCTTTATAGCCTCTTTGATAGGCGGGAAAATACTTTCGGAAATTCAAAATAACGGAAACAAACTATTCGGAATTACTGTCTACGCTCAGCAGGTTTTAACATTTGGAGCATTAATAATAACTATAACGTTAATTATCTATTTAATTAAAGTAATTAATGTAATGCCTAAACTAAAGCAGTAACATTCAGTTATCCCATGCAGGAGGAAAATATTTTGACAAGTCCTGATAGCAACAAAAGATTTTCAGCCGAAAACTTATATCTTCCGGCAGCGCTGAATAAAAACAATTACACCGACGATACAGGTATATATGTCTGCGAGCGTGAAATCACCCGGAATTATTATATGCATTGGCACGATGTTCTCGAAATCGAGCTGTTTATTTCTGGAGAGGGAACTCTTCAGGTAAACGACTGTATATATAATATTTCACCGGGACTTATTAACTTTGTAAATTATTACGATTTTCATGAAATTCTCGTTAAAAACCCAATTCGCTTATATCATCTGCACTTTGAAAATACCGCGGTTGCCGATAATTTGCTTGATCGTTTGCTTGCTGCATCAAATCAGGTTTGTCTTCTCAACGAAGCAGATACAAAGCAAATAATAAAACTATTCGAGCTGATGATAGCCGGAAAAGAGATTGGTGAAGAGATAAGAAATCAATATCTTAGCGGTTTGTTAAACTCTCTAATAATCTATTGCTTTGAATCCTGTAAGCGCTCTGAAGACACTTATTTAAAAGATATTAATTTGCTTTCTTCCGAAGCTGCTGTTTTATCAAAAAGGGGAGAGAGTCGTACAAATACAATACTAAACGCAATTCGTTATGTTAAGATGAACTTCACCGAAAAAATAACAATGAGCAGTGTGGCAAAATTGTTCTATACCCAAGAACAGTATTTCTGCACAAAGTTTCATGAAGTTGCAGGAGTCACTTTCACCGAATATCTGCGAGGTCTTAGACTAAATCATGCATCGAATATTGTAAAGCATACGCTGCTTCCTGTTAAGGAAATTTATTCAGCTTGCGGATATCAGTCAAAATCACATTTTATGAGAGAGTTTAAAAAGTATTTTGGCGTAAGCCCGATGCAGATGCGAAAGGAATATAGGTCAAGAAAACCCAGAAATAACCAACAAGAAATTTCCTCCACAAAAAATTAACCTGAATCAACAAATTAATAGAACGGTATTGGATAACAAAAACAGCCACTTAAAGTGACTGTTTTTGATTTCTAAAAAACGGAGTTATTATCTTTCTTTTTTTGCTATAGCAATTCCGGCAGCTGCAGTTACAGAAACAAGAACGAGCAGAGCAGAGATGTCGCCGGTCTGAGCGGCAGGAGCCGGTGCGGCCGGCGCAGCTTCCGCTACGGGAGCAGGAGCAGCTTCGGCGGGAGCTTCGGCAGCAGGTTCTTCAACTGCGACAGGCTCTTCGGTTTCGGTCGGAATATCGCCGAATATTACAGTATTAAGATAGGTAGATGACCAGTAGTATCCTTCTCGTCCTTCCTGTTCCATCCAGGTAGCATAAGAGTCACGTTTGCCGTCTTTATCTATATCATCATTAAACGTGACATTAAATCCGATGACATGACCCGGTTCGGCAGGAGCAATAGTAAGGAAAGGAATCTTAACTTCAGTAATATAGCCGTCGCTTGTTAAGTTTACTTTGAATTCAACAACGTCATGTATAGCAGGATTACCTGTATACGGCATCGAAATGCCGGTGAAATCAATGCCGACATGATAGTCACCTTCGTCGGTATCATATGAATCAGTCTGTGTATTCTTCTCAGAGATCCAAAGGTCAACCCAGTTTGTAAAGGTGGCTTCATCAGGAGGATCGAGAAGTGTCGAGTCCTTTACAACTTCAAGTGCATACAGAGCCTCAGGGGTCCAAAGCAGCTTAACATAGCCTGTACACATATCTTCATCATCGTGGATTTCTGCCGGAATAATCTCCTCGGCGATACTCCAAATGTCATCGATAATTCCGTCAATCTTCGGTTCGGTTGTTGCAAAAGGAACGGTATAGTCCGCCGCAAATACACCAAACCCTAAAACAGACGAAATAAGTAATACAGTAATAAGTAATGATACAAACTTCTTCATGTTTTTTCTCCTTTTATTTTAGTGATTAGTATATATTTATATTACTACATAAATACCAATTATTCAACTGTTATTAATAATAAGCATAATATATGGCAATATTATTGCAATATAAGATAATATATAAAAGGTAAATAAAAATAATAATCTGAAATTGATAAGGCTTTAAATTAACTTGCTTTTCCTCGCTTAGTATACACCACTCATGATAAATATAAATCAGATATTCGATTGGACGGAAGGAGATATAACGAGAAATCAAAAACAGCCACTTAAAGTGACTGTTTTTGATTTCTAAAAAACGGAGTTATTATCTTTCTTTTTTTGCCATAGCAATTCCGGCAGCTGCAGTTACAGAAACAAGAACGAGCAGAGCAGAGATGTCGCCGGTCTGAGCGGCAGGAGCCGGTGCGGCCGGTGCAGCTTCAGCTACGGGAGCGGGAGCAGCTTCGGCGGGAGCTTCGGCAGCAGGTTCTTCAACTGCGACAGGCTCTTCAGCTTCGGTTGGGATATCGCCGAACACTACGGTGTTAAGATAGGTAGATGACCAATAGTAGCCTTCCTGGCCTTCCTGAGGCATCCAGGTGGAATAAGAATCACGACCGTCATCGTTGTCAAAGTCATCATTCAAACTGACATTGAAACCGATAACATGACCCTGAGCGGCGGGAGCGATAGTAATGAAAGGAATCTTGATCTCGGTAACATAACCGTCGCTGGTGGGGTTGGTCTTATACTCGATTACATCATATACGGCAAGGTTGCCGGTATATGTGCAGGTTACGCCGTTGGAATTAATGCAGATGTGATAGTCACCGTCGTCGGAGTCATAAGAATCGGTCTGTGTGTTTTTCTCGGAGAACCAAAGGTCCATACTGTTGGCTGAACTGGTTCCGTTGGCTGCGTCAGGCATAGTGGAGTCTTTGACAACTTCGAGAACATAAAGCGCGTCCTGAGTCCAAAGAATCTTGACATAGCCGGTGCACATATCTTCATCGTCATGGACTTCCGCAGGAATGATTTCCTCGGCAATGCTCCAAATGTCATCGATGTTTCCGTCTATTGTGGGAGGTGTGGTTGCAAACGGAGCAGTATAATCCGCCGCAAAGACTCCCAGAGCAAGAATAGACGAAATAAGCAGTGCAGTAATGGTTAATGCGATAAACTTTTTCATATCTTTCCCCCTTAAGTTGGTATATATATTCTACTCAATAAATATAGAAAAATCAACATATCACTTTATTGAGCATAATAATTGCAAATATTATTATAATATATGGTATTGTTTATATTATTTCAATATCAAAGTCATTGATTACAAAATAAAAGCATGTTATAATATTTTTGATAGATATTCGCAATGTTTTATCGTTGTCGTGAAAAATAGTTATTAAAGGAATTGAGAAGGAAAAAAATGAAAAGATCTGAAATCAACACTATCATCAAAGAGTCATTGGAGTTTATAAAATCCATGAATTTTGCACTACCTCCGTTTGCCGAATGGTCGGTTGACGACTGGAGTAAAAAGGGAAGTGAATGCTCTGAAATTATTGACAACGAATTAGGATGGGACATCACTGACTTTGGGTCTGGAAACTTTAGCAAAACGGGTTTAACCCTTATTACACTGAGAAACGGCAGTTTAAAGAATCCGAAATATTTAAAGCCATATGCAGAGAAAATCATGGTCGTAAGAGAAAACCAAGTTACGCCGTTGCATTACCATTATTTGAAATATGAGGATATAATTAACCGCGGCGGCGGCAATCTCATAATTCAGCTTTATAATAAAACCGAAGACGACAGACTTTCCGACACCAATGTTAAAGTCTCGATTGATGGTGTCGAAAGAGTTATAAGATCCGGAGAAACCATTGTGTTAAAACCCGGCGAGAGCATATGCATGTTTGCGGGACTTTATCATAAGTTCTGGGGAGAGAGCGGAGGCGGAATGGTTTTGGTAGGAGAAGTTTCTAAGGTAAACGATGATAATATTGACAATCACTTCCTTGAACCTGTCGGGCGCTTCCCGTCAATAGAAGAAGATGAGGCGCCCAAATGGCTTCTCTGTAATGAGTATTCAAAATACATAAAGAAATAAAACAATTGAAGCAATAGATACAACAGCAGCCAAAAGACGGCTGCTGTTGTTTTATATAAGATTTCAAGATAAATACACCTGATAATGTTTTTAAGTCTTTTTTCTATTGCACCGTTTATTTTTTCAAATCCGCAATCTCGCCCATGTCCGGCAACCAAACCGAAGAAGCATCGATAAAATTGCTTTTATCCTCCGCCTGCGCTGCTATCGTCGAAGGTATTGTACCGTCAAGTTGTCCGCGAACACTTTTTGATCTCAGAAGACAAAAGTTTTCGAGAGTTTCAACACCCAACAAAAAATCCTCATAAGAACAAAAGGCAGTAGGATCTTTCTCTACATAAGTGGCGATCATCTCACATGTTTCAAAGATTAAACACTCAAAATATCCGCTTTCAAAATAACTTTCTATAAAATAGTCAAAGTATTCGTGATATTTCGCATAATAATCATTGTTCTTCATCAAGTTGTGATAAAGCGGACGTTTACGCATTATCTCCCCGCTTGCAGGTGTGTTTATCGGATAATTAACATACAAAGTCGAATCATTGATCGGATCAGGCATTCCAAGTGAATAAGTCGCAAACGCCAGATTGTAATCCCACGGAATAATGCTTAAAATTCCGTCTTCTTCATACAGGAAATAGTTATGACCGGTTTTTCCGAGATAGCCGTCCATATTTACGACGAATACCTGAACCGTGAAATAACGTAAAACTTCATCCACATTAATTGCTGTTTCCAAATTATCTCCGGTGGACAGAATTTTCAGCGCCTCAATAACACGGCGTTTATCTGAATCGGTAATTTTGAATTTTGCTTTCCGAAAGATGTTGTCATAACTTTCAAAATCATCGTCCGAATAACGCAGATGAACGTCTGCATTTTCTTCACTAAGCAATTTATAGTCCGGCTTATATAGCTTCCCGTAATTTGCTCCAAAGTTCCTTTTTGCAAAAGCCTCTTCCGGTTCTTCAATGGCAAGAAACAATCCCCAGTCTTCTCCGTTGACACGTACCCAGGTATAGCTGCATAACGGAGTCGGAACCCCCATATGCTTCATCATATCAAAAGAAATCCATGATTTCATATAGCTGTTGTCCTGAAATGAGGTATCCAGAGAAAATTTGTCTAATCCATAATAGCTATTTCCCGAAAAATAATGATCAAACTCTATTTTCAGACTGTATCGCTCCAGACCATACTTTTCAATAAGTCGACGTGAGTTGTTTCCCTTTGCGCGTAAGCCCACATTAGGGAATTTTTCTCCGTCGATCACTAAAGTGCATGGCATATAATTTTCTTTGGGCGCATTCTCTATGAATACATCCCAGTCACCAATCAAGATTTCGATTTCATGCACTTTTGTTTTATCAAAAAGACGTGTTTCATATTCTGAAACGTTAGAAACAGGTATATCTTCTGATTTTGTTCCATCTAAAAACATAATAGTTAATGCAAGTATAGCAGCTATGATTATAAAACTGATTCGAACAATGGATTTATCTTTTAACATAACTAAACTCAATCTTTGCTTTCGAGAGGGGAATGTAACTAAATTTTATGATACTATAATCATTACGACAATGTATCTATCTTTCATATCGGCTTGGTTGTCAAAATATCATTTTACTTTGTTATTTGACTTAACAAAATACAAGCTGCTCACACGGCTGGTTCCATGTGAGTCAGCTTAATAATTGTGCAGTAACTGATTTGCAAATCTATTGTACCCGGCTTATCCTTTAATCATCATAGTCACTGTAATCGCTATAACCGCTGTCGCTGTAATCGGAGTCATCATAATCTGATTGATTATTATTGTAATTATAATCGGTTACGCCATCGTTATTAGGGCCATAGTCGGTGTCGTCATAATCGGTTACACCGTCGTTGTTGGGACCATAATCGGTGTCGTCATAATCGGTTACACCGTCGTTGTTGGGACCATAATCGGTATCGTCATAATCGGTTACGCCGTCGTTGTTGGGACCATAGTCGGTATCGTCATAGTCGGTTACGCCGTCGTTGTTGGGACCATAATCGGTATCGTCATAGTCGGTTACGCCGTCGTTATTAGGGCCATAGTCGGTATCGTCATAGTCGGTTACGCCCTCGTTATTGGGTCCATAGTCGGTGTCATCGTAGTCAGTTGTATCTTTTTTCTCGGTTACATTGTCTTTGTCTTTATAGTCAGTTAAACCATAGTCACTTTCATTCTTTACATCAATCGGCACATTCCAATCATTCATGTTTATATACTCACGAATTTCGGAAACAATTTCGTCCAGAAAATTAGCATTCGGAATCTGAGAGCCGATTTCGATTTCAATGACAATCTGACGGTGTTTACCTTCAACTTCTTCAATAAAGTATCCGGCTTCGCCTATCACAGCAACAAGTTTGGTAATAACTTCACGGATTTCCAGACCAATCAAGTCCTTTCCGTTCTTTTTTAAGATGTCCTTTGCATCATCGTTGCGGGCAGTAATACCGGTGACAATGCCGTTCTCATCGTATTCGATTGCAATTTCGGGGTTTACACTTAATACAAGAACACCGTAAGACGTAAGGTTATTCGCAGAGCTTCGTCCGCATCCGGTCAGGGAAGCAAGACCAAGTATTAAAGCCAGAGCAATCATAATTGCAAGAATTGATTTTTTCATGTTATTCGTTCTCCTTAAAATAGAATGATTTTCTGATATTGAAGACTTTTTTCGTCTTTCATTCATAGATTACGAAAAGAATTTCCCGAAATCGGGGTAGAACCCAAAAAAGTTTTTTCTTTCTAAAAAAATAAATGCGCATTCTTTTCATTACCCTTAAAACATGAAAATATCAGTTATTGCATTTCCTTAATCATCATAGTCGCTAAAATATGAACTATCCCCGTCGTCGTAGTTATATCCAAAGTCGGAATCATCATAATCAATCGCACCGTCGTTGCGTGGTACATAATCGGAATCATCATAGTCGTTCACGCTGTCATTGTTTGGAACATATTCACTATCATCATAAACGGTTACACCATCATTGTTGGGTCCATAATCGGTATCGTCGTAATCGGTTATAACGTCATTATTAGATTCATAATCGGTATCGTCGTAATCGGTTACACCATCGTTGTTTGAACCATAATCGGTATCGTCATAATCGGTTACATCGTCGTTGTTTGAACCATGGTCGGTATCGTCATAATCGGTTACATCGTCGTTGTTTGGGCCATAATCGGTATCGTCATAATCGGTTACACCATCGTTGTTTGAACCATAGTCGGTATCGTCATAATCGGTTACACCATCGTTGTTTGAACCATAGTCGGTATCGTCATAATCGGTTACACCGTCGTTGTT
>JAAZIU010000004.1 GCA_012800735.1 Clostridiales bacterium | reverse complement strand
TATTCGAATGTGGGACCGATCTTTTCTATATCAAGCCCGTCCAGATTATCCATGAATACGACGCAATGCGGATTTCCCATTGATACGCAGGTTATATTATATTCTTTATCCGATATTTTTACAGGTTGGTTGACAATTTTATCACCGTCTAATGCAACCGGTATTTTTTTAGGGTCAAGCTCTGCATTGCCCATATCAACCCGTACCGAGCTTACCTTATCGTTTTCTGTATAAAGGTTTAGTGTTTTTATTCCGCTAAGGGTTTCGATTTTCAGAGTCTTTTTGTCTGACATTTTGTTGTCGTAAAGGTATTTGCCTACACATCGTATGGCATTGCCGCACATTTTGCCTTCACTGCCATCTAAGTTAAACATTCTCATCTTAGCATCTGCAACATCTGATGGGCATATGAGAACTACTCCGTCGCCGCCTATCCCGAAATGTCTGTCAGATAAATAAACACTTAAAGACTCGGGGCTTACTACATCCTGCTCAAAGCAGTTGAAATAGATATAGTCGTTGCCGCAGCCATGCATCTTTGTAAATTTCAGTTTCTGCTTTTTCGACCGCATCGAATTAAGGTCAACGATTTCGGTATTGGTCGCAGAGAAACGGCTCATCAGAGAGTCTGCGATTGCATTGGCTGTATCGGGGGAAGTAAGACAGGGAATCTCAAGTTGAGTCGCTTTGCGGCGGATTCTTACCGAGTCGCGCGCCGGATCTCGGCCTTTGGTGGATGTAGATATTACATAGCTTATTGACCCGTTATCAAGAAGATTAATGACTGTATGATAACCCGGTGTGACATCGCTTTCGTGGATTTTGCCGACCACTTCGACATCCATTCCTTTGCGATTAATAAGCTCTGCCGTTCCGGCTGTCGCATAGAGTTTAAAACCTAAATTATAGAATTTCTCGGCAATTTCGCCTATTTCCTTCTTATCCTGATCTCTTACCGACAGGAAGACTCCGCCGCTTTTTTTCATTTTTGAGCCGGAGGCAATAAGACCTTTGAATAAAGCCTCCTGAAGGTTCTTACCGATGCCGAGAACCTCTCCTGTTGATTTCATCTCAGGTCCGAGTGCGGTATCAACATTAGTCAGTTTTTCAAAGCTGAATACCGGAACCTTGCAGCAAACATATGGCGATATCTTGTAAATTCCGGTGCCGTAGCCCATATCTTCCAGTTTTTCACCGAAGGAAGCTCTGACAGCGAGGTCTATCATAGGCACTCCGGTTACCTTTGAGATGTAAGGAACTGTCCTCGACGCGCGTGGATTTACCTCTATAACGTAAAGCTTTTCGTCTTTTATTATATACTGAAGATTGACAAGGCCAATCGCATTAAGTCCATGGCAGAGTTTCTCGGTTACTTTCATAACCATATCGGCGATTTCGTCATTTACATGCGGAGCAGGATATACGGCTATTGAATCTCCACTGTGTATTCCGGTACGCTCGATATGTTCCATGATACCGGGTATAAGTATGTTCTTGCCGTCGTAAATTGCGTCAACCTCAATCTCGATACCGCTGATATATTTATCAATCAGTACCGGATTGTCGATTTTTTGTGACAGAATTATATTCATGTATTCCGTTACATCTTCATCGGAATACGCAATTATCATATTCTGACCGCCTAAAACATATGAGGGACGGATGAGTACGGGATAAGTAATTTTATTCGCCGCTGTCAACGCTTCTTCTAATGTCATAACGGTAGCACCTTCTGCGCGAGCGATATCAAGGCGTGAAAGCAGCTCGTCGAAGCGTTCTCTGTCTTCCGCCATATCTATCGAATTAGCGGAGGAACCGAGAATACGAACATTATTTCGGGCAAGAGTTTTTGTAAGTTTGATAGCAGTCTGACCACCGAAGGCAACCACGACACCGACAGGTTTTTCGATGTTGATGATGTTCATAACATCTTCCGGGCATAACGGTTCAAAGTAGAGCCGATCGGAGGTATCGAAGTCGGTGGATACCGTTTCGGGGTTGTTATTTATAATAACAACTTCATAACCAAGCTGCTTGAGCGACCATACGCAGTGAACAGACGCGTAATCAAATTCAATACCCTGTCCTATGCGGATAGGACCTGAGCCTAAAACAACAACGCGCTTTTTATCCGAGCGATTTATAAAGGAGAGCGCTTCATTTATTCCGCCGTTGGCCGGTTCGTTAAAGCTGCCATAGAAGTAAGGTGTCTGCGCTTCATATTCAGCCGCACAGGTATCTACCATACGATAGTCGGGCAGCAAAGTTAAAGGAACGCGACAACCGGATATTCTTTCAATCGCAGAGTCGGTATAACCGAGGCGTTTCCCTTTTATATATTTTTCACTTGTTAACTCAGAATTTGTTATGGATTTCTCGTATTCGGCAAGGTTCTTAAGCTTAAAGAGGAACCATTTATCAATCATTGTCAGCCGGTGCAGCTTATCTATTGATACACCTCTTTTTATAAGCTCAAAGGCTGCAAACAGTCTTTCATCCGTCGCGTTTTTGCAGATTAAACGAAGCTCTTCATCGTTCTTTTTAGCTAACTTCGGCAAGTTCAAAGTGTCAACAGATATTTCAACGCCTCTAATAGCCTTCATTAAAGCCATTTCAAATGAATCGGCTATTGCCATTACTTCGCCGGTCGCTTTCATTTGAGTTCCAAGCTCGCGCTTAGCATAAACAAATTTATCAAAAGGCCATTTCGGGAATTTCAGAGCGACATAATCGATCGACGGTTCAAAACTGGCAAATGTTTTGCCGGTTACCGCATTAATAATTTCGTCAAGACGAAACCCAATGGCTATCTTTGCGGTAACTTTTGCTATGGGATATCCGGTTGCTTTGGATGCGAGCGCTGATGAGCGGGAAACGCGCGGGTTTACCTCTATTACATAATATTCAAAGCTTGTCGGATGCAGCGCAAACTGAACATTGCAGCCGCCCGTAATCTGAAGCTCGTTAATTATATTGAAAGCAGCGGCGCGGAGCATTTTATGTTCTTTATCGGAAAGAGTTTGAGAAGGCGCTACAACAACGCTGTCGCCTGTGTGAATACCGACGGGGTCGATATTTTCCATATTACAAACGGTTATGCAATTACCGGAAGCGTCACGAATAACCTCGTATTCAATTTCTTTCCATCCTGAAATACAGCGTTCAACAAGTACCTGACCAACTCTTGAAAGTCTGAGTCCGGTTTCGAGAATATCTTTTAACTCATCGATGTCGTGCGCTATGCCTCCGCCGGTACCTCCTAATGTGTAAGCCGGACGCAGTACCACCGGATAACCTATTGTATCGGCGAATGCAATTCCGTCGTTGATATTTTCAACTACACACGACGGCGCGCAAGGCTCGCCTATCTTTTCCATTGCTTCTTTGAAAGCCAGGCGATCTTCTGATTTTTTTATTGTCTGAGCAGTTGTTCCCAAAAGACGTACTTTATGAGCGGCAAGGAAACCGGATTCGGCAAGTTCGATGCCTAAATTCAGTCCTGCCTGTCCGCCTAAAGTCGGGAGTAAACTGTCAGGCTTTTCTTTTAAAATTATCTTTTCGAGGGTTTTTATGTTAAGAGGCTCAATATATATCTGATCGGCTATCTCTCTGTCCGTCATTATTGTTGCCGGATTAGAGTTGACAAGGCAGACCTCTATACCCTCTTCCTTTAGCGAACGGCAGGCTTGGGTTCCGGAATAGTCAAATTCTGCGGCTTGTCCGATAACAATAGGACCGGAACCGATAACCATTACTTTTTTAATTTCTGGATTCTTTGGCATTTTTTCCTCCGCACCGCGGTGTTTTATAAATATTAATAATCAAACTTTTAAGGTTATTCTTTTAGTTTTTACTGCTTGTTATCCTATCGAGAAATTTATCAATCATGCAGCCTTCGCCTTGCATAGCGCAGCAAGATTCCGGCTGGAACTGAACCGTAAAGATGTTTTTATGAATATATTGTATTCCTTCGTTGCTGCCATCATTAACATTAACAAAATACGGAACTGAAATATCATTGTCAAGACTTTCGGTGTCGACGACATAGCCGTGATTCTGCGCTGTTATATATACTCGACCGTTCGAAAGGTCTTTTACCGGATGATTATCGCCGCGATGTCCGTGTACCATCTTTCGGGTATCACCTCCGGTCGCCAAAGCCATCAGCTGATGACCGAGAGAAATTCCAAAGATGGGAACATTTGCATCATAAAGTTTCTTTATTTCGTTTATGATTCCTTGGCATTCTTTTGGGTCTCCTGGGCCGTTTGAAATAACTATTCCATTAGGATGTGAAGACAATATCTCCCTTGCTTCCGTTTGAGCGGGAAATACTTCAACATCACAGCCGCGTGATGCGAGCGAGCGGATAATATTATATATGTCGCCCAAATCAAGAAGCGCTATTTTAAGCCCTGCGCCGTTAAGCTCTTTGATATAAGACGGCTCTTTTTCGCGTTGACCGTCATCATAACGCGCGCTGTCGAAAACAACATATCCGGACATAACGCCGTTTTCTTCAAGTGATTTTACACCGGGGACAATATATCTTTCACGACAGGTTACTTTTTCGACAAGATTACCGGTTTTATGCTCTTTCAGCTTTTCGGTGACTGTTGTAATATTAAAATTGGGATCTGAAGTTATCATACAGTTCATTACTCCGTTATCACGCAAGGTTTTTGACAGAGCTCTTGTATCAATTCCTTCAATTCCCGGAACATCGTATTTATTAAGAAAATCAATAAGAGAAATATCAGATCTGAAATTAGATGGTTCTTTTGAAGCCTCGCGTATTATCAGAGCGTCGAGCCAAGGTTTTTCCGATTCCATATCGTCATAACAGATTCCGAAATTACCGATAAGAGGATAGGTCATAACTACCGTCTGCCCTGCATAAGCAGGAGATGACAATACTTGCGGATAACCCGTCATTGATGTGTTGAACACTATTTCTGACACGACTTCTTTATCGCTTCCTATACGCTTGCCTTTGAATACCTGACCGTTTTCAAGTATCAAAAATGCTTCCCTGTTCATTATAATCCTCCGCAAAACTCTGTCTTTTATTATAAGGTTTGCAATACAGCTTATTAAACATAATATATTATACTACAATATATCTATTCTAACAAGCCGATAAATATTAATTTTTGCGCAAATATCGGCTTTATTATGTATATTATGATGAATATCTATACAATCATTTTGTTTAAAATGTTTGTTTAATAAAGAACAGGACATATATTTCTGTATATTTTATTCAGAAAAATAGACGTTCTCAGAAATATTATATATTTTAAAGCGATGTTATTATACACTAAAAGAATTAATACTTTGAAAATCATCTTTATAGATGAAATGCTCCATTTATTGCAACTACGAAAAAATACCTTTTTGTCTATAAGTATTTAGCAGAATTAACACTATCAGCTTGACAAATTCAGTCGATTAGGGTATAATTTATACTCAAGTATTAATGAATTTTAACTTCTGCGGCTTCAATTATGAGGTTTTTTATGTTCGATTATAATATTGAAATAACAGCTGAAAATCTGCCACAGATGTTCGGCTGCATGGTTTTCAACGACGATGTTATGCGCGAAAGGCTGCCGCGGGATATTTATAAATCTCTGCATAAGACTATCGAAGACGGACGGGAGCTTGATATTACCGTTGCAAACGTCGTGGCAAACGCAATGAGAGACTGGGCTATCGAGCACGGAGCAACACATTTTACCCACTGGTTCCAGCCTATGACGGGAATAACGGCGGAAAAGCATGTGAGCTTTATATCTCCTTACGGAAACGGAAAAATAATTATGGAGTTTTCCGGCAAGGAGCTTATCCGAGGCGAGCCGGACGCCTCTTCCTTCCCCTCGGGCGGTCTTCGAGCGACTTTTGAAGCCCGCGGTTATACATCCTGGGATCCTACCTCTTATGCATTTATAAAGGATGACTCTCTTTGCATTCCGACGGCTTTCTGCTCTTTTGGCGGAGAGGTGCTTGATAAAAAGACCCCTCTGCTGCGTTCAATGGATGTTATCAGCGCCGCTGCAACACGAATCTGTCAGATTTTCGGTTACAGCGATGTTACCCGCGTCGTTCCGACAGCCGGCGCAGAACAGGAATATTTTCTTATCGACCGTTCTCTTTATGAAAAGCGTCTTGATCTCAAGCTTTGCGGTCGAACCCTTTTCGGCGCTCGTTCGCCTAAGGGTCAGGAACTTGAAGATCATTATTACGGCGCTATCCGTCCCAGGGTTATCGAATTCATGCAGGATTTGAACCGCGAACTTTGGAAACTTGGCATCTACGCAAAAACCGAGCACAACGAATCTGCTCCGGCTCAGCATGAGCTTGCGCCGATATATGGTATCGTTAACGCCGCGACCGATCACAATCAGCTTACAATGGAATTCCTGAAAAAAGTCGCGGAACGCCACAACATGGCGTGTCTGCTGTCCGAAAAGCCTTTTGCTGGCATCAGCGGAAGCGGTAAGCACAATAACTGGTCATTATCGACAAACACAGGTATCAATCTGTTTGATCCAGGCGCTGATCCTTCCTCAAACAAAGTTTTTCTGGTTTTTTTAGCAGCGGTAATTGAGGCAGTAGATGAGCATCAGGATCTTTTAAGGATTTCTGTGGCTTCTGCCGGCAACGATCATCGCCTCGGCAGCAACGAAGCTCCTCCTTCCATTATATCCGTATTCTTAGGCGACGAAATAACCGAAATACTCGAATGTATAGCTGACGGACGTCCGTATAATCATCTCGACGTCTGCGGTATGGACACCGGAGTCAGGACGCTTCCCGAAGTCAAAAAAGATACTTCGGACCGCAACAGAACCTCTCCGTTTGCCTTTACCGGCAACAAATTTGAATTTCGTATGCTCGGTTCGTCAAATTCGATTTCCGGTCCCAATACAATTTTAAACACCATAGTTGCAGATGTATTGGAAAGATATGCCGAACGACTTGAAAAAGCCGATAATGCGGAAGATGAATTTTATTTCTTAATCCGTGATGTTTACAAGGCACATTCCCGCATTATTTTTAACGGAAACAATTATTCCACCGAATGGATAGAAGAAGCTGATCGCAGAGGGTTGTTAAATCTCAAGTCTACTCCTGAGGCTCTTCCTCTGATAATGAACAAGGAGAATATCCGGTTATTCACCAAACACCGAATATATACCGAACGTGAGTTGAGAGCACGATATGAAATTCTTGTTGATAATTACATAAAAGTAGTAAATATCGAAGCGCTTACAATGCTTGATATATCAAATCGTCAGCTTATTCCTGCCGCCATGAGATATACCACTGAGGCAGCTTACGGCGCCGCTCAAAGAAAAGCGGTCGGCATATCGGGAACAAGCGACAGTTCTGCCGTAATGGCTAAGAATTTAGCTGTTCTCAGCGACAGCCTGTATGACAGAACTCTCGCGCTTGATCGTACGATAAACGGCGCGAAGATGATTAAAGAACCTATCGACTGCGCTGAATATTACCGAAAAAGCGTTCTCCCGGCTATGGAAGCTTTAAGAAAAGCTGCCGATGAGCTTGAACTGTTGACTCCGCGGGATGTCTGGCCGTTACCAAGCTATTCCGAGCTTTTATTCAGTATCTGAAAATCAAAAAACGAGGTTTTATGCCTCGTTTTTTATTTTGCTTATTCGTTCGTATCCACGATCGATGGTTATAACCGGATTGTATTCTTTTGAAATTTTGTGAATTTCTTCAGTAACCAGTTTTACAAGTTCGGCGTCTGTTTTTTCATATTCAACGGGAACGTCAACATCAAATATAAGGTTGCTTTGTTCTTTACCAAGGACGACACGGAAATCATGAATATCCAGCTCAAGGTTTATATTGCGAACAATTTCAGTTACTTTCATACGAAGGTAATTTACCTTCGGGTCGTCGTAATTTACCGGATCAAGATGCGCTACAAGCTGAACCCCTTTTTTCACAAAATCATTTTCGATATTGTCTATAAGCTCATGACTTTCAAGTATCGGCTTATTTTCAGACACCTCAATATGAACAGAAGCATATGTTCTGCCGCTTCCGTAGCTGTGAATAACAAGATCATGCATTCCGAGAACGCCTTCGTATGACATTATTTCATCAGCAATTTCCTTTACGTATTCCGGGTCCGGCTCAGCGCCAAGCAACGGATCGGTAGTTTCCTTTATAAGCTTTATTCCGGAAATAAGAATAAACAGGGCAACCGCCGCTCCTAACCAACCGTCAATTTGATAACCGGTTAATTTGCTTATAATCGCTCCCACTATAACCACGCCTGTGGACAATACATCTGATAAACTGTCTGTTGCGGCGGCTTCAAGAGAAACAGAATTAATCTTTTTTCCGATATTTTTATAAAATAAAGCAAGAAGCAGTTTTATAATAACTGAAGTTATAAGGATAATAAAAATAAGCGCAGTATACGTCGATTCTTTATGTTTGACAATTGTTTTAATTGACGACTTAAAAAGTTCGACACCCAGCAATACAATAATAAATGATACAATAAGTCCGGCGATATACTCAATTCTTGCATGACCGAAGGGGTGTTCACGATCTGCGCGCTTTTCCGCTAACTTAAAGCTTATTGCCGTAATGATTGATGTTCCGGCGTCGGAAAGATTGTTTGTAGCATCAGCTATAATCGCAACGGAGCCTGACAGCAATCCCGCAATTAATTTTATTCCAAAAAGCAGGAGATTAACGATGATGCCTGCAATTCCGGAGAGGGTGCCGAGTCTGGCGCGTTCTTCAACTGATATTTTGTTTTTGTCTTGGGTCAATTTATAGTATTATTCCTCCAAAAGGCTGTGCAAACCGGATGATGAGGTTTCAAGTCCGGCAAGTGCAAGATGACTGACGTCACTTAATCCGACAAGCCGCATATGACATTGGTTATGGAACGGCGGATATACCTCGGTATAAAGAGTAGTAACCGAAGAACAGGCTAAAAATAGTGTTTGCCAAACCAAAGGCAGCGCTGCGCCTGTAATTCTTGATATTAAAGCGTTACCGAGACCGAGGTGGCAGAAAAGAGCTATGACTGCGCTTCTGTCAGCTTGCGATGAGATATCGTAGATCTGACCGTTGCGTTTGTAGCCCCATTTCAACATAAGATTATACCAACCTTCGTCTATTTCTTTCATTTTTTTCTGAACAGCGCCGTCTTTATAAAGAGGGTTGCTTGACCAATCTTTCGAATCGTAAAAATCAGGCTGCTTTGTCCAAAAGCGCGGCTGCATATTCCAGGGACAAAAGTTTGGTTCTGCATCTATTCCAAATTCTTTGTACGGTGGTTTTACCGAGATTGGGATTTCCGCAAGCCAGTCTAATGTTTCGATTTTAAGTCCGTGAACTTTTGCGGTAGGTTCGGCGGTTCTTTGAGCTCTTCCCAAAGGCGAAGCGTAGATATGGTCAATCCGCCTCTTTCCGAGCCATTCAGCCAAAGCTTCCGCTTCTTTAAAACCGCGGGGAGTAAGCGAATCGAGTGCGTAGTCAGGGTCTCCGTGCCGAATTATAAGTATTTTCATCTTAATCTACTTTCTCAAGATATTCCTTCTGCTGTACCGTAAGCGAATCAATGGAACAACCGATGGCTTTTAGCTTAAGTTCGGCTACATATCTGTCAATTTCGGCAGGCACCGGATAAATTCTATTTTCAAGCCTGCCTTTATTCTGAACCAGCCATTCAAGTGACTTTGCCTGGAGAGCGAATGACATATCCATTATTTCAGCAGGATGACCGTTAGCAGCCGCGAGATTAACCAATCTTCCGTCGGCAAGCAGATTCAGTGTTCGCCCGTCTTTTTGTCTATAACCCCTGATATTATTGCGGCGATCGAATATTTTAACCGAGCGAGCTTCAAGCTCGCGTTTGTTTATCTCGACATCAAAATGACCTGAATTCGCAAGAACCGCACCGTCTTTCATCATATCGAAATGACGACCTACGATAACATCGCAGCATCCGGTAAGCGTAACGAAGAAATCGCCTAAGGGGGCCGCATCGTCCATCTTCATCACTCTGAAACCGTCCATCGCAGCCTCAATTGCCTTTACCGGATCGATTTCGGTGACAATCACCAGAGCACCCATACCCTTCATCCGCATTGCCAACCCGCGTCCGCACCAGCCGTATCCGGCGATAACTACTGTTTTTCCGGCAATCATAAGGTTGGTCGTGTTCATTATACCGTCTATCGTCGACTGACCGGTCCCGTATCTGTTATCAAACAGATATTTACAGTCGGCGTTGTTGACGTCTACCATCGGGAAATGAAGAAGCCCGGCTCTCATGCGAGCGAATAAGCGGTGAACACCGGTTGTGGTTTCTTCACAACCGCCGATTAAATTAGAAGTTTTATTCGCACACTCACCGTGAAGCAACTGAACCAGATCTCCTCCGTCATCGATTAGCAGATGGGGAGAGCAGTCAAGCACCGCTTTGAGGTGCTCTTTATATTCATCCTCGCCAACACCGTGTCTTGCAAATACATTGAGTCCTTCTGCTGCGAGAGCAGCTGCCACATCGTCTTGAGTGGAAAGAGGATTACAGCCGGTAATATATACCTCAGCTCCGCCGTCTCTCAGTATCTCTGCAAGATAGGCAGTTTTTGCCTCAAGATGTATCGACATTGCAACTTTTAATCCTTCAAAAGGCTTTTTCTTGCAGAAATCCGATCCGATTATCTCGAGAACCGGCATATATGATTTTACCCACTCTATCTTTTTTCTTCCGAAAGGCGCGAGGGTTATATCAAGAACGGAACTCATGGTTTTGCCTCAACCTATAACTATTCGACCGAAATATTCCGGTCGGTGGAAATCCGGTTCGGGAGTTTCAATGGGGCTCCAGCAGCCGTAATGGACAGTTTCTGTTTCGTCTCCGCATTTGTAGAAGTTGGCATAGAATTCGGAACCTTTATCGATATTGATTTCTTCACCGAAAACTTTTCGCAGATCGGAGATATCCAGCACAATCTCAACTCTCCATTTTTCTTTTTTAATTTCCGCGCGTACTTCCGGAGGAGTTATAAGGTCATCAATTCGAGTGCGATTCTCTCTGTCCGGACCGAAAGCTATAAGCGATGCTCCGTTTGCATTCATCTCGCAATTCATATAAGGTCCGCCATGAACAAAAGAGATAAATGCCTCAAGACAACTGTCCTTGTAAACATCATCAAAAAAGTTCGTATACACTGCTTTGGGATTTTCCTCATAGCAGGTAAGACGGATATGAAGCTTCTCTCCTTTTCCGCAGCTGCCGCTGACAAAGACTTTTGCAGAGCATTTGGGAGTGTAATCTTTAATCCAAGGCCAGTTGGAAATTTTAATCGGTTCTAAATCCCGATAGCTAAACTTTTCAAGTTTTTTATTTTCAATAAATGGAATACTGCAGCTTTTCATGGTAGTTCTCCTTTTTTAATTTAATCAATGACCGAAGCGGTGTAAAGCACCTCTCCGTTTTCGGATGTTGTCTGTGCCGATATGACTATTCCCATATCAAGTGATATTAGCATTGTTTCGCTAAGCTTAGGAGATGATGTATTATACGAAACTCTTAAAGCGTTTAGTTCCTGGGTTCTTATAAGAGTTATGTCTAAATCTTTTATTCCTTCGAGTACCGTACCGCTTGTTTTGTCAAGAAATCTTTCGGTTGAAGGTATTCCGGCTTCGCTCGCCAGTGTAAAACCATCGGTGTGCGGAAAGGTTCTGTTTGAGTATAACTTGCCTTTTTTGTAATCTGTTTCTATAATCTTTGAACCGTCAAATGTTACTTTTCTGATTATTTCGGAACCGCTGTAAATATCTGCAATGTATCCTGATTTCTTCTTATCGATATGAACTGTCTGTATTCTTTTATATGTTCCGGAAGAAACGGTGGTTTTAATTACAATTGAATATGTTTCGAGATACGGAGCGGCTTCAAGCGCTTTTAAATACTGCTCCGGAGTAAGGTTGTAGGAAATATCAGCCGTTTGCGGATAGTCGCCGTTTCTCAGCGCAAGATAAAGACTGTCCTCCTGAGGGGCGTCACCTGGGATTTCAATGCTTTGATTCATGCCGAACGGAAGGTTTATAACACCAATGCGAACCATCCCGATAAAGAATAAACCTAAAACTGCAATCGAAATGACTGCAGCTATGAAAACAGACAGTCTTTGTCTTGTCGGTGAATAGTAAAGCCCCGAACTGACAGTTGCTTTTTTTTCGCTTGTATCTTCCTGAGGGGTTTTTAAATCGGAAGATTCGGTCTCATCTATCGAAGAGCCGATGCCTTGCGTTTTATTGCCGTTCCCGTTCATCATCCGCACCTTCGGGCTGGTTTTCATTCAATGAAACAATATTATTAACAGATGTATCCTGATTCTCCGATAAGACTTCATCGTTTACTTCTGCGGGTGTTTTATGCTCGCCAGGTTTGCTGTTGCAGTCCTTTAAATGAAAACCGCCTTGTATTCTTGTTGTAGGATTCTTTATTATTTTAAGTTCAACTATAAATATAACAACTGCCGCTAAAAGCATTGCGGACGCTTGTATCAGTTTTGTGTTGGTAAACATAACGGCCGACAAGCTGAGTATTCCGGATATCGCATATAATATGCCCACCGATTGCTTTTGATTGAATCCTAAGTTTATCAGTCTGTGGTGTATATGTTCTTTATCGCCTTTGAATGGGTTCTTTTTGTTATAGACTCTTCTGAAGAAAGAGAAAACTGTTTCAAACAGCGGGTATCCGAATATTGCTATCGGAATTACGAACGAGATAACAGCGTGCCATTTGAAGACACCGTCGATACTCAAAACCGCCATTGTATAGCCGAGAAACAGCGCTCCGGTATCTCCCATGAATGTTTTTGCTGGATAGAAGTTATATGGAAGGAAACCAAGACAAGAAGCTGCCAGAAGAGCTATGATTATCGCTGACGAAGGAATCGGATTGCGGGTAAGCATAACTAAAAGCAAAGACAGCGAGCCGATTATCGAAACACCGCAGGAAAGCCCGTCAAGACCGTCGATGAGATTGATTGCATTTGTCATGCCTATGATCCAAGCCATTGAAACCAGTACCGATAACCATAAAGGAAAAGGCAGATAATCACCGGATATATTAATAAACTGAATTCTGAAACCGTTGAATACCGCTAAAGCAGCTACAGCTATCTGAGCTAAAAGCTTTATCCACGCTCTGAGATCCTTTATATCGTCGAAAATACCTACAACGGCAAGAACAAGTCCGCCAATAAGTATTGTAAACAGAGTCTTTGAATGTTCGCAAAAAAGTATTGAGGTAAAGGCAAATGCAAAATAAATGGCGATTCCGCCGATGCGGGGGATAGGGCGGTTATGCATCCGGCGGTTGTCTTTAGGGATGTCGATAGCTCCGATTTTATGAGCAAATACCATAGAAATCGGGGTGGATGTAAACGCCATCAACGCCGCGAAAAGCATTGCCGACACCGCATATATTATCTCATTGACTGTAATCTGCATTGTATCAACTCCGAGGAAGTCATTATTTGAGCAGCACGAAACCAAGCTTTTTCTGAACTTTTTTTAGAGTTCTTTCGGCAAGACGGCCGGCCTGCTCAGCTCCTTGCTTCATAACCGACTCAAGATAAGATTTATCAGTCATGAGGCGGTTGAATTCTGTCCGAATTGGTTTTAATCCGTCTGAGACGGTTTCCCCGACGGCTGTTTTGAAATCGCCGTACCCTTTTCCTTCAAATTCAGATTCAATCTCATTGTAGCTTTTTCCGGTAAAGGATGAATATATTGACATAAGATTGTTAATTCCGTCTTTACCTTCAGCGTATCTAACCGTTGAGTCAGAGTCGGTAACGGCTCGGCGGAATTTCCGGATTATCGTGTCGGGCTCGTCAAGTATAGCGACATATCCGTTGACATTTGTATCCGATTTTGACATTTTCTTTGTCGGTTCGGCAAGCGACATGATTTTCATTCCGACTTCGGGAATATAGCCGTCAGGAACCACAAATGTATCTCCGTAGATACCGTTAAATCGTTCGGCAATAGTTCTTGCAAGCTCAAGATGCTGCTTCTGATCGATCCCGACCGGGACAAGATCTGCCTGATACAGAAGTATATCCGCCGCCATAAGGACCGGATAGGTGAAAAGACCAGCATTTATATTTTCAGAGTTATTAGCAGACTTGTCTTTAAACTGTGTCATCCTTGACAACTCGCCGAACATGGCGTAGCAACCGAGAATCCAGCTTAATTCCGCATGCTGATGAACGTGGCTCTGAATAAACAGTATGTTCTCTTCAGGCGAAAGACCGCACGCTATATATATTGCAAGTGTCTCGTATGTATGACGGCGCAGCTCAGCCGGCACCTGACGAACGGTTATTGCATGTTCGTCTACTACGCAGTATAAGCAGTCGTATTCGCCGGAAAGCAGCAGAAAATTTCGTATTGCGCCGATATAATTGCCTAATGTCAAAGTTCCGCTCGGTTGAATTCCGGAAAATATTCTTTTCTTTTTTTCGTTTTTTATGTTTTCTGTTGCGTTTATTTTATCTTCGCTCATTTTGAAAGCTCCTTGAGAGATTCACCGATTATTCTGACGCCGCGAACAATCTCATCTTCGGACGGAGTCGAATAGGTGATTCTGAAGCTATCCGACGGAGCCGAAACATCGCAGTTAAATGCCGTTCCGGGAACAACGGCGAGTTTTCTTGACATGGCTTCTTTTATAAAGCTGTCAAGAGATATTCCCTTCGGTAATGTGCACCAGATAAACAATCCGCCTTCCGGTCGAGTAAATTTCAAGCCGGTATCTTTAAGTTTATCAAGCTCTGACAGCATAAGAGAGCTTTTTTCTCGGTAAAGTGCGCGTATTCCTTCTATATGAGCGTCAAAATCACATTCGCGAATATAATGATCGACAAGGATCTGGAAATATGCATTCGTATGGACATCTTCGACCTGCTTTGCAACAACCATCTTTTGCAGAACTTCTGAGGGAGCGCAAACAAAACCAATCCTCATGCCGGCGCTTAGTACCTTTGAGAAGGAGCCGCAGTAGATGACAATGCCGTCTTCATCCATGCTTTTGAGAGTCGGAATTTCCTCGCCTTTAAAGCGCAGCTCACCGTAAGGATTGTCCTCAAGAATCAAAACACCGTATTTTTTCGCAAGGTTGTATAGCTCGCGGCGGCGTTCTAAAGTTGTAGTAATCCCGGCCGGATTATGGAAGGTGGGAATTGTATAAATAAGTTTGGCGTTTGGATTTTCTTTGAGCGCTTTTTCGAGCAGCGAAGTGTCTATCCCATCATCATCAAGCGGAACGCCGACAAGCTTAGCTCCGTTTGAGCGATAAGCATTCAAAGCGCCAATGAAGCTCGGATTTTCGCAGATAACGACATCTCCCTCATTGCACATTGTTTTACAGGCGAGCTCAAGTCCCTGCTGACCGCCGGATACTATTATAGTGCCGTCGAAATCGCGGCCAATATTGAATTTATTCTTGAGGCGAGCTTTAACCGCTTCCACCAAAGGGGGATATCCCTCTGTTATCGAATACTGAAGAGCTTTGACCGGCTCATTTTCAAAAATCCAAGCTCCTATTCTCTTCATATCATCAACAGGGAACGATTCCGGCGCGGGGTTGCCGGCAGCGAATGCGATTATCGACGGATCTGTTAGAGATTTGAATATTTCTCTTATAGCTGACGGCTTCATTGAAGCAAGCTTGTCGGATATTTTATATTCCATAAAAAACACCTCATAAAATATTTTCTTAAAAAACAAACCTCTGTCCGAGGCGGTAAACGCCGGAACGGAGGCTTTGCATCTCTGCGGTATCAACCGGCTTATTTTTCTTAGTGAAATGCTGCGCGTTTCGTTCTAAAAGCGCCGGAAATTACTTTATATTCAATATATTATATTATACAGCATTTAAGTTTTTTTTCAAGTCAGAGATGTTATAATTCACAAATATGATACAATTATATACCATATTATTTGTCTTAATTTGTATCAGATCATTCAAGAACTAAAAAACCTTCCAGTAAATCCGGAAGGTGGTTTTATTTAGAGTTTCATTACCCAGACATTGCGGTAGCATACTGGATCGCCGTGATCCTGGAGCATTACCGGACCTTCGGTAAGGGGAACTCCGCTTGTTCCTCCGGGCGTGCATCGGGGAAGTTCGGCGTTGTTATGCACAACAATGCCGTTGTGCAGCGCGGTAAGTCTTGCATTTTCTTTTATGCTTCCGTCTGCATTGAACCTCGGAGCTCTTATAATCAGATCATAAGTCTGCCATTCAAGAGGAGGAAGACAGGCGTTTATTTCGGGAGTCAAGAGATTGTAAATCGCAGAACAATCATCATCGGCGGGAGGAAATTTACCATATGAATCAAGTACCTGTACTTCATAGCAGCCATGGATATAAACTCCGCTGTTGGCTCTGAACTGTCCTTCTCTATCCGGCATATAAGGCAGCCTGAATTCGAGATGAAGCTGAGCGTCGCCGAATGTTTCCTTTGAGATAATATTACCGGTACCCGGAACAACAGTCATGTTACCGTATTCTACTGCCCACTTGATTTCCGAGCCGTCGAGATGAACAAAATCATTAATTTTATCTCTGTCAAACAAAATTATCTTTTCAGCCATGATGCGATTCTCCTTTAAATTCTTTTTGTTATTTGAACTTATTTGATTATATCATATCAAAGGATAAAATGCAATAATTAATGAAATAAAAAAACCGGATTTTTTCCGGTTTCTGGCTGGGGTAGGTAGATTCGAACCACCGAGTGAAGGAGTCAAAGTCCTTTGCCTTACCGCTTGGCGATACCCCAATGATTGTGTTATTATATCATATTTGATTTGAATTGTCAAGTAAAAAATCCGAGTTGTCATAATTGTAATATTAAGCGATTTATAACAATATTTGCAATGATATAAAAAACATAAAATTTACTCTTGACAAAACACGACGTTTATGATATAATATTAAAGCCGTTGTGTGAGCGGCACTCGGCGAAATAGCTCAGTTGGTTAGAGCAACCGGTTCATACCCGGTTTGTCGTTGGTTCGAATCCGACTTTCGCTACCAAAGGCCCGTTGGTCAAGAGGTTAAGACACGGCCCTTTCACGGCTGTAACAGCGGTTCGATTCCGCTACGGGTCACCACTTAGGCTCGTCAATGAATTTCATTGGCGAGTTTTTTATTTTATGCCATAAGTCAATTAACTTAAAATTTTATATATCCGCTATGATAAGCAAATAAAATTAAAATAACTTGAAGCAATATTATGAGCGGCAGCGAAACCATAAATAACATATGCTTTGTCTTATGACGGACTACCAGCATAGTTATGTATTCTGCCGCTCCGCCTCCCAAGAAGGCGACTAAAAGAAGAACGCTTTCAGGTATTCTTCTTTTTCCGTATTTTGCAGCAGTTTTGTCATAAACTGTCATTACCGCCGAGATAATTGATACGGCGGTTATATATATGAATAAAATATCGGGCGTCATATATAATCGTTTGTTATATTTAAACAAGAGTTTAATATCCGAGGCGTAAGCGGATCAATTTCAGATATGTTGTCAAGTCGGTTCATTATATCATGGCGATAAAGCAACAGCGTATCTCTGATTATTGCCGACGGAATTTCGGAATAAGCCAGATATTTGAAAATTATTTCGTTTTCGCAGCGGTTTTTTTGATTTTCGGAATCTTCCAAAATATTCACAAGATACTTAATCAATCCCGTATCTAAGGTTGATTGACATATAAATCTTAATACCGAAACGGCGAGAAGATAGTGTTCATTTTTCAATCCTCTAACTTTAAAATTACGTAATATCCCTTTTTCAAGCCTTTCAATTACATCCCTGTTCATGCGCTCGACCGTCTTATCTTCATGTCCGAACAAACTTAGCAGCCGCATTATTCCAAGCTCATATGCATTTGAGGATAGCAACAAAGTTTTCGGCATATATCCGGTAACAAGTCGATATTTTGTCCCGTAAGGGGAGTTGCCGTAGTCAGCTTCGGTGGTATTTATATAGGGTGGAATAAAAAGTTGAGGATACATCGGGGACAAGCCGTATTCATCGAAAGCGGAGTATCTGCCGTAATGCAGCGATGCCGCAATGCCGGCATGAAACTTTTGCACATCGCTGTATTTACTTCGATGAGAGAGCAGTTGGTTAACAACCGCTCTCTTTGCAACAGTGTCGTATTCCTGACCTAAAATCAGCGAATATTCGATGGAAAGCATAGTTTCGTAAAGATTCATTTGCAAAAACCGTTAAGAAAAACGAAGAATAAAATCCGAAGATTTATTACCGTAAATAATACAATGCCGCTTTGATGCCCATTTCTGCTCCGGCTTCCGACGATTCCATGCCCTCAAATTCAACTGTAGCAGGAACATCAGGGTTGAATGCCTTTATCTCATCGAAAATTGATTCAATATCAAGATCTCCTTGACCTAAAATCGAACCTCGGAGCAAATATCTGCCGCTGTTAGACGAGAACCAATTCCCGCTGTCGCAACGGAAAAGTCCGCCGAGTTCGGGAAGTTTTTCGGTGCGGCGAACATAGAAATCTTTTAGATGAAACATTCTGACATATTCTAACACTTTTTTAACAGCAACAACCGGATCGTCTTCCACACAGATAAAATTACCTATATCGCAGAGAAGACCGAAATTTTCTCTGTTAACTTCCGACCATAAACGAATAACCCGATCAGCACCGTTGACAAAAAAGCCGTGATTCTCCACCATGGTTGTTATGCCGTATTGAGAAGCATAATCGGCAAGCGCGCGACAGGCTTCGACCATTAAGGGAAATTCCCTTTCAAAATCCAAGGGGGTGTTGGTTTCAAGCGGCCGGCGGAAAGAACTTACATCATGTCTCATTCGTTTCAGTCCTAATTTAGCCGCGACATCTATATGCCGCATAAGGCGCTCTGTTTCCCTTTTTCTGTCATCTGCGTCAGGCTTCAATAAATCACCCAAAACGGCATAGTTTGAAAGCGGTAACGAAAGAGACTGAGATTCCTCAACTATCTGCCCGATGAGCGAATCGTTAAATTTACCTGTTTCATCGTTATAAAGCGCGTAACCGAAAGGGACAAGCTCGATATTCGAAGCGCCTATCTCATGGGCAAATCTCATTACTTCGATTACGTCCATTCTTCCAGAATCGATTTCTTTCTGCATACTGTAAGTAGATAAACCTATATTAAGCATAATTCACCTCATTCTTTTCCTTGAATCACAAACATTTACAAAGGCTTCAATGATTTTATCCGACCATACATCGCATTCGCTGCCGGCAGTAACTTCCGGATGCCACTGAACTCCCAAAAAGAAAGGATATTCGGGAAGCTCAAAAGCTTCGCAATATCCGCCTTCAACGGTCGCGCAAATGACAAGCCCGTCTGCCGGCTTTTTGACCATTTGATGATGATAGCTGTTTGTTTTAATCGTTTCTTGTCCTATAATCTTATGGAGAAGAGTGCCCGGTTTTATGTTCACGTCGTGTATAATACCGTCACCATGACCGTCGAGATGTTGAAAAAGGCTTCCTCCGAGGGCTACATTCATAAGCTGGATTCCGCGACATATTCCTATAACGGGTTTTCTGTATTTCATGCAAGCGTGAAGAAATGCTATTTCAAAATCGTCTCTGTCACGCGTCACAAGTCTGCACAGCGGATCTTTCTCTTCGCCGTATAAAATCGGATCAACATCGTCTCCTCCGGAAAACACAGCGCCGTCACACAATTCGGCAAGACGCTCGATATCATTTTTATTTTTAACCAAAGGGGTAACGAGGCATAGACCTCCCGCATTTCCGAAAAGTTCGGCATATCGTATCGGCGCGTTTATACGGCTTCCGCTTTCGTTATATTGCGGTGTTATTATTATTACCGGTTTTTCCATTCTTATAATTTCCTTTATTTTTAATATTACTTTATTATATATCCGGTGGAATGATTTGTCAATCTTTATTTTATATGTTAACAATTTTAGTTAATATGTTCACATAACATCAAATTTCGCAAAAATCCGTGTAAATTTTGCGCTTCAGATATGCAATATATCTATTGACAGTGAGTGATATTTTTGATATAATAATGTTAGTTTTTCAATATAATACAATCATATAAATTAAATCTATCGGAGGATTTTATGTTTAAAAGAATCATCGCGCTAATCTGTGTTTTTCTTTTGGCTTTAGCCGTTTTTAGCGGCTGTGACAATGCGAAAAACAGTGACCTTAAGGTCGGCTTCGTTTATATCGGAGCTATCGGAGACGGCGGCTACACCTATGCTCACAACCAGGGTCGCCTTGCTCTCGAAAAGGAACTCGGCGTTCAAACTATGTATGTTGAAAATGTATCCGAAGACCTTGCCACCTGTAAGGACGCAATCGTCGGTCTGATTGACCAGGGCTGCACGATAATATATGTAAACTCCTTTGGTCACGGCGACGCTGCCTTTGAATGCGCAGCAGAATATCCTGATGTTTATTTTGGCCATGCGACCGGATACCTCCTTGCCGACAATTTCTCCAACTACATGGGCCGCGTCTATGAGCCGCGTTATCTCTCGGGTATCGCTGCCGGTCTTAACACCGTTTCCGGTAAAATCGGCTATGTTGCCGCTATGCCGATCGCAGAAGTAGTTCGCGGTATCAACGCTTTCACTCTCGGCGTCCGTTCTGTCAATCCCGACGCAACCGTTGAAGTAATCTGGACCAACACCTGGTATGATACCACTCTTGAGAAATCTGCCGCTCAGGAACTTATCAACAAAGGCTGTGATGTTATCGCCCAGCACTGCGACTCCACCGCTCCTCAGATTGCAGCTGAAGAAGCCGGCGTAAAATCCATCGGATATAATGCCTCGATGCTTGACGCTGCTCCGAAAGCATACCTTACCGCTCCGCTCTTCCACTGGGGCACCTTCTATATTGATGATGTTAAATCTATAATCGACGGAAAATATCAGTCCCGCGCATATTGGGAAGGTCTTAAGTCCGGTATGGTTTCTCTCGATACCCTTTCCGCCAACAATGTTGACGGAACCGCAGAGAAAGTTGAAGAAGCAAAGAAACAAATCGAAGACGGTTCGCTTTATATCTTCACAGGTCCGCTTAAGGACAACGCAGGCTCCGAGAAAGTCGCTGCCGGAGTTGCCATGACTGACGCTGAACTTCAGGCATTCGATTGGTTCGTTGAAGGAGTTATCGGAACCGTTCCGACCGGAAACTGATTTATATTACCACTTAAGCTGCATTAAATTAGTCAGCTACATACCCGGCAATTTTCCAAAGCAAGCCGGATATTTGCCGGTAAGACTTGATTAAATGCCGGTGGAATCGCCGCTCTGCGGCTTTTCCACCGGTTACGCTTTTTACAGGTGATAAAATTGGTTTGTGTAACATTTGAACCATGTATGAAATAAAATCACTTAACGCAACAAAAGTTATGTTTTAAAAGACGCTGACATCATAGATCGATTGTAACATCTGCATTTAAGTTTCGAAAAGGAAGGAAAACTATTTATGAAACTCGTATACAAAGGAAAGACAAAGGATGTTTTTGAACTTGAGAACGGAAACTACCTTTTGAAATTTAAGGATGATTGTACCGGTAAAGACGGAGTTTTCGATCCGGGTGAAAATTCCATCGGTCTTACAATAGAAGGAGTCGGTGATGTTAATCTCAGAATGTCCGATTATTATTTCAATAAATTCAATGAGGCAGGGATAAGAACTCACTTTGTAAAAGTGAACTTTGAAGAAACTACAATGGAGGTAAAACCTGCAAAAGTTTTCGGAAACGGACTTGAAGTTATTTGCAGAAACAGAGCCGTCGGCAGCTTTATAAGAAGATACGGGGAATATATTTCATCAGGAACAATACTTCCTTCTTATGTGGAAACAACATTTAAAAATGACGAGCTCGGCGATCCTCTTGTTACTAAGGACGGGCTTGTTGTTCTTGGAATTATGACGGAAAAACAGTATGATAATCTTAAAGAAATGACTCAGCAGATCACCAAAATTATAGCTGACGATCTCAAAGAAAAAGGTCTTGTGCTTTACGATATAAAGCTTGAGTTTGGCTACGATAAAGACGGCAATGTAATGCTTATTGACGAAATATCTTCGGGAAATATGAGGGTATATAAGGACGACAAGTATATTGACCCGATGAAGCTTAACAAGGTGTTCTTCGCGTAAGGTGATGAATATACGCGTTTTTATGAACAACCTCAACTGAGGACTGTATATTATATTTTAAACAGATGAACGATATAAGAATCAAGTAAAACCGACTGTTACTTCGGAGAATTATATATAATGTCGAAATATGATATTGAACTGATTAATATATCGAAGTCTTTCGGTATAGTCAAAGCGAACAGCGAAATATCTCTGTCTATCGCTCCCGGCGAGATTCATGCCCTTTTGGGTGAAAACGGTTCCGGCAAGTCAACGCTGATGAATATTCTTTCCGGAATATATACCCCTGATGAAGGTATAATTAAGCTTGACGGCAATGAGGTTAAATTCAATTCCCCAAGTGACTCGATAGCTGCCGGTATAGGTATGGTACATCAACATTTTAAATTAGTTGATGTAATGTCAGCCACCGAAAATATTTTGCTCGGCCTTCCCGGCGGACTTTTTATTAAGCCCAAAAAAGCTGCAAAGTCAATTAAAGCTGTTGCGGATAAATATGGTCTGAAAATTGATCTTTCTAAAAAAGTATACGAGATGTCGGTTTCGGAAAAACAGACGGTTGAGATTATGAAAGTTCTCTACCGCGGCGCTCGGATCCTTATACTTGACGAACCGACGGCGGTTTTGACTCCTCAAGAAATCGTTTCGCTTTTTGGTATTCTTCGAAACATGAAGTCAAGCGGCTGCTCGATTATTATAATAACTCACAAGCTCAATGAAGTTATGGAGATATCTGACCGTGTTACGGTTCTTCATAAAGGAAGAAGCATCAAGACTCTTGTCACTTCAGAAACCGATATGACGGAGCTTACAACTCTTATGGTCGGAAAACCGATTTCACTTGAAATAAAGCGTGCGGAAGTTGATTCCGAACTCAAAAAGCCAATACTTCAAGTAACAGATCTTACCGTCCATAATATTGATAAGCGCGAGGCGCTTGACGGTATGAGCTTCACTCTTAATTCTGGTGAGATTTTAGGAGTTGCCGGTATTGCAGGTTCCGGTCAGAAGGAGCTCTGCGAAACAATCGCCGGACTCCAGCGCGCTTCCTCCGGGGATGTTATCTATAAGGGGCAGAGCATCATAAAAATGAACCCGCGCGATATTATCAAAAAAGGCATTACGATGAGCTTCATCCCGGAAGACAGATTAGGTATGGGTCTTGTCGCGGGAATGTCGATTATTGACAATGTAATACTCAAAAAGGTTCAAATGCAGAAAGGCATTATAGTTGACCGCAAAGTCGGAAAGAAAGCCGCGGAGCGAATAATAAAACGCTTTGGCATAGACACTCCGTCAACACATACCATTGTACGTAAGCTCAGCGGCGGAAACATACAAAAAGTGCTGCTCGGCAGAGAAATCGAAATGAATCCCGAACTGCTTATAACAGCCTATCCGGTTCGCGGACTTGATATCGGCGCTTCATACAATATATACGACATACTGAACGAACAGAAGACAAAAGGCGTCGGGATACTTTTTATCGGCGAAGACCTTGATGTATTGCTTAGTTTATGTGACCGCATTATGGTAATTCATTCGGGAAAAAACATGGGAATTGTCGATGCAAAATCGACAACTAAGGAAAAGCTCGGTCTTATGATGCTTGGGCAAAATCCCGATGACCAGGCATCATAAAATATGAACTGTTAACGGAGATTAAAAATGTTTCGTATTGTCAAAAGACAAGATATGAGCAGCAGGTATTCAAGCGCTCTCCGCATAGGTTCGATTTTTGCCGCGCTTTTATTTACCGCTCTGATAATTATTTTACTTGGTTACAATCCTATTCAAGTTTATTTTAAAATCGTTGAAGGATCGCTTTTTTCAAAATTCAGGATCACTCAGACGATTCACAAAATGATCCCTCTTATTACTCTTTCTCTAGGATGCGCAGTTGCTTTTAAGATGAAATTCTGGAACATCGGCGCGGAGGGACAATTTTATTTGGGTGCATTAGGCGCTACTTACATAGCTCTTAATTATGGCAGCCTTCCTCCTTATATTTTGCTGCCGATTATGTTTTTGGCGGGTTTTATCTGCGGTGCTCTCTGGGCGTTGATATCCGCTCTTTTGAGAACGGCTTTCGGCGCTTCAGAAACATTGGTTACATTGATGCTCAACTATATAGCTACAAATATCATCATGTATCTTCAGTACGGACCATGGAAAGATCCGGCAGCGAGAGGTTTTGCGAAGATTGCGCGATTCAGCCCAAACGCCTGGCTTCCGACTATTTTCGGAGTTCAGAGCGGATGGATTATAACAGTTGTTCTCGTTATTCTGATATATTTTATGTTTGCAAAAACTCGTCTCGGATACCAGATTCAGGTTATCGGCGAAAACACGCAGACAGCTCGTTACGCAGGAATGAATGTCAATAAAATCCTTATTATTGCAGTAATTCTTTCGGGCGGGATATGCGGCATTGCCGGTATGATGCAGGCTTCGGGGGTCGAACATTCGCTTACTTACGAGCTTTCAGCGGGACTTGGATTCACCGCGGTTATCACCGCCTGGCTTGCTCGTCTTGACCCGTTGAGCATAGTTGTTGTATCAACGCTTTTCTCGATTCTTTTACAGGGCGGCACATATATTCAAACGGCTCTGCAGGTTCCGAGTTCAATAGCCGGAATTATACAGGGTGTCATCCTCTTCTTTGTTCTTGCGTCAGATTTCTTTGTAAATTATAAAATTATAAGAGTGAAAAAGGAAAACGCCGGAACAGCCGTACCTGTCTCGAAAGGAGAATAAAAAAATGGAAATGCTTAACACTATCGGTTTGTTTCTCCAGTCTACCGTTCAGATGGGTACGATTCTCCTTTTTGCAACCTTGGGAGGAATATTATGTGAGCGCGTCGGACATCTTAACCTCGGTATCGAGGGAATGATGCTGATGGGCGCTGTAATCGGATTTTATACCGGCTACCATACCGGAAACGGCTGGGTTGCCTTTGCAGCCGCAGCTGTTGCGGGTGGATTCGGGGCTTTGATTTACGCTGTTATTACCGTCACTTTTCTTGGTAATCAGACTGTTACCGGACTTGTGCTTTCTATTTTCGGAACCGGATTTTCTTCTTTTGTAGGGCTGCCTCTTTCTACCGTAACAATGCCGCAGTCGGCTATGGCGCCTTTTCGCGCTTTTAAGGTTCCTCTTCTTTCAAAGATTCCTGTATTAGGTCCCGCAATCTTCGAACAGTCCGTATATGTACATATCGGACTTATACTTGCGATAGTAATGTATGTCTATCTTAATAAAACCCGTTTTGGTCTGAATCTTCGAGCAATCGGTGAGAATCCCGCTTCTGCCGATGCATCCGGAATTAATATAACCCTATATAAATATATTCATATAATAATCGGCGGAATGCTTTGCGGACTCGGCGGAGCTTACCTGACCCTCGTTTACGTTCCGCTATGGCAAGACGGTATAACTTCAGGAATGGGGTGGATTGCCGTAACTTTGATAATATTCTCGACTTGGAACCCGTTAAAGGCAATTATTTCGGCTTACCTTTTCGGAGCTCTCCGTTCTATCGGCTTTAAGCTGCAGAATATTCAGATTCCTAAAATCGGCGGCGGTACTTTTATCCTTAACTCTCAGCTTCTTAACATGCTTCCTTATATAATGACTATTGTTGTACTCGTTATAATCGCTCTCCGCAAAAAACGCGAGGAGCAACCTCCCGGCTGGCTATCTCTTCCCTATTATCGCGAAGACAGATGAAATGACCGGCATTTTCTGTAAGTTTATTACTCCGGCAGCTTATACCAAAAAAGAACTTCGCGAAGCCCAGCGTATTGCCGCGGCCGAAGCGGTTAGAATTGGAATTCAAAGTTTATTTGGAATCGTCCTTCACGAGAGTTATAAAAAGCATTCAAACGGAAAGCCGTTTATTGATGGGTATGATGATATTTATATCTCCGTAACTCATACCCATTTGCTTGCCGCTGCGGCCGTTTCTGATTGCCCTGTCGGAGTTGACGCTGAACTTAGCCGGCCGATTGACCGGCGGATAGTCAAACGATTTCTCGGCGGCGTTCCAAATGACAAGGCTTTATCCGAATGGCTGCGAAGGGAGGCAGGCGGAAAACTGCTTGGTACAGGTTTTTGCTTTGATCCCGGCAAGCTTGAATCGCTGAATTTTTATGAATATTGCATTGAAAATCCAACCGGTAATTATTTTATCTGTCTTGCGACGGAATACATAGGGCTTGATTTAAAACCGCAGATTATATAAAAAAGGCGCTGTATATTTTTATTTATATACAGCGTTATTTTGTTTTTGAAAAGTAATTATTCGCCGGTTCCCTTTACGCTAAAGTCGATTTCGCCCCTGTTTATTGTCATGAATCCGCCGGCGGTTTTACTTGACCAGATAATCTTTCTCGGACAACGCCTGACGCATTCGCCGCAGTCGATACATTTATCATAGTCAATAGTCGCAACAAAATGATCTACGGTAATCGCTCCGACGGGACAGTGCTTCTCGCATAGCTTACAGGAAATACATCCGACATCACAGTAAGCGCGTGTCTCTCTGCCACTGTCAACGGACATACACCCAACCCAGTGAGCCGCGTCATATGGTATCAGCTTAATTATTTTCTTCGGACAAGCAGAAACACAGCTACTGCATCCGGTGCATTTATCATAGTTGATTACGGCAACTCCGTCGACTATTTTAATAGCGTCGAATTTGCAGACTGAAACGCAGGTGCCGAGTCCGATACAACCGTTCGGACAAGTCTTATCTCCTCCCCCGATCCGTACCGCGGCAATACAGTCAGGCACACCTTCGTATATATATTTGTGTTTTGAAAACTCCGAGGTGCCGCTGCACATTACCTGAGCGCGCATTCTGCGGGTTTTAACCGATGCGATACCTAATATCTCACTTATTTTATCTGTGAGTTCCTGACCGCCTACGGTGCAGGCGTTGGCTTTAGCAATACCGGCATCCATCGCCTCGGCGCAAGCTGTGCAGCCGGTGTATCCGCACCCACCGCAGTTAGCTCCCGGAAGTACTTCTTCGATTTTTTCTACTCGTTCATTACGCTGAACCGCAAAGATTTTTGAAGCAAGAGCAAGCAAAGCGCCAAGTCCTCCGCCAAGCACGGCAAACCAGAAGAAAGCTGAAAGGATATTTTTTATGTCCATCTTTATCCCTCCTCAGCTCAGGCTCATCCCGGTAAAACCGGAGAAAGCCATCGCAATGAGACCGGCGGTTACAAGAGCAATAGGCATTCCTTTGAAAGCTTTCGGGCAGTCGGCAAGCTCAAGCCTTTGTCTTACACCGGCAAATATTACAATTGCGAGGGTAAATCCAAGAGCGGCTGATAAGCCGAAGACGACGGAATAAATAAAGTTGTATCCCTTTTCAACCTCTAAAAGAGCTGAACCCAAAACAGCGCAGTTTGTTGTTATAAGCGGAAGGAATATTCCAAGCGCGTTATATAACGCCGGAACAAATTTGCGGAGAAACATTTCGATAAACTGCACTAAAGCAGCAATTACCAGGATAAAAGCGATCGTTTGAAGGTATTCAAGATTAAACCGAACGAGTATATAATGGTAAACTACATAAGTAACGGCTGATGAAAGCGTCATTACAAAGGTAACTGCCAATCCCATGCCGATGGCATTGTCGGGTTTATTAGAGACACCCATGAAGGGACAGCAACCTAAGAACTTATGGAAGATGAAGTTTTCGACAAGGACGCAGTTCAACATCAGTATAAACAGGTCAGACATCAGTTTCACCCTCCTTATCATCGCCGTCATCCTTTATTTCAGAAACTGTTTCGCTTTTATCTGCATCCTTTTTATCGGAGACAGATTCTTCCGAATCAGAAGCATTAGAATCTTTATTAGGATTTACAATAACAATTCCTGACGAATCGGTATCGTTAATTTCCATTTCTTCTGATTCTTGTTTTAGAACGGAATTTTCATTTGAAGCTTCTTTCTCGGAATCTGCTTTCGATTTTTTAATATTTTCGGAATTCTTTCTTATAAAGTTTACCGCAGCTATTAAAAATCCAAGTGTAATGAATGCGCCGTAGGGCATTATTAACATTTGAATCGGTTCGTAACCTGCGGGAGTTATTTTAATGCCGCCGAAAGTTCCGGCGCCCAAAACTTCTCTTACAGATGCGATAATAACAAGAGCAACGGTAAAACCCAATCCCATGCCCACTCCGTCTATAAGTGACGGTAAAACCGGATTTTTTGAGGCGTAGGCTTCCGCACGGGCAAGAATAATACAGTTGACAACAATAAGAGGGATAAACACTCCGAGTGATTTATCCAGTTCCGGAAAATATGCCTTTATTATCATTTGAACCATCGAGACAAATCCGGAGATGATAACAATATATCCCGCTATTCGAACTTCTTTAGGTATAAATTTTCTCAACAGAGAAATCAGACCGTTTGAGCAGGTCAGAACAAATGTTGCGGCAAGACCCATACCAATTGCGTTGGGAACCGAAGTTGTTGTGGCAAGTGTCGGGCACAGACCGAGAAGTTGAACAAATGTCGGATTCTGATCAAGCAGTCCTGACTTTAACTGGGAGAACAACTCTTTAACTTTCACTCTCATTGAGCTCCTCCTTCGGCGGTCTGCCCGTTAATGTTATTTATCGCTTCAACTGCAGCGTTAACTCCGGAAAGTATCGCCTTGCTTGAAATTGTCGCTCCGGTAAGCGCGTCAATGCCTTCACCGAAAGATATATTACCTGAAAGCCCTATATAGTTTTTAAGATATTCCGGATCATCGGCAGCTGCGCCGATACCGGGCGTTTCGGTATGAGAAATAATCTCGACACCGGTGATGTCCCCTTCCGGATTTACCCCCACCATCATTTCAATTGCGCCGTTAAATCCCGACGGCTGAACAGACACGCAGTATCCGAGCAATACATCACCTTCGTCAAGGCGGTAAACGGCTTTAATCGGCAGTTCGACATCAATGTCAATTTCATCGGATGAATCAAACTTAGGGTAAATTCTGGAAATAGCCTCTTGTGTCGCTTTTAAGTTATTGCTTTTAATCCTGTCCTTTGTAAATCCGTTAACCAAAGCCATCATAAGAGCAATTAAAGCGCAAATTAAAAGCAGAGGAACTGATATTTTAAGAAAATAATGTAAAGTCTCTTTTTTATCATCCGGTTTTTTAGTATTTTCGGTTTCGTTGACTTTATTGTCCGGCTCAACAACTTTTTCATCAGCTGAGATTACCGTATCTTCGATATCAACGGCAGTTCCGCCTTCGTTGTCGATTTTTGGAAGATCTCTGATTTCTTCTTTTTTTTCTGCGGAGTTATGATTTGCCATTTTCTTTCACCTCCGCTCCTTTATTACTCTTTCTTTTCCCGAAAGCTATTGGTTTCGTAAATCTATCAAGGTAATACACGAGAAGGTTCATAATTAATATCGAAAAAGATACACCTTCGCTGTAACCGCCAAATATTCGTATAAAAACAGTCAGCAGACCGCAGCCGACTCCGAATATCAGTCTTGCAGTGTTATTCACTGGAGATGTCGTGTAGTCTGTTGCCATAAAAACAGCGCCTAAAATCAAGCCGCCGCCCATCATTTGAGCTAATGAATAATCAATAGCATTTCCGGCAGGGGCGGTGAAAATCGAAACAAGCCCTACTGTAAGGATATATGCAACCGGAATATGCCAGGTGATGACCTTTCTTATTAAAAGATAAACACCACCGGCAAGCAGAAGCAATACTGACACCTCTCCGATTACACCCGGTCTGATTCCAAGAAACATCTCAAGCAACGACTGTTGGGGCAGCGCGCCCTGATTCAGATATACCATCGGTGTTGCTGTTGCAATAACATCTTCACTCAGTTTTACGGTAAACGCAGAAGCGGAAAGCTTTTCGAACGGCTTTGCAAAAGTAGTCATATGAGTTGTCCAGGAAAAAAGGAAGACGCGAGCGGCAAGGGTAGGGTTCACTATATTTTTACCTATCCCGCCGAACAGTTGTTTGACTATTACAATAGCAAAGAATGAACCGGCAATCGGAAGCCAAAGCGGAGCAGTTGACGGCAGGTTAAAACCAATCAATACGCCGGTGACACAGGCGGAAAAATCAAGTATTGTAATTGGTTTATGCAATAATTTTTGATAAAGAAACTCAAACCCGACGCAGGAAAGAACCGATATCAAAGTTATTGTAAGAGATCTGAATCCGAAAACATATACCGCCCATATCATCGCAGGCGCCAAAGCGATAAGAACATCTATCATTATTGACCTTGAGGTGTCCTGCGCTTTTATATGGGGCGAGCTTGTGACAGTATATAATGCTTTTTCAGTTTTCTCTGTTGATTTCTTAGACGGAGTTGCCGTCTTTTTTTCGTCATTCATTTTTTGTCACCGCCCTTCTCTGTTTCCGAAGCAGTTTTCTTTTCAGCTGATGCTGCTAAAGCTGCCTTTGCCGCATTTTGTGCTCTTAGGTTGTCCTTTGCTTTCCTTATCAGCGCGGTAATCGGAACAGCGCCCGGACAAACATATGAGCAGGCGCCGCATTCAACGCAGCACATGGCATCATATTCATCGCAAATATCATAACGTCCTATTTCTGAATACACAGCAAGTGTTGTCGGTATCAGATGCATCGGACAGACCGGAATACATCTTCCGCAGTGGATACATACCGGCTTTTGATCATACTGTCTCGTAGCTTTTTCTGAGAAAACCAGAATAGCTGATGTTCCCTTCGTAACCGGTGTTTCAATATCCCATTCTGCCGTTCCCATCATAGGTCCGCCGGATATCAGTCTTCCGACAGGTTTTTTAAGACCGCCGCAATATTCAATTAATTTGCTGTAAGGAGTTCCTATGGCAACATTCAGGTTTTTAGGCGTTTTGACGCAGTCACCGTCTACTGTTACTATGCGTTCTACAGAAGGCATTCCCGTATGAAACGCTTTGAAAATAGCTGCGCAGGTTTCTGCGTTGAAGATTATACAACCTACATCAGCAGGTAACTTCCCTGCCGGAAGCTCAACGCCGGTAAGAGCGTAAATGATCTGCCTCTCGTCTCCCTGAGGATATTTGGTTTTCATTACATGAACATCGAAAAGCTCGCTTTCAGACAACATTTTTCGGAGCTTTTTAACCGCATCAATTTTATTGTCCTCGATTGCGATATCGCATTTGCGAAGAGAGAGAGCCTTAAGCAGTATTTTTGCGCCATTAATAACCGAAGCCGGATCCTCAAGCAAAAGTCTGTGGTTAGCCGTGATATACGGTTCACATTCGGCGCAGTTGATAATAAGACGCTGAACTTTTCCTATCGCTGACTGAATCTTTGCGTATGTGGGAAAAGTTGCGCCGCCCATTCCGGCAATTCCGGCGTTGCGAATTATCTCGACTATTTCTTCAGCCGATGTATCACCCAGCCTTTTTTTGAAAGGCTCAAGACCGGAATAAACGGTATCCAAATGGTCGTTTTCAATTTCAATCGCCTTGCATCGCCTGCCGTTAGACAGCATTAAAGTAGTAATAGCTGTTACTTTGCCGGAAACAGACGAATGTATCGGACATCCTAAACCAGCAGGGATATCTCCGATTTTTTGTCCTTTTTCGACAATATCGCCTACTTTTACAACCGGAGTAGCCGGAGTGCCGATATGCTGCGACATCGGTATTGTGACTTTATCCGGAGACGGCATATATTCAATCTGAACACCCCGGGTGTTTTTGTGTCCATTCATCAAAAGGCCGCCTCTAAATGTTAATGCCACCTGAGTCACCTCGTGTTATTATTTTTGTTTTTTGTTTCACACAAAAAGTGAAAATATCGAAAATGATTATTATTGTAATCTGAACGAGAGTTATAAATTCACATGCTTTTATATTATACTCCTTTTTTGTGCAAAAATCAATAGTTTTTCATTTCTTATAATGTAAAAGTATATGGACGAGTTATTACTCTAAAATAATTTGTTTGAAAACATGGGATTCGCCCTTTTATTTATTACATATTTGGAAGATTATAAGCGCAATATTATCTGAAATTTTTGATAAGAAAACTTAAGATTTATTATTATGACAACTGTTTAAATAATCTCTTTATTGTAAAAATAATATTAACATGATGAAAAAAGGTTGACATTCGAACAAGCTTATGCTATAATATGATTCGTTAAGCAGGAACCGACTGCGGTAGTGCGTGTTCAATTCCTTGCCGGGTTGGCGAAATTGGTAGACGCCCGGGACTTAAAATCCTGTGGGACTAACCTCCCGTACCGGTTCGAGTCCGGTATCCGGCACCATTAGAATTATATACCGCGGAGTGGAGCAGTCCGGTAGCTCGTTGGGCTCATAACCCAAAGGTCAGGTGGTTCAAATCCCCTCTCCGCAACCAAACCAGAACGACAAAACGAACGCAATCGTTTGTCGTTCTTTGTTTTTGTCTCATTTTTTATATATCTGTCGCCGTATTACCTTACAAAATCTACGACAAATAAAAAAATGATGACAAATTATCACACTACAAAAATACTTATACAAGTTAAAATAATGTCGAGTTAATTGTATCCTTTATGTCTTAGAAAGAAATAAATCACAAGAAGGAGAACAAAAAATGCCTGAGTTGAGAAAAATTGTTTTGCTGCATTCCAATGATTTACACGGAGATTTTTTGGCCGAAGAAGTGGACGAGACCCTTTTGGGCGGTATCTCAATGCTGTCGGGTTATGTGCATAAGGTTCGCAGTGAATATAAAAATACTATTTACTGTATTGCAGGCGATATGCTTCAAGGTTCCATCATCGACAGTGAATATAAGGGTTTGTCGACGATTGAAATAATGAATTTGCTCCGTCCTGATGTAGCTTCAATCGGTAATCATGAAGTTGACTATGGCTTGGCACACCTTCTTTTTCTTGAACGCTGTGCCCGCTTCCCCATCGTCTGTGCCAATCTTTTTATAAAAAAACCATACACCCGTCTCTTCATTCCTCATGTAATTTTAGAAAAAGACGGCATTCGAATGATGTTTATCGGTATAATTACATCTGAGATACTGCAGGGGATGCATAAAGATATTTTAAGCAGCTTTGTTGATGTGGAAGATGCGGCGCGTGAAGTGGGACAAATCTGCAATGCCTGGCGCACTACCGATATCGATCTGACAGTTCTCCTTACTCATATCGGGTTCGAAGAAGATAAGAAATTAGCACAACTTTTAGATCCGTCATGGGGTGTCGATTTGATTATAGGCGGTCACTCGCACACAATCTTAGAGCAGCCGGAAGTTGTAAACGGAGTTGTGATTGCTCAGGCGGGTGTCGGTACAAATCAAATCGGACGTTTCGACTTAACTATCGACATGGATTCTAATTCCATCGCAAGTTATGAGTGGCAGCTTATTCAGATAGATGAAACTGCCTGTCCGCACGACGAAGAAATAGTTGATGCCGTTCGCAGATTCAAAAATGAAACCGACAGAAAATATAATCGAATAATTTGTACTTTTGCACGACCTCTTACACATCCTGATCGCTATCAGGAGACGGAACTTGGTAATCTCATGGCAGACGTAATCAGAGATGCACTTGAAGTAGATATCACCCTGCTGGGTTCGGGATCAATTCGCAAGAAAAGCGTCCCTGCTGTACTTACTTACGGTGAATTGAAGGAGCTTTTTCCGTATGACGACAAGATTTTCCGACTGAAAGCAACTGGAGCACAATTCAAAAAAATGGTAGCCTACACTTTGCGAGACGAGATGCTTCAAGGCGCGCATACCGAGTTTTTCCAGTATTCCGGAGATTTAAGAATCACATTCGACAGGGCGACAAAAACCTTCATCCGCTTCGATTTCAAGGGAAAGCCTATTCAAGATGATATTGTTTTCAGTGTGTCGATACAAGAATATTTTTTCAACAATTTTGAGGATTGCTTTGGCTTTCCTGTTGAGGAATTAACTGTAAACGGCAAACCAAGAATACTTACAACCTCAATTGTAGATGTTTTAATTGAGCATTTACCTCTGGAGGCTAATCGGGATCAGAAAATCGAAGGCAGAATGACGATTAAATGATTGAAAACTTTAGATTGTTTATCAATGAAACAAAATCATAAACAACGAAAGAAGGTAAACTATGGATTTCAGAAAACGCGCACCTAAGAAGCCGATTATACGTAAACTCGGTACAATCGCCTGTGATTTTGTTGAAGCAACGCCGATCGCATACAAAGAAAAACTCTATCGCTTTGAGTATGTACGACCTAAAAAGTCAAATCCGGCTAACGATACCGGTTCGTCATATTTTCACTTTGTTGATTTGTCCGACAATTCAGTTGTAACGGAATTAGGTAAAAACCATCACCTCGGATGCGCTTACACCGACGGTGAATTTATGTATGCCTCAGGCATTCGTGACACATGGGGCGGAGATACTTTTACAATATTCCGCTCGTCTGATCTTACCGTTTGGGAAGAATTCCCGACTACCTTTCCCGGCTGGAGTATTTTCAACACCGGTATATGTAAAATGAACGGTATTTACACCCTTCTTATGGAAATTGATTCGCCTGTTGAAGAAGCCGGAACGTCGCCTTTTACATTCCGATTTGCGCAGTCAGATGATATGATAAACTGGCGGCTTACGCCTTCGGATTGTGTGTTCCAAAAGGATCGTTATGCCGGAGGACCTGCGATATATACATTTCCGCATGATCCGAACTACTATGTGCTCTATCTTGAAGCCCTGCCGGGAGGATTTTACACAACCTGCATAGCTCGCGGAACCGATTTGAAAACATGGGAATACAGCCCGGTTAATCCCGTCCTGATGTATGATGCTGCGGAGGACAAGCGTATAGCCAATCCTTTTCTGACACTGGCAGAACGAGAGCGAATAGAATTTGCTCATGACGTTAACAACAGCGACATGGAGTTATGCGAATGGAACGGACAGACTATAATTACATACAGCTGGGGAAATCAACACGGAAATGAATTTCTTGCCGAAGCGGTATATGACGGAACTCCGCATGAGTTTTTATCTGGATTCTTCTATAACGATTAAAATAATAAATACAAATATATTGCAGCAACCTGAGAAAAACGATATTTTTTCTCCGTCAAACTCACGCGGGACGCGAATACTTCTCAAAAACTGCGTTATTGTGTAAATTGTTTTTATTTGTTATAATTTATTCGGAAGCTGGGCCCCGCTTACTTTTAATAAAGGAGAACCGATATGAAATCCATCGGAGAAAAAATAAAAGAGCTTCGGCTCAAAAACGATATGACGCAGGAGAAGCTCGCAGATTATCTTTTTGTAACTTATCAAACCGTTTCAAAATGGGAGACCGGAGTCACCAGTCCCGACCTGTCTATGATTGTTCCGCTTGCAAGGTTGTTTAGAGTTACAACTGATGAACTGTTCGATTTCAGAGAATCTGTTGAAGATTTGAAACGAGAAGAGCTGAAAAAAAGGTATGATGATACATTCAAAACCGGTGATATCAACGAACGTCTTGTAATTTCCGGAGAAGCTGTCAAAACCTATCCCGCAGATATGATGTGGCTAAATAAATACGCTTGGGATATATGGTGCAATGCCTTCTCTATTGTTGACGACACCGGATTCAATGCCGAAAGGGAGAAAGCGATTGAATTATTTCGGAAAGTGATTGAAAATTGTGATAGCGATGAAATAAAGGGAAATGCCATCACAGGAATTGTACAATGTTTGAACGGAAAAGGAGATCATATCGAAGCAAAGCGATACGCTGAAATGTATCCTGATGTTAAGGTCAGCGCCGATGAAAAAGAGAAACTTCTAATGGATTGTATGACTGGTAAAGAAAAAACAAAAAAGCAACAAGAAAGAATAATGATAAAGGCATATAATTTGCTGGAAGCTCTCTTACTAAGCGATTTAACGAATGAAGCGCTGTTCGCAGCAGAAAATATTATAAAGACTTTGGTGTCTGACGGAAATTACTTTACATTTCATTATCAACTTTATATCATTTATATGGCTTTAGCGAGAAATTATATAAATGCCGATAATCATGATGCAGCAATTACTTCAATTCTTAAAGCCCGCAATCATGCGATATCATACGATGCAATCGAAGGCAATGAGTTTGTATTTACTACTCCGCTTTTCAACCTTGTTAAATATAATACGGAAGACTGGTTCAAAACCGGAACAAATACAACGCTTGAAAGTTTCCGCGAGCTGCTGAACTCACCTTCTTATGCGCCGCTGAAAAGTCACAGGGACTATGCGAAGTTGATTAAATAGATTAATCGTTTTTTGTTTACAACTTGAAATAAACACGATAGTTTTACAAGTTAACCTAATATAAAAAGCTTAAAAGCCGAGAGTCTATAGAATTCTCGGCTTCATTATGTAATCAAAGGTTGTTTTATTATAATTATTTAGTTTTTATCAACCATCAACCTCTTGCATACTCCATCCGGCTGTTTTATAATCGCCGGCTACATCGTATACCATACGGAGAAGTGAAGCAGTTTCGGTCCAATTTTGGTTAAATCTGCAGTTTTCATCCTCCCACAGCATTGACGCCGCTGCCGGCAGCTTGGGGAAATAATCAGGCAGGTGGTGCCATGTCGTTAGTAAAACTCCAAAGAGATTGAGTTTTTTCGCGGATACCGAAAGAGCAGCTATATTTCTGTTATTGTCAAAAGGACAGGCAATAACATCGAATCCGGCTTTTTGGAAATATTCTGATGTTGGATTTGTCTCATCCAGATAACCGTATTGCCAATCGGCAATAATAATTCTCTTGTCGAGTAAGTCAAGCGCTTTTGAAGTTCCGCGATTTTGTCCGTTTGCAACCAAATAGCCTTCTTTCGGCGCGGGAAAATCATTTCTGTCGATAAGCTCATCATGCCAGATTATCGGGCGTCTGCCGTGTGAAAGACAGTCATCGCTTAGGTAATTAAGATATTCAGCCAAAAGCTTTGACGGCTCATGTTTGCGGCATTCGGGACAAGTCGCAAATGAATAAGCCTCATCGAAACCAAGATGTATATAATTCCCTTCTCCGCAAAGATCATACAGCTCTTCCCTGATTGCAGAAAGCAGCTTTCTTGTATCCGGATTTGAGATACAGAATGTCCAGCCGTCCGGCTCGAAAAGCTTTGCATACCGCAAATCTGAATTAAGCACTACGTGTCTGCCGCAGCTTACCCTTGAAGCGGTGGCGTGACCGAAGTGATTCAGCATCGGTATAACTTCCATGTCAAGACTGCGGGCTAAATTCATAAGCGGTTTTATTTCGTTATAACCGTATGAATAACCTTCCCAGGAAAGCGATTTTAAGCAGTCAAAGCGATATGTCCCCCAGAATTCGAGAATTACATGCGTCAGCTTCAGAAGACCGGCAAGTCGAATTGCTTTCTCAATCGTTGAAAGCTTGCTGTCCGGAAAGACGCAAAGGTGAATGCCTCTGAAATTAAGTGAAGGAGAGTCGTGTATCTCTACGCTTTCAATATATAGGCTTTCTTCTCCTTCGGCTAAATTATTCGGACAGATAAGCTGTATAAGCGTTTTGAAGCCGTTTATAAATCCCTTTTTTTCCCAAGCTGCCAAGGTAACACCAGAGCTATCGGATTTAATTGCATATTCTTCTTCTTTTTTAAGACTTATATCCGCACCGTTGCCGATTACTAATTTATAGACATTTTCCGAACTAAGATTGCAAATATCAAATTCGATATTTGATGCCGTAAAGGAAAAGCGATGCCAAAGGTACTTAAGGGAATCAATAACTTCATAAGGCAGTTCTTTTGGGAGAACCAGTCTGCCGCGAACTGAGCTGCCGAAGGAAAAGCTTCCGCTTGAGGTTTCACTTTTTGTTTTCGGCGACGGATAGAGGCGCGTTAGATACATTATTATTCCTTTCAGATGTCTATTTTAAATGGTGTTCATCCATTTCAAAGAGTCGGAGAACCACTGAGCTATATGCGGGTCGATAAAACAACCGCCCCAACCGGCTTCGGTTCTCTCATCGGCAAGAGAGATGCCGTGCGCTCCCTTCGGATATATATGCAGCTCAAATCTTTTACCGGCTTCGGCAAGTTTTGCCGCCATATCTATTGCATTTTTTACCGGAACAACATTATCATCCGATGTATGCCAGATAAACATGGGCGAGCTGTCTTTGTCCACCATGTCAGCCGGCGAGACCGAACGCTTCATTTCATCAGTGGGTGTGTTTGTTCTGAGCTGATAGTTGTAAAGATCAGTCGGACCTGCATCATAGGAAAGGCAGGCATATGACAGTACTACGCCCGCAGGACGGTTCCAACCGTAAGGCATATCTATCGCTTTGTTGACCTCCTCGTTTTTCCATGCGGTTGCCAGCATTCCGCAGAGATGTCCTCCGGCGGAAAATCCGATGGCGAAAATTTTCTTCGGATCAATATGAAAACGAGAGGCATTCAGACGGATATACTTCATTGCCAACGAAGCGTCTATAAGCGGTTTCGGATGCCTGGCTTTTTCCTGAATAGAATATCTGAGAACAAATGAAACATAACCGTAGCCGAGATACGCAAGGGCTATCGGTTCGCCTTCCCTGTCTGAGCAGCCCCAATAGCCTCCGCCCGGTAAAACAAGCATCGCTTTGCGCAGCGGTGTCCTGTTTTCCGGCGAATCAAACGGGATATAGCAGGTAAGGGTTATCTCCGGATTTTTCGGATCAAGTATAACTTTTTCGACTATCATTTCTTCCTCCTGAATAAATTAAGTTTAATTGTTTATATCTGTTGAGGTATCGCTGGCTTTTTTAAGAGTTTCTTTTAACATCCGATCGCAAAGACGCTTTGTTTCATTTTCCATATTTTGGCACTTCTCCGCAGTGCTTTCAAGAAGCTCTTTTGCCATTAAGCGGCTTTTATTTTCAAGTTCGGCGCTGATCTGTATCTGCCGCTCGGAAGCTTTTGTTGCTTCTTCTTCACGTCTTTTGATGTTTTCAAGATATTGCTCCGAAGCTTTTTGCGCAGCTTCAAATACACGATTTACTTTAAGCGCCGCTTCAGCAATCGAACCTGAATTTTCGATATCAAGTCGACGTTCAGAAAGAGCAGCTTTTGTTTCTTCAAGCTCGATTTTTAACTTGTCTACGAGTTTTGTCTGCTCAAGAAGCATTTCCAGCAAATCGGCGCGGCTTAATTTTCTGAGTTCTTTATCCGTCATGTTTTTTACCCCGATTTATTATATATGTTTATTATATCACATTTTTATCCCATAATCAATGTTCATTAAAATATTATCAAGAAAAAAGATAAAAGTGTGTTTTCTTGACATCCTATTTTCTCTAATCTACTTGAAATACGATTTTTTATAGGTTATAATATATGCAGCAAAAAGAATTGGAGATTTTTATAATGAAAAAAGGGTGCCTTCCTGAACATATGTTGTATAGTCCCGCTGTTTTTGCAGTTGTTGACTCTTATCAAATATTTATATCGTTTGACTGCCCGGCCATTGTTAAGATAATAGTCGGACAAAGTGTGTTTTGCGACGATTCAAACGGTATTTTGCGCTCGGAAACAACGGTGCATAAAATCACTATACCTATGGAAGTTTTAGACGGCGCTGCCGAATATACCGTCTGCTTCCGTGAAATGATTGATCGAAAACCTTATTTTCCGGTCAGCTCTGACGAAAGGCGAATAACCTTTGAATTCAGACCCATTCAAAAGGATAAGGAAGACATAAAAATCTACCTCATATCGGATACCCATAATTTGACAGCTGAACCGATTACCGCCGGTCAATATTTCGGTGATTCTCCGGATCTTCTTATTCTTAACGGTGACGTTCCGGATCATAGTGGTTCCTCTGAAAATTTCAATACCGTCTTTGCTATAATTGACGGTATAACACACGGAAGCGTTCCTGTTATTTTCTCAAGAGGAAATCATGATACCAGAGGACTTTATGCCGAGAAATTTATCGATTTCACTCCTTCATTCCAAGGAAAAACATACTACACCTTCAGATTAGGGCCATTATGGGGCATAGTGCTTGACTGCGGAGAGGATAAAGACGATTCTCATGAAGCATATGCCGGCACCGTCTGCTTCCATGATTTTCGCCTTAAAGAAACTGATTTCATACGTTCGGTTATTGAAAATTCAAAGCTTGAGTATGAAGCACTTGGAGTAACCCGGCGTATAGCTGTCTGCCATATACCCTTTACTTACACCGACCATTCGCCGTTTGATATAGAAAAAGATATATATTCCGAATGGGCTCGTTTACTGCGTGAGTATATCAAGCCTGATGTAATGCTGTTCGGACATATGCATGCAAGCGAAATCTGGAGGCGCGGCTGTGAATATGACTCAAAAGGTCAGTCTGCGGATGCGGTTGTAGCCGGTGTCCCGGAGTATAACAAAGACGGAAAGAACCGTTATACCGGTGCTGCCGTAACACTCGGAAAAGATGAAATAGAAGTAATATTTAACGACAGCGACGGAAATATCATCAGAAAAGAAATAATCAACTATTTATAAATATTTCGGAGGTATATTATGCGTATTACATTTGTCGGCTCAAGTCACGGAGTTCCGGAACCTAACCGCAAGTGCGCCTGCACCATGATTGAAGTCAAAGGCAATATTTATTTCATCGACATGGGTTGCCAGGTTATCGAGGAACTAATTACCCGCGGCAAACCTATTGAATCGGTTAAAGCGGTCTTTGTTACTCATATGCACGGCGACCATACGAACGGACTTATCTCCTTTTTTGATCTCTGCAACTGGTATTTCAGAGCTGCAGACCCGCTGATAATGCTGCCTGAAGAAAAAGGTCTTACCGCTATGTTCGGTTGGATTGAAGCAAACGGGACTGCTCTGCGCGGGATTCGTACCGGTGTTATAAACGAAGGATCTACCTATGATGACGGTACACTTAAAGTAACTGCGGTGAGAACAGAACATTCCGAAGTCTCTTATTCCTACATAGTCGAAGCTGAAGGAAAACGAGTGCTTTTTACCGGCGACCTAAGGGGCCCCGATGTTGATTTTCCGCAACTGGTAAAAGAAATGCATATGGATCTGATGATATGTGAATCCGCGCATTTCTCACCTCTTAAATACATACCTGTCTTCGAAGAAGCAAAAGCCGGAAGGGTCATTATCAATCACTATTCTATGACCTGGATGACCGACCTTATAAAGCTTATGTCTGATATGCGCCCTTATGACATACGCCTTGCTACCGACGGTCTCGAGGTTGAGCTTTAATTCAATCTATACGTTTAACACACTAAAATCAAGCTGCATAGAACAGGAGTTTTTCGATGTTAAAGGACGGAAAAATCTGGTTAGCAAATAACTACCGCGGGGATAACATCTTTCTTCTGCCTGAGATGGCAAATCGCCACGGTCTTGTCGCCGGAGCTACCGGAACCGGAAAAACCATAACTCTTAAGGTAATAGCTGAATCTTTCAGCGAAATGGGCGTGCCGGTATTCATGGCTGATGTTAAAGGCGATCTTGCGTCAACAATGTTTCCCGGAACCGATTCCGAAAACATGCAAAAACGAATCGAAAAATTCAGTCTTTTCGAAGCCGGTTTCAGATATCAAGGTTATCCTGTTACGCTCTGGGATATTTACGGTGAAAAAGGAATACCTCTCAGAACCACGATTTCCGAAATTGGCCCCTTGCTTCTATCCCGTATTCTCAATCTCAATGATCTTCAGCGTGATATTCTTTCAATCATATTCAAAATCGCGGATGAAAACAATCTGCTTCTGATTGACATTAAGGACTTAAAGTCAATGCTTAATTTTGTCCGGCAGAATTCTGCGGATTTTGCCGTAGATTACGGCAGAATCAGCTCGGCTTCGATAGGAGCAATAACAAGAGCCGTAGTCGGGCTTGAAGCCGACGGAGCCGATTTTTTCTTTGGCGAACCCGGACTTTCGATATACGACTGGCTGACACTCGGCGCCTGCGGAAAAGGAATGATTAACATCCTTGACTCAAGTTCACTTATCCTAAACGGCAGACTTTATTCCACTTTCCTGCTATGGCTGCTTTCCGAGTTGTTTGAAACTCTTCCTGAAGTAGGCGATCTTGATAAACCGAAAATTGTTTTCTTTTTTGATGAAGCGCATCTGCTGTTTGACGGTACTCCGCGCATCCTGCTTGATAAAATAGAGCAAGTTGTAAAACTTATCCGTTCCAAAGGTGTCGGGGTATATTTCTGTACTCAAAATCCAAGCGATATTCCGGACGAAGTCTTAGCACAACTCGGAAACAAGGTACAACACGCGCTCAGGGCTTATACTCCCAAAGAACAGAAAAATGTAAAAGCTGCTGCGGAATCGTTCAGACAAAATCCGGAATTTGACACCTATAACGCCCTTCTTGAACTCGGAGTAGGTGAAGCTGTCGTTTCATTTCTTGATGAAAATGGTGTACCTTCCATAGTAGAAAAAACAAGTATCCTTCCTCCAAAGAGCCGAATGGGTACAATTACCAAAGCAGAAAGAGAACGCTCAGTTAAAGGCAGCCTTTTTTACAGTAAATATTACGAAACTTTCGACGCCGACTCTGCTTATGAGAAGCTAAACCGCCGTAATGCCGAGGCAGCTGCCGAAAAAGAAAAAGCTGAGCTCGAAGAGATAGTATCGCGAGAAAAAGAAAAAGCTGCCGTTGCTGAAGCAAAGGAAAAAGCCCGCCAAGAAGCTATAAAAGAACGAGCCAGAAAGCAGGCTATTTCTTCGGTCGGAAATACCGTCACAGGGACTATCGGTCGCGAAGTCGGCAAGCAGTTGGGCAAAGGCTTTGGCAGATTCGGAAAGACTCTCGGAGGTAATTTAGGTGCTTCTCTCGGACGCGGTCTCTTCGGAACTCTTTTCAAAAAATAAGTTTAAATATATAATGCCTGCGGCAATAAAACCGCAGGCATTGTTTTATTTTGCTTTGTAAACAGTCTTTTTGAATTTTAACCCGCTGCCAGCTCCTCATAGTTTGAAGTAGCTTTTTCTATCGCCGTAATAACTTTAGATTCGAGTTTGGCATATCTTGATGTAAGATCGGATTGATATGCATTGGTCATGCTGAGGGTAAATCCTCCGATATTTCCCCAGTTATTAAGATAACCGAGGTCATAACGAAGGGTGCTGAATACCAGATCCAATATTGCTTCAGATTCATTGTCGCGGGCGCCTTTATATTTTAGATATACTTCGTTGTAAGCTGGTGTCAGAACATTTTTTGATTCGGCAGCGAGCGCATTAGCGATATTTACCGAGAAGTCAATGTCTTTTACATCCTTCGCAATGCAGAACATTGCGGCGACATGAGGATTGATGGTATGATAGTAACGGCTTTGCGCTTCATCGTAAAGCGGCACGGGAAGAATTCCGAAGTCTGCGTCCATAGTTCGCATATGTGTTATTGAGTGGAATTCGTTAAACTGGAAAAGCCCCTGATTATTTGAGAACATCGCCATAAGATCTTCGTTCGGAACACCTATCTTTGACCAAGAAAGAGAGAGATTCGGGTCAAACAGTATTTTCGTATATTTTTCAAAAGCAGATACTGTCTTATCCGACATAAAAGTCAATTCGGGAATGTCGTCTGCATTCTTTGTCGTAAATTTAATATCGGCGCCTATCAAACCGAGAGCCATGAAATCGCAATAATATAACAGACCGAATTTATCGCTCTGATCCATTTTGCCGTCGCCGTTAAGATCTTCGGAAACTGTAATGCTCATATCGACGAATTTGTCAATAGTCCAGGTGTTTGAGCTTACAAGTTCATACGGAGAGTCCAAACCATAAGAAGATGTCATTTGCTTGTTGAAAAGCAATACTCCTATTGATTTTTTATACATAGTGCCGATATCGCCGGTTATGAGATACAGCTGGTTCATATATGACATTTCTTTTACGGAGTTCTGATCCCACCAGGGCTGATCAAGCTGCATATTATTTATCGCCGCGAGGTTAATAAGATAACCGCCTTGAGCGGCAGTGGCGCCGTCACGGGAATTTAAAAATGCAATGTCATAAGCTCCGTCACCGGCGGTTACCGACTTTTTGAGCTTCGCGAAGCTTCCCGAACCGGAAATCTGAGCGGATATAACATCGACATTGTATTTTTCTTCCACAAATACCATACGCTGATAGACTGCGTCGTTAAGAATTTCACCGTTTTCTTCGGTTGCGGAAAAGTCGGCGTCGTACCACGTAATGTTTGACTCGCCATATGGATCGTAGGCGTATACAGTGAATGCTCTTCCCTGATAGTCGGTATCATCGGGAATATTTGCGGAATAACCCGTCTGGACATCCTCTCCGCCCTCTGGAGCAGCTGTGTTTTCGATATCCTGAGTGCCGACATCAGGGGCGGTTTTGGTGTCTCCGCCGCAAGCTGAAAATGCAACGAACATTAATAATGCAAGGATTAGCGCGATTGTTTTCTTCATCTGAAGTCATCTCCATTCAATTTTATAAGTTTATTTTAATTTCAGAAAAGCTACAAGAGGACAGTGATCGGAAACAGTTGTATGCGGACGGATGACCTTAACGGCTTCAAGACCATCGGATATAAAAATATAATCTATCTTTATTTTCGGTTCCGGAGATTCGAAGGTATTGTAAGGAGTTCCGCAATAAATTGACGCTTCCGTCAGACGTTCTGATATCGGAACAAGCATCGGATCATTCGGTTGCATATTGAAATCGCCGGCTAAAATAATATGCGTTTGCGGTTCTTCTTTTTTGATTTTGTCAATGTTATCGCAAACGACTTTAACTGCGTTTTCGCGTTCAGATTCATGAAGTCCGAAATGGGATACAAGAAAAGCGACTTTGCCAAACTCGGTTTCAAGAAAAGAAAGCAGCAGATTTCTGGTTTCATAACGACCCCCGTCTCTTTTCGGCGGATCTGGAATCATAATCTTTTCTGCAGATAAAATTTCATATTTCGAGAGCATGGCATTTCCGTAAGGGTAGCCGTTAACCATTATAGCCGGGGCGAAATACTCTTTCATCCTAAGTTTTCTTGCCATATAGCCGGAGTGGGAATCAATTCCCTCGATTGGTTTATTCCCAATCTCATTTAAAGCTATGATATCCGGACGAATAGTCTCGATGACCCTGCAAGCGGCATCATATGATCGATTCTTAGGCTTTTCATTGTTCCAGCCGGAGCAAACGTTGTATGCCATTACTACCATAAGCAATTACCCATTTACCTTTCATTGGTTATACAATATTTTACATATAAATTGTATCAAAATTAATCGGTTTTGTCAAGAATTATCAAGATAAAAGACAGCCGGCATTCTAAATTAACAGAATACCGGCTTTATAATTAGTATGATTAGACGCCTGCCATTAAGTTAATCTCTGAGCTGCTTGTCTCTTCGTCTTTGCCTTTTTTATCGGTATCCACAGGAAGTTTTTTAACTGTCGCCCACGCTATGCGGCGATCGGTTATCTCGTCTACCCGTATTGTAAGACCGTCAACTGTAACTACCGGATGAGTGCCGTCAGGCGGAATCTGTTCGAGACAGCTGAATATGAATCCGCCTAAAGTTCCGAAATCTTCATTCTCTGAGCCTATTTCCATATCCAGCGCATCGCTTATTTCTTCAAGAGAAGTGTTGCCGGCAATCCGCCAGCTGTCCTCGCCGAGTCTTGTTATCGGCTGCTCGTCTTTTACGTCGGTTTCGTCGTAGATATTACCGACAATCTCTTCAAGCAAATCTTCCATGGTGATAAGGCCGGAAATGCCGCCGTATTCGTCTATAACAAACGCCATATGTGTTTTTTGCTGCTGCATTTTTGAGAACAGACTATCGGCTTTTGCGGTTTCCGGTACGAAAAACGGCTTTGCAAGAAGTCCGTCAAGTGTTTTAGGGGGGGCTGCCCGCAGATTCAGCAGATATTCACGGGTTCTGACGATACCTTTGATATCATCTACCGATTCGCCGCACACCGGAAAACGCGAATAGCCCGAATCGCGTATCTTTTCAAGGATTTCCTCTTCGGTATCATCTTCCCAAATTATTACCATGTCGGTTCTGTGGGTCATGATCTCCGAAGCCGTGCGATCGTTAAACTCGAAGATATTGTCGATCATCTCCCGCTCATCCGCATCAATGGTTCCTTTCTTTTCACCGGCAATAAGAAGATATCTGATTTCGTCTTCGCTGAGCGCAGTGGTCGCGTCGGTTCTGTTCTTATCAGGTTTAAGAATCAGATTCGAGATTCGGCTAACGAGAAAGATCATCGGGCGGAGAATAAAACCAAAAAAACTAAGCAAAGGACAGGAAAAACGAGCAAATTTATCGGCATTGCCCATTGCCTGCCGCTGGGGGACAATCTTACCGAAAACAGTCATAAAGAATGCGAGAATCAGAATTATAATAACCTTACCGATATTGCTTATCATGTCATGACTTAAAAGATTAAAGCCGACACCGGTTATCATCGAAGCAATCTCATCTGCAGCCGCCGAAACCGTTGTTACGGCACAGATCATTGAAGTAAGCGTGATGCAGATACGAACCGTAAGCAGGAAATCGTTCCTTGAAAGCCCGCGTGAGCTGCTGTTCCTCGCGCTGCCGTCTTCGGAAGTTACAACGCCGTCGTTTAGCATTTTTAACAATCTCGCCGAGATTCTATCACCGTCGGCAGCCTGACGGCGCAGTTTAGATTCGTCAAGGGAAATAACCGCGGTTTCCGAAGCTGAAAAGAAAGCTTCAAGCGCTATAAAGACAGCCTGGAGAATTACAAATTTTAATAGTTCCATTGTTTTAGATACTCCATCCGGCGGCAAAACAAATCAGAGCTTGATATATCATGGCTTTGTCAATACCGGATGGGAATGATTATTTCTGCAACGCAAAAAAGACGGTGTCAGCGCGATTTTATTCGCGCTTATTCATCGTCTGATTATGATATATTAATTTCTTTTTCCGGCGAGATCAACGCCGATATATATATGAGTTGTATACGGGTTGTCCGTACTACAACCGCCTGATCCTGAGTCGTCCATTTAGATAAATGACTCCAAATATTCTTTGTTTGCGTTTAATATATTTTACACCGTTAGTACTGCCGGTTTGTGAAGCTTGATTTAATTTATTGTAAATTGTAAGCTTGGCAGGTAGGTTTCTGTTGTATAAATATCGAGAGTTTAAAAGAGAATCAGCATAAATTCATCAGTATTAACATAAAACTGTTGAACCGGTCTGTTTTGTTCGATATAATATATTTTAGCATTTTAGGCATATTTATAACTTGTATTTTTATTCAGACTTTTTGAAATACGCTTTCAAATTCAGCGAAATCAATTTTATAACCGATGCCGCCTACCGAGTCTTCAAGCTGCGTAAGATTACGGCAGCCTATAATAGGAATAACATCGAAACAGGGGTTTGATCTCAGCCAGGCAATAGAATTCTGAGTAAGTCCCCTGCCGTTTGATTCAGACAGGCGCTTTAATATTTCAAAATTACGGCTGTTGATATCGTTTGTATACCGTTTTATTGTCATCTCAGTCAGCTTATCAGCCGCAAGCTTATCAAAATATCCCTTTGCCTGCGCCGTAAATGCGAATACCGGCATTTTGGCATCTCTGTAAAAGGCGAATTCTATTTCGTCCATTACCACGAGAGTGTTATCTATTGCGTCAAGATTTACCTGCGCCAGAGAATATTCAATCTGGCTTGTATAAATTTTCGGAAGACTATTTTTCTCAGCGTAATCATTTGCCGCTTTGATTCTTTCGGCGCGCCAGTTTGAAACTCCGAGACATCTTGCCTTACCGGATTTGACAAGTCCCGCAAGAGTTTCCATTATCTCCTCTACTTCACGCCTTGTATCATCTCTGTGAAGCCAATATATGTCGATATAATCAACCCCGAGACACTTGAGAGAGCCGTTGATGTCTTCTTCGATTTCCGCCTTTGAAAGTCTCGGCATAGTCATAGGAGTTCCGGGCAGCGGATGCGCTCCCTTGGTCGCAATCAATACGTCTTTTCGAGCTGACGCCGGCTTCTGTTTCAGCCATTTTCCTATCGTCTTTTCGCTTACGTGACGGCGAGGCGGCGCAAAATCACCGTATACATGCGCGGTATCAAGAACGTTGCCGCCTAATTCAATGAATCTGTCGATTAAATCAAAAGATTCCTCTTCCGAGATTCCGGTGCCGAAAGAAGCTGTACCGAGCGCCAGCTCACTTGCATAAATACCTTCTGTAATTTTGATTTTTTTCATTGTAATAACCTCAGTTTCAGAAATTTGTAGAAAGCGCTATATATCGCCGGTTATCGCTTGTACATGCGCAGAAGAAATGATAAACCCTGTCTTCCCAGGTGACTACCCACGGCTTATGGGCGTGCACATTGAGCGCGGGATTCTCCTTTAATGGTTTTTTTGTCGGTTCTCCCAGCCACTCAACCCAGTTTACAAGATCATAAGAGACTGCGAAGGTGTCAAATGCTCCGCCGCCCATGCGATACTTAAAGAAATTCATTACATAGGCGTCATTGTATTTTATTATCATCGGATCGCCGGTAATGAGACAGGCAGGATCTCCGGTTATATCGTCAATAACCGGTAGTCTTCCGTATCTTTTCCAGTTGAGCATATCATCCGAAACCGCCATATATATGCGCTCACGGTTATCATAACCTTTGGCATTATAATACATTACATATTTAAAACCGGTAAGTTCTTCCGTGTCGCGTATCACGGTGCTTTTATAAAGAGTTTTCGTCTCAAAAAGGCGTGCGTCAGGATCGTTTGGGCTGAGTATCGGTTTATCGGAACGATGAAAGGCATCTTTATTAAGCGGATCGGACGAAGACGCGATTCCCATAAAGAGCGGATCCGGTTCGTAACCGTCGTCAGCTCCTGCGAGATAAGTCAGATAATATCTGCCGTCAGCTGCCGGCATAAGCTCACATCCCCGGTTCAGATTTGTGTCATAAAGAGCGGCGTAGCCGGCTATCTGCTTTGAATCCCAGCATCGTGTATCATCTCGACACAAAATACGTCCTATATATCCCCAATGCAAAAGATCATCTGAAGCTGCAAGATGCGTCTCATATCCTGATTTGGATACATCCTTTGAAATTGCGATGAAATACATATAGAACCGCCCCTGATATCGTATCACCGACGGGCAGTCGGTATAATAATCCGGAAGTTCCATAACGCTTCCGCGAAAGTTTTTCGTTTCGAGAAAGGCGCGTATTTCCTTCATCAGCTCGGGGGTTACTTGTTTTGTATTCCTAATTCGATTATGATTTATTTCGATCATATTTACTTACACTTCCTTTATTATTCCGGCTTATAACCGGTCTGTTTATTTTTACGAAAGCGCGGTATATTCAATGTCAGATTTTAACATTAAAACTCTCGGCTTCAAGGACGGCGTTAAAGACGCCATACCAATCTGTCTGGGATATCTTTCTGTCAGCTTCGCCTTTGGCATGATCGCGGCAGCGAAAGGAATGCCTGTATGGGCAGCCGGTCTTTTTTCCGTCTTCTGTCTTTCGGGAACCGGTCAGTTTGTCGGTATCAATCTCATGAGTGTCAGGGCCGGCATCATTGAATTAATAATGACGGTAGCGGTTATAAACGCAAGATACCTGCTTTTGTCCATAACACTTTCGCAAAAATTACCGAGCAAAACTACTTTTTGGCAGAGATTGATAATAGCTTACGGAAACACCGACGAAATTTTCGCGATTGCGGTGACAAGAACTCAGCCGCTTACCTTTTCATATATGTACGGAATGATATTTATCTCATTATCGGGATGGCTCGGCGGGACAATACTCGGAGAGCTGGCAAAAGGGCTGATAGCCGAATCAATACTCCAGGCTATGAATATAGCGCTGTTTGCAATGTATATTGCCTTGATAATGCCCGACGCCAAAAAATCCGTACCTGTCACGACGGTAGTATTAATCGGAATTGCTTTTTCCTGCGCGCTTACTTATCTGCCTTTTACATCAAACCTCGGCGAAGGCTGGATAATAATAATCGCGGGAACTGCGGCGGCTTTGATCGGCGCGGCAGCTTTTCCCAGCCCTTTGTCCGAATTTGAAAATTCAACGGATGTCACTGCTGCAGAGGAGGTGTAAAATGGATCTCGTATATATGCTTTGCGGCATAGCTGCAGTTTCGGGAACAACTTATCTAATTCGCTGCCTGCCCATTGTTGTAATCCGACGTCGGTTTAAAAATCGGTTTTTCCTTTCGCTTCTCCGCTACCTGCCATTTGGCGTTTTGGCTGCAATGATTTTTCCGGCAGTTTTCACCTGCTGCGGAAGCGTCTTGGTTTCGGTTATCGGTTGCGCGGCTGCGCTTTTAATTGCATTTATTCGACCGAACTTGCTGCTTGTAGCTTTCGGAGCGGTCGGCGCCGCTTGGCTTGCCGACTTTATAATCAGGATTCTTTCGAATTAGCTCTTTAATGATATCATTCAATATCTGAAATGTCAATAGATAATACAAAAAACGCCTTATTTCGGCGTTTTTATATTTTATTAAGCCATTGTTTTCAGCATTTCAAGGGTAACTTCATATTCGCAACGCTCGCCGCGGATCAGGCGTTGCGCTTCTGATAGCATATATTCCGCCATGCGTTCACATTCGTTTTCCTGACTTCCGGCAATATGCGGGGTTATAATTACGTTATTCATGCTGTAGAAAGGGTGATTATCCGGCAGCGGTTCCGGGTCTGTGACATCAAGCAATGCGGCAGAGCCGGGACGGGCAGTAAGCACATCAATCAACGCAACGTCGTCTACCTGAGCTCCGCGTCCGGTATTGATAAACACCGCATACGGAAGCATTTTTTCAAGACAGCGGCGATTAATTATTTTTTGTGTTTCTTTGTTATTTGCAAGGTGGTTTGAGATTACGGTACAGGTGGAAAATATCGTTTCCATGTCAGTTTTCTCAACACCAAGTTCTTTTGCTTCGATATCAGGCAGGAATGGATCAAAGACTTTGATGCAGGCGTTATAATTCTTCTTAATTAGCTTGATTACAAGTTTGCCAATCTGCCCGGCTCCGAGAATTCCTATTTTTACACCGTAGTTTCCGGTATACATATGCGAAAGCCGCTGCTTTTCGACAAAGTCGGCACTTGATTTCACCCTTGATGCGCTGAAATATCCCTTTGCGGCAAGGATTATCTGTGCCGTGGCAAATTCGGCAACAGGCACAGCATTAGCAGCCCAGGCGGAAAAGACTTTTACGCCGCTTTCAATAAACGGCCGTGCAAAATATTGTACCGAACCGGCAGCGTAGAAAACCGCTTTGAGAGAGGGGAAAATCGTCTTAATCTCATCGCAGGTAAGCGATGGCATTCCCCAAGTCGAAAAAATAAATACGACATCCTGAAAGTCTTCGCAACTCAGTTCTGCTTTTTTGTATATATTGTTGTCAAGTCCGAAGTCTTTTTTTAAGACATTGGTTTCTGCCTCGCGCCAGACCTTCGGAACAGAGTTTCCGTCATTCAAGAAAATGCTTCTCATTTTTATATAAATTTAGTTTTCTTCAGTTATCAAAATAATTTTTAAACCCGAGTCTCGGACGTATCTTAACCATATAAAGCGTAATAAGTCTTGTCAGCAGCAAGTCACATAAGACAAAAGTGACATTCCCTAAAGCTATTGTTGCAAGAGTAAGCGCTATTGTATCTCCTTCATCTATCCCTAGTACATATTTTACGACAAATATTGTTGCAAGCATTGCTGTGTTGAAAGTTGATAGTTTAAGAAGCCAGGTGACTATGTAATGAAATCTTTCGTAAACTACTTTAAGCATTGGATAGTAGCCTACAATCATAACATATATCAAAGCAGTCGACTTGTCCGGAAGCAATAGTAAGGTAAGAACCGAAGTGACGACATATATAAGCAACGGATATTTCCCGCCGAGTTCGATAACTGCAAGAATAATACAAAGCGATGTCAGCGCAATGACAGTTATGTCAAGCGGTGTAAAAGAAGACAGATATATTGCCGAAACTGATAATGCGCTTAATACGGCGCTTAATACCATTTTATGTGTTTTTTTCATGCCTGTGGGATTTCTCTTTCAGTCATTACATATTTTTAAGAGAGCTGCGCTCTTGGGCGTAGATTATTTTTCAACAAAAATAGCAGAATCTGTTTCCGCATATTCCGCATAAACAGTCGCCCAAACAACATAGCGTAAGCGGATCGCAGCCGACTGTTTCACGCCCGGTTCTCGTTTCATCATTCATGATTCCGCGGCGCCGCATTGTATTGAGCGCTTCCCTATACTCAAGATTATTCGGATCAAGATAACACGCTGCTTGCAGGTATCTTACCGCATCGTAATAAAAGCCGCGTCTGGTCATTAACGCTCCCATAAGGAAATTCCATTCTGCACCGCGGCTGCCTTCGGGTATTGACTCAAGCAATACTCCGGCAACTACAAGATCGCCTGAATTAATAAGCTCGCGTATCTTTATATATTCGGCGGTATACTGTGAATGACTGTAGCCATATCCTGTGCGGGTAGATTTTTCGCTTTCACCTTCGAACCTTCCGGAACCGGTACCGCTACGGCGAAGCTTCTGAATTTCATCATATGCGGCGTTGACCGTCTTCATTTTCTCTTCTGCTATAGCCTTAAGGTCGGCGTCATTTGCATAATTATCCGGGTGATATTTTTTTACCAGTTCTCTGTATGCGGATTTTATTTCATCGTCTGTCGCGTCATATGACACGCCAAGTTCCTTATAAGGATCGGTCATCTATCTTCGTCGTCCTTTTTATCATCTGCTGCGGAGCCGGGCGCCGCATTTTCAATCGATTCTTTATTTAGGTTAGACACCATGGATATATCGTCGTCGAATCCGTTAAATCTTTTAATTAATCTCGCTTCAATCGGAACAGTCATGCCATCGGTGAGGATGTTATATATTATTGCTTTTATGTCAGGATCATTTATATCGACAAGATCCATTGCTTTTCTTGCGTCGCTGAGTTCAAGACGAAGCGATTCAAAAAGACTTTCGTCGGGATGTGTTCCGGCTGCGATAAAGGGATTATACTGAGACTTTTTCAGGTCAAATTGATAATCATCAGCTGCATCAACAAGATAGACCCATCTTCCTATCCTAATTCCGACAGCAGCAGCAATTGTGCGTTTTTCGCCCTCGAGACGATATTTGAAAATTTCTGCAAGCAATTCTCCCGAAGCCTGTGCAACCTCATCAGGAGATTTACATCCGGATTTTTCAAGCTCGTAAAGCTTATCCATCTTTTCTCTAACTTGTCTTGCCACATCAGCTACTTCCGGATCTTTTTTTATCGCCAGTTTGAGCATCCGGTTCGCCTGAGGCAGAAGCATCCCGGTACTTATTTTTGCGAGAAAACGGCTGTCGTGGTAATTATCATAAGCTTTTTCCCTTGTCAACACCGCGCTCATAAGCGCAGAGTCGACAAGAGCTTCATTTTCGGCAGCTATCAGGCGCTTTTCGAACGGATGCAAAAAACACCAGCGTTTTTCAGGTTTAAAGCTTTCCTCTTTCAGCGCTGCGCGGATAAATGCGCAAAAAACAAAGTCATAGCTGATTGTAACCCTTGAAAGATTGCCGGTTGAACGCTTCATCGCTCGACAAAGCCCGCAGTAAACCGACCGATAAAGCTCAAGTTCTCTTACTTTAAGCTCACTTATAAGCGGTCGTATGTATCCGAACAAATGCATACCCTCCTGCTTTATAAAGGTACAACAATATTATAACACGCAAGCGCAACAGTCATAGATGCTTTTTTGTAAATTTTTATATTTGACCTGACTGATAAACATTAAATCGGATGATAATGCTTCGAATTATCATTTATATTTCTCAGATATTTATAAAAGTCTCGATAATAGCCACATAAAATTCCGTTTATTTCTTCTATGCCATATAGCTCTCCGTATCTTTCGGAACTGCTGATAAGCAGAGGTTTCGGACAGACAAGAAACACCTCAACCATATTACTTTTTTCTTTGGCGAATTCAGGTAATTTTACTCTTCTATCCGTTCCAAACCCAAGCATTTCCCGGCTTGAGAGATAGAATGCCCCTTCTTCGGAAACTCTCTTTCTGTGAGAAGGTGAATTAATATAAGTAAGGCAGACGCCATCAGTCGATACCGTCAATGCTGTTCTGAATGGTGAGATAAGACTCAAGATACGAATATTGTAAATATTATTTCCGTCAGTTACTCTAAAATCACAATTTTTGGCCAGTTTAAAGAACGATGCGAAGGGCAATCTTTTAATCGATAATTTAAAACCGAGAAACAAACAAATAGCTCCAACTTCTATAAAAAACATGATATGAGCTATAATACTTCGAGCGGCAGAAAATATATATTTCGGAATAACAAAAACAAGATATAGTAACAATGAATAGAAAGCAAGCCATGACACATGCGTCAAAATAAAACCAACAGATACGACAACTTTTTCAAAATTGATATTCTCGAACATGATAAAACCACACTTGTTGCGAAAACATACAGATTAGTTTAAGATATCAGGCAGTTAATTACTCTAAAAATCGGCTTCATTTCGAAGTCGATGTTTTTTCTGATATATCTCGAATGTTTTAGTTAACTTGAAATCATTTTACCATTTTCTACCGAATATTACTGCTGAAAATTGTTAATTTTCTAAATTATTGCTGAAATTCATTGAATATATAACTTCTTAATGCTATAATATTGCTGATAATATTTTTGCTTGCTGCAATCAGCGGAAACTATAACGAGTCCTTTGTTTGACAGCTTAATTTTCGCGAATTATCATTTCAATCGCAAAACATTTTATACTTTTATCTTTGAAAGAGGTGTTTTAATTGATTAAACCTTTTAAAAAACTATGTTTGATTTTACTTGCAACTATTCTATGCATCTCACCGATAGTTTTGGCTGCATGCGGCGGCGACAAGTCATCTTCTCCTGCCGATACTGATTCGGCAGATACAACCCTTGCCGCTGAGGAAACCGTAACCGAAAATCCATTTGATCCGAAGCTTCCCGAGAAAGATTACGGCGGAGCTAATTTCACTATATTAACCAAAGGAGTAGCTGCCTATAACGAGTGGGGCGAGATGTCCATCTGGACCGAATCGGAAAACGGAGAGGTTTTAAACGACGCTATCTATGGCAGAAACCGTGACATAGAGGAACAGTTCAACATAGTAATAAAAGAATTCCAGTCTTCAAACCCCTCTAATGATACAAAAAAGAGTGTTTCCGCCGGCGACAATGCCTATGATATAGTTATGCCGGCCTTCGGTGACTGCGGTTCACTCGCTGCTTCAGGTTATTTTATCGATATGTATGATCTCGATTATGTTGATTTCAGCAAAAATTGGTGGGATCAGCGTTCGATCGAAGACCTTTCGATAATGAAGCGGCTTTACTTTGTCGGTTCCGATATATCATATCTTAACAACGACGCCACCTGGTGCACGATGTTCAATAAGGAAATGATCAAGTCTTACGGCGTTCCCAGTCCTTATGATCTCGTTGCTGAAAATAAGTGGACATATGATAACTATTATTCAACCTATTCCAATATTTATCAGGATCTTGACGGTGACGGAAAGCAAAGCGCGTATGACTGCTACGCGAACCTGACACAGAATGAAAACTTCAACGCAATGTATCTTGGCTCCGGTGAAAGACTGATTTCAAAGGATGCGAACGATGTACCGCAGATCGCTCTCGGCAGCTCAGAGAAAACTGTCGCCATTATTGAAATTATCGGAAGAATAATGAACGACGAAGTCTTCTCTCTTAACTACCACAAATACGGCAATCTCGGATATCACCTCTGGACAACACAGATGTTTGAAGAAAGCCGCGGGCTCTTTTGGATCACAAACCTTCAAATCGTTATTCGTCTTCGCAACCTTGAAACCGCTTTCGGCATAGTTCCCGTACCCAAGTATTCTGAGGATCAAGACAAATATGCAAACGTTGTCTGGACTGTCGGTTCGTATGTTGCGGTGCCGAAGAGTTCTGGAGATGTTGAGCGTACCGGAATAATTCTTGAAGCTCTCGCAGCAAAATCGACCGAAGTCCTCAGACCTGCTTATTACGACAAGGCGCTGACCGGTAAATATCTCCGCGACGATGAATCGGTGCAGCAGCTTGATATCATCATCGGCGAGCGCGTTTATGACCTTGGTTTGGCTTATAACTTCGGCGGCATTGCCGATATTTTGCCCGGACTGATGCAGAAGAAGTCCACCGACATTGCATCCGAGCTTGCAAAGAAGGAAGAAAAGATTCAAACCTCTATCGACAAGACACTTGAATCCTTCGACGAGAACGCCTGATGTGCGGCAGATATCTTTATCTGACAGAGGAAGACGAGCTCCGTGAGCTGCTCTATCTTGCTTCTTTCGGCACCGGATTTGACCCCGAAAACGACTTTTCCGGCGGAGAGATATTTCCCTCCGCCCGGGTTCCCGTGGTAACCGGATGGTTTGGCGACAGCGTTGAGTATTCCAAGGCTGAGATAAAGGCTGAAATATCCCGGTGGGGCTTTCCCCGCCGGGATTATTCGCTTTCAGGAGCCGGTCTTATCATCAACTCACGCCGCGAAAATGTTATAAGAAGCCCTATCTTTTCAAAACTGCTTGATACAGGACGCTGCGCCGTTCCTGCTTCGGGATATTTCGAATGGGGTATAACGGAAACTGACGAATTTGAGCCGCAAATCCAAGTCAGTCTTTTCGATGATGATCCGATTTCTTATTTAAGTAAAAATAAGAAAAAACAAAAATACTTCTTCGCGGCTTCGAATGACACCGTACTTTATATGGCGGGTCTCATATCGAGAGACAAAAATGAAAGCAGATTTACCATCATAACCGGAGATGCAAATAAGTCGGCAGTTTCTGTACATAATCGGATGCCGCTTGTATTAACAAGGAATATGCTTTCCATCTGGTTGTCCCCTGACGCCGGATATTTAGATATTTTACATGGTGCTATACCTGATGCTGCGCTGCTGTAGGAGATTGAATTAATGATAAAAATAATTGGCATGGATTTCGATTGGACTCTTATCGATCATACCCCGAATTCGGAAAAAATAGGTGATGAACTTATTGAATACATGAATAGTTTCATTTTACGCGGCGGACAAGCCGGCATTGTCTCAGGCAGACCGCTTGATTCGGTTATTGACGCTTTTAATAATTTGGGTGTGTCGTGGGGTCCCTTCCCTTCTTTTGTACTCGGGCGAGAAGCTTATATATATTTCTGTGTTTCGGTCATCGATAATATTCCCAAAAAAGCACTGGCTGAAGCAGAAGAATGGAACCGGTCAATGGAGGAAAAGCTATATATCATGTGCGACCGCGTAAGTCCTTTTATCAACGAATGGCTTGGCGATATTCGAAAAGCGGGGATACGAGTTCGCAATTTTTACCTATTCGGCAATTATGCTTTTGAATTCAACACAGATTGTAATGAAAGCGCAGATACCGCGGTAAATATGATGAAAGAATTCGCTGATGAAGCCGGATTCGAAGAAGCTAAGATACATCGAAACAATAATCTTGTATCCATGATTCACAAATCGGGCGGCAAAGGAAATGTACTTGCTAAATTTACGGAAATCATGGGTTGCTCGCCCGAACAAGTACTTGCCTGCGGAGACAGTTTAAACGATACTTCCATGCTTGACGGAACAAAAGGCTTTGTATGCGGATGTGTAGGAAATGCCGATCCTGCTCTTAAACGTGACGTTCTCCTTGCAGGAGGAATATGCGCTGAAGCGGTCGCATGGAGAGGCGTGCTCGAACTATGCCGTTCCTGCGGTATCGAGGAAGCGTGAAAGTAATTCTCGCCAAAAAATAACCCTATAATCATTGGATAATATTGACATTCTTGTTTATCTATGTTATTATCGTAAAAACAAGATATCCGGAGGTTTAAATGGCGGTTCATTTTGATAAATCACGAATGAAACAGGTTCGTGAAACTCATGACAAATGGTTTGAAGGTAGGCTGAACCGACCACTGCTATCAATAACGCTTTACGATGCGCATCCTTCTGAGAAACCGTTTGAAAATCCGCTGACACAGGCAAATTGCGCAGACTTTACCCGGTCGCCGGAAGAGGTAATCGAACTGATAGACCGACAGCTCTCAACTTGCGAATTTATTGGCGACGGGTTCCCTTTGGTTGATTTTACCGGCTACGGTCCCGGAGTTCTCGCCGCTTTCTGCGGAGGAAAGGCGGATAATTCAACGGGAAGGGTCTGGTTCTTCCCGCCTGACGGCAATGAAGAAAAGGCACTTTCAGAAATCTACGCTGAATATGATCCGATACATCCGTGGGCTGAACGTATTAAAGCAATTTACAAGGCGGGGCTTGAGCGTTGGGACGGATGTGTTATGATGGGTATGCCGGATCTCGGGGGAGTTCTTGATGTTGCGGCGTCACTTGTCGGCAGTGAGAGACTGCTTTACGCTCTGATAGATGAGCCGGAGGAAATATTCAGGCTCATATCTGAAATTGAACGAGCCTGGTATGCAGCTTACAGTGATTTTGCTGCGGTTCTTTCACCTCAGGATGGTTATACCGATTGGTCGGGACTGCTTTCTTCGATCCCATCGTATATTATTCAATGTGATTTTTCATACATGATAAGTCCGGAAATGTTTTCTGAATTTGTGCTTCCGACTCTGCGGCGCGACACGGAGAGACTCGGACATACTATTTATCATCTTGACGGCGTCGGACAACTGCCTCATTTAGATGCCATCTTATCGCTTGAAAAGCTACACGCCGTTCAATGGGTTTACGGCGCCGGTAAACCCAGCGCGAGACATTGGCTCGATGTTTACCGACATATCACCGAGAGCGGCAAAGGTATAATGGTTATTGACAGTGTAGCGGAATTTCTTTCGGTATTAAATGCTCTACACGGTTCGCCATATTCAAGACTTTGGTTTTCCGTAAACGATCGAAGAGCAGCTGAAGAGCTTTTGACAGTCAGATAAAGAGGAGTTGGTTATGAAATATTACGTTGAGCTTTATGTTCGCGGTGATGCGCATCACGGTGGATACACCAGCGGAATGACAAATTGCCAAACCGAAACCACAAGAACTTTGAAACTCATCTCTGATTCCGAAGAAACAACGGTTTGGTCATCACCGCATGGACTTACAATTACGCAATGGCGCAAAGCGTCAGGTGACGCGACAGAAATTGTAACCGAGGTCAAGAACGATGGCGGAAAAACCGTTGTTCTCGATATGCTCGCAAGCTTTGCGCTAAAGGGGATAGAAGCTGATACGCTATGTCGTCTTGAGTCCTTCTGGAGCGCCGAGGGACGTCTTAAGCGCGATAATTTAATTGATCTTAACCTTGAAAAATCCTGGTCTGGACATAGCATCCGAGCCTTGAAGTTTGGTTCGGTAGGTTCAATGCCGGTTAAAAGCTATTTTCCGATGGCTGCGCTTGAAAACAGCAAAACCGGTCGCTGCGTCGGAGCGATGTTATATGCCCCAAGTTCTTGGCAAATTGAGGTTCTCTGCTTTGAAGACAGTTACCGTCTTGTCGGAGGAATGGCTGACAGAGACTTCGGCGCCTGGTCGAAAGAATTGAAACCGGGTGAGAGCTTTATCTCTCCGAGAGCCTTAGTTACCGAAGCCGAGAACCTTTACGATCTCTGCGACAAGCTTATTAAAGCTCAAAAGCCGAATATTGCCCCCGTCGATCGCGATATGCCGGTTATTTTCAACGAGTGGTGCACTGCCTGGGGTAATCCTACTTATGAGAATATCAAGAATATTTCCGAAAAATTAGCGCCTCTGGGCATCGGATATTTTGTGATAGACGCCGGATGGTATAAAGACAAAGCTGATTGGAGCAGTTCTACCGGCGACTGGATTCCGAACAGTGACATGTTTCCCGGCGGGATAAAAGAAGCTGCAGATTGTATCAGGAAAAACGGTATGATTCCCGGTCTCTGGTTTGAGCTTGAAACAGCGGGACATAATTCAAAAGCCTGGGAAGCTTTTTCGGATAAGTTTCTAAAACGCGACGGCTATCCCATACTTGCCGGTGTGAGAAAATTTTGGGATATGGAGGATCCTTCAGTCATCGAATACCTAACCGAACGGGTTATAAACCTACTCCGTGACAATGGTTTTGGCTATGTTAAGATTGATTACAACGAGACTATCGGTCCCGGCTGCGACGGTTATGAAAGCGCCGGAGAGGGACTGAGGCGTAAAGTTTCGGCGTCACAGGACTTCTTTAAAAGAATTGCCCGCGAGATTCCCGGTATTGTAATAGAAAGCTGCGCGAGCGGCGGACACCGGCTTGAGCCATCGTTTATGGAGATATGTTCTCAAAGTTGTTTCTCCGATGCACACGAATGCACTTCGATACCGATTATCGCTGCTAATCTTCATAGGGTAATACGTCTGGAACAGTCACAGGTTTGGTGCGTGCTGCGAACTTCGGATACACCTGAACGTACTGTTTACTCACTTACTAACACCTTTCTCGGCAGGATGTGCATAAGCGGCGATATTTTAGGATTGTCGGACCAGCAAATGGATATGGTTCGAGAAGCGATAGCTTTCTACCGCAAAGCGGCTCATATTATCCGCGACGGAAAGACGACACGGATTGAAACAACCGCCCGTTCTTATTTACATCCCGAAGGCTACCAGATTGTTGAGCGTGTATTAGGCAATGAAAAACTGTCCGTTTTGCATCGATTTGCAAATTCGCCTGAGCTTCCCGTTCCTGATGACAATATAATCGATTCCTTCGGAGAGCTGAGCGGTGACTTTACGGCGAAAGCTTATATAAGTCAAATAAAATAATCAAGTTGTCTCTTCAAAATAATTTCCCGGCTGCAAAACAGCCGGGTTTATCTTTTGTTATTACAAAACTACACCGTCTTTGAAAATCGATATTTCTCGGTAGCCGTTCATTTCATTGCGTGTCATCTCTCCTGAAGCAACGGATATTACTTTTTTCAGAAAACACTCATCAATTTCAAGGTCTCCGTCTAGTACTCCGGAAGCATCAAAGTCTATCCATCCGGGCTTATTTTTTGTCAGAGTTGAATTGGATGATATTTTCAATGTCGGAACCGGCGCGCCCAACGGAGTTCCCCTGCCGGTTGTAAATAATATCAGATTGCATCCTGCGGCGGTTAGATTTGTAATTGCCACCATGTCATTTCCGGGACCGTCAAGCAGCCAAAGTCCCCGACCGTCTACTCTGTCACCGTATCCGAGAACTCCGACAACGGGACTGCTGCCGCTTTTCTGGGTACAGCCGAGAGACTTATCTTCGAGTGTGGTTATTCCGCCGGCAAGGTTCCCCGGAGAAGGATTTTCATATACAGTCTGACCGTGACGGACGAAATATTCTTTATAGTTATTGATAAGATCGACTATGTCGTCGAATACTTGCTTTGATATTGCCCGCTTCATCAAAAGAGTTTCCGCGCCGAACATTTCAGGAACTTCGGTCAGTACCACGCTGCCGCCGACACTCGTAAGAAAATCAGAAAAGCGCCCGACAAGAGGATTTGCAGTTATGCCGGAATATCCGTCAGATCCGCCGCATTTAAGCCCGACAGTCAATTTTGAAAGAGGAAATTCCTTGCGGACATCCTGCGATGCTCGTTCTTTTAGCTCAGATATCAGACGCTTTCCTTCGGCTATCTCGTCCTCCGCTTCCTGGCAGATAAGATAACGTATTCTTTCCTGATCGCAGTCTTCGACAAGCGGCTTGAATTTTTCCATTGTGTTATTTTCACAGCCGAGTGCGAGGATAAGTACCCCGCCGGCGTTCGGGTTATGCGCAAGACCTGAGAGAATAAGACGAGTAATCTCATGGTCATCACCGAGCTGAGAGCAACCGTACGGATGTGTAAAGGCAAAGCAGTCACATTCTGCAGCTAACTTTTCAGCGACCTTATTGACACATCCGACGGTAGGGATAATCCAAATATCATTACGGATTCCGACTTTACCGTCAGCCCTTTTATAACCCAAAAAGCTATATTCGCTTTCGCTAACCGGTGGCAGCGGCATTGCGCCTCGGAAATCATATTCGACATGTTCCGTCAGACCGGTTTTCATATTATTTGTATGTACTCGCTCTCCTTTTGAGATGTCCATAAACGCAAAACCGATTGGCAAACCGTATTTTATTACTGCTTCGCCTTTCTTTATATCCGTCAGCGCTTCTTTAAATCCGGTTTCAGTTTCAACTACGACGTTGTCAGAATCATGAATTTTAAGTTTACTCATATTTTATTCCTCAAGAAATGAGTACCATTGAGATTTCGGTTTTTCCATGATAATTCTATAATGCTGTTCGGCGTCGTCTGCAAATGCGGACAAATCCTCGCCGAATATTCTGTCATCAGATAGGATTTCACGGAAACTGCCTTTTTTAATTATTTCAATAAGCTCAGGTGAATCGTCAGGTGTGCCTTTTTTATAAAATGCAACGAGCGAAGCGAGTGCAAAGCAGAGACCTTTTGGATTTTGCCCGAATTTCTCTCGATATTCCTTCATCGTCGGCAATACTCTCACACAGAATTTACTTATTGAATTCAGGGCGATAGACTGAAGCCTGTGCCGGATAAAGGGATTTTCGAACCTTTCGAAAACCGCGTCTGCGAATTCACGATTTCCCCCTCCCTCTCCGATAACCGGCAATATCTCTTTTGTTACACATTGCTCTAAGTATTTCCTCTGCGTATTGTCTTTCATACATTCTCCGACGGTTTCAAGGCCGGAGAGTAAAGCGCCCGGTACAAGCGAGGTATGCGCGCCGTTTAAAATGCGAACTTTACGTTTTTTGTATGGTCGAACATCATCCGTCCATATAACATTCAAGCCGGATTTTACCAGCGGAAATTCGTCATCGTGATCACCTTCGATAACCCAAAGATAGAAAGGTTCGGTTGTGTTTAACAGCGCATCGCCGCCGCAGTTTTCAAGCAAAGTCTCTATATTTTCGTCATCTTTGGGAAAACCGGGTGTAATTCTATCTACAAGAGTGTTGCAGAATATATTTTCCTCTCGCAGCCAACGCTCAAAGTTTTCTCCAAGCTCCCAAAGAACGGCGTATTTTAAAACATATTCGCGCAGCAGACTGGCGTTATCGTCGATCAATTCACAAGGCAGCACTAAAAATCCGGGAAGTCCGAGGGTAAAACGACGATACAAAAACGCTGTTAACTTCGCAGGGAATGACTTTGGCGGGCGGTCATCCGGCTTTTCTTTACCGAGATATTCAATACCGGTTTCCGTTGTATTGGAGATTATTATTCTTAAATTAGGGTTCTCTGCAAGTTCAAGATAAGCATTATAATCTGCATAAGGATTTATCGCCCGAGAGATAGAGCGAATCTCAATACAGTTGTTTACTTTTTCGCCGTTTTCCATTCCGCGAATCAAAAGGTGATACCGACATCCCTGAGCATTAAGCTCATCTACGCGGCCTTTTTCTATCGGCTGAACCACTACCGCTTTTCCGTTATAAGTTCCGAGCTCATTCATTCTATGAAGAAAATAGTCGGCAAAGGCGCGCAGAAAACCTCCTTCTCCAAATTGAAGAACTGTTTCGTTTTTATTATACATTTTTTCTCCTTTTGAATTTTCCGATATTCGTTTTATTAATAAAAGTTTATAAATTGACTGATTTCCATATACATTATAACAGTGTTTTTTGATAAATGCAAGCCGAATTTATATAATCAGCAAGTTTAATTGTAAAATATATATAAAAAAGCGCGAGTTATGTCGCGCCGTATTGTTTAATATATTTTATATATCATTTAGATCAAACTCCGTTCGGCCTTTTAAAGCTCTGAGAAGGGTATTTTCATCAGTATATTCAAGACCCCCGCCGACAGGTATACCGTATGCCAGACGGGTTATTCTGACACCGTAAGGTTTCAGAAGCTTTGACAGATATAGAGAGGTGGTTTCTCCCTCAATAGTCGGATTTGTTGCAAGAATTACTTCGTTTATAACGCTGTCTTCTGCTTTAACGCGGTTTATAAGCTCGTCTATACGGAGCATATCCGGCGTAACACCGTCACGCGGCGATATTACCCCGTGAAGCACATGATAAAGACCATGATAATCACGAACCTTTTCAAGGCTCATAAGATCCTTTACGCCTTCGACAACACATACGATTTCATGTTCTCTCATAGGATCTTTGCATATGCGGCAAAACTGTTCTTCGCTTAGATTGAAACAACATTCGCATTCTCGGATATGAGTTTTGGCTTCGATTATTGCATCAGCGAAAGCGCGGGCTTTTTCTTCCGGATATTCCAGCAATCTGAATGCCAGTCTTTGTGCAGTCTTGCGTCCGATTCCGGGAAGTGATCTGAATTGATCTATCAGCCGCTCGAGAGTCGGCAGGTATTCATCCATATCAGCTGAGTCCCGGCATATTCAGTTTACCGGTAATTTTTTCATGTTCAGCGGAGTTCGTATCGTCCACCTTTTTCACCGCCGAATTAAACGCAGCTATCAGAACGTCGCTGAGCGTTTCTATATCGTCGGGATCTACAAGATCCGGTTCGATCTCAAGAGATAAGATTTCTTTAATACCGTTTATTCTAAGCTTAACCGCTCCGCCGCCGGCTTCAATTTCGTATTCGCGAGCATCAAGCTCTTCTTGCAGCGCTTCCATTTCTTCCTGCATTTTCTGAGCCTGCCGGATCATTGAATTCATATTCTGCGGACCGCCGCCGTAACCTTTAGGAAGTCTTACCTTCATTTTCAAAGCACCTCTTTTCTTTAATAATCAATTATCTTGGTCAATCAATTCGTCAATCAATTCTAAACCAGCTGTTCCGGAGTTATCTTGCGAAGAGATAAATAAAATATCATCCTGAGCGGGACGAAAACCGCCGTCTGATGCAATAAGCGAAGCTATCGTTCGCTTTACATCCGGTTTATCAAGCATACCGGCAGAAAAGCTGTTTTGTAAAGCTATATGTACCTTATTACTTCCTTCTTCTCTATAAGCTTTTGAACCCGATAAAAATGAGGAGGTCATCTTATCAGACAAAGAGAATTTTTCAATCACATCGCTCCAATTGCGTAGAGATATGAGTTTTTTCACCTGTGCGGACATGTTCATCGCTTTATCCGGCTCAAATCCGACAGAAGACTCAATATCTTTTGATTTTTTTGGAGACTCATCCGTTTTTTTGTCTGCAGCGCCGGACATCGAATTCTCGGATATATCGGATATAGCTGAAGGATTTAATTCAATTACCGCGAGACGGTTCTCAAGCGAAGCTATTCTTGACAAAAGGTTCTCGGGTGAAGATGAGAGCTTATTATCGCCCATTCGGATAAGCGTCATCTCGGCGGTCACTCTCTTCGATTCGGCGCTTCTGCCTCCCTGCATATTTGAATATGCTTCGTCGAGCTGACGATTATGCGCTACAAGCTGCGGCATGGTTATATCCGCGGAAATCCGCTTCAGCTCTTCAAGATCGTCCCTGGTAATATCGAGATAGGATTCCGGATTTTTAACGCTTTTTACAACCATCAGGTCTCTGTAATAAGCTATGAGTTCCTGCCAAAAAACCGCGATGTCTTTGGATGTGCCATATATATCGGCGATAATTTCGAATATCGCAGCGGCATTGTTTGATATTACAGCTCTTACGGCATCTGACAGCAACCCGCGGCTGATAGCGCCCGAAACACTTTCAACGGTTTCAACATCGATTGGTTTTGTATCTCCCGCGCAAAGCTCAAGCAGGCTGATAGCATCCCGCATACCGCCCTGAGATAATCTTGCTATATACATCGCCGCGGCGGGTTCAATCTCGATTTCTTCTTCTTTTGCGATGAACATCAGCCGATCGGCTATAACCTTGCTGTCAATCCTTCGGAAGTCGAAGCGCTGACAACGCGAGAGAACTGTCGGCAATACTTTTTTCGGCTCGGTTGTGGCAAGTATAAATACAACTTGTGACGGCGGCTCTTCAAGCGTTTTCAAAAGTGCGTTGAAAGCGCTGTCTGACAGCATATGAACCTCGTCGATTATATATACACGGCTTTTCAGGGTTGTCGGGGCGTAAACCACTTCGTCCCGGATAGCGCGGACATCGTCGACGCCGTTATTTGAAGCAGCGTCCATCTCGTATATATCAGTCGCGTAGCCGCCTTCGATGGCGACACAGGACTCACATATCCCGCATGGGCTGCCGTTATGGAGGTCGGTGCAATTTATCGCTTTTGCGAAAATCTTTGCGCAGGTGGTTTTTCCGGTGCCCCTTGAACCGCAGAAAAGATATGCATGCGATGTTTTGTTGTTCTCCAGCTCATATTTAAGCACGCTTGTAATTTGCTCCTGCCCGCAAACTTCGTCAAAGGTCTTAGGACGCCATTTGCGGTATAACGCCTGATGCATCGCATTACCTCCAATCTCTTCTTAAAAACAAAAAAACAATGAACGGCGAGAGCGAACCATACACCCCGAAATCGAAATTCACCTCATACGCGCTTCCCGTCATCTACGCTCGAAACAGGCGCCCTCGCGGCACATCAGCCAATACGCTTAATGCTGCTCGGTTCCCCGCCTGACATGGTTCACGTAGGACTGATTGCGCAAGACCCGTTTGTCAACACGCAGATAGGCGGAGCTGACCGCACAAAATTCATCCCTCATAAGGGGAATTGACCCCTGCTATAGCGGATTTCAGGTTACAGGACGCCGCTACTTTCCCGGCTGGTATGGTCCGTTCTCGCCGATCATTGCTGTCTTAAAATTATATCATGAAACAGACATTTTTTCAAGAGCCGGCATGTTATTTTTACAATAAATTTAAAGGTGAGTTGCCGTGAAACACTTTAGTTGAAGTCAAAAGAGAAAAGATTCATTTTGCCGTCAAAATATGCTCCGCTTTCCGACCAGTCGGACAAAAGCGTCAGTGTAAGCTGTTTAACTTTTTTGCTGACATTTATTTTGATTAACCGCTTGATGTTTTCTTTATCTTCAATTAAAACGGTTTCATCTCCATTTTCAAGTTGAGCGGTCAGTTTATAGGATTTTATTAAAGTCTTCGGCATCGTCATAACCGGAGAGTTTGTGTTTACATTCGCTCTCATGGTATGCTGCCGTTCGCATAGATCGCCCGGAAGAGTGTTTCTGTCAAGGTCGGAGTCGAAAACTATTCGGACTTTTGAAACTTCAGTCGGGTTGGCCAAAGTGTATTTAACTGAGCAGCCTTTTTCTATATGAACTCCCTGGCTTCCTTCATATATACGGTGATCTCGGTCGATTCCGTTTCTCAGATTTTCCAAGTTTTCAATATTTTTCGGCTTTGACGACAGCTTCGCCGTTTTACATATTGGTGAAACTTCTCTTACAAACCCCGGCAAAAAGCAATCGCTTTCCATGAGGTTTTGCTGTATCTCGGAGATGTGCAGCTTGCGGGTTTGCCTTGGAGTGAGTTTATATTTCGAAGCGACCGCGCAGCTTTCTCCGACAGCCTGACCTAACAGAGCGCAGGTTGCCATGACGCGCGATGAAGACATCGCGGCATGTGTCATGCTTATATTCCGTCCCGCAAACCAGAGGTTTTCTATATTCTTGGAATAAAGTACCGACAGCGGGATTTTGTACGGTTTCGGTGTGTAACCGTTTGTGTTCGGGTGTCCTCTGAACCAGAAACCGCCGGGTTCGTGGTCGTCAAGCGGCCACCCGCCGTATGCTACGGTGTCGGGGAAAAAGGTGTCGGCGGATATTTCCTTCTGCGTCATAATATGGTCGCCGATAAGCCTTCTTGATTCCCTCTTTCCCGGTAAAAAGCCGATGAAATCGAGCTGCCAGCAAGCCGCGTCGAATTCACCGCTGTTTTTTATATAATCCCACATACCGTAGGCAAGCGCTACAAGCTCGTCACGGATTGTCTCCGCGTCTTTGATAGTGTTTCTGTCTCCGCCGAGCTCAAGATACCAGAAGTTTTCCGAGCTGCTTTCAAGGTTGGGGCGGCGGTTCGCAACATCTTCTTTTGTCAGTTTTGTTGCAAATGAGGGAGCTCTGAAAGTGACTTCATGATCAAGCTTTCTCGCCTGAATCAGGCAAGAGTTGCCCATCGTTTTGCTGTCCGGCTCTGTAACAGAAATCTCTTCATCGAATTCATATTTTGATTCGCGTCCGAACCTGAATTCAGCTCCGGTAAGCAGCGCCAAAATACTGTCGCCGGAACAGTCGGCGAAGTAATCGGCTTCGACTTTCTGCCATGTCTGAGTTGTCATCTGCCAGCCGTAAACGGCTTTTATCTTATCTCCGTCCATATCCGCTTTGCAGCAGGAACAGTTGAGCATCAAAGTTATATTTGGTTCGGCAATAACTTTACCGTAAATCAGACCGTCCCAGACAGGGTAAAGCTTATACGGGTTGCGATAGAGTGACTCAAGCTGCAACTCCTCAAGTATGCCGGTTTCACGGTTATTTGAGCCACCGCAGCCGCAAATCCACATCCTGATTTCTGACGAAGCGTTTCCGCCGAGCATCGGACGCTCCTGCATCAAAACAACTTTAAGACCGCGCCTTGCAGCCGCGATTGCGGCGCAGACGCCGCTCATACCTCCTCCGACGACGCAGAGATCGCAGCGGGTTGTTTCGGTTGATAATGACATTGTTAAGCTCCTTGGATTTTTATATATTTTTAAAACATTTTTAATATAGTTATGCTTGTCGGTTATATTATATCGTTGCGGCTGACTTTTTGCAATGAATGAATTGTTAATTGTCAGACAAGAGTTTGAGTTCTGATGCTTCGGTATAATAAAATCACCGCCGGAAGCTGTTAATTTCTTCGCTTCCGGCGGTGTGCTGTTATTGTTTTTCAGCCATCTTTTTAGCTCGTTCTACGTATTCCTTAAAGCGATCCTCGTTTCTGACGGAATCGAACCACTCCCATCCGTGAGGCGCGGTCATGCCATCATACATAAGATCGCAATTCCCTGTAAACATATTCTCATAGTATAGTGGTTCTTTTTTGCCATCGGGAAGTTTCACATAAGCTTTTCCTTTGACAACTTTAATGCCGTCGTAAATGAGCGGGTTTCCTGTTTCCATTTCGGCGCCGTCGGGAATGTTATGCCATTTTTGATAAGCTTCAAACGCTTTATCAAGAAACTCATAACCTTCTTCTTTTTTGCCGATGCCGAACAAGGCGCACGCAGTGCGGAAACTTGTGCTTGCGTAATCTACGAGCCAGGCTTCCGGAACTGTTCCGTCACCCAATGTTTCCATTGTTTTCATACGATATTTGTTCAAGGCAACAGCTTTTTCCGGACCACCCCAGAATCTTGAATAACGACCAAGGAAGTGGCAAATAAGATAAAAATTGTTTAAATCGTGGCAAAGGCGGCTTTCTTCATACTTACCCTCATACCACAAACGTTCTTCGATTATTTCGGATTGAATGGCGTTATATTGCGTGATCGGAGGCGGTATCTCTCGAATGCCCGTGCGATCGACAAAAATGACAATATCACCGTCATCATCTGCAATATATGTATATTCGACCGCGGCTACAAAGCCGTCGGTAAGGTTAAGCGCGTCATATCGCCGCACAAGACCGTCGGCAACAGGCATATAGCCGCTGCCTGTACCTTCGTATAATGTCAGTTCATATACCGCTGTTCTTGTTCCGCCGCAGTATTCATTTTCGGTGCGAACAATTCCTATTCTGTCGGCAAAATAATAAACCTTTTTTCCTCCGCGATAAGACCAACCGTCTTCCATACCGTTGATATCGAGACTTATTTTCAGACAGTTTTCAAAGGTTCCGGCTTTTGTGGTAATCGTTCCGCCTTTATCACAGGTAATTTGTGTTTTTATGTCATCCCATGAATCAGTATATTCTACTATTGGAGAGGCACCGACACGCCATTCATCCGACCAGACAAAATTTGTCGCATCCCTTAATATTCCTAATATATCGTTGCAAAGAACGGGATATTCAGCCATGTTCATAATGCCCGTGTTTTTCAACTCAAAACTCCAACGAGGATTATTATAGGTTAAAGTATAAGAATCCTGTTTATTGCGAATATAAAATCTTTCAAAGAAATTCCAATGCCCGGTAGCGGTATGTTCGGGATTGAATGTCGGATCTGTATCCAATATTCTTCTTACTACGGATGTCGCGGCTTTGGTATGCGCCTTTTCCATAGGCGTCGCAGCAAGCTGTTCGGCGCGCTCAACGACGGAATATACATCGCATAAATACAATCTGCCGTCATTGCCCTCACGATAATGATCCTGCGCAATCTTTTCCACCATATCGTGCCAGGAATTTTCATCATAGTTAAATCTCTCGGAATTTTGCCAAACGGAAAGAATTGTGCGTTTGTCGTCGGCAAAAGAAACTTCTATCTTAACTTCGGAACAGAGCGTTTCCGGAGGATAATCGGCTGCGTATTCCCATTTGTTGCCGGGATAAAAAGGAAGAAGTCCTTTTCCGCCTTTGATTTCATATGCGCTGAGCGAGCGGGTTTCGGTAATACCATCATTCGTATACTCCTGACGTACTATACCGATACCGTCTTTAAAGTAAGAACGACACTTTATTTTACCGGTATAATTCCAATGTCTTAATTCCCAGAGCTGACAGTTTTCAAATCTGCCGACCGGAGTAACCGCCGTTTCATTATCCGAAATATAAGATAGTTTAGTTCCGTCAGAACCTGTATATGTTTCTCCGACCGGAATATCGGCGAAGAAGTAACCGTCGCAGATTGATGCGTTGCGGTAGACGCACGCTCTTTTATTATTCAAGGCGTACAGATATCCTTCTACAATTTCTTCTGCCATCCAATAGCGCGGCTTGCCGTCAATAATACGGTATTCCTCCGCGGTAGCGCCGATGCGATATTTTTCCTGCATTGCATCCTTATAGCGAGCAGCTAATTGTTCTTCAATCGACCTTGCATACGGCACGAGTATGCGGAAAGCGTCGTCTTTTTGAAGTATTTCTTCAACCTTGTTATATGCGGCGTTACCTTCTTCTGATTTCCCCTCACGGAAATAATTATGACCGAGCCAAAACCATTCGCGTCCCAAAGTCTTGACAAAACCTGCTTTTTCAAGACGCGGGATTTGTTTATCGCGAATAAATTCAATCTTCGCTCCGCTATATACATTTGAATCCTCTCGGGCGACGATAAAAGCCATCACCTCTTCATTTTTGCTCTCAATAGCGGCATCCGCGATGCGGGCAAACAGGGCATCGTTCTTTTTGCCGGGGAGCCACCACCAGCCGCGCATCAGGACATCTGCAAGCGCGTGCTGTTTTTTTACACATTCGGGAAGCTCCTCGACTTCGCGAAGCACTTCCTTATATACCTTTTCAAATCCGGTCTTGTCGTTCACAAGCTGCCATAATTTCAGTTCTTCGACTTTCTTCATGACGCGCTCGACAAGAGTATCGCTGTATTTTTCATTCATTGCGCAAAGTTCCTTTCTGATTCGTTTTCTGCCGTCGTGAAGCTGCCACTTGACCGTTCCTTCCGAGATGCGCATCCGGTCTGCGATCTCTGCGATGGAAAGACCTTCGAAATAATGCAGATGTATAATCTGCTTTACCCTTTCAGACAGCATTTCAATGCTTTTGTCTACTTCTTTTCGTTCTTCGGACAGCGCATACAACTCGGCGGGATTTCCGGCTCCGTCGTCGGTGATATTTAAATTATCTACGATGTCAAGCGGGAGAAAGCTTCGGTATCTGCTTACCATATTTCTTGCGCAGTTTTTAGCGATTCGGCACACCCAGAAGCCGTATTTTTTCGGTTCCTGCAGCGTATTTAGCTTCATCCAGGCGGTAACAAAAGCGTCCTGCGCGGCGTCTTCAGCCATGAATCTGCTTTTTACAACCGACATTGCGGAAGCAATCGCCGCATTTTGATAACGATTTACCAAAACCTCATACGCCGTCTGCTCGCCTGCAAGCGTCAGCATTACCAAAGTTTCGTCCGGTTCGTTTCGATAGTACATATGCACTCTCCTTTCGCGAAATTCGGGAGTCCCGTTTTTTAAGCGCTTATCTTATAGACACAAATCAGAAGGAAAAGGTTGGGTGTTTCTAAAATATTTATATCATAATTTTGTGAATTTATTTGAAACAAAATATGCCCCGCGCTGGGCGGGGAGATTTTTTTTGTTATTTATGAAATCATTTTACAAATCAGGCTGTTTCGACTTTCTGTTCCGGCTGCTGCTTTGTCATTTTAGACATCTGACGCTGAGCCATAACAAGACCGTAATAGATTCCATTTTGTCTCATAAGCTCATCATGTGTGCCGGTTTCGGCTATTGTTCCTTTTTCAAGAACAATCAATCTTGTGGCGTTGCGGAGGGTTGAGAGACGGTGGGCTATTGCAAGAGTTGTCCTGTTCTTTGAAAGCTTCTGCAGGGCATCCTGTATCTGCTTTTCCATTTCGGTGTCGAGGGACGAAGTCGCTTCGTCGAGGATAAGGATTTTCGGGTTATGCAGCAGCGCTCTTGCGATAGCTACTCTTTGACGCTCTCCGCCGGACATTGTATACCCGCGCTCTCCGACCCGCGTTGAATACGCTTCGGGAAGCTGCATGATAAACTGATGAGCGCCGGCGATTTTGGATGCGGTGATTATCTCATCTCTTGTGGCTTCCGGTTTTGCATATGCGATGTTATCGTATATCGTTCCGGAGAACAGAAATGTCTCCTGAAGCACGACTCCGACCTGTGAGCGAAGTGAATTCTGGGTAATATCGCGTATATCTACGCCGTCAATCTTTATGCTGCCCTCGCTTACGTCGTAGAGGCGCATGACGAGGTTGATAAGGGTCGATTTTCCTACGCCGGAGCGTCCGACTATTCCAATGAATTCACCGGGCTTGACTTCAAGATTGACATTTTTGAGTACATCTGCGGTGTCGTCGTAGCCGAAGCTGATATTTTCAATTGTAATTGCGCCTTTGATGTCTATTTCTTTAGCGTCCTTTTTATCTTCAACCGCGACTTTGTCGTCTATCAGGTCGAAGATTTTAACTATTGAAGTCATTACGCGGACCAGACGGCGGGGCAAACTTGCTATCCAGCGCAAAGGACCGTAAATAATACCGACATATGCAGAGAACTGAGCCATTTCTCCTAAAGTCATCTGACCCTGGAGAATTTTATTTCCGACATAAAACATCAGAAAGAACTCGCCGATGCCCATAAAGAGATTCAAAATCGGGAAGACTACGGCAAAGAATTTCTCGTTTCTAATCTGAACATCTCGCAGGTCTCTCGTTGCTTTGTCGTAACGCTTTACTTCGCGCTTCTCCATTCCGAAAGCTTTGACGACGCGAATTCCGGAGAATATATCATGCAGCACCGACGAAGCTTTTGATTCGTAATTCCACTGGCGATGGAACATACCGCGCATGAAACGCCAGAATGTCCTGTAACTGGCGGAAACAAGCGGCATTGGCAATATTATCATCAGCGCCAGACGCCAGTCGTAAACGAAAAGGTAAGTTCCAACTGCTATAAGAATCAATATCTGCTGTAAAAAATCGGAAAGTTCACGCGAAATAAATTGGTTGAGGATATTTGTGTCACGAGTCACGCGCTGCATCAGCTCGCCGGCGGTACGTTTTGAAATATTCGACAGAGAGAGCTGCTGAATCTTCTCGAATACCATGGAACGAAGCTTGATTATAACCTTATTTCCAACATTAATCTGGATTATATTCCGGAATACGGCGATCGACTGACGAAGAATATACACACCCACCATTGAGGCTATTACGGCAAGGAAACCGGTCAGGACTGCATTTTTCGGAGTGATGTATTCATCGACAAGGATTCGATTGATATATGCCGGAAGCAGGTTCAGAGCCGTTACCACGAAAAATAGTATTACCGAAAGGAAAATGAACCATTTATAGGGTTTTGCTATGTCCCAAAGTCTCAACAGATATTTTGCTTTCGGAACGCAATATTCGCAAGTTGTAACACCCGGACGCAGCGGACGATTACATTTTTCGCAAAAGCGTATCAGCTCTTCTTCATACTCGTAACCGTAAGTTTGTTTCTCCAGATAGTGATTAAGTCTTTTTGCAACCGCCGCATAAAGTTTTGCGTAACTATTATCGGCTCGGCACAGCATTCTCGACGCGCCATCATATAAGAATTCGATCATCGCACAGCCGACACCGGCGGAACAGAGAAATTCTTTGCACTTTTTAAGCTCAAAGCTCTCTGTAAGTTTTTCGTCAATGTAAACATCGATTCGCGGCTCGGATTCTTTATTCTTAGGCGCTATGAGCGCAATTATGCCGTCAATTCTTTCGGGTGATTCGTCATTTGAAAGATTTTTTTCAAAAGCTACCACGACATCTTCTGCCTTGACGCTCTCGTCAAGACGACAGACTATCGAAGTTAGCTCCTGTCTTTTTCTCATTCGCCGCCTCCTTACAGATACAGCTCGATTTTCTTATAGCTTTTGAAGTCGAGCTTAGAAAGATCGGGAATCTCATACCGGTTGCCGTCCATATCTATTATAAATACACGGTCGGAACCGGCATGGAGGATGCTGCGGAAGGTATCCTGTAAAGTATAGTTCATCTTGCCGGCGTCGGTATCAACGACCCAGTAGGAATAACCGTATCTCTCCTTTATTGAGTGAATTTTCAAAATTACAGGCGAGTAATATTTCCGCTCAAGCTCGTCTTTAAGGAGTTTTGCGGTATCCGAGTCGAAGTCGTCTATATTTTTTATAAGACCGATCTCTTTTTTGTCCTTATCGAGTACCGAAATATAATTTTCGGGCATGTCAAAAGGAAAAGCGCGATGGAGATGTATCCTCTGCCATTCCTTTTCTTCGACTTCTCCGTTTTCTCCCGGAAGTTTTGTTTTAAGGGTTATAAACTCGTTGAGCTTTCCGAATTCGCTGTTTTCTGGGGTAAGATACACTATGTTTATTACAGTGTCAAGTTCGGCGCGCGTATCCGGCGCCGCTAATTCATTTTTTTCAGGCATATTTATCGCCTCCGTTCATTCGACTACGCCGATTGTTTTAAGCGCTTCAAGTTGAAGCATATAAAGTCTGTAATATATGCCTTTACGCTCAAGCAGCTCCGCGTGTGTTCCGAATTCGGGCATTTTGCCCCTTTCTATAACTATCAGTTTATCTGCGTTGCGCAGGGTTGAAAGTCGATGCGCGATAATAATTGTGGTTCTGTCTTTTACAAGAATCTCGAGGGCGTCCTGTATCTTCCGTTCGGTTTCGGTATCCATTGCAGCTGTCGCTTCGTCGAGTATCAATATCCTCGGATTGCGGAGAATAGCTCTTGCAATAGAGACACGCTGACGCTCGCCGCCCGAAAGATCCTTATATCCGAAACCGACCATCGTCGAATAAGCATCCGGTAATTGGATGATAAAGTCATGCGCGCCGCTTATTTTCGCAGCTTCTATGACTTCTTCATATGTGGCGTCGGGGCGGGCATAGCTTATATTTTCGAGTATAGTCCCGGAGAACAGGTAGGTCTCCTGAGATACAATAGCAATATTTCGGCGGAGGTCGTCGAGCGCTATATCTTTTATATTGACATCGTCGACATATATTCCGCCTTCCTTTACATCATATAGGCGGATAAGAAGATTTGCTAGCGTACTCTTCCCCGCGCCTGAATGACCGACTATACCTATTGTCTTTCCCGGTTCAATCTCAAAGCTGATGCCGTCGATTATCTTGCGATTCTTTTCATATGAGAAGCCGATATTCCGGAATTCGACCTTGCCTTTGAACTTATCAATCCTTACCGGATTTTCCGGCTCGGATACTTCAGGTTCGGCGTCCATTATCTCCATCAGTCGATGCATTGAGTTCATAGCGTCGGAAAGCCATTGAGACATATCTACAAAGAAGAACATCGGACCATATATCATTCCCATATAGGCCATAAAGGTCAGAAATGTACCGTATGTCATTTCGCCTTTTATCACCATCCAGCCGCCGAAACCGGTTACGACGATGCTGCCCGCATACATAAGCAGATCAATGCCGGTAAAACGAGTGGTTGCATATGTAGAAAGCTCTCTGTTTGCCTCAGCGAATCTTTTCGACCGCTTATCAAAGCGATCTATTTCGTCTTCCTCTTTTGCGAAGGCTTTTACTACTCTAACTCCGCTCAGAGCATCAGACAACACTGAATTCATGCTGCGTGAATAAGAATACCTGCGGGCATGCATTTTACCTAAGCGCGCAAACAAATATCTTATGCTTAAAATTATAAGCGGCACGGTAATCACCGAAAGCAGGGTAAGTTTCCAGTTCATCATAAACATTATAACGAGCAAAGCCGCTATTTGTATAATATTTATGATGAAATAGGGGAAACCGTCGACAAAGAACCAGTATATGGTTTCCGAGTCGTTATTTATCTGGGTCATAAGACCGCCGGTCTGGCGGTTGGTAAAGAAAGACAACGAAAGTCTCTCGATGGCGCCGAAAATAATTTTTTTCAAGTCATATACTATTTTAGCTGCAATCGTTGAGGTACAGATGCCGCTTAGAATATTGACAAGCATACTGAAGACTCTTGTCGCTACTATTATACCAAGTACAAGGAGTATTTGACCGTAGAATTCACCGGCGACGTCAAGCACCTGGTCGTAATAGAAACCGGAGCTGATATAAGGGGCAAGAACTCCTACCGCGGTGCTAAGCACCAATGTCAGCATTATTAGCGCTATATATCCTTTGTATTTTACAAAAAATGTGGCGGTTCGCTTTATAATCCGGTTTTTATCCATACAGCGAGCGCAGATCTTTCTCTTCGGGTCGGCGTATCTCCTGCCGCATTTCGGACAGAATAAATCTTCCGCAGCATCTTTTTCGTCGATATCAATCTTTCCTTCGACAAGATATTGATTTAGATATCTTACAAACAGATTCAAATTGTTTTTATATGTTCTGGTAAGATATGTAATTAATACAGGAGCTCCTTCGGGGACTTCCTGCGGTTTATCTTTGCGCTCCTCCGGCTCTGTGCCGGGCTTTTTTATCTCATTCGGTTCGGAATCTTTTTTTTCGGGGAGTTCAAGGGCTTTTTCACCTTTCTCCTCAATCTCTTTACGTTTCTCCGCTTCCTCTTTTTTCTTTTCGCGTATTTTTGCCACTACGTCCGGTTCCGCCTTTTGAGCGGTGAGGATTGCGATTGATATCTGATCTTCAATCGAAAAATCAAATAGAGTGTCAAGAGGATAATATTGATATGATATCTCACCGAACTCAACTTTGAGCTTTTTAGGGTCGGTTATCTTCCGTTCACCATCGGGACGGAGAATCCTGGTTCCCCCGACAGCGATAAGATCGGTGTCGGTTACTATCAGCCAATTATCGCAGTGAACGCCGTCGGAGTTCATATCCGCCATCGCGCAAAGTACGATGTCCTTCTCTGCAATACCTTTTTGCTCAAGCTTTTTCATCAGCTCTGCCGGTATTTTATCTATTGCCGTCAAATATACTCACCTCCGTGAGTTTATATTATTCTAAATTAAAAACGAAATTGTTTTGTTGCAATCGCAACAAAACGGGATTAATAAACGCGGTATTTCATCCGCAAACAAATAATAGTATACCTTATCATCTTAAAAAAGTCAAGTGTTTTTTTAATTTCTGTTAGTTGTTTATATCACAGGAATATATTACATCAAAAAATATATAATTTAGTCAATTATCAACTGTAAAATCTTATTTTATAAGTATAAGTTTATCGGGCAGTTATTTTACACCTTTTTGCGTTATTTTTAACTATAATCAAATGAAAAAGAGTTTACATCCGGCTTAATTTATGATATAATATGTTGTACTCTTATATACGCTAATGATTTATAATAATAAATAATTGAAATCTCGCCGGATATGGCTTTATTCAGCTTACCGGCACGAATCGGCGGTGATTAAAAATGGATTTCAGCAATACACCGAAAGATCACGGCGAATTGAAAAAGCTTTTTACAAACCCCTCAAATGAATATAAGCCCATTCCATTCCTAATATTAACCGGTGATATTTCAGACGAAGATGATATAAATTCAATCATCAACCAGTTGAAAAGAATCGGTTGCGGAGGCTGCGCTATCCTGCCGTCATCCGATGTTTTTCCTGCTTATGATTCCGACTTATATTGGAAATATTATCAAACGATACTTGAAAAACTCGAAAAAAACGCTCTTTATGCAGTATATTGCGACGATGTGTTTCCCGTCCATCCCATTTCTGAGGAAAAAACTGAAATCGATCCGGATATACAAACCGATCCCGAGGGTGAGAAGGCGGAAGCTGCCGCAAGAATAAACGGTGAAATCTCCGGCCGCGCCGGAGGCGTCTTTGCGTCAGAATCAGAAGAAGACAGGGCGCATATGCTTGTCATGCGCGAATATGAATGCGTCTCAGAAGAAACAGTCAAGCGCAAACTTGACGATTCGGGTGAGACAATGTCAATCGTTGCTTATGACATCGACAAGCATAATTTTATCGATATTCGCGACAAAGCATTCAACGGAGAGATAATCTGGGACGTTCCCGAGGGGAATTGGAGCATTCTTCAATTTATCTGCAAGCCTATACCCGACTGCGATTGTGTTAATTATCTCTCTTATGATTCCTCTCAAATATTTATCGATCTTACCTACAAGAAATTTACAGAACAGTTCGATGAATTTGTCGACGAAACAATTGCTTTCACATATTTTAACGGCGTTCAGTTCTTCGGACCTAACCGGCGTATGTGGGATAAAAGCTTCAACGATGTTTTCATGGATGAATACGGTTTCGACCCCGCGCCCTTTTATCCTGCGCTTTATATGGATATTGGTGAACATACCGCTCATTTTAAAGCCTTGTTTTTTGACTGCCGGGCAAAGATGCTTGAGAACGGCTTTATCAAAGCCGTCTCTGACTTCACCAAAACTCACAGACTTATATCATCAGGATGCGTTGCCGATCTTAAAACAGTACAATCTGTTTGGCTTTTCGGTGACGGAATGCGCTTTCAAAAGCAGACGGGAGCTGCGGCGGTAAGCCTTGAAAACGGTATCGGATATGGTTTCAACGGTCTAAAGCTTGCCTCCGGCGCTGCCGACAACTTTGACCGTCAGATAGTTATCTGCGATATTTTCGGAAATTACGGAGATATCGATCTTGACGCAATGTATAACAGCGCGATGACAGCTCTCGCCCGCGGCGCCAACTTACTTATGCCGCGCAATTATAACCTTTCGGAACCGACAAATCAGCTTAATCAGCTTACGATATTCAACGATTATCTTTCAAGATCTCAGGTGCTCCTCCGCGGAGGGAGACATGTCTGCGATATAGCCGTTCTTTACCCGCTTCACTCACTCGAGGCTCAGACAAGCTTCTTCGACCTTCCGGCAACCGGTTTTGAGTATCCTCAGACGCCGCCTGACGCCGATTATATGGGCGTGATAAACCTGATAACAAACTACTCTATCAGAGATGTAACCGTGATTCATCCGGAAACTCTCAGCGAAAGATGCTATATCGATAAAAACCAACTCTGTCTTTCAAATGAAATAAATTCACAGAGATTCAAGGCAGTTGTGATTCCCGGAACGTCAATGATAAGCGTTAAGAACCTCAGACTGCTTGCAAAATTCTTTGATCAGGGCGGAAAGATAATCGCAACGTCCAAACTGCCCACGCTTGCCTTTGAATTCAATCCGGATTTGCCTGATTCCGGATTTGATGATGAGGTAAAGCGTCTCGTGAAACACATTTTCGGTGTCACTATGGAGGATGTAAACACCTTTGCCGACCTTTATTCAAATAAAAATGACAATGGCGGAGAAGCTTATTTTATCCTTCCTTCACTGACCGGCGCTGACGGCACCGAGATGGTAGATAAGGACTCGCTCGACCGAATAATCAATGGTCTTGATATACTGCCGGATGTTATATTCAGCGGCGCCCCGAAAGTCGCAGACAACGGAGTTTTCAGCCTACCGCTTCCCGCTTTCAGAGCGCTTGATTATGACTCGCATATTAGGAAGTCCGGAATGGTTTTCAATTATATACATAAAGTGACTGCCGGATGCGACATATATTTCGTCGCCAATGCAACCTCTCGCGATTTTATCGGCGAAATCGCCTTTTTACAAAACAAACCGGTAGCAGAAGAATGGAATCCTTATAACGGAAGAATACGCCGACTTTTGTCGGATGAACTTTTCCGCAATGACGACGGTTACGCGCGACTGGATGCGGAAATACCTTCAGGCTCCTCGGTGTTCTATGTTTTCCGCGAAGAGAGTAAGTCACCCCTTAGTCTGAACAACCTTTTCAAAGTGCTTGAATAAATAAACTCAATAAGGAAGTTTTCACAATGGACAATATCAAAGTTATCATCTTAGCTGCAGGAAAAGGCACTCGTATGAGTGAATCGGATAACCCTATGCCTAAAGTACTGCGTGAAGCTCATGGTAAGCCCCTGCTTAGTTATGCCATCGATTCAGCTTCTCTGCTTTCTTTAAAGCCGGAGGACATTACTATCGTAGTCGGTTATATGAAAGAAATGATTATAGATCGTTTCAATGATCAGGGATATCAATTCGCCATTCAGGATGACGGCGGATACGGAACCGGTTATGCGGTCAAGTGCGCCGTCGCTCAGTCGAATCTTGACAACTTTGACGGGCTTGTTTTAGTGCTTCAGGGCGATGTTCCGCTTATTAAACCGGAAACTATCAAAAAACTCGTTGCTCACAACATTGAGAATCGCTGTGCCTGCACTTTGCTTTCCTGTATATCTCAGCGGCAAATTCCATTCGGACGAATTGTAAGAGATGAGAATGGTGAATTTGAAGCGATAGTCGAGGATAAAAACTGCACTCCGCAACAAAAGCTTATTCGGGAACTCAATGTCGGAAATTATGTTTTCGATGCGAGAAAACTTGTTTGCGCTCTTGATGAGATTAAGGTCAATTCACTTTCAAACGAGCTTTATCTTACCGATGTCCCGGGTATAATGCGCAAAAACAAAGAAAAGGTCGACGCGATGCCGACGACCGATGAAACTGAGCTTTTGGGCGTCAACACCTTTGAAGACCTTAAAATTATTGAAGAAATACTTGACTCAAGAAAGCAATTAAGCTGATTTTTTATAAACTCTAATAGCTTTCCTAATTTTTGGGTATTGTTACAAAATCTCGGTCTGTGGATTCACTGAAAACAAAATCCGATTGTTTTTGCGCAGTCAACATATATATCGGCTGACCTTTTGAAATGTACTCTGCCTGATACTCGGTAACTATATCATCTTCCATGTATTCGCTGTTTACAAGATCATAGGTGATATTTTTTAACAAAAATCCGTTATCTCTGAACGATGAAATTGAATAATCAAACAGAGGGCGGTTGTCCGTTTTGAATATCACCTCTCCTTCATCTCGCAGCAGATTCCAATACATATACAGATATGACTGGTATGTAAGCCTGCGTTTTTCTTTAGATCGGCGAGGCCAGGGATCCGGGTGGTTTATGTATATTCGACGGATGCTTTGAGGCTTTATGTAATCATTCAGTCGCTCTGCGCCTCCTACAAAGAAACGAATGTTATTAATATATTTACTCGCCATCACCTTTTCAACAGCGACAACCGCAACATTCGGATTATGTTCGACCGCAAGATATTTCTTATCCGGATTTCTTCGGGCAAGTTCAATAACAAATGCGCCTTTACCGCAGCCCAATTCGATGCCGTCGGGTATAAAGTCAAGCTCATCCGGGGACTGAATCAGTATATCTTTACATGCGGCAAGCCGCTTAAAACAATTCTTTTTATTACGAGCTCTCATGTTTGTATCATCCTGACTATATTTTTTGGGGAAACGGAGGTAAAAATTATTTTGGATATAAATGCATATCTGTCTTCCCTCGGGGACAAGCTGAAGGCGCTCGGAGTCAGTGACGCCGATATCGAAAAACAGCTGCGAATATCACGCAACTATCTCGATTCGCTTGATGAAACCGAGCTTGCCGAAACGCTTGAGGATAAAGAACAGATTAATATTATCGCGGCTAATATCGCCAGTTTCATTCAGAAGAAAAAGGCGAAATTGCTTGGAACACAAGAAATAAACAAAGTAAAGGCTGCCGGTGAAGAATCGACTTCTGCCGATAGCGCAAGACCGATTATCGTCGCCGGTGACGACGGCACCGAGATAATATCAAAACATCAAAGTATACAGCCGGCTCAGATCATTCACGACTCGATAAACGTTCGGAATACGGTTCCGCCTGTCGTAGACTCTGAAATATCGGATGCCAACGAAGCCGAAGAGATAATTTCCTACGATTCGGAAGCAACAGAACCCGAACGTCATCTCGAAGAATCACCGCTGCAAGAATTTATCCCCGCCGAAATATCACTCGACAAAAGCAGCGCGGAAAAGATATCGGAAACCGGAAGTCGTCCTGCAATACGCAAGTATAATACATCAGAAACATCCATTAGACAGACAGGAAGTTTCAACCGGGCGCGCAGAGATATCACATCCGAGCAAGACGCTGTTGACCGGAGCATTCAGGAAAATGAATATGAGAGCTATCCTTCCGAACAAATGTCTGCCGAAGGATTTCAGAATGCCGTATACTCGGGTGATTATTATCAGGAGCAGTATTCATCGGTTGATGATTATCAGCTGGACGAGATATATGAAACCGAGAAGATTCGCGGCTCGCCTTTGTTTTGGGCATTGTTCTTTGCTACCTTGCCGTTTACGGCTCTTATTTACCTTACCGTATTCATAGTTTTTGGAGCGCTTTTTGCGTTGGTCGCTGCGCTTATCGTTGCTCTTATCGCGCTCTTGATAGGTGACATCGCAGTCGGAACCGCTATTTCGCTTGTCGGGATTATTTACGGAATAACTCAGTTGTTTTCTGTTGCGCCGATAGGTCTCTATGAGCTTGGACTCGGTCTTCTTGTCGGCGGCATATGTATGTTCTCGGCGATACTTATTTACAATCTGGCGATCAGATTTCTGCCTTTCACGCTCAAAAAGCTTACCGCTCTTCTTCAACTGATTATCGGCAGCTTAAAAGATCTTTATTACAGTCTCAAAAGACGCTCCAGCGACATTGACAGAGGAGGTGAAATTAATTGAAACCGGCATCAATTATATTCCTAATTGTTTCGGTCGTAGTCATCGCAGCAGGATTAGGGCTTTGTTTTACCTCCGCCAATATGGCTGAAAAGCAGGGCATACAACTGTTTGAAGCTGAAAAACTGACCGACGGAGATATCAGACATACGATAGATTTCTCCGAAACGGAGCTTAACAGGATTTCTCTTAATGTCACCGCTGCTGTTGTAAATATCTGCCGTGGCGACCGTTCCTACTGCGAGATAATCAACTTCCCTGCCGGAACCTATTCCGCGAATCTTACCGCTCAAAGCTTCACTCTTGACGATTCGCTGAACATATTTTCGATTATGAATTTCGCAGAGAGCGGATTTGAGTTTAAAGGTGTCCGACAATATCTCCAGTATTACAACAAGACCGGTTTCCACAAGCGACAGAAAGCGGTAAATATATATATTGCCCCTTCCGACAAGCTGAATGTCATAGATCTTGACGGTACCGAAAGCCAGCTTACAATCTCAGATATAAGCGCTAAAACCGATTACAGAATCGAGATGATGCACGGCACCGTTGATATCAACAATGTCTCTACATCTTCCACAATGACAATAAATGCTTCCGAAAGCGATATAATAATTAAAAGCCGGAATATTAAAGAATGTTCTGTTGATGCGTCAAACAGCAGCGTATCAGTTGTGCTTATAAATCCGGATACTCAGACATTTGATTTAGCGGTAGACGACGGGGAAATTGTATATCTCGGCACAATCTTAGAAAATGAATTTAAGACTGATATTCCGATTTCAACCGTTAAAATAAGAGTGAGATTGACGGGTGGAAATATCGTGGTTTACGACTGGAACTCCCTTGAGCAGAATTGAACTAATATAAACCGGAAGGCGCACACCTTCCGGTTTTTTTATTATATTCCTTCACTTATAATCTTATCGGCAACATAAAGACCGTTGGCCGAAGCCTGCGACAGCGATCTTGTAAATCCGGCACCGTCGCCAATGGCGTATATGCCTTTGCATTCGGCAAGCTCAAAATCGTTTGTCACCGGACGAGCGGAATAATATTTACATTCTATGCCGTAAAGTAAAGTGTCATAGTTGTTTGTTCCGGGGGCAATATTGTTTAGGGCGTCAAGCGTCTCTATGATATTATCAAGCTGCCTTTTTGGCATACAAAGGGAAAGGTCTCCGGGAACGGCGTTCAGTGTCGGACGGGTAGTGGAAGCGGCCAATCGTCGGGCATCGGTGCGCCTTCCCTGCTTTAGGTCCCCAAGCCGCTGTACAAGCACCTCTCCTCCGCTTATAAGGTTTGCAAGAGATGCTACATGACGTGCGTATTCAACGGGATTGTTAAACGGGTTTGTAAATTTTATGGTCGTAAGCAAGGCGAAGTTGGAATTTTCGGTAGCTCGGGATTTATCGCGGTAGGAATGTCCGTTAACGGTTAAAACACCGTCGGTATTTTCGGTAACAACCGCTCCGCGTTCGTTGAAGCAAAAAATGCGGGTCGCGTCTCCGTATCCCTTTGAACGATAGATGATTTTCGGCTCATAAACAACCTTTGAAAAGTCTTCCCAGATTATTGCCGGAAGTTCAACTCTGACACCGATATCTACCTGATTGTTTAGCAAAGGCATTTTGTGTCTCGAACACCAATCCGAGAAGAACTGACTGCCGGCTCTGCCTACGGCAATAACTATTTTCTTTGCCTTAATATTATATTTTTCACCTGTTTTATAATCCTCACATAAAACGGTATTGGTTTCGCGGTCGATATCATAAACATTTGTTTCGGTACGAATCTCGATAACCTGTTTTAAGTAATCAACCATGCGAGACATTGTTTTGAAATTTTCATCGGTTCCGAGATGTTTTACCTGCGCCTGGAGCATATGAAGATCGTAACGAAGGGTCATTTTCTTCAGCTCGTCACTCGGCATATAACGCTCGGTAGATGCGCCGAAGCTGACCAGTATTTTATCCGCTTGTTCAATATAATCAATAACCGTTTTGCCGGGAAGATATTCAGGCAGCCAGCCGCCGTATTCGGTTGATATTATATACTTGCCGTCGGAAAATGCGCCGGCGCCGCCCAAACCTGTCATAATGGCGCAGTGACGGCAGTTTACGCAGGTTGAAGCCTTTTGAGCGATTATCGGACAGACACGTTTTTCAAGCGGCGCGCCTTTTTCTAACATAATAACCTTCAAATCAGGACGCTTTAATGAAATACGATGGGCAAACATCAGCCCGCCGATCCCGCCGCCGATAATCGCTATATCCGTTTCTGAATTATGATATTTCATATTAAAAATTCTTTCTTATCTTTACATTCATTATCGCATGGAATAGGCTGCCGAAGCCATACATATGACAAACGGCAGCCTGGTAATATTATATTTCGCTTATTTGCGGGTTTGATTCATCCGAGAGCCCGGAGCGGTTGGATTTGAAGACTTATGAGCGGGCGCAGCTAAAGGCGTCTTTGTTCTTTGAACCGAGCTTTGTCTGATTCTATGCTCAGATATTACCATGCCTTGCTTTCCGGATTGCTGATTATTCCTATTATTTGCCTGTTGAGCTTTCTTGGGAACGATTCTGCGGCGGTATTTAGCAAAAGCGCGCATAACTTCCTTTTGCTGGCTGCTTTTCAGGAATTTATCGTTATTTATATCGTGAAGATATTGCATGAGCTGCTCCGGAGTTAACAACGTCGATTCTTTGCTTGAAAATTTTACGTTCCTGGAACCGAACATTACTATATTATGAATCGGTATGTTATATAACTTTTCACGCCTCATAACGGTTTTGACAGCTTCTATGAAATCGGCATTTTTCTCAAATAAATTTGGAAAAAGCCAGGTGTTGCCGGCATTTGTAACCGTCCAGTCACCGCGATAAGGATTTACCACTCTCCCGCTGAAATACTTGGCGGTTATTATTGCAATACCGCCTTTTGTGACAACAACAGCGTCGACCGGTCCGGAGTCTTTGCCGTCCGGACCGTAAGGCAAGATGACATTTAACATATATTTGCCTTTGGCGAACTGCGTAGAAAGAAGTTTGCCGAGAAATCTTCTGTCACGCTTGGCGGTTTTCATAACTTTATCATAATCAAGCGAGGATTTAACTTTTAAGGCAATGCGGAACGCAGCATATAAAAGAAGAATCACGGCAGCAATTATCAACACTGCTTTTAACGCACCCATATCCTCACCTCCTCATGATATTTCTAAATAAGCGTCGCAAGCTTCAGCGCTAAAAGCGAAAATATTATTTGCGACCTTTTTTTGCGCTTTCTTTTTCGTTTACTGTTTTTTCAAGATAAGTAATCACGTCGTTGACGGTCAAAAAGTCACGGATTTCCTCATCTTTGATTTCGATTCCCATTTTGTCTTCGCAATTCATGACAAGGTCGGCAAGCTCAAGAGAATTAATTCCCAAATCGTTGATCAGCTCTGATTCCGGCCTTATTTCGCTTTCTTCAATCTGAAGATCCTCAACAAGTATTTTTTTAACAGTTTCAAACATATTTAATCCCATACTTATACCTCCGTGGTTTCTTGTTTTATAATACAAAAAATAATGTGAACACGGTCACAGTCTTACAAAAATATATTATAAAGATAAATCGGGATTTTGTCAAGCCATTTTATGTAAATTCGATGCCGTGTGTTATATTTTGTATAATAAAAGCAGTTATATTATCGAAAAATTTGAAAGTCACCGGTAAACATTAATTAGCTGTTATTTAAGAGTTAATGTAAAATGATATTATTATTTTTGTAAAACGGTTTACAAAATCAGAGAAATATGGTATAATACTTAGTATCGATGGGTCTGATTATTCAGGTCCGATAATAAAAACATAATAAACAGCCATGAGGTGAGAGAATGAAAATATCGGTTAGCAGCTACAGCTTCGGCGGTTATAATGATACCCTGGGTATTAAAGGTTTGATTGACAAGGCAGCAGAACTCGGTTTTGACGGCTTTGAGTTTTGCTACGGCGGCTGGACAAATAATTTTGATCTTGAACTTGCCAAAGAGCTTAAAGAATATACTCTTTCAAAGGGACTTGAACCCGATTCCGCAGTAACCGGCGCGGATTTTCTAAACGGTTCAAACGGAGTGCTTGAAGATGAAATCAAGCGCCTTTACAAAGAAATCGATTTTGCCGCCGCTCTCGGAGTTAAGAAGATGCGCCACGATACCGCATACGGTTTCGCCGGCGGCAGAAAGTATTCAATAGGCTTCGACGATGCTCTTCCCCGTATTATAAAGGGCTGCTCTGAGGTAACAAAATACGCAGAACAGAAGGGTGTCAAGACAATGACAGAAAACCACGGTTTCTTTGCTCAGGACAGCTGTCGTGTGGAAAAAATCATAAACGGAGTCGCAAGCCCGAACTTCGGCGCTCTTGTCGATATCGGCAACTTTATGTGCGCTGATGAAGATCCGGTCAAAGCTGTCGGCATTTTAGCTCCGTATGCGATTCATGTTCATGCGAAAGACTTCTTCTGGAAATCCGGAATGGATGTTAATCCCGGTTCCGGATGGTTCCGCACCCGCGCCGGAAACTATCTGCGCGGAGCAATCGTAGGTCACGGAGACGGAAAAGCCTGTCAGTCGCTCAATATCCTCAAAAGAGCCGGTTACGACGATTATGTTGCAATAGAGTTCGAAGGCATGGAGGATAACATAAAGGGCATCGCTCTGGGGCTTGAAAACATCAAGAGATTTATCGGTTAAAATCAGCTTAACGGTGAGGCATCTCCGCCTCACCGTGATAATCTTTTATAAAAGACTTTGTCGGGTGCCGTTATGGACAATAATACCAACAAAATCTCCGGCAAAAGCGGCGATATCAGCTCAGAATCAAAGCCGGACAAAAAAAGAAAGATGCTTATAGCCGTTGTCATATCAATTGCGGTAATGACAATTTTACTTTTTTTAAATAATTTCGATTGGGATAAGCTTGCTCTCAGCACTATTTCAACAAAAAAGACTCTCGAGCGTAACTTTGTCTTTGCCGCCCCCGATTATGAGGCAGATATTTTTACCGATCCTCAGTATCTTGACAAGAACCGTTATATTTCATATACTGACGGCGCCGAGTCTTCTCTTATCACCGACGAGAATTATTCTATGTATGGTGAACCTCTTGTTTTGTTTGCCGAATACTTCGATGCTGCAAGACACGGCGACGCCGGACGGCTTAACGCTCTTTTCACCGATGAATATTGGAAAGAGCATGATAAATATTCTGATTTTACGATGCAGCGCATTTATAATATCGAGATTACTCTGCTGTCTGATGCCGCTATTAACGATGGCGACTATAAAGGATATCGCCGGCGCACATATGATATCAGTTACATGATTATGAAAAATGACGGTCTTTTCCGCAGCGACATGAGCTCGGACAGCGCAGTTCCGCTTGTTTTCGAATTGCTTACATACGGCGATTCGACAAAAATTAACAGCATCACCGCATATAACTATATTGTTTACGATTAACCAAAAGAATTAATTTCGGTTTTAAGCGTATCGTCAGAGGAAGGAGGCAAAGCTTTGTTTTCTTCAATCGAAACATTTATGCCATATATTTGGCTTGCTGTAATCGTTTTTTCAGTTATTATTGAGGCGATTACCGTAAAACACATCTCCGTTACACTGCTTCCCTCCGCTATGCTCTCGCTTATTTTTTCACTTACGGGATTTCCAATTTCTTCTCAGTTGATCACTTTCATATCTGTTCTGGCGGTTTTGCTTCTTCTGAGATTAACTGTTTTCGAAAAAGTAATTCAACGGAGAAACGAGTCTGAGGCAGGAAAACTTTTAGGACAAACTGCGGTAGTCGTTAAACCTTTTAACGAATCTCATCAGGGAAGAATACTTATAAACGGCAAGCAATGGCCGGCTGTTGCGGACGAAGGCAAAAAATTTGTTTCCGGAGATACGGTATCGCTGCTTGAATATTCCTCAAACCGCTTTATTTGTAATTAGTTTTTTTATATTTGCAAAGTTTTGATAAATCAGAGGTTACATATGGATAATCATGCCAAAGTCGCGGTTATAATGGGTTCTAAAAGTGATTTTGAAGCGGTAAAGCCATGTTTCGACACCCTTAAAAAGTTCTGCGTAAAATTTGATGCTCATGTCATGAGCGCCCACCGCACTCCGGATTTGGTTTGCGGATATGCAAAATCTGCCGAAAATTCCGGTGTTAAAGTGATAATAGCCGCAGCTGGGAAAGCTGCTCATTTAGGCGGCTTTATTGCGGCGTATACCACTTTGCCGGTTATCGGTCTGCCGATTAAATCATCAACGCTTGACGGTCTTGATTCCCTGCTTTCGATTGTTCAAATGCCGAGCGGTATTCCGGTTGCGACAGTGGCGATAGACGGCTCTGTCAATGCAGCGCTTCTCGCCTGTGAAATTCTCGCTCTTTCCGACCCGATACTTTCCGACAAGCTGAAAGAAGAACGTAAGAAAATGCATTCCGGTGTAATTGAAAAAGACAGGGAACTTCGTTCAGAACTTGAACTTGACTGATAATGGAAGATATAAAAAACATCGCCGTGCTTGTTTCCGGAGGCGGAACAAACCTTCAGGCTTTGATTAACGCCGAAAAAGACGGCAGGCTTAAAAGCGGTCGGGTAACTCTTGTGCTTTCAAGTAATCCGGAAGCTTATGCCCTCTCAAGAGCAAAAGAGAATAAAATTGAAACCTGCATAGTCGATCGAAAATTATTCTCGGACAGAACGGAATACAGCCGCGCATTGCTGAAAGAACTTAACAGTCGTAAGATCGACCTTATTATTCTCGCCGGTTTTATGTATATTCTCGACTCAAATTTTATCAAGCACTACAAAAACGCGATTATAAACATACATCCCGCTTTGATCCCGAGTTTTTGCGGTGACGGTTTTTACGGTGTGCGCGTTCATGAAGCAGCGCTTGATTACGGCGTCAAACTTACCGGAGCTACCGCTCATTTTGTAAACGAAGTAACTGACGGAGGACCGATAATTCTTCAGAAAGCTGTTGAAGTCAAAGAGGGAGATACACCCGAAATTTTGCAGCGCAGAGTTATGGAACAAGCTGAATGGGAGATTCTGCCTCTTGCAGCTGAGCTATTCTGCGCAGGAAGACTTTCGATTGAAGACCGAACAGTCAGAATCTCTAAAAATAACCAAACTTAACCGGAGGCAAATTACGTGAAGAAGAGAGCTATTATCAGTCTTTTTGACAAAGACGGAATACTTGATTTTGCTAAGGCGCTTATCGAACTTGATTATGAAATCCTGTCAACCGGGGGAACAGCAAAACTGCTAAGCGAAAACAACATCCCGGTAACAAATGTTTCCGATGTTACCGGTTTCCCTGAATGTCTTGACGGAAGAGTAAAAACTCTTCATCCAAATATTCACGGCGGCATTCTTGCAAACCGCGGTATTCCGGAGCATATGGAACAGATTAAAAAACTCGGAGTCGCTCCGATTGATATAGTAGCCGTTAATCTTTATCCCTTTAAAAAGACTGTTCTCAAACCAGGCGTTACACGCGAAGATGCAATAGAAAATATTGATATCGGCGGTCCTACAATGATCCGCGCTGCCGCAAAAAACTGGCAGGATGTCGCTGTAATAGTGGATCCCGCAGATTATACAACTGTTATTGAGCAACTAAAGACAAACGGTGAGGTATTCAAAGAAACCAAGTTGATGCTCGCCTACAAAGTCTTCAAGATGACCTCGGCTTACGACGCCCTTATCGCCTCTTATCTTGCCGGCGAAACCGGAGCCGATATATTTCCGGATTCCTTTACGGTTACCTTTGATAAGGTTCAGGATATGCGGTATGGTGAGAATCCTCATCAAAAAGCCGCATTTTACAAAGAGATAGGTACCAAGTTCAGCGGCACTCTCGCCGAAGCGAAACAGCTTCACGGCAAGGAGATATCTTATAACAACGTAGGCGACGCCGACGGCGCCATTGCGATGATAAAGGAATTCGGCGACGAGCGTCCCTGCGCGGTAGCGGTTAAGCACGCCAATCCCTGCGGGATCGGAATAGCTGACAATATTTTTGACGCTTATATAAAAGCATATTACTCCGACCCGGTTTCTATTTTCGGCGGAATAATCGCTCTTAACCGGCCGGTTGACGGAAAAACCGCGGAAGAAATTGCAAAAATATTCACCGAAATTATAATTGCTCCTTCTTTCACAAAAGAAGCTATTGATATCCTAACACAAAAGAAGAATCTTCGTCTGCTTGAGCTGCCCGATATTGCAAAGCCAGACACAAAGGAAATGCTTGTTTATAAGAAGGTTTCCGGCGGACTGCTTGTTCAGGAACCTGACCTCAGCCTCTGGAATGATGATGAGTTTGAAATAGTTACCGACTGCAAACCAACCGATGCTCAGCTCCGCGATATGATATTCGGCATGAAAGCGGTTAAATACGTTAAGTCAAACGCAATCCTACTTGCGAAAGACGAAGCAACCGTCGGTGTCGGACCGGGACAGACAAATCGAATTACTGCGCTTGAACTCGCGGTTAAATACGCCGGTGAGAAAGCTAAAGGCTCGATTATGGCGTCGGATGCTTTCTTCCCTTTTGATGATTGCGTGAAATTTGCAGCAGAATCCGGAATAGCTGCTATCGTTCAGCCGGGCGGTTCAATACGCGATGCGGATTCTATAAAAGCAGCAAACGAAGCCGGTATTCCCATGGCATTTACACACGAAAGACATTTCAGACACTGATATAATCAAAAACACAAGAGGTTTCTTAATGTCGGAAAGAATTGAAGCTCCTGCTTATAAGCGGGAATATTATGAATGGGTAAATTTCTGGTGGGAAAACTCCTTTGACTTTGATTCTCCGAGGATACTTTTCGTAGGTGATTCAATCACAAATCAATACCGCAGTCCCGTACAGCAGAAAATCAAGAATAAGGGGTTCACTTTCCTGATAGACTGCACGGTTGGCTCAAGGAGTTCTGCCGACCCCGCCTGGATCTGCGAACTTGACTATATCCTAAATCCAATATTCGGATATAAGTATCAGCTGATTCATGTAAACAACGGGCTTCATACCGGCGGGCTTAATGTCGGCGATTATATTGACGGTATCAAACGGTACACCGAACGACTGCGTCAATATCAGCCACAGGCGAAGATTGCTCTTGTTACCTCGACGCCTGTAAAAGACAGGGATAGCAACCGAGTAGTAACCGAGAGAAACGAAGCGCTGAAAGCTTTTGCAATTAAAGCAGGATTTGAGGTCAATGATCTTTACGCAGCCGTCGATTTAAATTCAGAACCCTGGTCAGACGGGGTACACTTCAAATCTGAATCGGTTGAACTTTTAGCCGAAGCAACTGCGAACTTTATTATCTCACATTTAACTTAAACACAAATCACAACTAAAATTTTAATATACAGACCGCGGCGGAGGGAACGCTTTCGGCAGAAAGTACTCTTTCCACCGCTTTTAATGAAGATTTATATACAAATATGAAATTAGGCCTTGACGTCGGTTCAACCACTCTTAAATGTGTTGTTATCGATGAAAACCAGAATAACCGGATTTTATTCAAATCCTACGAACGCCATTACTCTCAGATACAGGAAAAAACCGAGCGACTGCTTGAAAAGATCAAAGAGAGCGGCTTGATAGCAGAAAACGAAAGCTTCACCTTTGCAATTTCCGGTTCTGCCGGCATGGGCTTTTCCGAAAACATCGGCATTCCGTTTGTTCAGGAAGTTTATGCTACCAGAACGGCTGTAAACTCGCTTCTCCCCGGAACCGATTGTGTAATCGAACTCGGCGGTGAGGATGCAAAGATTCTTTTTTTGACGGGAGCCGGCGGACTTGAGGTGCGCATGAACGGTTCCTGCGCAGGCGGTACCGGAGCGTTTATTGACCAAATGGCTACCTTGCTTGGCATCACTACCGACGAAATGGATAAACTGGCGGAAGAAAGCGAAAAAATATATACCGTCGCATCTCGCTGCGGCGTCTTTGCGAAATCTGATATTCAGCCGCTTGTAAATCAAGGGGCAAGGCTTGAAGATATCAGCGCCTCTATTTTTAACGCCGTGGTTAATCAAACGGTCGGGGGTTTGAGTCAAGGGCGCAAGATAGAGGGCAATGTTGTATATCTCGGCGGACCGCTGACTTTTCTGAAACAGCTTCGGGTTCAATTTGATAATACGCTCGGACTCAATGGAAACTGTCCGGAGGATTCTCTGTATTATGTCTCTATCGGCGCCGCGATGACGCCTCAGCCGAAAAGCTATACAATTGACGAAGCGCTGAGCGCCGTTAAAAATTGCCGCAAAGTAATAAATTATGAAGTTCTTCCTCCCCTTTTCGTTTCGAAAGCAGAATACGATGAATTTAAAACTCGGCATGAAAAGGCTCGAATCGAAACAATAGACTCAGGTGCCGATTTTGACGGTGATGTCTATTTCGGGATCGACGCCGGTTCTACCACGGTAAAGTGTGTCGCAATCAATTCCGATGGAATTATTGTCTACTCGGACTACCGTCCTAACAGCGGTAATCCAGTGCCGATAGTCAAGGAATTTTTAGAAAACTTCTATGCAAAATATCCGAAGTCAAAAATAGCATACAGCGCAGTTACCGGATACGGTGAGGACATTATTAAAAACGCCTTTAAAATTGACCTCGGTATAGTTGAAACCATTGCGCATTTTACCGCAGCGAAAGCTTTTCGTCCGGATGTTGATTTCATTATAGATATCGGCGGTCAAGATATAAAATGCTTCAAAATCCGCAACGGCGCGATTGACAACATTTTCCTGAATGAAGCGTGCAGCTCCGGATGCGGTTCCTTCCTTCAAACGTTTGCCGGCGCGCTGAATATGTCTATAATCGACTTTGCAAAGCTCGGTCTTTTTGCCGAAGATCCGGTTGACCTTGGTTCGCGCTGCACTGTTTTTATGAATTCTTCGGTAAAACAAGCTCAAAAAGACGGAGCGTCGATCGAAAGCATATCTGCCGGTCTTTCGATAAGCGTAGTCAAGAATGCGCTCTATAAAGTTATTCGAGCACCTGCAAAAAATATCGAGACAGCCTTAGGACGGCATATTGTAGTTCAGGGCGGCACCTTCTTAAACGATGCGGTTCTTCGTGCTTTTGAAGCTGAAATAGAAACCGATGTTGTAAGACCGAATATTGCCGGACTTATGGGAGCTTACGGAGCCGCGCTTTACGCAAAACAGATCAGCCGCGGAAAGAAAAGCGGTATCATTCAACCAGACGAACTTAAGAACTTTGAACATTCTGTCAAAGCTGTTACCTGCGGTCTTTGCAATAACCGCTGCCGTCTTACCGTAAATACTTTTGCCGGAGGCAGAAGATACATAGGCGGCAACCGCTGCGAAAGACCCCTTATCCGCAAAGGTGAAGCCGAAACAAAGCAATACAACTTGTATGAATACAAGCTTGAGTTACTTGACAGTTATTATACTCCCGAAGGCAAAAATTGCCCGAGAGGTAAGATCGGAATTCCGATGGGGCTCAACATGTTTGAGCTGCTTCCCTTCTGGTTCACAATATTTGATGATTTGGGATTTGAAGTAATAAAATCTCCGATGTCAAACCGCCGTCTTTACATTTCCGGACAGCACACCATTCCCTCCGATACCGTTTGCTTCCCGGCAAAACTGATGCATGGGCACATCGAAGCCCTTCTCGATATGGGCGTTGATACGATTTTTTATCCCTGCCTTACATACAACGTCGATGAGCATAAGGGAGAAAATCACTACAACTGCCCTGTTGTCGCCTATTATCCCGAGGTGTTGGCAGCAAATGTCAGCCGTCTTGACAACGCCGTATTTATTCATTCCTACTTTGGTATTCATCGTCCGAAAGACTTCGAAAAGAAATTCTTTGAAGCCATGAGGGAATATTTCCCGGATTTAAACGAAAAAGAAACGAAAGCCGCCGTCAGACACGGATACAAGGCTTATTACGAGTTCATGGATGCAATCCGTATCAAGGGTGAGGAATATATTATTGAAGCGCGTGATAAAGGCTTACCTATTATAGTCCTTTCCGGCAGGCCTTATCATATTGACACTGAAGTTAATCACGGTATTGACAAATTGATATGCGTACTCGGAGCTGCGCTCATAACCGAAGATGCGATAGCTTTCAAGGAAAAGAAATTTACAACAAATGTCTTAAATCAATGGACATACCACGGCAGGCTTTATTCCGCTGCCAAATACGTCACCACTCAGCCGGATATGAATCTGGTTCAGCTTGTTTCTTTCGGCTGCGGAGTTGACGCTATCACAACGGACGAGGTGCGTTCTATACTTGAGTTTGGCGGAAAAATCTATACCATGATTAAAATCGATGAAATCACTAATTTAGGCGCTGTTAAGATAAGAATGAGATCTCTCTTTTCTGTACTTGAAGCGGCGCAGAATAATTCTGATAATACTGATAAATAAAAATGGCATTAAATAAAGAAAACACGGAATTCGTATCTGACAACGAACTTTTAAAAGCGCAAGCGGCTCTTGAAAGCTGCAGCATTGCCGGTAATGAAGAAAACTATCGGATTAAACCCATTCCTTTTACCGATGAAATGAAGAAGGAATACAAAATCCTAATACCGAATATGCTGGAAATTCATTTCCGCATGCTGATAAATGTCTTTGTTTCACACGGCTACAATATTGAGCTGCTTACCAACACAGGCGCGGGAGTTGTAACCGAAGGACTGAAATACGTTCACAACGACGCATGTTATCCGGCGCTTTTGGTCATCGGACAGATGATCGACGCGCTAAACAGCGGAAAATACGACCTTAACAAAACCGCCGTTATGATTACTCAGACCGGCGGCGGATGCAGAGCTTCTAATTACATACATATGCTGCGAAAAGCTCTTATAAATGCCGGTTACGGCAATATACCGGTTCTTTCGATGAACCTTTCCGGTCTTGAAAAGGAAAGCAGCTTCCGTTTTACTGTGCCGATGATAAGAAAAGCAATCGCAGCGCTTGCTTACGGTGACATTTTAATGTTGCTTAACAACCAGGTTAAGCCGTATGAAATAAACGTCGGCGACAGCGCCGAAGTCGTTAATAAATGGGTTGACAGCCTCTGTCTTGACTTCAGTAAAGACAAAAGTCTTTCGGCTCGTGATGCAAAGCATAATATGGCGCTAATCGCCGCTGATTTTAACAATATTCCGGTTAAACGCGTACCTAAAGTTAAAACCGGTATAGTCGGTGAAATTTACGTAAAATACTCATCGCTTGCAAACAACGACCTTGAAGAATTTTTACATGAACAAGGCTGTGAGGTAATGAGTCCCGGTATTATGGGGTTCATCCTCTTCAAAGTTGATAACCGGATCGAAGACTATAAACTTTACGGCGGCAGCTTTTTAAAATATAAGGTTGCAAACCTTCTTCTGAATTACCTCAATAAAATACAGCAGATACTTATAGATTCGGTGTCAGAATACGAGCAGTTTATTGCTCCTCTTCCCTATCACGAACTCAAGCAGCTTGTGGACGGCATTATCGGCTGGGGGAGCAAGATGGGCGAAGGCTGGCTGCTGACTGCGGAAATGATTGAGCTAATCCGGGAAGGATACTCAAATATCATCTGCGCTCAACCCTTCGGCTGCCTTCCGAATCATATCGTCGGCAAGGGTATGGTAAGAAAAGTCAGAAGCCTTTATCCCGACGCTAATATTGTTCCGATCGACTACGACCCGGGAGCCACAAGAGTTAATCAGGAAAACCGCATACAGCTGATGCTGGCGGTAGCTGCGGAGCGGCTCGCCGAAGAAAATCCAGAATTCAGAAAAATAACCGGTACCGATTCGGCGCCGGCTTAACAGTAAATCTTTAAAATTGAATATCTAACCACAGAGTAGGGCTTCATGCGTCAAGTGCCGGAGGAACGGGGAGTTGACCGCCGGACGAAAAGCACGCAGTGTTTGCGGTATGGAGCCCGCATCCCGCTGTCGCGTATCAGATACGCTCCGGCTGAGGCGGTTTTTACCGCCTCCGTCTCACCGCCTCCGATATGTGACAAACAGGAATTAATTTTTCGTTATCACATTCAGGAGGTATTTTCATGGATAAAAATATTACCAAGACCGGCGGTAAAATAAGGACCACTGCGTCCAAAATGATTGCAAAGATCAGTCTGACCGCAATGTTTCTTGCTTTCGCACTTGTTGTAAAAAGCCTTATCAGCGTCAATGTTCCGATTTTCGGCGGAAACGGAATGAAAATCAGCTTCGCCGGTGTATTCACTTTCTTTCCCGCCGCTTTATTCGGACCGGTATACGGAGCTATAGTTTCCGGTTTATCAGAAGTGCTTGGGTACCTTATTAAACCTGACGGAGCTTATATTCCGTTTCTTACCTTTTCAGCTATGCTCGCCGGTTTTATAAAGGGTCTTATCTGGAAATATGTGTCGGTGAAATCAAAGACTAAGATAAGAGCGCGCGTTATACTTGCCTGCTGCCTTATCCTAATAGGCGCATTCGGAACTTTCAACACCGTCTCACTCAATCGCGACGGCGTTATTTCGGGTATTATTGCAAAAAAAGAAAGCCTGCCGACACGCGGGAAGCTCGCTTCTATGGATGTCAGCGCGCAGACGGCATTCATATCCGGGCTTGCGCAATACAACAACGATATCATAACGATTTCAAAGGTTGAAACCGATGCATCCTCTGTCTCTCTTCCATCCTCTGTTGTTATCGACGGTGTCAGGACAAATGTAACGAGACTCGGAGCTGACGCATTTGCTTCAAGCCGTGCTCTTGCCGAGATTTTTGTCCCTTCGACAATAAACAAAATAGATCCTTCGGTTTTTGAAGCTATTGATCCAAAAACCGTGACGATTATTGGTGAAAGCGGATCGGCAATCGAAAAATTCGCACTTGAGAACGGATTCGCTTTTAATGTTGCTGCGATTGAAGCCACCTCGGTTGAACTTAGCTCCGATAACTTGAACGATGGCGTCTTTACCTTCTCAAACTCAGATACCTTTAGAAAATATTTCGCCGGATATATCAATTTTATGTGCCTTGGGTTAATAATCGTCGCCGGCGCGGGACTCATCTTTGTCTCTGCGGATTTATTGCTGTCACGCCTCGAAAAAAACAATGAAGAAACTGAAGGCGAGAGGTCCAGAGATGTATTTAAGATTTTTATTTCAATTTTTACATCCGGTCTTATATTAACTACTATTAACACCGAAATACTCAGATGGTATCTGACCGCGTGGAACGGGCGCAGCTTTATAATTCTATGGATTCCCCGCGCTATTGAGGAGATGCTTATCTGTATGATTCAGGCGTATGTGATATCGATTCTTTACGGAGTTTACAAGTCGCGTATCGAACCGAATCCGAGATTTCGGAATCTTATAAAATAACTTAAATTGTGGGGCTGTATCAAAACTCAAATTTTGTTACAGCCCCTTTTTTTATGAAACCCCGGTTAAAATTCGCCCCAAACCTTTGGAAAAACGGCAAAAGAAAACAAAAAACATCATAAAAACACAGGGCATGACCGGATTCGGCATGTCCTTTTGTATGGATATTCGATTTTTCAAGACATTAAGCAATAAGTTTTTTGAACAACTGTGTTTTCGTGCGATTTTGCTGGATTTTCGCGTGAAGCT
>JAAZIU010000044.1 GCA_012800735.1 Clostridiales bacterium | reverse complement strand
TCATGCCCTGTGTTTTTATGATGTTTTTTGTTTTCTTTTGCCGTTTTTCCAAAGGTTTGGGGTGGTTTTTAAACAGGGATTTCATAAATATGGAGCTGTAGCAATATTTGTGTTTTGCTACAGCTCCTTATTATTTATTTCAGTTTGCAAGAGTTCCCATCGGGTCCCAGGGATTCAGAACTTTGATGTCGGATATGTCTTCAAGCTTGCCCTTCAGATACTTTTTATTTATAACAGCCTGATAAACGAACCTGTCAAACCAGGAATCAGAGCAGTAGTAGTAACCTTCGTTTACTCCGTCAGGTCCCCAGCTGTTTTGGATTTTCCAGCGGTCGGGCTTGCCGGTGCGTTCGTCAATGTTGACGCCGCAGAATACCATCGCGTGTCCCATCGCGCTGATACGGTAATCGAGCGATTCGGCTTTTGTATAGTCGGAATCAAGCCCGGTTATAGCGGTGTTGTCAAAGCAGCGGTCATCCCAGAGCCGCTTGTCGTTATCGCGGAACTTGCCGCTGTCGGAGCCGAACCATACAAGCTCGCCGTCCATAAGCTGTTGCAGCACAAGAGTTTTAAGCTCATCTATCGGAAGATTGTAATAAAGTATATCGTCGCCGCCGACAATGTTGCCTAAATATTTCACTGTGTAGAATTTGTTGAAAGGCTTGTCTTCGGTGGGGGAGTTGATAACAGAGATGTAATTGTCAAGGAAATCACCGATGAATTTGTCGCGGAAAGATTCGGGGGTGTAGTCCCTTTCCATGTGATACTTTTTGTCTTTGTCTATGTATTCAAGGTCAAAGGTTTTCGGCGGTTCGGTAAAGCAGCGGCAGAGGAAGCCGTAAACCCGGCTGAGTATATCTTTCCTTAATTCTTCGAGTTTTTCCGCGTCGGCACCTTCTTTTATTAGTTTTCGAATCCTGCCGGCGCATACCCGCATATACTCGTAAAGATGACCGTTGAGACGTCCGGTAGAACTTGTCTGATAACTCTCCGGCATCGCGTCCTTCGGCATAATGCCGTATTTGCGGACGATGTTTGCAAACATATCCCACTGACCGCCGTCACCGCCAAAGGTGTTGGCTAAAAGATATTGAACTGTCTGATCATCAATAGGAGAGGCAGCGGTGTCGATAACACAGTTGAGATAATAGTTGCAGCGCTCAAACTTATCCCAGAACGCCAAATGTGACTGCGAAAGCTCAAAGAAATCGACATTCAGTTTTTTGCCGATGATTTCACGCAGAATGTTGACAGCGGCAAAAATCCAGCAGCGGCCGGAACTCCTTTGATTGGTCGATTTCATCGTCGGAATCTCATAGGAGAATCGGAAGTAGTTTTCCTTGCTTATCTCCGGATTGAAGCCGAATGAACCGAAATCATTTTTTGAAAAGATATCGGTCATAATCTTATTTATTTTACAGCCGTTGTAGTCATTTGAAAAAGAGTCGAGATATTCCTTTGAAACTGGTTTGAAATCCATAAGGGCATATTCCTTTCAATAATTATTTAAATTATTTATTGGTTGGTGTTTTCATTACCTGTATCAATAGGTATAATTGAGGCAAGTTGCCCGGAGGCAATAGCGCGAGCCAGGCGAGGAATAAACTTTTCCAACGCCTTTGAGTTATATTCTGCATCTCCGTCTACAATGTGAGAAGAGGTGGTACGAAGTATATTTGCAATCTCGGAAATTTTAAAATCATCCATTATACGACAAACAAGGTCACAGTCTTCATATGTAAGGGTAAGAGTACCGTGTTCCTTTTTAAGATAATCGCATAATAAAGCGTTTGTATATGTCAGTGCGTATATATTTACCTTTGCGGCGCCATACTCTTCATTATTCTGATCGCACCAGCGCTGATACAAACGGTTCAGCTCATTGGGATCAAAAGAAGCGCAGAAGCTGTTTTCGCAATAGAGATAGTAAATAATCATCTTCACGCAATAAATGCCGCGGTAATTTGTTACAGGCAAAGCAGTTTTATAATCAAATATGCTGTTAACATGAGCATTTGTTGCGATGTTGTAGGATTTCAGAAAATCGGTAATATCATGGTCGATAAGTTTATTGTATGCTTCGTTGGGAGTAACTATGCGGTTTGATCTGGCTTTTGCAAGCAAGGACAGAGTTTCATAGCAAAGAAGTTTCAGTTGTTTCATACCGAGGTCGTAAAGCTTCGGCATTTTGTTTGTTTTTATTACATCAATCGCTTTTCTGTCGTCGTTTATCCCCAACAGATAAGCATCGATGGCAAACAGAACCGATTTCAGCAGAGAATTGGCGGTTTCTTTCATAACCGAGGTTGATTCGTTACCGGTATAAGTTTTCACCGCTTCTTCAAGCGCGTCGGTTATGCCGGCTTTTATACGGCTGCCTTCAATTTCTGTTATATAACCGCAACGCAGAGCTTCGTCAAGCAACGTGATTGTGTAGTTATGATATTTGATTTTCTTACGGTTCAGTCGTAACTTCTTGCGTTTTTTTCTTTCATTTTTTGTATTCTGAGCCGTGACAGCGGAAAGCTTTGTTGAATCAATGTCTTTTTTATCCATTTTTCATATCACTTTAACTTTCTAACGCAATAGCGTCTGTCTTTACCGTTTGGTCGCGCAGTTTAATAATCCCGGTGAGCGCCGAATGGGATGTTGTCGGTGTTGTCGTCCTCGTTATAATCTGATAAGCCGTCGTAATCGAAAGAATCAAGGTAGTCGTTCTCAAGACGATAGCGGGGAGAGGTGTATTCGTTTTCGTCAATCCCTTCATCGTCTTCATTTAAATCAATGACTTTAAAACCTTGCTCATCGATTGAGCTAATATCGTCATCAAAGTCATCTTCGTCGTCATCAAAATCCGCGTCGTATAAAACGGAGTCTTGACTGAAATACTCAGAGAGAGGCCTGTAAACATGCTTTTCTGCCGCTCTCTCGGAATAACCGTTGATTTGTCTTATAAGCTGCTCTGTGTCGCGGCTCATCAGCAGTTCGAGTGAACCGCCGCAAGTGTTTTCATATAAATACTTAAGTTTATCAACAAGTTCACGGTCGGAAATCTTATCATCAGTTTCGCTTTTAATGTAATAGAAGAGATCGGTAAGCTCATTCAGAGTTTGCGCATAATTCGCTTGGTCAATATACGGCGAGTCGGCAAACTCTTCGATTATTAGCTTTACCGCTCCGATACCGAACTCGACCCTTGCGTTGTCTCGCAGAGCGGTTTCGCGCGTTATAACAAGCTCTTTAGCCTCATCTTCGGTCAAAGTAAGTCCGAACCTGCTTGTTTCTTCGTTAAGCGAAAGGATTGCGTTTTTAGTTCTTGTGTTGATAATTGCTTTGGTATAACCGCCTCTGGTTATGTCTGAAAGACTTAACTCTGACATAAAAACCTCCTAAAAGCGCCGGAATGTCGGCAAAGGTAATATCAGATATTATCGGTTTCCGTTAATATAAAATTAACATAAGTTAAGAGCTTCGATGTTGACAAATAATATAATATATGGTATTATATCTATAATTAAAAACGGTGACAGCGACTAATATTATTATACCATATTGAAAATTATTTGTCAATCCAAACCGTAAAAAGCTGATATATGACAAGTTCCCGGATTAACACGCAAAGAGAGCGGAGTCACGGCTGAAAGCCCCGTCGGAATACCCCGGTGAATACCACATATATATTTAATTTTATATTAATAAATGAGTTATACTCGGGTGGAACCGTGTTCTCAAACTGAGGACACCCCGGATGCGTTTTTCGCAGTCCGGGGATTTTTTATTTTATTTTGAATATCCGGAAAGGGAGGATTTATAAAATGACAGCATACGAAATGCTAAAAGAAAAAGGACTGCTTACAAAAGACACTCTAGCCGCCTCAGTCAACGGAAAAACCGTTGATCTTGCTCAGGAAATTGGCGATAACGCCGATATATCCCCTCTGACATTTGAAGACAAAGAGGGTAAGCGGGTGTTGTGGCATACCTGTTCTCACGTGCTTGCGGCTGCGGTGAAACGGCTTTATCCCTCGGCAAAACTTGCTATCGGTCCGTCGATAGACGAAGGGTTTTATTATGATTTCGACAGCGACACTCCGTTTACTCAGGATGCGCTTGCCGAAATCGAAAAAGAGATGGAAAAGATAATCAAAGAAAACCCGAAGGAAGAGAAATTCGAGCTTTCTCGTGAAAACGCGAAAAAGCTTATGGAAAGCCGGAACGAACCGTATAAGCTGCTGCTTATCGACCGCATTCCCGAAGGTGAGTTGATTTCTTTCTATAGCCAGGGAGATTTTGTCGACCTCTGCGCAGGTCCTCATCTCTATTCCGTCGGAGCGATAAAAGCCTTTAAGCTTACTCAAAGCACCGGCGCATATTGGGAAGGAAACAGCAAAAACAAGATGCTTCAAAGGATTTACGGCATTGCTTTCACAAAAAAAGACGATTTGAAAGAGTATCTTGAGATGCGCGCCGAAGCCGAAAAACGCGATCACAACAAACTCGGTCGCGAGCTTGAATTCTTCACCACCGTCGATTATATAGGTCAGGGGCTGCCGATACTGCTGCCGAAAGGCGCCAAGACGATTCAGCTGCTCCAGCGATTTGTCGAAGACGAAGAATGCCGCCGCGGATGGCAGATTACAAAGACCCCGTTTTTTGCAAAAAGCGATTTGTATAAAATATCCGGTCACTGGGATCACTATAAAGACGGAATGTTTATAATGGGAGACGAGGAAAAAGACGACGAAGTCTTTGCGCTCCGTCCGATGACTTGTCCCTTCCAGTATCAGGTGTTTTTAAACCGAGCCCGTTCTTATCGCGATCTGCCGATGCGGCTGAACGAAACCTCAACCCTCTTTCGCAACGAAAGCAGCGGCGAGATGCACGGACTTATCCGCGTTCGCCAGTTCACCATATCGGAAGGACACCTCATCTGCACACCTGAACAGCTTGAGGAAGAATTCCGCGGATGCCTTGACCTTGTTCTCTATATGATGAAAGCGTTAGGATTTGATAAGGATATATATTATCGCTTCTCTCAGTGGGATCCCGACAACCGTGATAAATATATCGGCACTCCGGAGCAGTGGGACGAGGCTCAGAGTACAATGAAGCGGATTTTGGATGACTTAGGTATAAAATACAGCATCGGAATCGGCGAAGCCGCATTTTACGGACCAAAGCTTGACGTGCAGATGCGCAATGTTCACGGTAAAGAAGATACCCTTGTTACAATTCAGATCGACCAGATGCTGGCGGAGAACTTCGGTATGGAGTATGTCGACCGTGACGGTCAAAAGAAGACTCCGTATATCATCCACCGTACCTCAATAGGCTGCTATGAGCGAACCCTTGCTTATCTGATAGAAAAATACGCGGGAGCGATCCCGTTCTGGTGCGCTCCCGAGCAGATACGACTGCTGCCGATAGGCGACGGTCAGCTTGAATATGCAAAGAGCCTTGAAAAGAAGCTCTCCGCTCTCAATTTCCGCGTCACCGTAGACGATCGCAACGAAAAAATAGGCTATAAGATACGCGAAGGTCAGGTCGAGAAAATTCCGTATATGCTCATTCTCGGCGAAAAAGAGGTAAATGAAGGCACCGTATCGGTGCGCAGACGTACTAAAGGTGATATCGGCGCAATGTCCGTCGAAGACTTTATATCAAAAGCTGCCGAAGAAGCAGAAAATCTTGCGGTTGATTTCTGATATATAATTAAGATGCCCGGGCTTATAAAAAAGTCCGGGCATGATTTTTTTTAAATAAGTTTAGAATATGTTTTCCGGCAGTCTTCCGACCCAGCTTTGCGGTGCTTCAAGACCGAGCGCATGACCGACAATATGAGGGATATCCCAGACGTCAAGTTCGGGAATTGTCTCGTTTTTGACACTCTTGCCATAAATACCGCAGTATATCGTCATTTCCTCGGGGGTGTCGCCGCCGTGTCCGCCGCCGGGAGTACCGCCGTGATCTGAAGTTACGATAAGCAAAGTGTTGCCGAGAGCGCCCCTCATCCTGAGAGTGTTCCAGATAACGCCGATGCAGGAATCGATAAGTGAGATTGAATCATAATATTGCTTCGTCCCGTATCCGAAGTGATGTCCGGCGCCGTCGACACAGTCATACTGAACAAACAGAAGTTTAGGTATTTCCGCGCTGTTTATCGAATCGACGATGAATTTGGTAAGTTCGGCAGTTCCACCGGATTTTTTTTCGACTCCGATGTCGTCTTCAACTATTCCGATGTTGATCGGATTCCATTCGCTGTATGAAACGAGTCTTGCATTAGGATATTTATCTCTTGTCAGCTTGAAGACAGATGGCAGTGAAACATCGCCGGTTCTGATATGCGCTTCGTCGCTGATATAACTGTTTGTAAATCCGTGCGCTTCCGGAGTTACTCCAAGGAGCATAGCGCCCCAGCATTCGGCGGATATCGAAGGATATGCCGTGCGGCCGTTATGCGTAAAGGATACGGGAGAATTTTTCTCAATATAATCGAGGTTGGGCGTATCGGCGTTTTTGAAGAAAGCACCGGCGCCGTCGACTCCGATAAGAAAAACATGGTCGTAAATCATTATTGCCTCCGAGTTATTATAATGGTTTATTGTTATTATAATGGCTTATTATATTTTACCGTATCGCGCTCAAATTGTCAAGTAAAATCTAAATCAGTTTTTAAAACTGCTATATGCCATAATCTTTACAGTCTATAAGATTAAAACATTTTCTTGTTAAATTTTAGAAAACTAGGAAAAAGAGCTATTGACATACTACGCGCAATATGGTATAATAACATAGTTAGAAACTTTATGTTTCTCCTTGCTGCCGATAAATATATCATGTCGGCAGACATATGTCCAAAGGGAGGTAGCTTTTAATGGAAAAGCCCAATATGTCATACGAAACCCTGTTTATCATCGATGCATCTATCGCCGATGACGAGATTGCTGCTCTTGTTGAAAGATTCAAGGGCATGATCGAAGAAAACGGAACGATCCTGGAATTCAGCGAGTGGGGCAAGCGCCGTCTTGCGTATCCGATTAACGACGAAGTCGAAGGATATTATGTCCTTGTCGACTATAAAGCGCCGTCTGATTTCCCCAACGAGCTTGACCGTGTCTTCAGCATAACCGAAGACGTCATTCGCTCGATGACCATACGCCTTGACGATCACGAATAAAGTCTGATATACAACGAAAGGAAGGTTACCGTAATGGCAAATTTTAACTATAACCGCATTTTTCTCGGCGGCCGTCTTACAGCCGATCCGGAGTTTCGCCAGACCACAACCGGAATACCAATGGTGACCTTTAGCATCGCCGTATCCCGCCGCGTAAGCAGAAGCGCTCAGCAAGATCAACCTACTGCTGATTTCTTCAATGTTACCTGCTGGAGAGAGCGGGCTGAATTTGTATCAAGATATTTCCGCAAAGGGAGTTCTATTTTCATCAGCGGAACTCTTCAGAACGACAACTGGGTTGATAGTAACGGAATTAAGCGTTATAGCACCAGAATAATAGCTGACGATGTCAACTTTGTCGACTCGCGCTCGGAAAATCCATACGCAAATCAGATGAACACAGCGCAGTCAACGCAACAGTCTCAGACAGGCTACAACCAGCAAAATCAGCAGACAAGTTATACGCCGTCAAGCTATACCACATCAGATTTGAACGACGACTCGGACGCTCAGCCCAATTTTGAAGAAATTGCCGATGATGAATCGCTTCCTTTCTGAGTTTTAATCTGCTTATAACAAACAGAATGCATTAAAATTGATAAACGAGGTTTCATTAGTTATTATGATAAACGAAAACGAAAACGTAGTATTAAACGAAAACGAGAACGATAACGAAAACGAAAACGAAAACACAACTGAGACTGCCGAAGATTCTGCTCCTGCTACTGCGTCTGCAGAAAAAAGACAGATTTCTCAAACTCAGCAGCGCCCTTCTTACCGTCCGGGTTTTAACCGTCACCGCAAGAAGCAGTGCCAGTTCTGCGTCGATAAGGTCGAATATATCGATTATAAGGACATCCCGCGTCTTCGCAAATTCATAAGCGAACGCGCAAAAATAGTCCCGCGCCGTATAACCGGAACCTGCGCAAAGCATCAGCGCCAGCTTACCGTAGCTATCAAGCGCGCTCGTTTCTGCGCCCTGCTTCCTTATATCAGCGACTGAAATTCATAAAGCCGCCGCATCAAGCCGATGCGGCGGTGATATTTTCTAAAACAATTCGATAAACCAGATTTTGCTGCGATCCGCTTCGCAGATAATATCATCAAATTCAAGATAATACGAATAAAGCGCCTGATATTTATATCCGAGACGCCGATCTTCCTTGTTTTTTCCGTATTTTCCGTCTCCCAGCAGCGGATGCGAATAAAAAGCAAGATGCGCTCGAATCTGATGAGTTCTGCCTGTTAGAAGATTCACTTCAAGAAGTGAAAGTCCGTTATTTTCGGAAAGCACTCTGTATTGGGTGATAATGGTTTTGACATCGCGCATATCCGGCTTATCTTTATAAATACTGACGGTATTTGTATCGCTGTCCTTTACTAAATAATCCCGGAGAGTTGCCTGTTTTTCTCGGAATATGCCGTGCGCCGCGCAGAGATATTTCTTTACTATTCTGCCCTCGCGGAATTCTTCGGATATATGTCTCAGAGAAGCGGCGGTTTTTGCCGCGATAACAAGCCCTCCGGTATTTCGGTCAATGCGGTTGCAGAGAGCCGGAGCAAAGGAATTTTCAAATTCCGGCTTATAGTCGCCCTTCTGATAAAGATAAGCTTTAATATTGTTTATCAGTGTGTCGCCGTCGCCGGAATCGTCTGAATGACAAAGCATTCCCGGTCGTTTGTCGCAGACTATAACGTCATTGTTTTCATATACAATATCAAGCTTTGGGGTGATAAACATCCATGAGTTGTCGGACGCCGAATCGGAACTGAAATCCTCGCGGGTCCATATAGCAACCTTATCTCCCTTGATAAGTCGATATGATATTTCGGTGCGTTTGCCGTTAACCTTAATCTTCTTCTGCCGGATCAAACGGTACATCAGAGGAGGAGGGAGGTTTTTTTCGGTCTTTAAAAGGAATTTATCAAGGCGCTGACCGGCGTCATTATCCAGAACAATGTATTCTCTCATAATATGTAACCGCGCCGGGGAAGACTATTATTCACTTCGTGCCGAAAATTCTGTCTCCGGCATCTCCGAGCCCCGGGACAATATAGGCGTGTTCGTTTAAGTGATCGTCAAGCGCCGCGACATAGATATCCACATCGGGATGATCTTTTTGTACCCTGGCAACACCCTCCGGCGCTGCCACAAGGTTTAGCAGTTTTATGCTCTTAACACCGCGTTTTTTCATCATTGAAATCGCAGCCGATGCGCTGCCTCCGGTGGCCAGCATCGGGTCACACAGGATAACGGTGCGCTGTTCGATATCAAATGGGAGCTTGCAGTAATATTCGATCGGGTCGTGAGTTTCGGGATCACGATAAAGACCTATATGTCCTACTTTTGCGACCGGAACGAGGGAAAGCAAGCCTTCAACCATTCCGAGTCCGGCTCGAAGTACCGGAATTATAGCAATTTTTTTCCCGCTGATTTCCTTTCCGGTCATTCTGCACATAGGTGTTTCGATTTCAATGTCAGTCAGGGGAAGATCGCGGGTCAATTCGTATCCCATAAGGGTTGAAATCTCGGTTAAAATTTCTTTAAAATCTTTGGTTCCGGTATTCTTATCCCGCATTATCGTCAGCTTGTGCTGAACGAGCGGGTGATCTACTATATAAAGCTCTCCCATAAAAAGGACCTCCAATGAAAAATGAATATGTTTATAATATTATACACTTATTTTGGCGGATTTTCAACCCCATAAATCAAAATTTAAAATTATCTGTTTATTTGACATAAATTATATGGTAAAATAAGTAGAATTATTGATTTACAATCGGTGCGGCATGAAGAATAAAACAGCGACAGCCGGCATATATACACTCGGATGCAGGGTAAACCAATACGAGAGTCAGGCTTTTACAGAAAAGCTCGCGGAACATGGCATCGAAGTCCGTAGCTTTGAAGAAAAAAACGATATATATATAATTAACACTTGTACGGTAACCGCTGAAAGCGATAGAAAGTCCCGTCAAATAATCCGGCGCGCGGCGCAGCTTTCTCCGAGAGCATACATAATAGCTGTCGGCTGTATGGCAGAAAGCGGAGCAGAGGCGCTTAAAAGCCTCACTGGCGTCGATATTATATGCGGAAACGCCGCTAAGCTTAAAGCCGTTGATGCAGCGCTCGAGCTGCTTCATAAAGGAGTAAAAAACAATATTCCGGTAGTTCTCGGCGAATCAATGCTGAATCAGGGCGCTGTTTTCGAGCCGATGAGCATAAGCAGATTTAATAGAACTCGCGCTTATGTAAAGATTCAGGACGGCTGCAGCGGGAAGTGTTCCTACTGCATTATCCCGTCGGTAAGAGGCAAATCAAGGTCAAAGCGTCCCGAGGATGTATATACAGAGGTCGAAAAACTTTGCGAAAACGGCTGCCGGGAGGTTGTATTGACCGGAATTGAAACCTCAGATTATTCCTATGGGCTTGTAGAGCTTACGGCAAAGCTGAATAAAATCCCGAGACTTGAGCGGATAAGATTCGGTTCGCTTGATCCGTCTTTCATGAAGCCGGAAACGGTAAAACAGTTAAGCTTGATTGATAAGATTATGCCGCATTTTCACTTGTCAATTCAAAGTGGGAGCGATCGCATACTCAATTTAATGAGGCGGAGATACACGGTTGAAACAGTTTATTCCTCCGTCGCAGCCATAAGACAGAACTTCCCGGACGCGATGATAACAACCGATCTGATTGCCGGATTTCCGGGTGAGATTGAAGCAGATGCAGAAATGACTGCAAGCCTGATAAAGGAGCTTCGCTTGCTGCACAGCCATATATTCACCTATTCAAAACGCAGCGGCACTCCAGCTGCCGTGATGAAGAATCAGATACCGCATCAGATAAAAAAGCAAAGAGCAGAATATTTAGAACGCATCCAGCGCGAAACCAAAACCGAAATCCTTGAAGCGCAGACAGGCAAAGAATTCAAGGTGCTTGTTGAAACGAAGAAAAACGGATTTTTATACGGTCACAGCGAGAATTTCATCGAAATATCGGCAAAATCCGACCGCGACATATGCGGAGAATTTGCCAAAATTAAAGCGGAACGAGCGAACAACGGCATACTTTGCGGAACAATCATAAATTAACAAATAAAACAGGAGTCAGAAATGGTTTATAGGGTATATGTTGAAAGGCGGCAGGGCTTTGATGCAGAAGCCAACGCATTGAACCACGAGCTTGCAAACAATCTGAATATAAAGGGAATTACTTCAGTTCGGGTAATCAATCGCTACGATGTCGAAGGCATCGACAGAAAAACGCTTGACGAAGCTGCGCTGACGATTTTTTCAGAGCCGCAGACTGACATAATATCAGAAAATTTTGAATACAAAGCAAAGGACAAGGTGCTTGCTGCGGAATATCTTCCCGGGCAATTCGACCAGCGCGCCGACTCCTGCGAGCAGTGCATACAGCTTTTGACAAGAGCCGAACGCCCGACAGTCCGGACAGCAAAGATATATATCTTCGGCGGAAAAATCAGTGAAAGCGAATTTGAAAGCATAAAGCGATATCTTATAAACCCGGTTGAATGTCGCGAGGCATCCCTTGAGCCTGTTGAAACTCTTAAAATGCAAGTCGAATATCCCGCTGATGTAGCTTCTATCGACGGTTTTATCGACATGGAAGACGATGACATAGAAACATTTATCTCCGACTGGGGTCTTGCAATGGATGCGGATGACGTCAGATTCTGCCGCGACTATTTCAGACACGAAAAACGCAACCCGACCGTTACCGAGTTACGTGTCATTGATACCTACTGGTCTGATCACTGCCGTCATACCACTTTTCTGACTTCTATCGAAGAGGTAGAGATAGACGCGCCGGAGATCAAAGCCGCATTCGAAATGTACCTTTCACAGCGCGCCGAGCTTTATGACAAAAAAGGCAAGAAAAAAGATATCTCTCTTATGGATATCGCAACAATCGGCGCGAAATATCTGAAATCTAAGGGACTGCTTGTAAACCTCGACCAGTCGGAGGAGATAAACGCCTGTTCGATAGTCATTCGCCCGACTATTGACGGAAAAACCGAAGATTGGCTTCTTATGTTCAAAAATGAGACGCATAATCACCCCACCGAAATCGAGCCTTTCGGCGGAGCGGCAACCTGTCTCGGCGGCTGTATCCGCGACCCTCTGTCCGGACGCGCATACGCCTACCAGGCGATGAGAATAACCGGAGCCGCAGATCCGACTGTGCCGATTGAAATGACTATGAAAGGCAAGCTGCCTCAGAGTCAACTGACCGTTACCGCCGCGAACGGTTATAGCTCATACGGAAACCAGGTCGGCCTTGCGACAGGCGGCGTATATGAGATATATCATCCCGGCTACGCGGCAAAGCGAATGGAACTCGGAGCGGTAGTCGCCGCAGCTCCCAAAGCCAATGTTGTCCGTGAAAGACCGGAACCCGGCGACAAAGTCATCCTTTTAGGCGGCAGGACCGGCCGCGACGGTATCGGCGGAGCTACCGGTTCTTCAAAGTCACATGACAAAGATTCGCTTATCTCTTGCGGGGCTGAAGTTCAAAAGGGCAACGCCCCGGAGGAGCGCAAGATTCAGCGTCTCTTCCGCAATCCCGCCGCCTCGACATTAATCCGCCGCTGCAATGATTTCGGAGCAGGCGGAGTTTCGGTGGCGATAGGAGAACTTGCGGACGGTCTCGAGATAGATCTCGACACGGTGCCAAAGAAATACGAAGGTCTTGACGGCACCGAGCTTGCGATATCCGAATCTCAGGAACGGATGGCGGTAGTCGTTAGCCCGGAAGATGTATCCGAATTTATAAAACTCGCAAACGCCGAAAACCTCGAAGCGACGGTTGTAGCAGTCGTGACAGATAAGAAGCGTATGGTGATGCATTGGAGAGGGAAGAACATTGTCGATCTTTCCCGTGACTTCCTTTCTTCCAACGGAGCCCCGAAACACACATCCGTTCGTGTTGAAGATATCGACCGCGAAAAGCTGTTTGCAAGAAAACATATAACCGATGTCAAAAAAGAATATATAAATACATTAAGAGACCTTAACGTAGCAAGCAAAACAGGCCTCGCGGGGCGTTTTGACTCGACAGTAGGCGCAGCGACCGTCGTTGTACCTTTCGGCGGAAAGCACCGGCTTTCGGCGCCGCAGTATATGGCATGTAAGTTGCCGACTGATGGAAAAACAGACGATGCGTCGGTAATGGCATACGGATTTGACCCTTATCTTTCCGAGATCAGCCCTTTCCACGGAGCCGCCTGGGCGGTAACCGACAGTTTGTCAAAACTCGTCGCGTCGGGAGCTGATTATGAGGGAGCTTACCTGACTTTCCAGGAATATTTCGGAAGCACCCGCGGTGTAAAAGAGAGATGGGGCAAACCTTTTGCCGCGCTGTTAGGCGCCTTAACCGCCCAAATAGGTTTTGGAATTGCCTCTATCGGCGGCAAAGACTCTATGTCCGGCAGCTTCGAAGACCTTGACGTCCCGCCGACTTTAGTTTCATTTGCCATATCCATGGGCAAAGCATCCGACATAATAACACCTGAATTCAAGCGCCCCGGCTCATATATTTACCTGCTGAAATCAGAAGCCGACGAAAGCGGAATGCCGGATTATGAAGGGCTCAAAAAACTTTTCGCCCGCGTTTCTGCTGTCATTAAATCCGGCAAAGCATTGTCGGTTTATACACCGGGTATCGGAGGCATCGCCGCCGCTCTATTCACGATGTCAATCGGCAACTATATCGGAGTCGAAGTAACTCCTGATTTTGACACAAACTTGCTCTTCGCAAAAGAATACGGTTCATTTATAATTGAATCCTCAGAACCGATAGATAACGCAATTCTTATCGGTAAAACCACCGAAAGCGAAAGTATTACTGTCGCCGGTGAAAGAATACCGCTTTGCGAGCTTGTAGAAAACTGGAAACAGCCGCTCGAAAAGGTATTCCCGACAGAAACGCCTTCTGTTGAAAAGAAATTATATCCCAAGCTTGAATATAAAGAGCGTCCGGCTGTAAAACACGCTTCGGTTAAAATCGCATCGCCTAAAGTAGTGATACCGGTATTCCCCGGCACAAACTGTGAGTATGACACCGAAAAAGCATTCCGTTTAGCCGGAGCCTCCCCCGTTACTATAATACTGCGCAACATGAACTCAAATACTCTTGATGAATCGCTTGAAGAGCTTTCAAAGGAAATATCCACGGCGCAGATTCTGATGCTTCCCGGCGGCTTCTCCGGCGGCGACGAGCCGGACGGTTCGGGTAAATTCATTACCGCGGTATTGAGAAACGAAAAGATACACGAGTCAATAGAAAGTTTGCTTTGCAAAAACGACGGATTGATTCTGGGTATCTGCAACGGTTTCCAGGCGCTTGTAAAATCCGGTCTTCTGCCTTACGGCAGGATAAAACCTGTAATGTCGCCCGACGATCCTACGCTGACGCACAATACTATTTACCGCCACCAGTCAACAATGGTTACCACAAGAATAGCATCGGTAAAATCCCCTTGGCTTGCAAATGTAAATGTTGACGAGCTTTATGTTGTTCCGGTATCTAACGGCGAAGGCAGATTTACCGCAAATCCGGAGCTGTTAAACGAGCTTGTTCAAAACGGTCAAATAGCCACTCAGTACACCGATCTTGCCGGAAATCCGACTTCCGATGTCGCCTATAATCCGAACAATTCCGACCTTGCAATCGAAGGAATCCTTTCCCCTGACGGAAGAATCTTCGGAAAAATGGGTCACAGCGAGCGCATTGGCGAGAATGTTTGCAAGAATATCCCCGGCTGCAAGGATCAGAAGTTGTTCTTAAGCGGCGTGTCTTACTTTTCGTGAGGAGCGAATTAATGAGCAATTCGTCATATATGTCAAGTAAAGAGATACTGACAGAGCTTATATCGAGATATCCCAAACTTGCCCCGTTATCTTCCCGTGTAAGCGATTTTGTTTCAATGCTTAACAAAAGCTGGCAGAACGGTGGAAAGCTCCTTGTTTGCGGCAACGGCGGCAGCTGCGCCGACGCCGGACATATTGTCGGAGAGCTTATGAAAAGCTTCAAGCTCAGGCGTCCGATAAAGCCGGAGATAAGGGCAATGCTTTCCGCTTTCCCGAATGGCGAAAGCATTGCCGATTCACTTGAAGGAGCTTTGCCGGCAATCTCTCTCTGCGCGCAGGCTCCGCTGATGACCGCTTTCATAAACGACTCCGACGCTTCGTTAGTGTTTGCCCAGCAGGTATACGGCTACGGAAAACCGGGAGACGTTCTGCTCGTAATTTCAACCTCCGGTAACAGCAAAAACTGCCTGAGCGCCGCAATAACGGCAAAAGCCCTTGACTTGAAAGTTGTTTCACTGACGGGAGCGGGCGGAGGAAAACTCAAAGAACTCAGCGATATACTAATTGATGTGCCCGAGACCGAGACTTTCAAGGTTCAGGAGCTTCATCTGCCGATATATCACGCAGTCTGCGCTATGGTTGAAGCAGACAATTTCGGCTAATAAGCGTTTAATTAAATAAAATATCCCCTTTGAACGGCTGCCTTATAAAGCAGCGTCGCTCAAAGGGGATATTGTTAGTTAAAAATCAGTTCTTCTGCGGAATCTTTTCGATATATTCCTGAAGCTGAGATTCAACCGAAGCAAGCTTTGAAGCAAGGTCGCGCTTGTTTGCTTCAAAAAGAGATGCCATAAAACCGTCACGAATCTTATTGCACATTGTTGTGTCACCGATGTCAACAATGCGGTTGTCAGCTATGAGCTGAAGCATCTGTTCCGATTCGGTGTCGCGGCTGTATTTGCCTTTAAGGGCAATCTCATAATAAGCCGGAACAACGGTGTTTGCCGACTCACAGTTTAAAGCTTCGAGTATCGCGCCGGTAAATGACAAATCCTTGTTGGTAACCGGAATGATGCAGCACCAGTAATAAGAAACGCGGGAATAATATCTATCCTGAGTTTCGTCATATTTCGGATAAGGCAATATACCGAAATCAGTTTCCATATCGCGCAGCGCAGCAATATAGAACAGATTTGCATCAAGGAAAAGCGATTGATCTTGCGCGAACATCTTTCGCCCTTGAGAGGGAACGTCGCAATCGCAGCTCATTTTTCTGAAATAAACGCCGGTATCATAGGTTATTTCAAATGTTTTGTTGAATACCGAATTGAACCTGTCAGTCATCATGTTGTTGTAAGGCAGGTCGTTTTCGTCCTTTTGAATGGTTTTTTCACCGGCGCCGATCCAAAAGCCGGGAAGCACATTTTTTGGATGCGCAAGATATCCCCATCTGTCATTTTTATCAAACTTGTCGTCACCGTTAAGATCAGCCAGTACCACCTGCATCTGTTCCGACATTTTGTCCATTGTAAATTTGCCTTCGTCAACCAAAGAATACATATTTTCAAGGCTGAATGATTCGGCAACGTTTTTGTTGAAAAGAAGGCAGAAGGTCAGGTCGTAAACGTTCATGTCAAAGGCGCCTATCGCAACGTAATTTTGATTTGCAAGCGAAATTGATTCGTTAATCGACTGCGACCAGTATGGTTTTGTAAGGTCGATATTCGGAACATCTTCGGTGTTGATTAAAAGATTGTCCTCCCACATGGTGATCGCGTTTACACAACGTACCGACGCGACGTCAAAGGCGTCGTCGCCTGCCAAAATAATTTTTGCTTCGCCTGCATTGTCAGCGACAACGGTTCCGACGATTTTTATGTTGAATCGATCCTCGATAGCCCGGTTGCGGATATACAACGAATCAAAATAAGTATCACCGGTTTGTTCCTCTACATCGACAATGGAATGGACGTTGGCGTTTTCTATCGTCCGTATACGGAATTCTTTGCCTTCGTAATCGGTATCGGGAACATCGTCCTTAAAGCCGGTTTCTGGTTCCGTTTCCGTTGTTTCAACTTGTTCGGGTGTCGTATTCTGTTCGGTTTCGGCCGGAGTGTCGCCGGATTTGCCTTTGTCGCCGCAGCTTGCGGAAAGCAGTATAACGGCAATCAGAAGCGCTGATAAAATTCGTTTAAACATAAGTGTCAAATCCTTTCTCTTCAAGAGTTTGCAAGTTCGAAAATACGTTTTAATTCAGGGTTGGGATTTTTTATTTGCTCCGGGTCAGAGCAGGTAATTGTCGGGATAGCTCCGTGTTCCTCATGGATACGCATTCGGAGAGCGCTGTCTTCGCTTCCGCCGCCGAGACCAGAGTAGCCGATAGTCGACACAAGCCGACCGAACATAAAGTCGTTCAGGTCATTGCCGCCGCATCGCTCAAGTCCTTTACGGGTTGCCTGATGGCTGTCAAAGAGATGCGCCTGGGCGAAGGTCAGGTTTTGCATCGTGATTTCATTTAATCCCTCGCCTCCGACCGCAAGTCCTCCTCGGATTGACTCGACAGCTGCAATCAGCCGCTTCATGCCCTCCATTGAAGTCGTGTTGTCGACAAGGCAGTTCTCAAGGTTGTATGAGCAGAGAGTTACATCTATGAATACGGTATCGGTAATGTAGTTAAGCTGTTCAAGCGCCTCGTCAATCCGTCTTGCCAATATCGAACGCCAGAGCGCCAGCCCCGGATGCACCTTTATCATAACGTTTTTATCTCTGTTTGTATCAAGCGCGAAATTTGAAGAGGGAACTCCCAGAACTCTGCCGTTATGATAGCCCCAGCCCATGAAAGTTCCTCTTTCGATTTCACGGTATTTGTAATCCTGAAGATATCTGTATTCCGGCATCGAGGGATCCATGTCTACGCTGTTTGCGTGAGGCATACAGCGGAAGCCTTTGGATACGGCGTATTCGATGAATTGTTTAAAATCTTCGCTCGGGGTGTAATCAGGATAATTCTGGTCGTATTTGTGTACTCTCCAATGCGGCAGGTGAAGGAGAATTTTTTTCGGCTCAACTTTTTTTGCAAGCTCATCGATAAACTCAGCGTTTGACGGACACCAGGAAACACCAAGCTTTATGTCCTTTGTCCAGGGAAAACGTTTCTCCTCTTCTTTTTTGAGGTTATAAGCCTTCCATAGCCAGTCGCGATAACGCGCCGCAGGAGTCTTCCAGCCGCCTTTATAAACATTTATACGCCAGCAGAGCCCTCCGGCAGAAAGGTTTCGATCGATAGGACCATATGCCTCGGCGTCAAACGCAAGTTCCGCCTTGCTTTCACCTTGTCCGGTCAATACCGATTTTGCCCTGTATCGGTTATCTTCGGTCCATATCCAGAAACCACATCCGTCGGAATTATCGTTTAAAATAACAAGTCCCGCTTCCCACATCATCGGCCAATGCCACTTTCTGGATGAAAGCAGCTCATCATCAAGGCGCATATTTATCCCCTGATAAAAAGGAGCGACGAGCGAAAGACGCTTGTCAATACCGCCGACGCCGAACCGGGCAGCTAATACCCCATGCCTTGCCGATGTTACCTCTGGTTCGATCAGAATATCGCCGGTTTCATTGTCGGCGGTTATCTCAATGACACCGTTGCCGTCCCAGGCGTCAAAGAAGAACTCGGCTTTATTGTCGGAAATAATTCTTGACGAAACTTTTCCGAAGCCGGTATTTTTGAGTCCTATTTTCTCACCGTATCTGAATACCAGATACAAAGCCTCTGCTTCGGGGGAGTTTTCGATATAACTTCGCCCCTCCGAGTCTTTAAGAGAAATAAGAGCGCCGTTGCTGAAAATCGCGGTCTGGGTGGCGGTTTTTACAGTTAATATGCCGTTTTCAAGCGTAATCATACCTGCCTCCGTTTTTTTTAATACCATTTTATTACATTATATTATATAAAATTGTTTATGTCAATAAAAACCGAATAAAAATACAAAAGTTTAATTTAAAATCGAGAATAGTCTTGATTTTTAGCTTTAACCGTGGTATAGTATATGTAATGTTTATTTTACATTTAACCGGAGGTGTATAAAATTCATGAAAAAAGCTATGATTTTCCAGGGTGGTTGGGATGGCCACGAGCCTCATCTGACATCCGTAAGATTCGCCCGCCTGCTGAACGAAGGCGGCGTCCAAACCGAGATTTACGACACCCTCGACTGTCTTGCCGACGCCGAAAAACTTCTTGAATATGACCTCTTCGTTGCCTGTTGGACAAGCGACAGTATTAAACATGAATATGTTCAAAATATTTCAAGAGCCATTGGCCGCGGCGCCGGGTTAGCCGGTTGTCACGGCGGTATGTGCGACAGTTTCCGCGACAGTCCCGATTGGCAGTTTATTACAGGCGGTCAGTGGGTTGCCCATCCCGGCAACGACGGCACAAGATATATGGTAAATATCAATCACGGCAGTTCGCCGATTATCGAAGGGCTTGAAGATTTCGAAGTCTGCTCCGAACAGTACTATATGCACATCGACCCGGCAGTAGAAGTTCTTGCGACCACTCGTTTTCCTCTTGTCAATGGCTTTTATGCGGCTAATAAACCTGTCGATATGCCGGTTATCTGGACAAAATATTGGGGAGCAGGGAGAGTTTTTTATAACTCACTCGGTCATCACGACGATATCTTCGATAAATCCCCGACTGCCGAAGTTCTAATGCGCCGAGGTCTTCTTTGGGCGGCTGACAGCAAGCAATACGCAATTAAAAACGGTCTTTCTGACGAAAAATATCTTGAAAACAAACTGCTTTATAAGATTTAATATTTAAAGGTATTACAGGAGGTAAATTATGTCTCTTAATGTAGCTATGATCGGCTGCGGTTCGATCAGTGGGATTTATCTGCACAACATTACTAAAGTTTTTAAAGAAATTGAGCTTATCGGCGTATGCGACCTTATTCGCGAACGCGCGGAGAGAGCGCAAAAGGAATATAACGTTCCGAATCTTTACGAAACCATGCACGACGCTTTTGCCGACCCGGATGTCGATATCGTTCTGAACCTTACAAGACCGTATCAGCATTTCGAAGTCACTAAAGCCGCGCTTGAAGCCGGTAAATCGGTATATTCGGAAAAACCGCTCGGCGCTTCGCTTGATGAAGGAATTGAGCTTGTAAGAATCGCTAAGGAAAAGGGACTTATGCTCGGCGGCGCTCCCGACACCTTCATGGGTGCGGGAATACAGACATCAAGGCGCCTGCTTGACAGCGGTTTTATCGGCGAGCCTGTCGGCGCAGCCGCATTCTTCAACTGCCGCGGTCACGAGTCCTGGCATACCGACCCGGATTTCTATTATCAGTTCGGCGGCGGACCGATGTTTGATATGGGACCGTATTATATTACCGCTCTTATCAACCTGCTTGGCGGTGTAAGCGGCGTTTGCGGAATGGTCAGAACCACCTTCCAGGAGCGACTGATAACCGCAGAACCCCACTTCGGAGAGATAATCAAAGTAAACTGCCCGACATACATTCACGGCTCGATGCGGTTTGACAGCGGGATTATCGGCTCTATCTGGACGACATTCGACGCATATGCTTCGCAGACTCCAAGAATTGAGATATACGGAACAGAGGGCAGCCTTTCCGTTCCCGACCCCAACTGCTTCGGTGGACCGGTAAGCATCTGGCGTCCCGAAGACGGGCATTGGAAAGAATTCCCGCTTATGTTCCCCTACGCTGACAACAGCCGCGGTCTCGGACTTGCCGATTTTGCCAAATCAATCGAAACCGGCAGATGCGCGAGAAGCGACTGGCATCAGACCCTTCATGTGCTTGAAGTAATGGAATCCTTCACCACATCAAGCGACACCGGCAAATACATTGAGATAACCTCAAAATACAATCGCACAAAACCGATGGATCCCGCATATAAATTCGGCATTCTTGACTGACAGTCTACCGTCCGGCAAGAAAAAAATGCCGGACGGTATTTTTTTATCTATTATACGAGGTGATTTAATTGGACGAAGCCGTACTTTACGATAAGATATACGCCTGCTGGCTCGGAAAAAACATCGGGGGCACCTTAGGCGCTCCGGTCGAAGGCAATAAAAGTTGGATGAATTTGACCTTCTATCCTAAAATTGACGAAAACGGCGCGATGGAAAACGACGACCTTGACCTGCAGCTTGTCAACCTCCATGCAATAGAGAATTATGGTATAAACATAGGTCCGGCTGAGATGGGGCGCGAATGGGCGGAGCATGTATATTTTCCCTTTGATGAATATGGTTACGGCGTGACCGCGCTGCGTCTCGGTTTTATTCCGCCGTTCTCCGGAAAATACGATAACCCCTTTACCGACTGCATGGGTTCGCCGATCCGCTCCGAATTATGGGCGGCGGTTGCCGCCGGAGACCCAAAGATGGCGGCATACTTTGCAATGTGCGACGCTGTGGTAGACCATGCCGGCGGCGAGGGAATGTATGGCGAAATATTCAACGCCGCGCTCGAAAGCCTTGCTTTTGTCAGAGATGTAAAAAGCGACGAAGATAAAATAAATCTGATTAACGAAGCGCTGGAATTTCTGCCGGATTATTCGCGCGTAAAGGCGGCGCTCAGCGACACGGTAAAGTGGTTTTCAGAAGGCGTCAGCTATATAGATATCCGTGACAGAATTCTTGAAGCGCACGGCAGAGCAAACTTCACCGACGCTCCTCAGAACCTTGCCTTTACAATCTGCGGCTTTCTCTATGGCGAAGACTTCGGAGACGGGATTCTAAAGGCCGTCAATATGGGCTATGACACCGACTGCACCGGAGCAACCCTCGGCGCTCTTTACGGAATACTTTACGGCAGCTCTTATATTCCGGAAAAATGGTCTAAACCAATCGGAGATAAAATCCGCGTGAGTCCTGCCGTCCGAGGCTTTGACGCGCCGAAAGACTTGCACGAGCTAACCCGCCGAACCGTTTTGATGCACAAAAAGCTGCAGCTTGAAAATATAAGCACCGTTCTTCCCGACAATTTTGACATTCAGAGCTATGTTTTCCCGGAGGGCGAAAAGCCGGAAAACGGTTTAAATGTTACTATAACTTATGACGGCTCACCTTCCGTAAGCTATGGTGAAACAAAGAAAGTCAATTTTACTTTCAAAAACAATACAAAAGGGAAATGGAGGATATTTGCCTCTATACTTCCGCGTTCGGATGTTTTCTGCGCGTATCCGCAAAAATCGGAGCTTACGCTTGAAGTCTCAGAAGAAGCTTCGCTCTCCTTTGATATTACAAACAGCTCTGACAAGCTTGATTTCATCAATCGTTTCGATCTTATCATAACACGGCTTAACGGTTCAAGCCCCTGGATCGAATATCGCGCGCCTTTCACTTTGCTTCGCGCTTCCCATTGGGAGCTTGACGGTGTAAATAAGGTAATAGACGGCACAACCGTCCGCTTTGAAGATAACGGAGAGACGCTTCATGCAGCAAAAGCTAAACTCTACAATCCGTTAAAACGTAAAGTAAAGCTGATGTGTTCGACAGTAGTTCCCGTCGAAGTATCGCTTGACGGAAAAACCATCATCAATGCAAGCGACAACTGCGATTATATGCCGGCATATCACCGCTGTCAAAAAAACCGCACCGCAATTCTTGAGCTTGACGAAGGCGAGCATGATATTACGGTTAAATTGAATGCTGCCGATCCTAATGAGACATACTTTACCTTCGCTGTCCTTGCGACTCATGAAACCGAAGAGCCGGGCGCATTTTACAGATTCATAGACATTGAAGTTCTTTAAAAAATTCACCCTTGCGTTTCGCAAGGGTGAAATCAAGGCTATATAAAAAAGCCGGAGTTTATTTCATTTCCCGGAATTCTTTTCTGACTTCATCAATATGACCGCAATACATTTTTCCCTCAGAGCATCCTCCCCACACGCAGGAAGGTCCGGCTTTCCGGAAGAGCAGGGGAGATACCGATTTGCACAGCTTCAGCATTTCGGTTGCAAGCGCCCGAATTTCCCACTGAGCGCGGCGGCAGCAGCGCAGCCGAAAGAAGTTGTAAAGCGAGCGGACGTTCATTGTCATAATGATCTTCGTGTCGCAAGCGTTTGATAGCACGTAACGCGCATCCTCGTTTGCCATCTTTTCGGCTTGTCTGCGGGCTTGGGTTTCCTCTGTTCCTTCGTCGACAAGGCGCTTGGTATGCCCTTCGATAAGCTTAAGCCGAATGCTTTCGTAATGAGCGGCGTCCTCTTCCATCGCTGCGATAAATTCCGCTTTGGCATCGGGAATAGCCTCTATCTGCGGCGGAAGGATATATTCAAAATTCGACTTATCGACATAACGCTGGCTTTGAACCGAAAATGACGCGATCCGATGTCTCGTTATCTGAGCCAGAAGCGACCTTGAGACGCCTTCAACAGCGAAAGTAAAGGAAGCGTGTTCAACCGGACTTTCATGACCTATCTCAACTAAGCGGTCTAAAAACTCCTCCACTTTATCGGGAGTCTGTTTTTCTTCGAGCTGATCTATGTCAGACGCAGAATAACATAGTTTAGCCGCGACGGCTACAAGTCTGTCAGGATCCGGTGTGTGTGATAAGAGCTTTACTTTCAATTTAACACCTCATAAACAATGGAATTTCATATGAACTATTCATTTTTAGCGATGCTTTTCCGACAAAGGTATATAAAGCGCTGGAGCCTCATGCACAGCACAGAGCCGGAAACGCTTTCACGCCATACAATGGAATGCGCCGTGATTTCTCACTGCCTGTGTGAGATCGGGAATTCAGTTTTTGGAAAAAACTATGATTCTGCCCGCGCGGCGCTGTTGTCGCTTTTCCATGACGCCGCAGAGGTGGTAACCGGCGACCTGCCGACTCCCGTAAAATACGCGAGCGATACCATGAGGCGCTCTTACGCAGACATTGAAGCTGCCGCAAAAGAAAACCTGCTTTCAAAGCTGCCGGATGAGCTGCGTCCTGCATACGAAAAGCTTTTAAAACCTGATAACTATCCGGAAACCTCGCTAATAAAAGCGGCGGACAAGCTTTGCGCGCTGATTAAGTGCATAATTGAGAAAAACAGCGGAAACCGAGAGTTTGACGCGGCATATTCCTCGACGCTCGAGATCCTTAAAGGTATGGAGAATGAAGAAGTCGAATGGTTTATGGAATATCTTCTTCCGGCTTTTTCTAAGTCTTTGGACGAATTATAAGTCAAGATGATTTGCTTTATATATCCTTCGCTTTTAGGTGAAATGCTGCTCGCGGCAGACAATGAAGGTTTGCGCGGCGCATGGTTTTACGGTTCAAAATACTTTCCTGATATCTCAGCGGCAACATTTTCGCAAAATAGGTTTACCGAAAGCGCAGTTTCGTGGCTTGATATCTATTTTGCGGGCAATAATCCGACTTTCTTTCCGAAACTGAAGTTTACAGGTTCTGAGTTCCGAAAAACGGTATTGTTGGAGCTTTGCGATATAAAATATGGCGAGACCGTTTCCTATGGCTATATCGCAAAGCGCATAGCCGACAGAAACAGTTCCGACGTATCAGCCCGCGCTGTCGGCGGAGCTGTCTCTCACAATCCGCTTTCGATTTTTATTCCCTGTCACCGGGTTGTAGGCGCTGACGGGGATTTAACCGGATATGCGGGCGGAATTGAGAGAAAGATAGCTCTTTTAAAGCTCGAAGGAGCAAGTTTGGCGGCTTTGCATATCCAAAAACGCGCTGTCACCTGAATTTTTATAGGTTAATACAAAGCTCAACCGAGGGCTATTATACGCTTTACGGCTTCCTTTGTCGCATCGGCGTCACCGAAAGCGGTAAGTCGGAACCATCCCTCTCCGTTTCTGCCGAATCCGGCGCCGGGAGTTCCTACGACGTTTGCTTTGTTAAGCAGCAGATCGAAATATTCCCATGACGGCATGTCGCAGCGCATCCAGATGTATGGAGAATGCTTTCCGCCGACATATTTCTTTCCGAGTTTATCAAGTCCTTCGGTAATGGTTTTAGCGTTTTCGCGGTAATAATCAAGCGATGTCTTAATCTGCCTCTGTCCCGCCTCGGTAAACACCGCTTCGGCTCCGCGCTGTATGATATATGAAACGCCGTTGAACTTAGTCGTCTGACGTCTCAGCCAGAAAGGATTCAGCGTCTGTCCTTCGCGAATAAGCGCGTGGGGAACAATGGTATATCCGCAGCGGGTACCGGTAAATCCGGCCGTCTTTGAAAGAGAACTGAATTCGATCGCGCAATTTTTTGCTCCCTCGATTTCATAAATCGATCTCGGAAGCGCTTCATCGGTAACAAAAGCTTCGTATGCGGCGTCAAACAGGATAACGGCGTCCATCGAGTTTGCGTAATCCACCCACTTTTTCAGCTCTTCGCGGCTGTAAACCGCTCCGGTCGGATTATTCGGGGAGCATATATATATAATATCGCACTTGATGTTTTCGTCCGGCATCGGAAGAAAACCGTTTTCTTCGGTTCCGTCGGCGAAAATAACTTTTCTGCCTGCCATTATATTTGTATCTACATAAACCGGATAAACGGGATCCGGCACCAATACGGTGTTGCACTCGCTGAACAGGTCAAGTATGTTTCCGAGGTCGCTCTTGGCTCCGTCAGAAATAAATATCTCGTTTGCTTCAAGGCAAATGTTTCTTTTAAGATAGTAGTCTCGGACAGCCTCCCGCAGAAAATCATAGCCCTGTTCGGGACCATAACCGCGGAAACCCTGTTTTTCCCCCATCTCGTCCGCCGCTTTTTTCAGCGCATCGACAACAACCGGCGCAAGGGGCAGCGTTACATCGCCTATACCGAGTTTAATAACGTCGGCGTCCGGGTTATCGGACTGGAATTTTTTAACCCGATTTCCTATTTCGGTAAACAGATAGCTTTTCTTGACATTCAGATAATTTTGGTTGATTTTCATAATAATTGCCTCGCTTGTATATTATTATGTATATTATACCAGATTTAAATTTGATTTACCATACTTTTTATTAAATATTCTGTGATACCGTTATTTATTTATAAGTCATTAATGTCAGCGTATTCGAATTGCGCTCTTTTTATAAACTAATCAGTCGTGTTTTTACACCGTGAAACGATAAACATATGAAAAACATCAAAATCAAAACAATAGTATTTCTTTTAACTATAATCCTGGCTCTTCCGGTTATCTTCGCCTGCGCGGAAACCGAAGATGTTCCCGCCCTGACCGGAAATATATCTGAAACGCAAACACCGAATGAAAAGCAATATCTTCAGGAAACACCGGTTAAAATCGACAATTTTCCCGATAACGACGATATCTACATCGGTTATACCGTTAACTCTAAGCGCGCCGGCAAGGTAAGCGGCGGGGCGATAAGAAAGTTGAGTGATGAAGAAAAGATAGTAGAAGCTGTCCCGAACTTCGGATATAAATTCGTTCGCTGGTCAGACGGCAATACCAATCGAACCCGTTCCGACAGTCTTAAAAACATCTCAGAGGACACCGTAATAACCGCTATCTTCGATTACGATGTCCTTGATATGCCTATCATAGCAATAGATACCGAAACCGGTCATGATGTAAAGTCGAAAACCGAATATATCGGCGCGAAATTCGCCATATACGCAGCGGGAAAATTCGATATGGAACCGCAGGAAATCCAGATCCGCGGTCGCGGAAACAACACCTGGAGCTATGAGAAAAAATCCTACAAGATGAGATTTCAGAAAAAGGTGAATCTTTTTAATCTTGGAATGGCAAAGGATAGAGTATGGGTAATGCTTGCAAATGTATGCGATCAGTCGCTTCAGCGCAATCATGTAGCCCTTGAGCTTGCAAGAAGCCTTTCGGGAATTGAATTTTCGCCGGCGTCGATATCGGTCGAGGTGTTTCTGAACGGTGAATACCGCGGTGTTTATCTTGTTGCGGAGGAAATCCGAGACTCTCGGGCTCGCGTTTGGATTGACACAAGAGATTATATGACCGATGTCGATATCGGTTATCTTGTCGAGCTTTCCGGTTATTCCGACAAAGAAACCTTCTATGTCGCAGGAAAGCTTTATCAGGTGCACAGCGATCTTTCCGAGAACAGGAAGACAAGACAAAAACAAGTAGAGTTTATCCGCGATTATATGGAAAAAGCTCTTGAAGCAGTCAGAAGCGGCGATAGGAAGAAGATGGAAAAATACATCGACTTCAACTCGCTTATTGATACATATCTTGTTGAGGAGGTTGTAAAAAACTTAGATACCGGCTGGGATTCATATTACCTTTATAAAAACAAAGGCGGAAAACTTCACTTCGGTCCGATCTGGGACTTCGACTTATCACTCGGAAATGCCGACAGCGGAGCTGAATTCTATGAAGGATTATTTACTGCGTTACCGCTTGGTTCAGGCGGCGGAAATCAGTGGTATTATCTGTCGATGAAAAACGATTGGTTCCGTGAGCTTGTAGTTAAACGCTGGGATGAGATAAAAGAAACAAAGATTTATACCATACCTCAGTCAGTCATTGACGAAGGCTCGCAAAAAATCAGATCTTACGAGAGGAATTTTATAAGATGGCCGATATTCGGCACCAGACAGAACCGTGAAACCGAATTTATCAGAGTCTTGAAAAATTACCGCGAGCATTATGAATATCTGGCAGAATGGGCGCAGAATCGCATTGATTGGCTCGATGAGATATACCATCTGGAGGATTTCACGACAATGCGGCTGATGAAGGGCGGAAGCGCCGAAGAAGCCGACTATGCGGATGACGAAACAAAAAAGCTGATGGAAAGTAAAACCAACTTCATTGAAAAGATCGGCGTTAAAAATGTCAGATGCACAAACGAAGGCTTCGGAGGAGAGGAAGTACACAACCTTTTCGATTCATATGCAGGTACAAAATATTGCTATAAATGTTACGGCGAATCTGAATTCTACTTTGAAACAAAGGAAAGAGTCAAAGCCGAGTATTATGCTTTCATGACAGCTAACGACACGGCAGGCAATGTTTACAGAAATCCGCAGAAATGGAAAATATACGGCTCAAACGACGGTTCTTCCTGGGAGCTGATGGCTGACGTGAAAGACGGACGCAGTCTGCTTACAAAAACAAACTTCACCTGGCATGTCTTTAAATTCGACAATACGGCAGCATATAAATACTTCAAAGTCTGGATTGAAAACGACGATATCGTGCAGTTCGCCGAAATGGCGCTGCTGAATTAAGAACGCTTAAGCCTTCCCGCAGGATAATTTTTATCTCCTGTCAAGAATAAATGTTCAATCAACAGAAACATCCCCTGAGCAATTCTTATTATCGGAATCGCTCAGGGGATGAGTTTTATTTAAAATATTTGGGTATAAGGAAAGAAATCAAATTATCTGAGAATGCTGACATCGCCGTGAAGCGGAGGCAGCGGATTCGGGCGAACAATTTCGCCGCCGCTCTCATAAGAGTCGATTGCCGCGAATATGTATTCAAGGCAGGCGAGCGCGTCACGTCCGGAGGAGCGCAGATAATCCTTAGGAACCTTGTTTGTGACATCTTCAAGGAAAGCGTGGATGCGGTTCGGGAATGTCGAGCCGAAATCGGTGAGTCCGGTGTCCATGACTTCCGGAGCTTGTCCCTGTTTGTAGTAAGTCAGTTTTTCAACACAGTTTTCGATTACGAAGGTACCCCTTGTACCGGCAAGCTCAAAGCTCCACCAGCCGCCGAGTCCGAACATTGCGTCGCCGCGCTGGGAAAGCAGATAGCCGATGCATCCGTTTTCAAAACGCATATGCAATGACTGAATTGAAAGCATAAGGTCTCCGGCAGCCGCTCGGCAAGCGGGGCGATCCATGAACGCCTGTACATGGGTCACGTTGCCGCAGAAATAACGCATAACCGAAAGCGGATGAATGAGGAAAGCCTTGGTATGCGAATAAGGTCTCATCCAGCGGGAATTCTTGTGCGGAGCGCCGTAACCGAATTCAGAGCCGTCAAATCCGACCTTGTTGATGCAATATATCTGCTGACCGACTTCTCCGTCGTCCATGTATTTGCGGGCGCGCTCAGCAGGCTGGGTGAAGTAGTGGTTAAGGTTGCAGCCGAGGTAAACATCTTTTTCCTTAGCAAAAGCAACCATTTCACGAGCTTCGGTGACTTCGTTTGAAAGCGGCTTTTCGCAGAGAACATGCTTGCCGGCGTCGAGAGCCTGCATAGTCGGTTCGTAGTGAAGGGAACCGTTCTCATAACCGGAAGTGGTAACATCAACTATGTCAAGCTCCGGATGAGCTTTGAGCATATCCTTTACAGAATAATAAGCCTTGCATCCAAAATCTTCGGCAGCTTTGTCAGCTTTTTCTTTAATTATGTCGCAGACAGCGACAAGTTCAGCCAGCGAATCGTTTTTGTAGCAGTTGCAATGGGTATAACCGATGCCGCCCATTCCGACGACACCAACTTTAAGCGGTGCATTCATTAGGATATTCCTCCTTTGGATTTTGGGGTAAAATGATTTATGTGTCTAATTCCTTATATTGTTCAAGGTATTTTTCAAGGAGCTTGGAACTTGTGGTCATCTTTTTGGCAAGCGCCGAAGCAGCCTGATCTTTATTATTTTGCACAAGATCTCGGAACTGCTGCATTACATCCGAAAAGTTTGCTGAATTTACATAGGCAAAATCGAAATATAACGAGCCGTGTATCTGATCTATCATCGCCTGAGTTTCCGGGTCACGGCTGTACTTCTCCTTTAAAGCAGTATCGTAATACGCCGGAGTTACATATCTGTATGACTCGCTTGACATAGCCTCACAGAAGGCGGCTGCGATATCGGGATACCGACAGCTTGAGAGTATTGCGAAAGCCGAGAAACCGTTGTGCGCGGTTGTATAATATTTATCCTGTTCCTCATTCAGTTTTGGGAAAGGAATAATGCCCCAATCGTTCTCCATGTCCCGCAGATAAGCTGCTCCGAACATGGTATACGGAAAGAACAGCGCTTTCCCGCTTATAAAACCGAGGGTGTTTTCGGTATCAAGACCGGTGCTGTTGTAAATAAATGTCTGGTTATCGTCATATAGAAGTGAATGTACCTTTTCGATGAATTCAAATGTCCTTTCATTTTGTTCAAGAACAAAATACGGGTCACCGGATTCATTTATCTCGACAAATTGTATGTTGCAGCTTCCCAACATTCCGTCTGAAGTACGCACTATATCGGCGTAATAACCGTATTGGTCATCTTTATCAGCTTCGTTGTTGCCGTTAAGGTCGGAATATACAGTTCTTGAAAGCTCAGCCATTTTATCGATAATCCAAATGTTGTTGTTAATAATGTCATACATTGAAGTGCCGGGAAAATAGTTTTCATATATGACTTTATTGTAATAAAGTATATAAGTGCTTTCGATCATCGAAAGTCCTATATCTCCCGCCATCATATAGCATTTATCGTAAATGGTAAGGTTTTTCATGAAGTCGGTCGCCCACCATGGTTGATCGAAATCAAGGTAACTAAGCGCTCTGAGATTTGCATACATGCCGCTTACAGCAAGCGGGGTCATCTGGCTCATGTGATTTGCAGCTATATCATAATCATCCGAGCCCGAAGTGACACTTTTTTTGACTTTTGAATTAACTTCAGCTCCGGAATGTATATCGCAGTTGACGCCGATCGGTAATATCTTGATATTAAGCCTTTCTTCCACCGACATGTTTCGGCGATAAATTGCGGTATCCACAACCTCTCCGGTGTCGGTATCGCTGAATATTTCCTGGTTAAGGTATGCGCCGTCGCTGCGATATAACAGTCTTATTTCCTGTCCATCAAAATCAAGATCATCCGGAAGATTATCTTTGACTTGTGTTCGATCAGTTTCGCCTATTGACTCGGTTGTATCAACACTTGCCGATGTTTCGTCGCTAATTTCATTATCGGGAATATTATAGCTATCTGTGTTACCGCAAGCAACAATAAATCCCAAGACAATAAAAAGTGCAAGCAGCAGCGAAGTGATCTTTCTGATTGTTTTCATTGTGTTTAATTTACTTCAGAATATGGAAAATCCGTTTTATCCAAGCTCACTGTATTTTTCCAGGTATGTCTCAAGCATTTTTTGGCATTTTGTCATATTTTTTGCAAGTGTCGAAGCAACCTTGTCGGGCTTGCCGTTAACAAGATCGCGGAATTGCTGCATT
>JAAZIU010000043.1 GCA_012800735.1 Clostridiales bacterium | reverse complement strand
GGAAATCAAGTTCAAGTCCGTCGGGGTCGTAGCGCCAAAGCTGCTCTTTTATGTAGTCGAGCATCTTCCTTCTCACTTCGGGGACGGAGTAGTCGAAGCAATAGCGGAAGTAGCCGTATTTATCGCCGATTACCCAGCCTTTTTCCCGGGCTTCATAGAAGAAATCCGAGCGCAGAAAGCTTGCCTGATCATCGGGTTCGTGACAGTCGTTCATGCGGATGGTCAGCCAGCCGGAAAGTCCGATTTGGCGAAGACGGCGAAGCCAGACTTCATAGGGGTCTATCGAATATTCGGAGTTGAGCTTATATATTCCCTTGTAAAGGTCTTTATAATCGACTTCTACGCCGTTTTCGATTTCCTGCTCGTATTTATCGGCGTAATCGCTCCAGATTTCGCTTTTCGCTGCGGAATACTGGCAGAAGATATTCAGCAGAACGTCGGTGATGAGTGTGTCTTTGTAGATGTCGACGAAGGGATAAAGCAGCTCCTCGCCGACCTTTTCTTCTTCGGAGACGCGGTTCAAAAAAGGCGTCACGACCGAATTGATGTCGATGTTGGTGTAAAATCTGCGTTTCATTTGGTTACCTCTCTTTATTCGAATAAATTATCAGTAAATTCCTATTTCGGCGTATGCAATTTCAGCGTCCCCAACAGATTTCAGCTCGACGCGGTATTTATCGGCGGGTTTTACCGACGCTTTGTAATAAACGGTTCCGTCCGGACCGTAATAAATACGCCTGTCCGGTTCGGTCGACGGATATTCGGTTTCGGTGAAATCTGCCGCATCGCCGTTTGCGAAGACGGAGACGCTTTCCGGAGAGCCGGATGTAAAGCCTAATATCAGCTCGGCGGAGGCATTATCTCTCGCTTTGCCGATGTTTATATCGAGCGAGGCGCTCTCACCTGTTTTAAGTTTTATCGGCAGCGGCTTCCATCGCCCGCAACCTCTCGGAGCTATATCCTGGAAAGTGACCACATGGCGGTAGGGATGCTTCATCGCTTCTTCAAGGCTGCCCGCCGTCTCATTGACCTGCTGTATATATTTTGCGCGCGAATCGATATTTCCGGGATCGATATAATAATTATACAGGTACATCGAATCAGCGCCGCGGGAGAGGTATCTTACGGCAAATCCTCTTACGACGGCCGGGGTGCATCTCGTCTCGACCGACATACGCCAGCAGAGAATCTCCACCCCGGCGGCAAGTTCAACTCCCTTGACTTTCTCTTTCCATTCCTCCGACGGCATATCGCTGTCCGATGTTTCCCACCGCGGGGTGTAGCAAACAAGGTCGACAAGCCCCTCTTTTGCCCAATTTACGATGTCAAAGCCGTATATCAGGTTTTGCTCAATATCCCGCATCAGCCGGACGCCGAGGCGGATTTTATGCCCTAACTGTCGCCCTCTTTCTTCCGTCATTTCGCGGACGGAGCGGACGAAGTCGGTCATTATCTCTATCCTGTCGGGGCAATTCTCGATATCGAAGCAGATGATTTCGCGCTGGAAATCAAGTTCAAGTCCGTCGGGATCGTAACGCCAAAGCTGCTCTTTTATGTAATCGAGCATTTTTTTCCGCACTTCGGGGACGGAGTAGTCGAAGCAGTAGCGGAAGTAGCCGTATTTATCGCCTATCATCCAGCCTTTTTCACGGGCTTCGTAAAAGAAATCCGAGCGCAGAAGGCTGGCCGGCTTTTCGGGGTCGTGGCAGTCGTTCATCCGAAGCGAAAGCCAGGCGCCAAGTCCGACCTCGCGAAGCCGACGAAGCCAGACGTCATAAGGGTCTATCGAATATTCTTTGTCGAGTTTATAGAATCCTTTGTATATATCTTTGTAATCGACTTCGACGCCGTTTTCCGTCTTCTGTTCGTATTTGTCGGCAAAATCATTCCATATTTCGCTTTTTGTCATCGAAATCTGACCGAATATGTTTAAAACAACATCGGTGATAAGGGTATTATTATAAATGTCGACAAAAGGATACAGCATCTCCTCGGTTATGTTTTCCTCCTCGGAAATACGGTTTAAAAACGGCGTTGTGGTCGAAAGGGTGTCGATGTTGGTATAAAATCTTCCTTTCATTTGTTTGCCTCTTAATATTCGTTTATATTCGGTTATTTTAATGTTTTCAGAAAATCCCTATCTCTGCGTAGACAAGTTCGGCATCCCCGGCGGATTTGAAATCAAGACGGTATTTATCGGCGGGTTTAACCGATGCTTTGTAATAAACAGTCCCTTCGGGACCATAACAGATACGCCTGTCCGGCTCGGCGGATGAATACTCGGTTTTTACAAAGTCTGCCGCATCGCCGTTTGCAATAACGGAGACGCTTTCCGGAGAGCCTGCCTTGAAGCCCAAGATAAGCTCGGCGGAGGCGTTATCTCTCGCTTTGCCGATGTCGATATCGAGCGAAGCGCTCTGTCCCTGTATAAGTTTTATCGGCAGCGGCTTGTGGCGCCCGTGACCTCTCGGAGCTATATCCTGAAAAGTAACCACATGGCGGTAGGGATGCTTCATCGCTTCTTCAAGGCTGCCTGCGGTTTCGTTGACCTTCCGCATATATCCGGAATGAGCGTCGGTATCGTCCGGATTTATGAAATAATTGAATAGATACATCGAATCAGCTCCGCGGGATAGGTATCTTACGGCGTATCCTCTTGCGACGGCGGGGGTGCAATACGCCTCGTGAGACGGACGGCAACAGAGTATCTCGATACCGGCGGCAAGTTCAACTCCCTTGACTTTCTCTTTCCATTCCTTCGACGGCATATCGCTGTCGGAAGTTTCCCACCGCGGAGTGTAGCAAACAAGGTCGACAAGTCCCTCTTTTGCCCAATTTACGATGTCAAAGCCGTATATCAGGTTTTGTTCGATATCCCGCATCAGACGGACGCCGAGGCGGATTTTATGGCCTAACTGCCGCCCTCTTTCTTCCGTCATCTCGCGGACGGAGCGGACGAAGTCGGACATGATCTCAACTCTGTCGGGGCAGTTTTCGATGTCAAAGCAGGTGATTTCCCGCTGGAAATCAAGTTCAAGTCCGTCGGGGTCGTAGCGCCAAAGCTGCTCTTTTATGTAGTCGAGCATCTTCCTTCTCACTTCGGGGACGGAGTAGTCGAAGCAATAGCGGAAGTAGCCGTATT
>JAAZIU010000042.1 GCA_012800735.1 Clostridiales bacterium | reverse complement strand
TTGTTTTGTGTTATAATATTCATGGTGATTGAGTCCTTTTCTGATAATTTTGGTGTGGCAACTTTATTTTATCAGATCTCAATCACTTTTTCAATATCTTTAGTGTCACATCTATTGTAACACTACACAGAAAAAAGAAAGATTAGCTTTTAGCTATTGACAAAACAGAATAAAAGTGGTATAATATTAATGTTCATCCGTTATCCAGTGCTTTATGTACCTTTAGCTCAGCTGGATAGAGCAACTGCCTTCTAAGCAGTAGGTCGCGGGTTCGAATCCCCCAAGGTACGCCAAAGGCGACCGCGGATGATAAGATCCGCGGCTGCCGAATTATTATTCTCCGTTATATGGTGGGTATAGCTCAGTTGGTTAGAGCGCCAGGTTGTGGCCCTGGAGGCCGTCGGTTCAATTCCGACTATTCACCCCATAACAAAATCGGTCGATTTCTCGGCCGATTTTTTTGATAGGGTTACATTATGGTTAAATTAACAAATAAAAAACAGATAATGCACTTTCAGCTTGTATGCTGGTTTATGTATATGGCAAGCTATATTGCCCGTTATGTCTACGGTGCCATGATTTCTGAAATTTCCGCCTCACTCAACGCGTCAAAATCACTTTGCGGGCTGGTTTCAACAGCTCTTTTTATATCATACGGACTGGGACAACTGATAAGCGGCAGGCTCGGAGATAAGTATAAACCATACAGACTTATTTTAATCGGTATTTTTTCCGTTTCCGTAATTAATATCGGAATGTCTTTTGCGTCTGATATACGCATTATGATCGTTCTTTGGTTTATAAACGGTTTCTTCCATTCACTGCTGTGGCCGCCGCTCGTACGATTCATATCGGATATGCTGTCAGAGAAAGATTATGCTGATTCGGTTGTCGTAGTTTCTATCGGTTCTGCCTGCGGGACCATAGTTGTCTATTTATTAATTCCTCTCTGTCTCAGATTTGCTACCTGGAGAGCCGGTTTCATTGTTTGCGGACTGATAGGACTCCTTGCGTCTGTCGTTTGGTTAATTTACATGGAATATACAGTTAAACGCAGCGGCTATGTATTTATCCCGTCCTCCGGGGCAAAGATTACCGCTGTAAACAACACATCCGAAAAAGATATAAGTCTCGGACATCTGATAATGATTTCCGGTCTTCTTCCGATCTTCGCCGCTATTACCATGCAGGGAACACTTCGTGACGGTGTTCTGACCTGGATGCCGTCTTTTGTCTCCGAGCGTTTCAATCTTTCCGGCTCAACATCGATTTTAACCGCGGTTTTGCTGCCTGTCTTTTCGGTTATATCTTTCCATCTCTCTACTTATATTCAGTCTAAAATCAAAGATGAGCTTAAAACAGCTATATATATCTTTGGTTTTGGAGCTGTCTCCGCAATGATATTAATTCCGGTATCTCATTTCAGTTCAATAGCTTCGGTTATATGTATGGCGCTTATTGTAGGCTCAATGCACGGTGTCAACCTAATGCTGATTTCCCGTGTACCGCCTTACTTTGCGAAATACGGCAAGGTTTCAACCGTATCCGGAATTGTAAACTCTTTTACCTATATCGGCGCGGCAGCTTCAACTTATGGTATCGCTCTGATTTCAGAGAATTTCGGATGGACTGTTACACTTATAACATGGGCAGTAATAGCGGTTTTAGGCACGTTATTCTGTTGTCTTGCGCACAGAAAATGGAAGAAATTCATTTCGGCAGAACAATTTAATTGAGCCTATAACGTGGAATGTCAAGCTCATTCGCGATTGTTTCCTGCTTTTTGTCTTCAAAACAGTAGGCGATAATGGGAATACCGATTGCTGTCTTTGTCTTGTCACGATAGTAATTGGAAAGAGCGTTATACGCTACTGTCCAGATGTACTTTTCAGGTGTTTCCAAATCATCTTTAAAAAGCAGCGCCTTGAAAGCTTTCACCTATATAGACACGAGAATAGAAAAAAGGTTGGGAATTTTTATTTATTTTGTGAGTGATAATTCAGCAGCGACACTAATCGCCTACTTGTAATGCTGCTACGGGATACGCCGTAAAACTTGACCTTTGTGATTCTTACTATTAAAGACATTTAATCATAACAAAAACAGCCACGTTTTTAATCGTGACTGTTTGATGATTTCAGAAACATATAGCCTCAATCTCTTTTGCCTTTTCTTCGGTGCAGGGAATTTTCCCGGAAGCAATGTCATATATCTCTTGATTTGTTTGGATAATGCCTTCTATAAACTCATCATACGGTCTGTCGCAGACATCCACAAGGCCGATTTGGTAGTTTTCTCCATCAAACCTGCCGAGATACGCCTGATCATTTAGTGTAAAGTAATGCGCTCCGAGGCAGTATGGGTGAGCGACCGCTCTATGCATATAATATCGGTACGCAACACCTCGCTGTTCCTGACTGGTTACCCCGCGAAGTCCTGTCGCGTCCATACCGCGATCAAGCGCTCCGAAATGGAATTCGCCGATTATAAGCGGTTTTTTAATAATTTTTAAGGTATTCTCAATAGCCTCGGTTGGATCCATAGAATAACAGTTAAAACTGTAAACATCGAAAAATTCGGAACCTGCGGCAAGCGCCGGACTTGAAAGCCAAGCCCATCTGAGTCCTAAATTAAGATGGTTGAAGTCTACCTGTTTTAAAGCTTCGGCCGGGATTTTGATGTATTGATGAATTAAATCGTATGTAAAATCAAACATGTCCCTTCGAGCCGTCTCGCTCATGCCTTCGGTTTTGAAAGCGTTATGAAGACTGTCGAAATTCGCAAATGAAGCTCCCCATGCTGAATTAAGATTGTCTATTGTATCGTATTTCTCCGACAATTTCTTGATAAATACTTTTTTTGAAGCAAAATCACCGGGATTTGCCATAAGCATTTCACCAAGGTTTATGTTGTTAACGAATGCAAACGCAGGCTCATTTTGCATAAAAAAGCCGATCATGTAAGGATCATCTTTCCGCGGTCTTATCTGCTCCGCCCACTTGACCGCAGACTCGGCGTAAGACGAATCGAACACATCGGGAAAGTCCCTGAATATCCGTTTCTTTGTTTTGGGATAATTATTGAATATATAGACATATGGTTGTTTTGCGCGGTCGATGTAATCATAATCCGACCAGGCCCCGATTGTGTTGAAGCCCCAGTGTTCAAGTCTTTTCTTCGTTTTATCCGCCCAAATATTGAACCAATCTTCACCGTATACCGTATATAAATTTCTTTTATGCCAACTGAAAAAACGACCGTCACTTGTCCAACCGATTTCATTTTTCGGAGGCAGGGAAGAGGTAAGGCATTCAATTCCTTCAAGGTTTGCGTATCCGTCTATAGAGACGCAATCAAGTCCGACCGAAATGAATGCGTTTCCGTCAGGATCTACAAGCCAGTATCTCCGACCGTCATTCTCAACTCGAAAGAATCCGGTGGCATTAAAATTAATTCCTGTATATCCGCCGTATTTACTTCTCCCCTCCATAGGGGGCAGGTCAGCTGATAATTCAGCATTTGCGTTTTCTATTAGGGCGTTGATTCCTTTTGTTTTGCCCGGCCAGTCGGAAAAACACTTCTGCCCCAACTCATCAACCAAAGTAATGGGTTCAAGCGGATATTCCGGTTCCGAATCAGAAATAAATATGTCGGATATTTTCAGATTTATCGGACTCGGCGCATTTGGAACAGAAACTGAAAAGCGGCTAAGTCTGTCTATATCGATAGGGGAACCTTGAGTGACTGTTTTCAGCTTGCCCGGAGTTCTTGGGAGAAAGACTGACTGACCGTCGAGAACCTTCAGGGGTATAGCAACTCTTGTCTTTATGTTAGGTAAAAGCCCCATCCGGAAATTAATTGATTTACCGGTATCCTCAAAGAAGCTCCAGTTTATAGCTGCAGAAAAACAACCTCCTATTGTCATATCCATAACTAACCAGTCATCCGCAGAAAATTCGACATCAAACAGTGTACCCTTTGAAAAAGAACAGTTTATTGAACCGAAAGAACCGTTGAAATAATAACTGCTATCTTTTAGTGTTACATTATCCTGAGTAAGTTTGTTAATATCGATATACGTGATTTTTTCGTTACTTTTTTCTTGAGAGTTGTTCATATTGCACCTCAAATTCTTACTTATTCAATTCGAATATGGCAAAAGCTTAATTTTCCAAAAAAACTATTGACAAACAGTTAGTGTTGTGGTATAATAATTAACGTTGAATTGAAGATATCACGGGGATGTAGCTCATTTGGGAGAGCGTGTGACTGGCAGTCACAAGGTAAGGGGTTCGATCCCCCTCATCTCCACCATTTAATTTTTAGAACAATAGAGGCATCATGAGTTGGTGCCTTTTTTGTTGTTCTAAGGCTTGTTCAGTCTGAATCAATAAATATTTTAGATATTTTTTTTAATTAAATGCCGGTTTTTCCCCATTTTCTTCAACCTTGCTTATATTCACTAAAAATTCAATATTTCCGCCAATAAGAGTCAAAGTAAAAATTACTACCGGTAAAATAATATAAGCGTTGTATATGAGAAGCGCCGCGTTTAGAACATATATAAGAGGGATGTACAACAAGAGGGTCACAAAAACAGACAGAGAGGTAAATATCGGAGTCAGCGGCGGGAATAGTATATAAATTATGATAACAGCCAATGAAGTTAACACCGGCAGGAAAAACAAGTAACCGCCGGCAGGAAAAAACCAGGCGCATATCTCACCCAAAATAGCGGGGAACATTATAGTACCGATAAGATACGCAAAATAATGTTCAGCAGTTGACTGTATATTTTTTCTGCGCCGGATCAAACGAAACAATAAAGCTGTACAAGTTGAAAATATTATGATGAATATGACGAATAATACATTCGAATGCATACCATAATGATTTTCGGATATCAGCACCTCCGAGAATAAGTCGTAACTATAGTGAAGCGTATACATTATTTCCAGCAAAACCCAAGTGAGTCCGCCGGATAAAATCAAAGCCAATATTTGAGCGCCAAAGGTCAGAAAGAAATCCGAAAGAGCTACACGCTTTTTCAATAAAAAATATAACAGGAGCATCAGGGTCAAAGCTAATGCAATATGACAGAAAACATTGGAATAACTCTCCGGGATAACGGCTAATTTCCCGGGAAAGAAAGGGAAGTGTACTGAATCCTGCTCCGCTTCCAAAGAAAGTTCCGGTTTCAATGCAAGGTGAGTAACAAGTCCTGTTGTTGTCGTTAAGTAATGAAATGCGCTGTCTCGGCTGAATGTCTCATAGTTATCAAGCTCGGTGTGATAAACATGGGGATTGTCAATAACCGCGAAGTTAATGCCCGGGTAACCCGCATGTATGAAGTGAGTCAGGTCAGTGTCATTTTGCATGGTTTTGTATATACTTGTTGCAATAGACATCGAATATGGGTATGAAACCGCCTGCCGGTAATTTTTTATGAGTTCAAGGTTGTTATCCGTTGTCTCGAACAATATGAGGACGCCGGCATTTCCTCTGGCTTCCAGATTCACCACAAGACGGGTGCAATGCTGATATTCCGGATGGTCAGAAATAAACTTTGCCGATCCGAGCAAGCCCTGTTCCTCACCATCGGTAAACAGAAACAACAAATCCCTTGCAATTTCCTTGCCTTTGACAGCTCGTAAACCCTCCAGAAGAGCTGCAACCGAAACGATGTCATCAAAAGCACCGGGACCTTGTATGACAGAATCGGTATGAGCCATGAAAATAATGGTTTCATCCGTGTTCGGCGCGTCAACATGAACAAGGATGTTGTTTAACTCCATCAAATCATGTTCACCAAGGCCGGCAAGTTCCCGTATTTCCTCTTCTGAAGACAGGTATGGTTCGCCGTAATAGCTGCGCCACACCATCAATAATTCCTGTACTTCTTCTATGGATAAGTTATAACTGTCAACTGTGTAATCATAACCCATTTCTTCAAGCTGATTTTTCAGGTATTTTTGAGTGCGATGAATACCGGGACTGCCCACACTGTGCACTTCAGCCGCCATTTCTCTGATATGGGTCAGCATTAATCGTAAATCTGGTTTATCATCCGCTTCATCTAAAGTGATGGGACTTTCATCCAAATTCCGGGGGGCTTTTGGGGGCATGACTTGTTGGTATCCTAAGAATATACCTAAAAAAATCGAAACAAGTATCAGTGTGATTTGTAAAAGTTTTTTTATCATTGTCTGATTTCTCTAGATTTGTTTGTTGTGTCTCTGTTTATCTCATCTGGTGTATCAGCATTTATCATGCTGAATACATGATACCATCCGCCAATTTATTTGTCAAGCTCGTTTCTCTTATTTTACAATATTCATTCCTATGTCAAAAAAACATTCCATTATTCTGTTGACAAACAGCTTCTTGAGTGATATAATAATAAAAATATAATATTTATCGGCGTTGAACATGAGGAGTAATTCCGAAATTTCTTGCAGAGAGTCCTGTGTTTGGTGTAAGCGGGATAGAAAAAGCGGAATGAAGGTCGCTTGGGAGCCGAAACGATGTCCTGTGCGTTTTATTCAGGAGCCATTGATACAAAAGATGGTTTTGAGCTGCACGCATACTGCGTGAAGTCAGGTGGTACCGCGATTAATTCGTCCTGACGGCATTTTGCCGCCGGGACTTTTTATTTTATATCAAATAAACGACTCACAATCAGAAAGGAAATAAAGATGAACAAAGAGCTTCCAAAAACTTACGATCCGAATGAGCTGGAAGATCGGCTATACAGCTTCTGGATGCAAAAAGGATATTTTCATGCCAAACCGGATGATGCAAAGAAGCCGTTTTCAATAGTAATCCCGCCTCCTAACGTTACCGGACAGCTGCATATGGGACACGCGCTGAATAATACTCTTCAGGATATAATAATCCGCACAAAAAGGATGCAGGGGTACAATGTCTGCTGGCTCCCCGGCACCGATCACGCCGGAATCGCTACTCAAATCAAAGTAGAACAGAATCTTCGCGAAGAAAAAGGGCTTACCCGACATGATATAGGTCGTGAAGAGTTCCTAAAACTATCCTGGGATTGGAAAGAAAAATACGGCGGACGCATAATCGAGCAGCTGAAAAAACTCGGTTCTTCTTGTGACTGGAAAAGGGAAGCTTTTACAATGAGTCCCACTCTCTCGGCTGCGGTTAAAAAGACATTTGTTGAGCTTTATAATAAGGGGCTTATTTATCAGGGTTTCAGGATTATTAACTGGTGTCCCGAATGCAACACCGCGCTATCCGACGCCGAAGTTGAACATAAGGAAATCGAGGGTTCTTTCTGGTATATCAATTATCCCGTAAAAGGGCAGGAAGGGCGCTATGTAACGATCGCCACAACCCGTCCCGAAACAATGCTCGGTGATACCGCGGTTGCTGTTAATCCCAAGGATGAAAGATACAAGGATATTATAGGCAAAACCCTTATACTGCCGCTGATCGGAAGAGAAATTCCGGTTGTAGCAGATGAATATGTTGACAAAGAATTTGGTACCGGATGCGTTAAAATCACCCCCGGACACGATCCGAACGACTTTGAAGTCGGCGAAAGACATAATCTCGAAACGATATTAATTCTAGACGGTTACGGCAAAATAAACGAAAACGGCGGCAAATTCCTCAGCATGGATCGCTTTGATGCGAGAAAACAGATAATCGCTGAGTTGAAAGAACTTGGACTGCTTGTAAAGATCGAAAAACACACCCATAACGTAGCCCATTGTTATCGCTGCGATACAATGCTTGAGCCGATGGCGTCAAAACAATGGTTTGTTAAAATGCCTCCTCTTGCCAAGCCTGCGATCGATGTTGTTAAAAGCGGTGAGATCCGCTTTATTCCCGACAGATTCTCAAAAATATATATGAATTGGATGGAAAACATCCACGATTGGTGCATTTCGCGTCAGCTTTGGTGGGGACACAGGATACCTGCTTATTACTGCTCCGACTGCGATGAAATGACAGTTTCGGAAAACGACGTAACCGAATGCGCAAAGTGCGGTTCAGGTAATGTGGTTCAGGATCCGGATGTGCTTGATACCTGGTTCAGCTCAGCCTTATGGCCCTTTTCAACTCTTGGTTGGCCGGAAAAAACTGCTGATTTTGAATATTATTATCCTACAAGCGTTCTTGTTACCGCTTATGACATAATTACCTTCTGGGTATCGAAAATGATTTTCATGGGTATCGAAAATACGGAACAAATTCCGTTCCCCGACGTCTTTATTCATGGACTGGTCAGAGACGCGCAGGGAAGAAAGATGTCTAAGTCTTTAGGCAACGGCATTGATCCGCTGGATGTAATTGAGAAATACGGTGCAGACGCTCTTCGTTTTGCCCTTGCAACCGGCAATGCCCCCGGAAACGACATGCGTTTCTCTTACGAAAAGATGGACGCTGCCCGAAACTTCAATAACAAAATTTGGAATGCCGCCCGATTTGTAAGAATGAATACGGAATCATTGAATACGCTCGGGCTTCCAAACAAATTAGCTTTAAAACTGGAAGACAGATGGATTCTCTCGCTCTATAACAGGCTTGTGGAAGAGGTTACGAACAACATCGAGCATTATGAGTTAGGTATCGCACTTGATAAGCTTTACGACTTTATCTGGAACATTTTCTGCGACTGGTACATTGAGTTGTTAAAACCACGTCTGTCAGAAGGTGATATCGACGCACAGAAGTGCATAACCTATGTCCTTTCAAACACCTTGAAATTGCTGCACCCGTTCATGCCCTTTATAACCGAAGAAATCTGGCAAAGCCTGCCGCATGAAGGCGAATCGATTATGATTAGCGAATTCCCGATAGCTGTTCCCGAACTCAATTTCCCGGACGATGAAATCGAAATGTCCCGCCTCATCACCGCAATCAGGGCTATTCGCAACCGCCGGGCAGAAATGAACGTCGCACCCGGACGAAAGGCAAAGCTGACAATCGTAACTCAATTCACCGACACATTCAATGAAGATACCGGTGTTTTCTTCGAACGTCTTGCTTCAGCTTCCGAAATTGAGGTTAAATCTGAATATTCCGATTCTGATGCGGTTCAGATAGTTACCGACAGCGCCACTATATTTATACCTCTTGCCGACATGATTGATTTCGAAGCCGAACGCACGCGCCTTGCCAAAGAGCGTGAGCAGATACTCGCGGAAATCGAGCGAAGCGAAAAGAAACTTGCAAACGAAGGGTTTGTTTCAAAGGCTCCTGCCAATGTTGTCGAATCTGAACGAAACAAACTTTTGGCTGCAAAGGATAAGCTCACGGGGATTGAAGCGGCTATCGCAAAACTAAATTAAACATACAAAAGCGTTATTCAAAACATGTATTAGGAGGAGAAGCCATGCGAAATCGAGTAATCGCAATATTAGCAGTTACACTCATTCTTTCTGCACTCTTTTACGGTTGCGGTTCGAGCAGCAACAGCTATAAACAAGAATATGCATACGACGGGATCGGAGGAGCTATCGCTGATTATGACGCCAAATACTCTTATGGAGAATATCCGACTGAGTATGAGTATGCCGACGCACCAATGGAAGCAGAAACAGCAACCTCAACCAGCGCCGTTCAGAACCGTAAGATTATTTATTCCGTCAATATGACTCTTGAAACACGGGACTTCGATTCCGGGATAAAGATCATTGAACAGTTGTGCAAAGACCAAAACGGATACATAGAAGGCTCCACCGTTTCCGGTCAACCGCTTGATTATGCTGAAACTTTCAGCTACAGAACCGCTTATTATACGCTCAGAATACCCGTAAAATCGCTTGATTCCTCAGTAGATTCACTCGAAAAAACGTTTAATGTGAAGAAAATTGAGCGTTCAAGCCAGGATATCACTGATTCTTATTACGACGCCGACGCCCGTCTGAAGTCATTAAAACAACAGGAAACCCGTCTTGAGGAAATGCTCAGCGGAGCCGAAGATCTGGAATACATGATTCAGATAGAGGACAAACTCTCTGAGGTAAGATATCAGATCGAAAGCTATTATTCAATGCTTCAAAGATATGACGGTTATGTTGAATACGCAACTCTTGATATAAAGCTTGAAGAGGTAGTAAACTATTCCGAGATTAAAACTCCAATCAGTTTCGGTGAGAGAATCAGAACCGCCTTTGTTGATTCCTGGAAAGGGTTTGTTGTTGGATTACAGAATTTTGCAGTCGGACTTGTATTTGCAATCCCGACATTGCTTGTATTAGCTTTTATAGTGGTAATAATAGTTATTATTATTAAGACTATTATAAAAAGCAATAATAAAAGACGGCTCAAGAAAGCTCAGAAGTATATGAAAATAATGAATAATCAGGGCATTCCCTCTCAGACCACAGCTAATACTTCGCAAGAAACAGAATAAACAGTAAATATTTCTCCCGCCGTATGGCGGGATTTATTTATTTATGTTGAAATGCCTATAGCTTTATGATATAATGAATTAAAGAAATACACTTGTTAAAACGGAGATTTTTTAATGCATTTCGTCCATAAAAATAAAATGACTTGCTCGCGAAAAGTAGAGTTTGATCTCGATGATGAAAATAGAATTCAAAATGTCGTTTTTACCGGCAGTTGCGACGGCAACCTAAAGGGAATTACTGCACTTGCCGAGGGAATGAGGGCGGAGGACTTTATTGCTGCCTGCCGAGGGATAAAATGCGGATTTAGACCGACTTCCTGCCCGGATCAGCTCGCGCAGGCACTTGAAGAGGCGATTAAAAAATGAATAACAAAAAATCATTATACTTTGTTTTAACCGCTTTACTCCTAATAATTCTGTTAAGCTGCTCGCAAAGCAAACAGACTGATGTATCTCTTACTTCCGACAGCCTGACGCAATCTGAGGAAATCAGTGCTGAGACTACTACAAAAATTAATGTATCAGAAAAAACAGAATTCATGGCTACATATGAAGTGGAGGCTTATATTATGGATGAATCAACAAAAAGCGCTCACCAGGTATCCGAAGGCGAAATTTACGGAATAAGAATCAGCTGTACCGAGTCTTTTCATAGTTTCAGCTATTGTCTGCCGACATGGTGTCAGACTGATTCAGAAACAACCCTGGCGCTTTACCGCTGGGACACCGACTTTGAAACCACAACGGCAAACGCTCCGCTCGCTTCGGAAAGATTCACGGACATCGCCGATTGCGCAACATATACGCTATCTTTCGAGAATATGCCGGCAGGTGAGTATTACTTCGCCATACAGGACACCAAAGGTCCTGTCGGCACCTGGGTTTTCCAAAGTCATGAGTCAAGAGGACTTATATATGATACCGGACTTGTCAGCGAAGGAGATCTGCAGCTGAAAATCGGGTATTCGACTGATGCACCGGAACCGTTTGCCGAGGTTATAAACGATATGCAGATCGACGGCACTCATACTGCGCCTCCGGAATACATTATTCCCGAAGACGATATACTGAAGGTCAGAGACGCCATGCCCGACACCTGGGCAGCTACCGATTCTCTTGGAAGGACAATATGCGGCAATTCTGAAGTCGGAGATCTTAAAGATGATAAGATTGTAGCCATGTTCTATTGGGACTGGCACAACAGCGACAGAGGTACACCGCTTAATGTAACCGAATTTCTGAAGCTGCATCCGGAAATTAAAAACGATTACAAAAGTGAGCTCTGGCCAACCGCTGCAACTACTTATTTCTGGGATGAACCGATATACGGCTATTATCTGACTACCGACGAATGGGTTATTCGCCGCCAGGCAGAATTACTTGCCGATGCGGGAGTTGATGTTATCTTCATGGACAACACCAACGGAACATTTACCTGGCGCGCTAGTTATCTTACCATATTCAAGGTGTTTGATCAGGCGAGGAAAGACGGAGTTAACGTACCGAAGATCAGCTTCATGCTCCCTTTCGCCGCCGGAGACAACACTGCTATTCAGCTGAAATCGCTTTATACCGACATTTACCGTCAGGGAAAATATCACGACCTTTGGTTTTACCTTGACGGAAAACCGATGCTGATGACATACAGAAGCTCGCTTACAAATCGCAAAAATGACCCTCTTGAAAAAGAGATATACGATTTCTTTACTTTCAGAGCCGGCGAACCGGTATATAATGCGAAGGATTATTATGCCAGAAGCTCTGATCACGCCCGCTGGGGATGGCTTTCCACGACGCCTCAGGCGCTTTATTACACATATCGCGATAACCTTCAGCCGGAGATGACAACGGTCGGCGTCGCTCAGAACTGGAGCGCCGAAGTCGGTCTGACCGCGATGAACGGCGAAAATATTTTCGGAAGAACATATACAACCGAAGGTTATGACCAAAGCGAAAACGCTAAATGCCGCGGAGCTAATTTTGCCGAACAATGGGAGTTTGCTTTGAGTGTTGACCCGAGGATAGTATTTGTAACCGGATGGAACGAATGGATTGCCGGAAGATACGAGTTCTGGCCGCATGACGCAAACGGGAAGCGAAACGCCGCATCGGTAGATAACGCTTTTCCCGATGAATTCGACGAGACATTCAGCCGCGATATCGAACCGACAAAGGGAGAGCTCAAAGACAGTTATTATTATCAGCTGGTAAATTATATCCGCAGATTTAAAGGCGCAAGAGCTGTTCCGGCAACATCGGGTGAAAAAACAATTGATATATATTCGACTGATGTGAATACACAATGGGCGGGTGTTGAACCTTTGTATTATGCGTACAAAAATAATACCGGCGATAGAAACGCTGCAGGATACGGAGGCATAAGATATGAAGATACCTCCGGACGCAATGATATTATCGAATCTCAGGTTGCGCGTGATGATGAATATATATATTTTCTGGTAAGATGCAATAATAAGTTAACTCCCCATACCGATGACAACTGGATGAATCTTTATATCGATGCCGATATAAACACTATTTCCGGCTGGGAAAGCTTTGATTTTATTGTGAATAAAACAAAGCCGAGCGCCGAAAAAGTCTTTCTTGAACGCTTTGTCGGAAACGAAGGAAAAACCGAAACCGTATGTGAAGTCGAATACAAAGTCCATAACGATACATTGACAATTAAAATCCCGAGAACAGTGTTAGGAATTGATTCTGAAAACTTTGCTATCGGTTTCAAATGGACTGACAATATTCCTTTCGGCGATATTATGGATTTTTATATCAAAGGAGATGCAGCTCCTTCAGGCAGATTTAAATATGTATACAAAACAGGAGAATAATTATGGATGATACAATTACGAAACTGAAAGAAATGATTTATTCCTCCGAAAACATCGTCTTTTTCGGAGGAGCCGGTGTGTCAACCGAATCCGGCATTCCGGATTTCCGCTCAAGCGACGGTATATACAACACAAAAGGCTATAAGGTTTCGCCGGAGGTATTGATAAGCCTCAGCTACTTTGATGAGCATCCGGATGAATTCTATGATTTCTATAAAAAACACCTTATTTTTCCGAATGCAAAGCCTAACAAGGCTCATATTGCGCTGGCAAAACTCGAAAAAGAGGGAAGACTGAAAGCGGTAGTCACCCAAAACGTCGACGGTCTGCATCAGGCGGCAGGTTCAAAAACCGTTCATGAGCTGCACGGTTCAGTTGAACGAAATTATTGTTTGTCATGCAGAAAAAAGTTTGACTTGGAATATATTATTAGTTCCGAAGGCGTACCGAAATGCGATTCCTGCGGCGGAATTATCAAGCCCGATGTAGTGCTTTATGAAGAACCGCTTGACGACCGGATCATGCTAAAAAGTATAAACGCGATAGAAAGCGCCGATATGCTGATAATCGGAGGCACATCACTCGCGGTTTATCCGGCAGCCGGTCTTATCAGATATTTCAATGGAAAACATCTTGCGATAATAAATAAATCCGCAACATCATATGATGACGAAGCTGATATTTTAATAAAAAATCCGATCGGCGAAACCTTAGGAGAAATCGTTAAGTAAGACTCATCACCTCTCCGTTTTGTTACCGGAGAGGTGATGTTTCGTTTCTTTAGCCTTATATAACGAATAAACCCCAAAAATGACAAATAAATATTATTGAAATAAACTTAGAAATAATCTATAATATATTTGTAATATTTTTTATGGTGATTGGTTTGACAAAGAAAATAAGAAGAACCGCTTTTCTTCTGCTAATCGGTTTAACAGGGGCTGCGGTGGTATTTATTTTAAACATAATTTTAGGCTCGGTAAATATTCCGTTATCCGAAATCTTTCATGCCTTTTCAGCATCGGACGACAAAACTGTATATCATAAAATCATAACAGACATTCGTTTGCCACGCGCCTGCGCAGCGTTAATAGGCGGTTCGGCTTTGGCTGTATCCGGAATACTCCTGCAGGTTTTCTTTTCAAATCCTATTGTAGAACCATATGTTTTAGGGATATCTTCCGGTGCAAGCCTTTTTACCGGCATGGTTATACTTATCGGATTCAGACTTGGAATAGTCGCGTTAGGAAATACCGGTATGTTTTTGGGAGCATTTATCGGCGCGATGGCAGTAAGCGCAATAGTTGTAATAGCATCGCAGAATGTCAAAAGCATCACGACATTGCTGATAATCGGTATGATGTTCGGTTATGTTTGCTCAGCTGCAATTTCCATTATGACCGCCTTCGCTGACAGAGAAAGACTGGCTTCATTTGTCATTTGGACGATGGGCAGTTTTTCCGGATTTTCATGGCAGCAGACGATACTGATGTATTTAGTTATCTCGCCGGTAATACTATTATCCTTCTTACTCTCAAAGCCATTGAACATTATGCTGCTCGGAGAGGAATATGCCCGTTCAATGGGTATTGCCATAAAACCGTTTAGAGCCGCTTTAATAACAGTATCGGGGATTCTTTGCGCAGCTGTTACCGCTTTTGCGGGACCGATCTCCTTTGTCGGGCTCGCCGTGCCTCATATAGTCAGACTTATTTTCGGAACTCAGGACAATCGGATAATTATACCTGCCTCCTGTTTATACGGAGCAATCATGTCGGGAATATGTGATCTTGCCTCAAGAACACTGTTGCCGCCATATGAACTGCCGCTTGGTGCAATGACTTCGGTAATCGGCGCGCCGATACTTGTATTCCTGCTTCTCAATAAGCGCGGAAAGGATGGGAGGTTTTGAAAAAACACATTCTTTCCACCCATGAACTTGATGTTGGTTACGGCAAAAAAACAGTTGTCGGCAATATTTCTCTTGACATTGAGCGAGGAAGGATAGTTTGCCTGATCGGTCCAAATGGAGCGGGGAAGAGTACCATACTTCATACGCTTGCAGGTTTAATAAAGCCTCTGCGAGGCAATATCAAGCTCGACGGAAATGATATAAATAAAATTAAACGCTCTGAAATAGCAAAGAAAATTTCACTTGTTCTGAGCGGGTCTGAGATGCCGAATCTTACAACCGTTTACGAGCTTGTCTCCTTCGGCCGCGCGCCATATACCGGATATTTCGGAAAGCTTTCAAAAAAAGATCATGAGATTGTTAAAGAAGCGCTTTTAAGGGTAGGAGCTTATGAGCTTCGTGACCGGTTTTGTTCCGAGCTCTCGGACGGAGAAAAACAGAAGGTCATGATCGCTCGAGCGATCGTTCAGCAACCTGAGCTTTTTATACTTGACGAACCGACCAGTCATCTTGATATAAGTCATAAAATCGAAGTCATGCGTATACTCACCGCATTGACTGTTGAAAACGGCTTGACCGTTTTAATGTCGCTCCACGATATCGATCTTGCGCTGAAATACTGCGATGATATCATTGCTGTAAAAAATGGGCAGATAACCGCATACGGTCCGCCTGAACAGGTAATAAAAAACGGTGATATCAACAAGCTTTTTGATGTAAACAACGCTGAATTCATCGAAACACTCGGTTCATTGGAAATAAAAGGACCTGAAAAAGCGGATGTTTTTATTGTCGGCTGCGGAGACAGCGTATATAACCTTGCAAGAACACTAACAAGAAATGGGGTTGGAGTTAGCTGCGGTATAATGCATGAAACCGATGTCGACGCAATTATATGCAGTATCACTTGCAGCTATGTTGCAAAAGCGCCCTCTTATACCGAATTCACTTCTGAAATACTTTCATCTGCAAAAAAAGAAATGGAAAGCTGCGCGGTTGTAATTGACAGCGGTTTTGTGAGAAATAATGCAACAAGTTTTAACAGCTTACTCATTGAACACGCTGACAAGATAAAAAAGCCAGTGTTGAGTGTTTCCGATTTTCAAAACAATGACGCCCTACTGCAAAGTATATTAACCTTATTAAGGAGAGAAAACAAATGAAACAAAGACTCTTTAAACTTATCGTTACAGCGGCACTTGCGGTTATTTTAATCTTACTTGCCGTTTCCTGCGGAAGCGGTGGTAAGATTAAAGGCCTTGACGCCGAATTTACTGCTGCCTTTAAAATTGAGCAGCTTGAAAAGGGAATTAAGCGGGTCACAGACGGTGAAAACCGTGAGCTTATCTTAGTTCCCAAAACACTTGAAACCGTTCCCGATGAATATGCAGGAAAGACAGTAATACGAACACCGGTAGAGCGCGCGGTTTTCCTGTCAACTACCCAAGTTTGCTGCCTAAGAGCAGCCGGCAGTGAGGAAATCTGGGATAGAATTGCCGCAGTAAATGCGGACTCCTATAGCTTTTCAAACATTCCGCAGGTAGTTCAGCGCATGGATTCAGGTAAGATAATCAATGTCGGCGGTGAAATGGGCAACCCTGATTACGAACAATTAACTGCTTTGGATCCGGATATAGTGTTTGTTTACACCGGCAGCTATCCTCAAACGGATATTATCACAAAGCTTGAGGAGCTCGGTATCAATTACGCCGTTGATAATGAATACATGGAACCAACTGCGCTGGCTCGAATGGAGTGGCTGAAGTTTATCCTTACATTCTTCAATGAAGATAAGGCTGCAGCGGATTATGTCGCCGAAATTAAAGCTAATATCGAAGAAACAATAGCAAAAACCTCCGAAGCCACAACTCCGAAGATTTTAATGGCATACATTTATGACGGTACCGTCATCGCTGTTGACGGACAAGGCTGGCTTGCTAAAATCGTCGCCGAAGTTAACGGAGATTACCTTTTAAAGGATTTGGATCGAGACTCGTTATATATCTCTATTGAAGACTTTCTTATCCACGCCGAGCAGGCTGATATAATCCTTTATACCTCCACTCCGAGCTTTATGCCGGGCAAAGCTGCGCTTTATGATATGGCGCCTTTACTTAAAGATACCCCAGCAGCGCAAAACAATAAGCTATATGAATATAGCGATGCATTTTGGATGAGCGTTGACCAGCCGCAACTTTTATATGAAGACATGGCGCAGGTGCTGCATCCCGAGCTTTACGAAAACCGGACGATGACATATTTCACCATTATGCCGGATTGATAGCATAAAATCATGTATATCTAACATAAACAAAAACAACCCGGAGAGAAATCCGATTGAATTTTCTCTCCGGGAATATTATTTCGTTTAAGAGTCAGACACCCTTCTTGGAACGATCTGCTTTTTCAAGGTCAGTCAGGTTATAGGTAGGTGTGTAACCCGGGATAGGCATAAGTTTTTCATGAATCGCGTCGATTATGGTAGTTGCCTGCGGGAAGAAGTATTTTTCAAGCTCATAAGCGGGGGTTATCCAGTTGCGGGAACCGAGGGCAACTGCAGGAGCATCAAGATAATCGAATGCAAGTTCGTTAATGTTGGCAGCCATGTCTTTCATTACCGAGTTGCGTTCGCAAGCGTCACCGACGACAACGATTTTACCGGTCTTCTTAACCGATTCAATTACTTTTTCGTAGTTGAAGGGAACTATCGAGCGGGAGTCGATAACTTCAGCTTCAATGCCGTATTTCTCTTTCAGGGTCTTTGCGGCTTCGATAGCGCGGTAAAGCACGGCGCCGATAGTGAGTATGGTTACATCCTTACCTTCGAGTTTTACATCAGGCTCTCCGATGGTTATCTCATATGACTCCTTCGGAACGCCTTCCTTATGGAATTGCTCACCATAACCGTAAACTCGCTGAGATTCGAAGAATATTACCGGGTCGGTGCCGTTGAGCGCGGCAGTCATGAGACCCTTGCAGTCATAAGGGGTAGACGGGAAGACAACTTTAAGCCCGGGAATATGAGCGCAAAGCGCGGTCCAGTCCTGAGAATGCTGAGCGCCATATTTAGATCCGACGGAAACGCGGACAATAACCGGCATTTTCAAAAGTCCGGCAGACATCGACTGCCATTTGGCAAGCTGGTTAAATAGTTCGTCACCGCTGCAGGCAAGGAAGTCAGCATACATTATTTCTACTATAGCGCGGCCGCCGCACATCGCATATCCGACGGCTGTTCCGACAATAGCGGATTCAGAAATAGGAGCGTTGAAGAAGCGATGATAGGGCAGGCATTCGGTAAGTCCGCGGTAGACAGCGTATGCGCCGCCCCAATCGCGGTTATCTTCGCCATATGCAATAAGGGTAGGATCTTTATAGAATTTATCTATAATAGCTTCAAACAAGGCATCACGAACATTGTATGTTCTGAGTGCCGGATATTTTGCTCCCTTTTCATCATAAGCATAGCGATTAAGTTCTGCAATCTTCTTAACGCGGGGATTCTCTTCCATAGGTATGAGAACATCCGGCTCGCGTCCTTCTTCCATAATCTCTTTATGTTCGTTTGAAAACATAATGGAGGCAATGGTATCTGGATTGCGTTCAAGATCGATACGAGGTGAAATGTCATCGTCGGTGGAAAGACGGCAAATCTTTGTCATACGCTTCGATATAGCTTCCTGAATTGCTTCAAACTCTGACTCCTCGGCAATCCCACCGTCTATGAGACGATTTTTGTAATTTTCAATGGAGTCGAAATTTCTCCAGGCTTCGATCTCTTCTTCGGTGCGATAAGTTGAAGAGTCGGACGGGGAATGACCGCTGTAACGATAGGTTATTGTGTCAAGCAGAACCGGTCCGTCACCGTCAAGCAGAATCTTTTTCTTTCTTTGAAATGCATCTATGAGGGCAAGCGGATTTAAACCGTTAACGCGCTCGGAATGCATCTGCTCAGGATTTACTCCTGCGCCGATTCGAGCGAGCATATCCCAAGCCATGGTTTCACCGTAGGTCTGTCCGCCCATGGCGTAGAAGTTGTTGTATACATTAAAGATAATCGGCAGACCGGCGTTATATCCGTCTTTTTCTGTTGTATGCCAGAGCTTCTTTATCTGATCCATTGCCGAGAAGTTGAAGCTTTCGAGAACGGGACCGCGACCGGTTGCTCCGTCTCCGAAGTTAGCAACAATAATACCGGGTTTACGATTTACCCTTTTATAAAGAGCAGCGCCGGTGGCGGCAGGGACACCGCCTCCGACTATGGCGTTGTTCGGATAAATTCCGAACGGCAGGAAGAATGCGTGCATCGAGCCGCCAAGACCCTTAGAAAAACCGGTCTCGCGGCCGAAGATTTCGGCAAGAGCGCCATAAAGCAGAAAATCAAAAGCCAAGTCCTTTACACAGCCTTTATTTTCTTCTTTGCCTTCCACAACAGCAAGAGTTTTGCCACCGAGGAAGTTCTTCATTATTTCGTAAATCTCTTCGTCGTCAAGCTTTTCAATCGCTGAAAGTCCTTTGGCGATTATTTCGCCGTGAGAGCGGTGAGTGCCAAAAGTAAAGTCATTGATATCAAGGGCATACGCCATACCGACAGCAGAAGCTTCCTGTCCGTATGAAAGGTGAGCCGGCCCGGGATATGAATACTCAATACCGTTATAAGCATTCTGGGTTTTTATAAGGTTAAGCATGGTCTCAAACTCACGGATAGCAACCATGTCGCGATAAATGCGCATCAAGGTTTCCTTGCCGTAAATCTTGACCTCTTCTTCGATCGTTTTATTATACTGATTGACCTGGATGTCTTTAAATTGAATCTTTCCGGGTTTCAGCACTTCCCGAGGATCGATAAATTGGCTTTTTGGCATATTTTTTCTCCTTATATAAAAACTGTTGTTCTATCAGAATTCAATCTGATTTATAGCTTCTCGAATTATTTCGCACACGGTCGGATGAGGGAATACGAGTTTCTTTATCTGCTCTACTCTCATCGCCTTTTCTATCATAATTGCGGCTCCGTAGATTATTTCCGAGCTGTAGTTGCCTATCATACTGACACCTAAAAGAGTCTGATGCTTTCTATCAACGACGAGTTTGACAATGCCGTCACCACCTTCATTTTCGGCAACATAACGTCCTGAATATTTCATTGTAAGCGTCTGAGATATGACGTCAAGATTTTTAGCTTTTGCAGATTCGGATGTCTCGCCGACTGCGGCTACCTCGGGATTGGTGTATATAACCGAAGGTATAGAATTGTAATTGATGCGGTCAGATTTTCCGAGTATGTTATTGACAGCAACTTCACCTTCACGGTATCCGGTATGCGCAAGCATGATTTTTCCGTTGACATCGCCGGCAGCCCAAACATTTGGAACAGAAGTCTTCATTTCATCAGTTGTGACTATTGCGCCGCGTTCGGTAAGTATTCCGAGATTTTCAAGTCCGATGTCTTTGGTATTCGCCCGGCGTCCAATAGAAATAAGAACTTTGTCGCATTTTACCGATTGAGTTTTACCGTTAAGCTCATAATTTACGCAATCAGAGCCGATTGATGTTACTTTAGCGCCTAAAATGAAGGAAACACCCTTTTTTATGTAATTTTTCTGAAGTGTTGAGCTGATTTCGCGGTCTGTCGGACCGGCGATATAATCCATCATTTCAAGAACCGTGACTTTGACACCGACGGAACACATATATGAGGCCATTTCAAGACCTATAACTCCGCCGCCTATAACAACGAGTTCTTTCGGAAGTTGCCGGTTGGAAAGAAATTCTCGCGATGTCATGCCAAAGCCCGATTTAAGAGATTCGCGAAGTCCGGGTATCGGGGGAACGGATGCTTCGGAGCCGGTGCAGATCAATAAGTGAGTGCCGACATATTCTTTTCCGCCTGCTTCAACAGCTATACCAGCCGAAGATTTACCTTTAATTTTGGCAAATTCGGAAACAACTTCAACCCCCAGCTTTTTTAACGAAGCGCCTACACCTCCGACAAGCATCTTAACAACTTTTTCCTTGCGGTCTATTACGGCGTTGTGATCAATCGTTGCTCCGTCAAAGCTGACACCGTATTCCTTTGAGTGCTTCGCGTAGTCGTATATTTTTGCAGAATACAACAGGGTCTTTGTCGGAATGCAGCCTTCATTAAGACAGACGCCTCCGAGAGCGCGCCCTTCAAAGAGCAGCGTTTTTAGTCCGTTCTCCGCCGCGCGCTCCGCGGCATTGTAACCGGCGGGACCTCCGCCGAGAATAATAAGATCATACATGATATTCAGTTACCTCAATATCAGTTAAAAAACTGTAATTTACTTTGCAAGAAGCAGGTTGAAGTTCTCGAGATTTTTCACAAGCTCTTTCAGGAATTTTGCAGCTGGAGCGCCGTCAATCGCGCGGTGATCAAAGGTAAGTGAAAGACCCATTGCATTGTAGAAAACATCTTTACCGTCAACAACCTTTACACGGCGGGTTATGGTATTAACTCCGAGTATACCGGTCTGCGGAGGATTTATAACCGGTGTAAAGGATTCAACTCCTAAAGAGCCGAGATTTGAAACGGTAAACGTAGCTCCTTTTAGTTTATCCGGACTGATACTCCCTGACTGAGCTTCAGAAACAAGCTGCTTTGCAGCTTCCGAAAATTCATTTAGAGAAAGCGTATCGGCTTTTGGAACGGTAACTACCAGCAAGCCGCGCGGAGTATCAACCGCAACACCGAGGTTGCAGTGCTTGAAATAACGCATCATCTGCGTATCGTCAAGCCAATGAGCGTTCAGATCCTTGAAATTAAGAATTGTTTTGGCAACACCGAAACAGACCATGTCATTTAAGGTTATATTGGCAAGACCAAGGCTTTCGGCATTGTCTTTAAGAGCAGCGCGGTAAGCCTGAATCTGAGTTGCGTCAAAGGTGGTATTCAAGGTAAGCTGAGCCATGTTTGAAAGGGAATCGTGCATTGACTTGGCTATTACCTTGCGGATATTCGGAATTTTAACATCTTCATATTCAGCTTCCGGTACTGCTACAGGTGTAGCAACAGTTTCTGCGGTTTTTTCCGCAGCAACTTCGGCAGACGAAAGTGTCAGTCCCTTGTCGAGGAGGGCATTAATATCCCGTTCTATTATACGACCGTTGGGACCTGTCGGAACGGCTTTGCTGATATCCGCATCGGTACGTTCTGCAAGATGACGCGCGCGCGGACTGATTTTCAGACGTTCTTCGATTACGCCGATATTACCGGTCTGAGAAGCTTCGGCTTGCTTTTCGGAAGCAACCGTTACCTCGACCTTAATACTCTCCGGTTCAGCGCCTTCTTTGCCGGGAATCAATGACGAATAATCCTCACCAGGATTTCCTATAACGCATACAGGATCAAGGCAGGGAACATCTTCACCGTCAGCACAGAAAACAGCGAGCACCGTACCGCTTTCCTTTGCTTTTTCTTCAAAGGAAGACTTGTCGGTTTCATATGTAAATAATATGTCGCCCTCTGCTACATTGTCTCCGACTTTTACTTTCATTTCGGAAACAATGCAGCTTTCAACGCTTTGGCCCTGACGTGGCATGATAACAAGCGAAGCCATATTGTATTTATTCCTCCGTTTATGGTTGAATTGCAGATTGTTTATGCGAGTTTGATATTTACGCCGGCACTTTCAACGATTTTGTTTATGTCATCCGGCAAAGGCTTATCGGTAATTATCGTGTCGACTTCGGTAATATCGGCAAATGTATAAGGAAGGATCTTATCCAACTTAGAGCTGTCCATTAATACTATAATTTTGCGAGCTTTCTGAACCACAAGCTTTTTAAGTTCGCATTCTGAATAATTGCCGCTGGTCAGTCCGTTCTGCGCACTGATACCGCTTGGTACTATAAAAGCTATGTCAATATTAATATCATTTATCTGACGCAGAGCCTGATTGCCGGATACGCTGATGTTGTCGCGATTGAGCATTCCTCCGACAATGTTCACTATCGGCTGACTCTTTTTTACCAATTCAAGAGCTATATTGGGACCGGTTGTTGTTACGGTGAGACGCTCATCCGGAAGCAGGGAAGCAAGCTTTAGCATTGTAGTACCGGAATCCAAAAAAAGAGACCTTCCGGTTTCGATTAGTTCAATTGCTGCCAATGCAACCTTTTCTTTCGCATCGGGATTTTCACTTAAGCGAAGATTAAAGGTATCTTCCATTGAAGTTGTTATAAACTTCATGGAACGCGCACCACCGCGAACCTTAATAGCCTCTCCCTGGCTTTCAAAGTATTCTATATCTCGACGAAGGGTCATACTTGAAACATTAGGGAACATTTGTTCCAGCTCTTTCAGTGAGACAAACGGTTTGGATGCCAGAAGATTTCTTACCGCATTTCTCCTCTCAGTATTCATTGGTTACTCTCCATTCTCGATAAAATCCGACTGATTATGTTTCATCAGAAGTCTTGTTAAAGTTGTTGTTGCATTTAACATTATTTGCGATAATTATAACATAATTCGCCCGGATTGTCAACATTAATATGCGTATTGCACTAATGTATTGTATTAATTATTTGTAAAATCAACATTTCAAAAAACCACTTTATTATTGTGTGAAACGGCGCGAAAAAATGTAATGCTTAAAATATTTTATTGACACTTATTCCCAAACGACTACATCAAAGAATAAAAAAGAGCCGTGAAAGCTCTTTTTTATAAATTACATTCCCCAAACAATCCATAAATAAACATATCCGGTAAGTACCGCAACAAGCGTGAAAGGTACGCCTATCCTCAGAAAATCTTTGTTCTTGACTTCATATCCGTTTTTCCTGAGTATACCGATTGCGGCGATATTAGCTGAAGCGCCTATCGGAGTAAGGTTTCCGCCGAGTGTTGCTCCTATGAGAAGACCGAAATAGAATACATACGGCTCAACTCCCGCGCCTCCGTTCATCATTCCGGATATTCTCTGAACAACGGGAAGCATGGTGGCAACATATGGAATATTATCAATAAACGCCGAAAGAATAACTGAAAAGAAAACGATTATTGTATACAACAGGAATTTGTTATCCCCGGCTATTTTATAAAAGAGCTCTGATATACGATCGATAAGTCCTGCAGCTGTAATTCCTTCGATTATAATAAATAAGCCGAATAATAAAAGCAGGGTATCTGTATCCAATTCACTTATAACACTTTTTAAGGGTTCGAAACCACGGTTTATTATACAGGCTCTGACAATGCCGATAATGCACATGAAAAGGCATATTATACCGCTTCTCAATGAGTATAGCGTTTGGAGAGCACCTTCAGAAGGCTCCGGTATAAATGAAGCCAAAATAAGCAGGACAACGACGCCGACCATCAAAAAAGACGGGAAGTAATCAGATACTTTAGTTTCGACTTTAGCATCAATTTCTTGATTTTCCTTGCGGAAAAGCCACAGAAGCACAAGAAGTGATGTTAACGCACCGAACTCAACTCCCCAGAAGATACCGGGTTTGCCATTAAACCAAAAGAACTCAAAAAAGTTCATATCGGCAAAACCGCCGAGCAGAATACTTGTCGTATCTCCGACAAGTGTCGCCGCTCCCTGAAGATTCGATGAAACCGCGATAGAGATAAGCACAGGCACCGGTGATATTTTCAACTTTTGAGATATAGCCAGCCCTATCGGCGCGACCATCAGGACAGTAGCGACATTGTCAACAAATGCCGAAATTATTCCTGCAAAAAGCGCAAGCAAGCAAACCGCCCATTTGACATTCGATACTTTCGATATGAGCATCTCCGCGAGTCGCGCCGGCATTTTACTTTCGATAAACAACGAAACTATACCCATAGTTCCGCCAATCATCATGAGCACATTATAATCGACTGCTTTTAATGCCGACAGTATATTAAGCTCGAAAATACCCGCGTAACCAAGAATGATAAAAATAAGAGCGGAGCTGAGAGCAATCCAGGGTCGGTATTTTGTGAGTACCAGCATCAAAACATAGGTGATAACAAATAAAATCAGAGCAATTAACATAAATGCCTCGAGAAGAGATAATTATAAAAAACAACAAAAAGCAAACGCCGAGTTATTTAAAATCAGTTGTCAACCTCATTCGATTTATCCTCGATAACGGGTTCAGCAGGCGCAGGAAGTTCTCCGGCAGGACCGTTGAGTATCTTCATAAATTGCTCGCCGCTGATACTTTCTCTTTCATATAGAAACTTAGCGCATTCATGAAGCTTGATTAAATTATCTTCGATAATTTCTACAGCTCTCTCATACTGTTTGTTTACCAGTTCAATAATCATTCGGTCGATTTGCGCAGATGTTTCGGAAGAACAGGCAAGAGCGGCATCGCCACCGAGATATTGATTGGCAGCAGTTTCAAAAGCTACCATGCCAAATTCTGACATACCGTATTTAGTAATCATGGCGCGCGCCAGCTTTGTCGCCTTTTCGATATCGTTTGCCGCGCCGGTAGTTACCGTATCAAACACAACCTTTTCGGCTGCGCGTCCCGCAGTGAGTCTGCATATTTGATCCTTGAGCTCATCCTTCGACATCAGATATTTATCATTTTCATATACCTGCATTGTAAATCCGAGAGCGCCAGAGGTACGCGGTATTATTGTTATTTTATGTACCGGAGCATCGTTTGTCTGTTTTGCAGCTACAAGTGCATGACCGATCTCGTGGTATGCGACAATCAGCTTTTCTTTGTCAGACAGAACTTGATTTTTCTTTTCATATCCGGCGATAACAATTTCAATACTATCCTCAAGGTCTTTCTGTATTACTGCGGTTCGGTTATGCCTTATAGCGCTCAACGCAGCTTCGTTGATAATATTAGCCAGATCGGCGCCGGATGTTCCTACCGCCATTCTTGCAATAGCCTCGAAATCGACATCGGCAGCAAGTTTGATTTTCTTTGCATGAACTTTCAATATCGCTACGCGACCTGCCTGGTCAGGCAACTCAACGGGTATGCGGCGGTCAAAGCGTCCGGGACGAAGCAGGGCGGGATCAAGGGTTTCAGGACGGTTTGTAGCCGCCAAAATAATAACTCCTTTGCGGCCGTCAAAGCCGTCCATCTCGGTAAGGAGCTGATTAAGGGTCTGTTCGCGCTCGTCATTGCCGGTGATACCGATACTGTCACGCTTTTTGCCTATGGTATCAATTTCGTCGATAAAAACGATACAGGGAGCTTTTTCCTCCGCCTGTTTGAATAAATCCCGCACTTTTGCAGCGCCCATTCCGACAAACATTTCTACAAATTCAGAACCGGATATCGAGAAGAAGGGAACACCGGCTTCTCCGGCTACTGCCCTGGCAATTAAAGTCTTGCCGGTTCCGGGAGGCCCGACAAGAAGAACGCCTTTAGGCAGAGTTGCGCCTATTTCGGTGTATTTTTGTGGGTTGTGAAGAAAATCAACTATTTCCCGCAGCGAATCCTTAGCTTCATCTGCTCCGGCTACATCGCTGAATTTCACACCGGTCTCCGATTCGACATATATTTTAGCATTGCTTTTGCCAAAAGACATTGCGCCCATTCCGCCAACCTGATCAAGCATCTTTTTTGATATAAAGCGGCCAATCAGTATAAAAACAGCAAGAGGGAGAACCCATGTTAACAGAAACGACAGCAGGGGGGACATCTGTTCGACTATTTCAGAACCGAAGTGAGCTCCTGCCGCATGAAGCCGCTCAACGAGTCCGGGATCTTCAAGAATTCCGGTGCGATAATAATTTATTGGAAAAGCCTTATCAGAAAAGATGATCTGGTTGCTTTCGATTTGCACTTCATCGATTTCACGAGCTTCTATCATGTCAAGGAAGGTGCCGTAATCGACCTCTTTGATTTGTGTTTTGGCAAGTCTCGGCAGAAGGAGAGAGTTTACAATTAAAAGCACTGCCATTGCAATTATATAATAGAAAATAATTGGTTTTCTTGGTTTTTTAACCTTTTTCATTATTTACCTCGATTAGTGAGTAATCCAATACAAATAGTTATATAATATTTTACTCTTGTTGTGTGAATTTTTAATGCGGAATATATCGACAGAAACCGAATTTTGTAGTATAATCATATAAAATATAATAAAAGAAATACTTTTATAATTGTTCGACAGTTAAACAATGACAAAATACAATAAACTCATTAGTGCCGACAATTAATAAAATGCGAAAAAATCACCGAGCAGATTTAGCTCGGTGATAAAGAAATTTCCGGCTAATTTTGTAATATCTAATAGCCCAAATCAGATTAACTATTATAAAATAGTATTTGTTTAGTTACAAAGAACACGCTTTACCGCATCGTGCCAGCCGGATAAAAACCTGGAGCGTTTGGAAATAGACATGGAAGGGGTAAAGGTTCTGTCAGCTTTGCAGTATCCCATGACCTCATCCAAGTCTTTCCAGAAACCGCAGCCTATTCCGGCAAGAAACGCCGCACCGAGAGCGGTGGTTTCAACACAAGACGGACGGATTATCTCAACATCAGATATATCTGACTGAAATGAAGCTAAAAAGTTATTCTGCGCCGCCCCTCCGTCTATGGCAAGCCGGCTTATGTTAATACCTGAGTCTTTCCTCATTACCTCAAGTATATCTTCCGTTTGAAACGCAATCGCTTCGAGAGCAGCGCGAACGATGTGACTGCGTCCGACCCCTCTCGTAAGTCCCAAAATAGCTCCTCTTGCCGATTGATCCCAATAAGGAGCCCCAAGCCCGGTAAATGCCGGAACAAAGTAGCAGCCTGAAGTGTCTTCGACCGACATCGCAAGTTCTTCGCTTTGAGCAGCGTTCTCAATAATTCCAAGCTCGTCGCGCAGCCATTGTATCGCGGCACCGGCGATGAAAACGGAACCTTCCAACGCATAACCGGGTTCGCCGCCGTTGCCGCAGGAAATTGTTGTCAGAAGTCCTCCTGAGGAGAATACCGGTCTCTTTCCGGTATTCATAAGTAGAAATCCGCCTGTTCCGTATGTGTTTTTTACCTGTCCCGGTTCAAAGCAGCATTGGCCGAAAAGCGCAGCTTGCTGATCACCCGCCGCACCCATAATGGGTATCGGCTTTCCGAAAACAACATCTTCGGTTTCGCCGAAATATCCTGACGACGAGTGTACCGAGGGCATCATAGATTTCGGAATAGCGAATGTACGCAAAAGATCATCGTCCCAGTTGAAATCCTGTATGTTAAAAAGCATTGTCCTTGAAGCGTTGGTATAATCAGTCGCGTGGATCTTGCCTCCGGTCAGCTTCCAGATAACCCAGCTGTCGACAGTTCCGAATAAGAGTTCGCCGTTTTCGGCGGATTTACGGATTATTTCATCGCTTTCAAGAATCCATTTAAGTTTTGTAGATGAAAAATAAGCGTCGGGTACAAGTCCGGTTTTAAGCTTGATTTTTTCCGAATACCCCCCGGATTTCAGCTTCTCCGCCTCGGATGCAGTTCGCCTGCATTGCCATACGATAGCGTTCATTACGGGCTCGCCCGTATATCTGTTCCAAACAATAGTGGTTTCGCGTTGATTTGCGATTCCAACAGCCGCGATGGCCTCGGCTCCGATACCGGCTTTTGCCATAGCATCTCGACAAACGAAGAGCAGAGTTTCCCAAATATCGCCGGGATCCTGTTCAACCCAGCCGGCTTTTGGATATATCTGCCTGAATTCCCGCTGCGATACCGCTTTGATATTAAGTTGATGATCAAAAATCATACAGCGTTCCGAAGTGGTACCGCAGTCGATAGACATAATAAATTTCATTTTTATTCTCCTAACATTCGATTCATACTATATATATCAGAAATTTTATCACAAAATGAAAAATAAGTCAATACTACACACAGCGTTTTTTGTTGTCGCTGCGATTATTATCGCGATATTCTCTTTGTTGAATTCTTTTGCCTCATCAAACAGAAGTTCGCTTATATCAGACAGCTTCATATACGATGAATTTGAGATAAAATACCGGGCGTATCTTCCCGATGATTATAAAGAAAAGAGATATCCGGTGGTTTTATACCTTCATACCGCCGGTGAAATCGGTAATGATAATGAAAGGCAGCTTGAATATGGTCTGCCTATATTGCTTTTCGAATATGGTTATATTGATGAATATCCTGCTATTTACCTCTTTCCGCAATCACCATACGGCAGCAAATGGGTGGATGTTGAATGGAACAGCGGAGTTTATTCAACCGATAGCATTGCGGAAACAAAAGCTATTAAGGCAGCTTTCAGGCTTGTAGATTATTTCATCGAAAACTACAACGGAAACGAAGAGCGCCTCTATGTTACAGGTATTTCCATGGGCGGTTACGGTACCTGGGATCTTCTGGCAAGACATCCCGGCATTTTTGCCGCTGCCGTACCGATTTGCGGCGGAGCTGACCCAGAAATGGCTGAAAATATATCAAAGACTCCTGTAAGAGCATATCACGGAGATTCCGACGACATAGTTCCGCCATCCGGAGATATTGCTGTTAACAATGCGCTTAAAGGAATCAATGCGGATGCAGAGCTGATACTTATCTCTGGCGGCAATCATTTCAGCATCTGGCCGGAAGCATACTTCGATTCTCTCGATTGGATGTTCAGTCAAAGAAAGAGCAGCGAAGCGAATGATAATGCTGTCGTAACAGAAACAAATACCGTTGAGATACCGGAAACAGACTCTACAGTAAAATCCGATAAGGAAATAAGCAAAACAGCACTTTTAATCATAGTTTCGGCTATCCTGTTATTTTTCCTCTGTTTTATAATAGCATATAAACTTATAATCTATGTTTATGTATCAAATCGAAACAGAAAAACAGAGAAGTAATTAAAGTCAACTGTTTTTATAAATATATTATGCAATTTGACTTGACATTTATCCGAAAAACTATTATAATCATAATATAAGATAAACTAAAAGAGGTAAGAAATCATGTTGATAGGCGCTCAATTATATACCCTACGCGATTATTGCAAAAACACCGCAGATTTTGCAGAAACACTTAAGAAAGTAGCTGATATTGGATTCAAAACCGTTCAGGTCTCCGGAACCTGCGCCTATGAGCCTCTGTGGCTCAAAGAGCAGCTTGATATAAACGGTCTCAGCTGTGATCTCACACACTTCAATTTCAACAGGATAACCGACGAAACCGAAAAGGTCGTCGAAGAGCATGACATTTTTAAATGCAAATACATCGGAGTCGGCTCAATGCCCGGTTTTTTGAACAACGGCGTCGACGACTATATAAATTATGTTTCAAAAGGTCTGCCCGCAGCAAGAAAAATGAGCAAGCTCGGTTCTTTGCTTATGTATCATAACCACGATGTAGAGTATCGGGTATACGAAGACATGACATATATGGATCGTCTTGCAGCAGCGTTTCCGGCAGAACTGATGGGATTTACCCTTGACTCATATTGGATTAAATTCGCCGGCGCAGATCCTGTTGAAGAATTCAGGAAATTCAGCGGTCGGATCCCTTGTGTTCATTTTAAAGACATGGCAGTTTTGACAGACGGAACCAAGCGATATGCTCCCGTAGGTTCCGGAATTCTTGATTTCGAAAAAATAGCGGAAGCCTGTGTCACGGGCGGAACGAAATTCGCTTATATCGAGCAGGATGACTGTTATGGTGAAGATCCTTTCAAATGCCTTGAATCTTCATATAAATATTGCAAATCTCTCGGTCTCGAATAATCGGATATCGGTCATACATTGTGAGGTGGTCATATGAAATGCCCTAGCTGTAGCTTCGAAGACACTAAAGTAATCGATTCGCGTCCGACAGGAGATGACAGCATCAGAAGGCGGCGCGAATGCCTCAGCTGTCGCTTTCGGTTTACAACATATGAATATATCGAAGCAGGACCGATTTTTGTGATAAAAAAAGATGGCTCCCGCGAGATTTTCGACCGCAACAAGATTATGACCGGACTTGTAAAGGCTTGCTATAAAAGACCGGTCTCAAACGCTCAGTTGGACAATATCATTTCTGATATAGAGTCAAGTATTGTAAATTCAATGCGGCGGGAGATAAGCTCCTCTGAAATAGGTTCTATGGTTATGGACAGTTTAAGGAATCTGGATGAGGTATCTTATGTAAGATTCGCATCGGTTTATCGTGAATTTAAGGATGTCGACACTTTCATGAAAGAACTGACAGAACTTAAAAGTTCGCAAGTTAACGCTGATAAAAAGGATGAATAAGTTAAACGGCGGGAAATGCATTCCCGCCGTCACTTTTTTATTTTTCGAATATAAAGCTGAATTTTTCTCTTGCGGCGGCTATGTTTTCGGTCGCCGCATTTTCATAATCAATAAGTGTAAATGCCGCATCAACAAGATGATAGAACTTTGGATCTTCATATGCTTTGCAGATAAAGCTTTGGCGCGGGGAGTTTATGTCCTCGCCGCTGATCTGGAAAAACCTGTTTTTTTCGCAAAGTGACATGATGCGATCAAGCTGTGCCGGGGAATTACGGGTAGGCATATAGGTTACGGCGTCGAAACCGAGATCCTTTATAACTACCATCAGCTCATCAAGGTAATCATCTTCGAACTTCTGCGCTTTCTTGTCACCTGTGACACTGTCACCCACATCACCGAGATAGGGATATGCGGAGATACCGCCGAATTCCCTCACCATTGCGATGAATTCACTGACATCAGGGCATTCCTTATCCGCGTTGACATAGAATCTTTCCACAAGACTGCTTTTAAGGATACCGAGAATATCATATTCATAATACTGAGGGTATTTATCTCCTGAAAGAAGCATGTCGTTTTTTTTCTTGTCAAGCGGCAGGTTCATTCCGTCTCGAAGAAAACTAACCACTTCTGGCGGAGTTTGATATTTTGTAGTGATTTTTTTTGACAGGGCATATGTAATATGCCTTTCCGTAACCGAACCGCCGACTGCGTAGTTTGAAAGCGGGAGCACATCACGCTCAAAATCAAGCGATAATCCGAATGGACGAACCAGAACATCGATATTCTTGCACATCGCGTCATTGCGCTCATTGCGGAAAGCTCTGTAAGGCGCAAACCATTCGTTTACTGCGTCGATATTCTGATGAGGTATTCCGTGCATTGCAACATAAGCTATCGAATCCTGATCCGGATTATTAATGAGCCTTCCGTTGAGCGGAGTTTTGGACATATCAACGCGACATTCAACTCCGACTGTTACCGGCATCCCGAATTTCTTGCCTGCTTCAATAAACTCCCACGAACCTGCGGAGCTGTCATGATCCATGCATCCGGCGGTTTCTAGGCCATTTTTTTTGGCAGTTTCGACCGCAGCGGTAGGGGTATAAGGAGAGAATGAATATGTTGTATGGATATGATTATTTACATATCTTACACGATTATTGTCAGCCATTTCATCCTCCCTTAGTTTAGCATCAACTGGCCGCCGGTAACGGGAATAGCTTGGCCGATCTCGTATTTTTGCTCTATGATATAGTAAATTGCCCGTACAACATCTATAATCTCGCAGCCGCGTCTCATCGGAACCTTATCTTCGTAATGTTTGCGTACATCTTGTGTGGTCTTCGCTCCCGGAACTTTTCCGGCTTTCAGATACTGCACAAACAATCCTTTTTCAGGATCGCTCCATAACGGACCGTCAAGGAAGTTTCCGGGACAGATGGCGTTGACTTTAATATTATGCTCAATAAGTTCAAGCGCAAAACTTTGAGTTAATCCGATTCCTCCGAATTTAGAGCCAGCGTAGGCAAAGTTTTTATTGGAGCCTTCGAGGCCCGATTTTGAGTTTATCTCGATAACATCAGACATATAATCGGGGCAGAAGCGATGCTGAATTTTCATAGGAACGGTAGCGTATTTAACGCAGAGGAAATAGCCCTTATAGTTGACCGATGTAACGAAGTCGAAGGTCTTTTCGGTCATTTCATCAAGACTGCCCGCTCTGGCAACGCCGGCATTGTTAATGAGAACATCAAGACCGCCGTAATGCAGCACCGTGGTATTAACCATTTCCTTTACCGACTCTTCATTTGCCACATTCACCGAGACCGGCAACGAATTCGGTATTTCGTCAGAGGCTGACTTGGCGCCATCGTAATTCAAGTCGGCAATTACAACATAAGCGCCTTCCGAGGCGAGGTGTTCGGCGATACCTTTGCCGAATCCCTGAGCTGCTCCGGTTACAATGACAATCTTGTTTTCAAGCCGCTTTGATTCGGAAGATGCCGCTGCTACCTTACTTCTGTAGCTTTCAACTTCCCAGTTTATTATGAAGTTAATAAGCCAATCGGGCATCGGAGATGAGCCTCCGAAAGATTCAGCGTAACAAGCGATCTTTACCGCATCAAGGAAGAGCAGCATTGCGGTGTTTGCGGCTTTATATGTATCTCCAAGCGCGAAACAACCAAGACCCCTGACATATGCGATACGAGGTTTATAGCCGTTTTCAGCTGTAAATTTATCAAAGAGCGCTTTAATAGCGTCCGCATCGAAATTATCAGGAACTATCAGAACCTTTGCCTTATAGTAAACCATGTGATCGGGTGTAAAGCTCTTAGTTTCCGGCTCATATACAAGAACTTCTCTGTTAACGAAAAATTTCGCTGTTGCCGGTTTCCCCTCTCCGTACATCATACGAAGAGCCGGAGCAAGCGCGGCGGCTTTTTCTTTGTCAAAGTCGCAGTTGCTGAAATCAGGTTCACGAACAATCGACTTTTTCAGCGTTTTCATTGTTAATGAAAACAGCTTGTCAAGCATCTCAATATCATCTGCAGCAAAGAACACACCGTGATTTTGAAGGAAAAGAAGATCCGGAGGTTTTTTTGATGTCTTTTTCCGATTTTCGATGGCTTCATTGCAAGCTACGGCAAGAGTGTATCCGGGTTTACAGACGCCGACGACAAGTGCGGAAGGGAAGAGTTGTTTAACCCTTACTTCGTAGTCCTTGCCGCAGGTAAGGCCGTTAACCATAGCCGGATGAAGATGGAGAACATACTTCTGCGGGAAAAGATTATGCAGCAGAGTTTCGACGGAAGGGCGCCGTCCCTCCCCCTTCGCCCTTGAATCCATCATGTCAGACAGAACTTCGGCTTCGCGTTTCTTTTCATCATCGGAATATTTCTTTTCAAGCATCTTTGCCAACTTTGAACGAGTCATTTTGACAAATTCTTCCGGCTTTATTGTAGCAAGAGATGTGCCGGACCCCTTTATATAGAGATATTTCTCATCTTTATATGAAGTGTTTCCGCCGCCTGCGAGAACGTAGTCCGGATTCGATCCGTATCTGTTTGACATTTCCGCCAGCTTTTGAAGAGCTTCTGACATTTCATTGTCTCCTTACTGTACCATTTTCAAAGAACAATATCCGGAGCGTTGGCAAGCAGATACTTTTCTGCTTCCGTGCACCAGAGATTATTGTTGCGGCTGACTATTTCGGCAAGAGCTGCATAAAAAGGATCGTCTTTCCCTCTTTCCGCGAAATCGGTTATTGCCACAAGCGGCAGATCCTTGTTGGTATAAACAAGCTTCTTTCCTCCGGGAATATTTGGCAGATTAATAGTGGTTTCAACAACCGTGTTGAGTCCGCCGATATGAGTAATCATTGCAGCAGGATTAATACGTCCGGACTGCATGTATTCAAGCGATTCGATCATGTCCGCGGTATTTCCGCCTGAAGTACCCACCACATGGGTTGAAGCATAATGTACATTATAGAAGTTAAACATGGCGCTGAACTTGGGGTCGGTGGGACCTGCAAAGAAGTTAAGGCATCCATCATGCGCAAGCAGTCTGTCCGCCTGTTCGACAAGCGCTTTTACAGGCGCGAAAACAAATACATCGTTATAGCCAACGCCGTCTTTTGATAAGCTGCGCAGATAATTGTCCGCGGCATATGGATCAGAGGGATCGGTATAGTCGTTCGTATTAACATATACAAGTTTAACGCCGTGTTTTTCGGCATCCTCGGGAGTCAGCACTTCGGCTGCGCGGGCAAGACGTGCTCCGTCGATATCTGTCACGACAAGAAGTCCCGGTCTGCGGTCTCCGTGGATGGCGTAGTCGATAAGACCAAGACCCATAGGTCCGGCGCCGGCAAGGATAGCCATATTACCACCCTCGACTATGCCCATCTCATGCTTGTAAACACCGGGTTTTGTGTGATAGCTTGCGTGATAGCAACCTACTATGCAGCTCATCGGTTCTGAAAGGGAACCGTAGAAGAAGGCCTCGCCTTCATATGGCAGAAGACAGCCCAGCTCCATAACCTCATTCGGTATAATCACATATGTCGCGGCGCCCCCGATATACTTATAAGAATAACCGGGAGAAGCAAGAGAGCCTTTGTAATTAATTGCGGGCTGTATTGAAAATTTCTGACCCTCTTTGAACTGATTCTTCCATTTTTCGCCGACTTTAACAAGCTCACCGCAGAACTCGTGACCGATTATAACCGGATTTTCAGCTACATCGTCGGGAACGCGCTTGTGATTCGGTCCTTGAATTGCAGCCTTGTAGGAAGACATACAAATACTGTCTGAAATAACATGAGCAAGAATCTCATCCTCTTTGATCTCGGGCAGCTCAAACTGCTCAAGCCGAAGATCGTTTACACCGTAAAGACGCACAGCTTTGGTTAACATAATTTTCACCTCATAATTATTAATGATTGAAATTGTTTTCTTTTTGTGGTATCATATAGGTGAATACATAAATATAAATGATACTGTATTTATTATACCATCATCCCAAAGGCTTGTCAATATTGCGAAAAAATATCACAGTGAGCAGTAATTGTGCGTGAATTGCGCATATGCTGCGCGCATTGTGCAATCATGGATTAAATAAGACAGAATATAGGTATTTGGTGAATAAATGACCTCAAACGAACGAAGAAATGATATAAAACGCTTATTAAATGAGCACAGTTCCGCCACAGTTAAGCAATTAGCGCAGATATATCATGTCAGCGAATCGACTATAAGGCGAGATCTTTCAAAGATTTCTTCAGAGAGCGGAGCTATCCGAAGAACTTACGGCGGAGCGGTTATGCTTGATAATCTTTCAAGCGATCTTCCTATCAACATTCGTGAGCGGGAGCATACCGAAGCTAAAATCCGTATAGCGCAGACGGCTTCAAAACTGATAAGCGACGGTGCAACTATAATTCTTGATACCAGCTCAACCGTTACCGAACTCGTTCCTTATCTCAGAAGATTTGACGCTCTGACAGTTATTACAAACGGCATTAAAACGGCTTATCTGTTGAATTCATACAGCAAAATTACGACTTTCTGCACCGGAGGAAGACTTCGTAAACACAGTATGTCATTAGTAGGAAGCGCAGCCTGTAAGCGTTTTGAAGAAATCAACGCCGACTGGGCTTTTATTTCATGCCGCGGCTTTACAACCGAAAAGGGGGTAACCGAGTCGTCCGATGAGGAGGCGCAAGTTAAAAAAACGATGATATCAGCTGCGTCAAAAACAGTACTATTATGCGACAGCTCAAAAATAGGCCAAGTTCTGATGAACCGCGTTTGTACCTATGATAAACTCTACGCAGTAATAACCGATCTTCCTCTTTCCGATGATATGGTATCCGAGCTTTCGTCAAAGGGAGTTCGACTTTATATCGCGGGTAAATGAGCTGTTCTTTGAAAATGCCGATTAAATTTTCCGAATATATATATATTTTCTGTTCGAAATGTGATATAATTATAATATTAATGCCTTTATATCGGTAATGTGAATATGAACGAGACAGAGAAAAGAATAAATGAGCTGCGCGAAACGATCAACCGTCATCGCCGTTTGTATCATGAGCTCGACAAACCGGAAATTACAGATTACGAATACGACTTACTTTTCCGTGAGCTAACAGAGCTTGAAAATAAAAATCCGGAGTATATAACTCCTGATTCACCGACAAGACAAGCGGGATATAAGCCGGCCGCAAGATTTTCCAAGGTCAATCACGAAGTTTACATGGGAAGTCTTAACGATGTATTCTCATTTAATGAGCTGGAAAGCTTTATTTCAAAAACCGATGAAGACGCCGGAACGCCTATTGAATTTTCGGTCGAGGAAAAGGTTGACGGACTTTCCGTCTCGATTATATATGAAAACGGAGTTTTGATATCTGCTGCCACCCGTGGGGACGGTTATGTAGGCGAGGATGTTACCGACAATATCAGAACCATTAAAACACTACCTAAGCGAATAAACTATGACGGACTGCTTGATATTCGCGGTGAAACATATATGCCGCTTTCGAGTTTCGAAGCGCTTAACGCGGATCGCGCCGATAAAGGCGAGCAGCTATTTGCAAACCCGCGAAATGCGGCGGCAGGCTCGCTCAGGCAGCTTGATGCAAGAATAACAGCCGAGCGCAATCTTGATGTGTTAGTATTCAATATTCAGCGCTGTGAAAAGCAGTTTTCCCGTCACAGCGAGGGACTTGAATTCTTAAGCTCTTTAGGTTTTGATGTTATAAACCATACAGTAACGGCGGATCCGGAAAAAATTAAGGAAATTGTTATTAATATCGGAGAAAGCCGCGGACAGCTCGGATATTTGATTGACGGCGCCGTTATAAAAGCCGATCTTCTTTCCGACAGAATTCGTTTAGGCGAAACCGCCAACACACCGAGATGGGCGGTTGCATATAAGTTTCCGCCGGAAGAAAAGGAGACGGTATTAAGACATATCGATGTCAATGTCGGTCGTACCGGTGTCCTCACCCCTTACGCCATGTTTGATCCGATCCATCTTGCCGGAACTACTGTATCAAAAGCCACCCTTCACAACGCAGACTATATTTTAAGCAGGGATATTCGAGTAAGCGATACAATAATTGTAAGAAAAGCCGGAGAGATAATTCCGGAAATTCTCGGCGTAAACCTTTCAAAACGCCCGGAAAACACTATCTCATATAAAATGCCGGAAGATTGTCCATCCTGTGGCGCTCCCGTGACAAGGGAAGAGGGGGAAGCAGCTTTCAGATGTTTGAATCCTGCCTGTCCGGCTCAGCTGCATCGTAATCTTCTTCACTTTGTCTCCACAAATGCGATGAATATTGTTGGACTTGGCGAAAAGCTGCTGCTAAAATTGATAAATGAAAATATGGTTTCAAATTGTGCCGACATATATAAACTAAAAATGGATGAGCTTGCCAAACTCGACAGGATGGGGGAAAAATCGGCTGCAAACATTATTCAGAGTATTGAAAACTCAAAAACGAGAGGACTTGACAAGCTTATATACGCGCTCGGCATTCGTGAGGTCGGCGAAAAAGCCGCTAAAAGCCTCGCTGTTCAGCTAAGAGATATTGAAAATTTCTTTATCTCTAACGAAGAGGAACTTATAGAAGTTGAAGATATCGGAGAAATAACCGCGCATAACGTTATTGAGTATTTTAAAAATCCCGAAACCCGAGTCATTATAGATGAACTCAAGTCATATGGTGTGCTTACCGTTATTGAAAATTCAGATTCAGGACAACCGGATACATTTTCCGGCATGACTTTCGTTCTAACCGGAACTCTGCCGACTCTTACGCGAAGCGAAGCACAAGCTTTGATTGAGAGCCGCGGAGGTAAAACTGCTTCCTCGGTATCTAAAAAAACCGACTATCTTTTAGCGGGAAGCGATCCGGGAAGTAAACACACAAAAGCTCAATCACTCGGAATTAAGATAATCGACGAAGCAGAATTTAAGCAAATGCTAAACTTGGAACAAAATTAATTTAAAGAAATGATATTAGACAAAATAAAGATTCATGTTAAAGCCGGGGACGGCGGGAACGGTGCGGTATCCTTCCGCAGAGAAAAATATGTGTCTCATGGCGGTCCCGACGGCGGAGACGGAGGACGCGGCGGAAACATAGTAATCAGAATTGATAAAAGCCTCTCCTCCTTAATTGATTATAAATACAAAAGAATATTTAAAGCAGGCAATGGTGCAAAAGGAGGAGCGAAAAAGCTCCATGGGGCAAGCGCTCCGGATGTAATTCTGAGAGTACCGCAGGGAACGATAATTCGAGACGCGGAAAGTGAGTTAATCATTGCGGACATGACGAATGCCGACGATCTGATTATCTGTCGCGGAGGTAATGGCGGATGGGGAAACGTGCGTTTTGCCACACCTACTAGACAAGCGCCGCGTTTTGCAAAAAGCGGTATTCAAGGCGAAGAGAGGGAAATCATACTTGAGCTAAAAATGATAGCCGATGTAGGTCTTATCGGACTTCCGAACGCCGGAAAATCATCGCTTTTAAATAAAATAAGCGCTGCAAGACCAAAAATCGCAAGCTATAAATTTACTACGCTAACCCCCATTTTAGGTGTCGTAACTCACCCAAAAGAAAGCTCCAGAACGGCTGTTGCAGCCGACATTCCCGGACTGATAAGCGGCGCTTCCGAAGGCGCGGGACTCGGATTTGAGTTTCTCCGGCATATTGAACGCTGCCGTTTGTTTATTCACGTAGTTGATGCTTCCGGAGAAGACGGTGACCCGTTGGAAAACCTTAAGACTATCAATAATGAGTTGAGAAACTATGATAGTTCGCTGCTGGAAAGACCTCAGATTATTGCTGCGAACAAATGCGATATTCTTGCCGAAGACACCGACACAACTCAGATTGAAGCTTATGCCGCAAAAAACAATTGCGGTTTTGCAAGAATATCTGCGGAAACCGGAGAAGGTTGTGAAGAGCTTGTAGGACTGATGTTCGATAAACTCGAAAAGCTGCCGGCAATCAAGATATACGAACCGGAGATTGATCCGTGTGATAACGCCGCCGATCGAGATGACCGCTATATAGAAATAACCAATGTTGACGGCACCTATGTCGTAGAGAGCGAATGGCTTTTACGGTTGATGAGAGATATTAATTTCGACGAAAAGGAATCGCTTATGTATTTCCAGCGTGTCCTGCGAACCAGTGGCGTCATTGAAGCTCTTGAAGAAAAGGGATGCAAAAACGGAGACACGGTCTCTATATACGATTTCGAATTCGATTTCGTCAGCTGATTATAAAATATTTAACGGAGATATAGTCATGAAAAAATTAATGCTTGGAAACGAAGCGGTAGCAAGAGGGCTTTATGAAGCCGGCTGCCGTCTGGTATCAAGCTATCCCGGTACTCCCAGTACCGAAATAACCGAATATGCTGCAAAATATGATGAGATATACGCCGAGTGGGCTCCAAATGAAAAAGTAGCGCTTGAAACCGCTCTCGGAGCTTCGGTCGCCGGCGGTCGCTCAGCTTGCTGTATGAAGCATGTCGGACTTAACGTTGCGGCGGATCCGCTGTTTATCGGATCATATGTCGGAGTCGGCGGCGGAATGTTGATTATAGTAGCTGACGACCCGGGGATGCACAGCTCCCAAAACGAACAGGATTCTAGGCATTACGCGGAAGCTTCAAAGCTTCCTATGCTTGAACCCTCCAATTCGGAAGAATGCATCGAATTTGTAAAATCGGGCTTTGAGCTATCCGAACAATTTGACACCCCTGTAATAATACGCCTCAGCACCAGAATCTCACACTCGCAGGGGTTGGTTGAATTATCCGACAGAGTTGAGCGGGAGCTTGTGAAGTATGTAAAAGATCCTACTAAGCGAGTTATGACTCCCGCTAACGCAAAACCGAGACATATTAAAGTTGAAGAGCGGCTGGAAAGCCTTTCCGAATATGCAGAAACCTGCGAATTCAACAGAATAGAAACGAGCGATAACGGGAACAGTGTCGGCATTATAACCTCCGGAACCTGCTATAATTATGCGCGGGAAGTTTTTGGTAATTCCGCATCATATCTTAAAATCGGGATGGTTTTTCCACTGCCCGAAAACAAAATAAAAGAATTTGCGTCTAATTGCGGACGAGTTATCGTAATCGAGGAACTTGACGATTATATTGAAAGCTTCTGCAAAAAAATCGGCGTTAATGTAGACGGCAAGAATTTGCTTCCGAAAACCGATGAATTTTCACAGGATCTGCTCCGCGAAAAACTGCTCGGAGTAAAGACGGAAAGCGTTTCTCTTGATGACAAAATCCCCGGCCGTCCGCCGGTGCTTTGCCCGGGATGTCCGCACAGGGGTGTCTTCTATGTTTTCAAAAAGCTGAAACTTTATGTTTCGGGAGATATCGGCTGCTACACTCTCGGCGCCGCGCCTCCACTGAGCGCGATAGATACTACTTTCTGTATGGGCGCTTCGGTGTCTTCTATTCACGGATTTAATAAAATTCGACCTGAGTTGGCAGGTAAATCGGTTGCGGTTATCGGTGACTCAACCTTTATGCACTCCGGCATCACCGGACTTGTAAATCTCGTTTACAATAAAGGACAGTCAACCTTGGTAATACTTGATAACCGAATTACTGCAATGACAGGGCATCAGGATAACCCGTCAACCGGCAGAACTCTCAAAGAAGAACCTACATATGCGGTAATGCCTGAAGATATTGCTCTCGCCGTAGGAGTGAAAAAAGAGCATATCAGAACGGTCGACCCCCTTGATATCTCAGAGTTTGAAAAGATTCTCAAGGAAGAACTTTCTTCTGACGAACCTTCGGTAATTGTCTGCCGTCGTCCCTGCGCTTTATTGAAAGGGGTAGCACGGCTGCCCGCTTATCACGTTGATACTGATAAATGCAAGAGCTGCCGTGCCTGCATGACAATAGGCTGCCCTTGTATTTCCATGACGGATGGCAAGGCAAAAATCGATGCAACACTTTGCACCGGCTGCGGACTCTGCATCAAGCTCTGCCGCTTTGGAGCTATATATGGAGGCAATGAGTAATGAACGAAACTAAAAATATAATGATTGTAGGCGTCGGCGGCCAGGGTTCGCTGCTCGCTTCAAGAATAATCGGCAACGCCGTATTGCTTAAAGGGTACGATGTAAAGGTGTCGGAAGTCCACGGTATGTCACAGCGCGGCGGCTCGGTTGTCACCTATGTAAGATATGGTGAAAAGGTATGGTCACCGGTTATCTGCCGCGGAGAAGCCGATGTTATAATGAGCTTTGAGCTTCTTGAGGCGGCAAGATGGCTGCCGTATCTGAAAAAAGAAGGGATTATAGTTGTTAACACGCAAAAAATCAATCCCATGCCTGTTATAACCGGAGCTCTTGACTATCCGGATCAGCTTGCAGAAAAGATTAAAGATAAAGGCGTAAAGCTTGTCGCGGCTGATACTTTGCAGCTCGCAAAGGAAGCCGGAAACGAAAGGACATCAAATGTAGCGCTTATCGGCCTGATGGGTAAATATCTCGGACTTGATATCGAGACATTAAAGGAATCGGTGAAAATATCCGTTCCGGCCAAGTTCCTTGAAGTGAACCTAAAAGCTTTTGAGCTTGGTTACAACTACGAAAAATAAAATCAAAATAAGGAACTGAGATTATAATGGCTTTTTTCAACAAACACGAAGAAACCATGTCAAGCGACGAAATGTCGTCGCTTCAGACAGAAAGACTTAAAAAAACCGTCCGGCGTGCATATGAGAATGTTATGCCATACCGGGCGAAAATGGACGCGGCGGGCGTAAAACCCGAAGATATAAAAAGTGTTGACGACCTTGCAAAACTTCCATTTACGACAAAGCAGGATTTAAGAGACAATTATCCTTATGGCATGAACGCCGTACCGATGAGCGATGTCGTGCGCATACACGCATCATCGGGTACAAGCGGTAAGCAAACTGTCGTCACGTATACACAGCGTGACCTTGATGTCTGGGCAGAATGTGTCGCAAGAGTTCTTGCCTGCGCCGGAGCTACAAAGGACGATATAGTTCAGGTTTGTTACGGTTATTCGATGTTCACCGGCGGTCTCGGCGCGCATTACGGCGCGGAAAAACTCGGATGCTCCGTAATACCTGCTTCAACCGGAAATACCGCGCGTCAGATTCTTATGATGCAGGACTTCGGTACAACCGTTCTTTGCTGCACCCCGTCATACGCCATTTATTTATACGAACACATGCGCGATAACAATATTTCCATGAATTCAGTTAATCTGAAATACGGCATTTTCGGCGCCGAACCGTGGTCCGACAACATGCGCACCCAGATTGAAAACTTTTTAAACCTTACGGCAACTGATATTTACGGTCTTTCCGAAATATGCGGTCCCGGAGTTGCGTTTTCATGTCAAACACATAAAGATTTACACGTAAACGAAGACCACTTTATAGTAGAAGTTGTCGACCCTGTCACAGGATTGCGCCAGCCTGACGGTGTGCCGGGAGAAGTTTGCTTTACCTGTATCAATAAAGAGGCTATGCCGCTGATACGCTACAACACCCGCGACATTTCGGCGCTTCACCGCGGTAAATGTGACTGCGGACGTACGCTTATACGAATGGACAGAATTACCGGCCGCTCTGATGATATGCTGATAATCAGAGGAGTAAATGTTTTCCCGTCGCAAATTGAAAGCGTGCTTTTAAGTTCCGGAAATGTTGACCCAAGATATCTGATTATAGTTGACCGACAGGGAACACTCGATCAGATGGAGATTAAAGTTGAAATAAACTCATCCCAGTTTACCGATCAGATAAGAGGCCTTCAGGCGCTTGAAAACAGCATCAAAGCCGAACTCGACTCTGCATTGAATATTTCAGCTAAGATAACACTTGTTGAACCGGGGACCATCGAACGCTCAGTAGGCAAAACAAAGCACGTTATAGACAACAGAAGACTTGATTAAAGGGGGAAGGGAAATGCTGACAAAGCAAATTTCGATATTTGTCGAAAACCGCGCCGGCAGGCTTGCCGAAATAGCAAAGCTTCTTGCCGAAAACGATATAAATCTCCGCTCGCTTTCAGTCGCCGATACAAGCCGTTTCGGTGTATTGAGGATTATAGTCGACGATCCTGATTCTGTTGAACAGATTTTAAGAAAAAAAGGCTTAGCGGTTTCACTCACGTCAGTGCTTTCGGTTAAAATGGATGACCGTCCCGGTGGATTGGCAGAAGTTTTGAAAGTGCTGGCTGACAACAATATAAACGTCGAATATATGTATGCATTTCAGGCTTCAAATAATGAAGCCTATGTAATCATGCGGGTCGACAATGATCTTGCGGCGCAGGATGTACTCGTTAAAGCCGGCTATAAAGGCTATTGCAAATTTTAAATAATAAATGCCCGATTGTTGCGGGCATTTATTATTATATGCGGACTAAAACAAACCAGACTGATCCTTCTATCGCATAATTGCATAGAAGGTAACAATGAATTATATTTGATTGATGTGTTAACAATGATGCAACAAAAAAAGAACCCTCTGTTTTCCGGGGTTCTTTTTTGATATCTGTTAATATTATTATTTGTTAATATAATATTAATATATAAGTTTATTCCGCAGTAGTTTCTTCATCACCGCTGTAGCTTATAAGCTCGTTGCCGCCGGAACTGAAGCTCTTGATTCGATACTTGCCATCGCGTTTTTCCATGACATAATACATGGTTTCTTTTATTACAGTCTCATCACCGGTGGCAATATTTTTTGAAGTAGCCGTTGATATCGAAGTAACATTGGCTTTTCCGTTTACATCAAGAATCACATCAACACTGTTAAGCTCGTATTTAGCTTCAAAAACGCCGGAACTTGATTTAAAGTTTTCAAGCATCTGGACTTTTTCGTCTTCATTTATATCCCAAAAGGTAATATAACTGTCAAAATCTGAAATGTTGTAATAACCATACATTTCATTTAGAGAGTCAAATACTTCGGAGGTAGCTTGAACTTCCTCTGGGGATCTGATATCTGAACCGTCGGGATTAGTCACCGATACAACCGTCTCGGTTTCATCAGTATTTTTACAGCCGCAGGACATAAACATAGAGACAAGCATTATCAAGGAAAGCAGCGCTGAAAAATATTTTAAAGCTTTCATTTGAATCACTCCACGGAATATATTTTAAATAAAATAAAGTTATAGGCTTATTTTAAGGGTACAAAATATTATACCATATTTTTGTGTTTATTTCAACCTCTATATAAAGTATTTTCATTTTAAACACATTCTGACGGCGAAGTATGTAAAATAAACTATCATTTCCATTCCCTTCATTATACTAAATATTCATTTAGTATAATGAATGATATTTTGCATTCAATATTTCGTGTCTTATTCAGTTCCATGTGCTGCCCTGTTATTGTTTACATATGTACTCATAAGACTAAAGATTTACTTTTTATATTTAAATGTTTGTGCATATTTTACTCTTGCAATAACTCCGGCTTTATGGTATAATATTATTGTCATGGGGGCGTAGCTCAGTTGGCTAGAGCGCATGCTTGACATGCATGAGGTCATTGGTTCGAGCCCAACCGTCCCCACCAAAAAAGATGCAAGTTTTGCATCTTTTTATTTATGGAAAATACATTATCTGTCATTATACAAAATATAAAATGCTTTGGCGTCGAGGCTATATATAATATTATAATTAGGAACTGGCGCTTTATTGATTTTCAAAATCAGAGATTTTTTCAGCGACTTTATATATAGATTGCTTTACCATTTCAGTGCATATGTCTATTCCCTCTTCGGTCAGATGAATTTTGTCATCTTCCCGTATATAACGGTCAACATCGACAATAAGAGCGTTCCATAAATCGTTAATAACTACTCCCATCTCTTCAAGCTTTGGCACCAAAGATTCGTTATATTTACATATTTGTTCATTTTTATTATAAATATTTCCCGGTCTGGCAGGAGTGGACGTTGCAAATATAACATTCTTATGACGCTTAATCAGAATTGACGCAATTCGAACCATAGTATTAACATAAACATCTACCGGTGTAAAAAGCATATCATCGCCAAGGATATCGCAGCAATCCCAAAGGCCGTTGTTCCAATGAACAATCTGTGAACCTTCCATGTTGCCTGCCCAGTCAAACAACCCTCTAAGAGTATACTGAGCATAGCGGCAGTTGTCATCAGGCTGCCAAACCCGGTAATCATCTCCAAGTTCAGCCGCAACTCTTGAACCATAACCGATTAAACGAATGGAATCTCCCAATAATGTAACTTTTATCATCTCTTTCCTCCGATACAATTCAATATATATCAAAGATCTACAAAAACAGGCTCATGTCCTGTAGCAGGCATCATAATGTCAATAATATCAGCAATTTTTAATTTGAGACTTGCCGTATTGACATTTGGATGGCATCCTATAAATTCAGAGTCCAACAATTCCCTGTCAATCAACGGTTTTACCTGACATTCCTTATCGTTAATAATTCCCAGAATACTGACCGCTCCCGGGGTGATTCCAAGAAGTTTTTCCATATATTCAGACGAAGCAAATGAGAGTCTTGATGAGTTTATCTGCTGCGAAAGATCCTTTGTTTTAAAAGGCTTATCGTTTTTGATCATCAAAAGATAAAATACGGTGCACTGCCGGTTGCATAAAAACAAATTCTTACACATGGTGGTCCCGAGTACTCTGTCGATCTCTTCGCAGGCATTCATGTCCATCGCCGGTTCATGTTCTACTCTGTCATATTTGATCCCGAGCGAATCGAGAAATTCATATACCTTTATTTCTCTTTCGGAAAGTCCGTCTATATTTTGCGGTCTGCCATGAAACAATTCCATTTAACTATCCTTCTTGCTTGTATGTTTTTAATATTATATCAATTATATTCCGACTATTCAAGCTTTATTTTATAAAATCAGATAAAACATCCGGCAGATTTAAGTCTGCAAGACAAATAATAAATTAACCGCATGTATTTAACAAAAAAGCATTTGAAACCTTTAAAGCATGAAACGAAAAGTAAATATTCGGTTAATTTAGAAAAAGGATAGAAAACATTTGAAAAACGCTTTGGTTTGGTGTATAATTAAATCAGGAATATAAACGATATTGTGAGGTAAATATCATGAACATTAACGGATATATTATTGAACCCGCTAAAAAGATACCTGTTATCGCCGAAGCCGATATCTGCGTAATCGGCGGTTCCGCGACCGGCGTTTTCGCGGCGGTCAGAGCGGCAAGATTGGGCGCAAAGGTTATACTCATCGAAAGAAGTAACTGTTTCGGCGGGACGGCAACAAACGGTCTTGTAAATGTCTGGCATACTCTTTTTGACACCGAAAACAAAAAACAAATCATAGCCGGACTTACCGAGGAGCTCCTTGAACGCATCGAGCCTGTTTCCGATAGAGGAAGAGATCGCGCCGATTCCCATTTTTTCAATCCGCATGAAATGAAAACAGAACTTGACCTGCTGCTAATCGAAAACAAAGTGTCTTTCATGCTACATACCATGTATACCGGGCTTTTGACTTCGGGGAATACAATATCTGCCGTTTTTGTTGAAAATAAAGACGGACGCGGAGCCATAAAAGCTGATTTCTTTATCGATGCTACAGGTGACGGCGATCTTTGCCGCGACTTAGGCATTGAATCATACACACACTCTAATATACAGCCTCCGTCTGCCTGTTTTCTGCTTGACGGTGATGCTTCCGGTATCGATACAATGGGAATCATCAGACGCTACGGAGATGAGGTTGGTCTTGAAAAAGACTGGGGATGGAGCTGTCGGGTACCTGAAACTAACGGAATCACCATGCGTGCGGATACTCACGTTACGGGATTTATGTTGGATCGCGCGGATGATCTTACAAAGGCAGAGGTAGAAGGACGCAGAAAGATGCGCGCTTTGGTAAAGCTGTTGAATAAATACGGCAAAGAAGGAGTGAAATATTCCAATATATGCTCCTGTTCTTCAATAGGCATCCGCGAAACCCGACATTATATGACTATTCGTCAGGCAAAACAAGATGAACTCTTACTCGGCAAAAGGTATGATGACAACATTCTCAACGGAACATATAACGTTGATATTCATCTTGCCGACGGCAGTATTACCTTCCGTCATTTCGACGGAAGCTCAAATACCGAACTGCGCAATGGTCAACATATAAAAGGTAACTGGAGAAAGGAACTCGGAATATCAGATAACGTTCCGGTACCGACATACTATTCTCTTCCTTTCGGCTGTCTTGTTCCGCAAAAACATACGAACATTATCGCCGCAGGACGGATGATTAACGCTGACATCGGTTCATTCGGCGCATTGAGGGTAATGGTAAATCTCAATCAGATAGGCGAAGCTGCAGGTGTTGCTGCGTATTTGGCATTAAATCAAAATATTCCCACTCAAAAACTTGAGGGAATCAAAGTTGCAAAAACTCTTTCCGAAGGCGGATCCGCTAACTTAGGTTAATTGCTTAAGATTTTTTAGCGAAATCAACTCCCGTGTCGCTGCGTTTGAATTGATGCAGCGACACGGGAGTTTTTAGTTTTATTTTTTCAATAATTATTTATGTAAATATGCTGTAAGTATAACGGGATCGAGGGTTTTACAAGCAGTATTAAGGAGAAGAGAGCCATCGGAGAGACAGTCAAAGCAGATTTGTTCAATATTACCGTTTGGCATTAGTTTTTCAACCGTCAAAACTTTACCTTCAAATTTCAATGGAAGCTTATCAAGCGGATCAAATCCCAAGTTGTAAACAGCTATAAACAGCTTGTTTGGCTCATCTTTAATTTCGGCTGCCTTAAGATAAATTTCGGCGTCTCCCGGATAGTATACAGGAAGTTCACCGCATTCCTGCATCAGGCCAATCAACTGCATTTTTCTTGATAAGTTTAAGAAACTAAAGGCTGTCGTAAGATTATATGGCGCGTTCGGTGTGCCGCAGAAAACCGTGATTTTTCCACCGAGGGTATTCTGATAAAATGTTACGCCGGGAAACAGTTTTGTCAGATTTTCCTTATCGACGGTATGATAAACCGTGGATATTTCTCTTGTTGACGCCTCTGTCGATATAAGCTGCAGATAATTATACTGCACATTGTAAACGTTTCCGCGAAACTCAAGTTTTTCAACGCTGGGCTGCAAACCTTCCCATCTTTTTACATCGACACCGAGATATTTTCCGAAACCTCTCTCAACCAGCCTTTTCGCGGTATCCGATGCAAGGAACATAGGTCCCTTTAAAAGCTCTAATATTTCTTCATCGCTGAAGTTCAGGTCCGCATCTCCTTCAAGACAGACAATGCCTCCCTCATGCGCCGAGAAATAGAACGGAAGACCCACCCACTCAAGGACGCAAAGACTCCAGCCGCTGCTTCCGGTATAATTTCGTCTTAAATCAAATCTCGGTGTGTCAGACATCGGAATCCTGCAGCCTCTCCAGACAAGTCGAGGATAAATATCTGCAAGATAGTCATAGAATCCTCGGTTCGCTGAAAGAATTTTGCGATACGCTTCCCCGCTTTCCGGTTCAAAAGCATGAAGGCGGGTTATCCAATGCTTTGCGCCGTTTGCGCCTTCAAGCAGCGAACCCGTAAAATGCGTATGGAGAGACATAGCCGAAGTGCTGTAACGATTTTGAGGGCAGGTATCGGTTTCGGCTAAGATATAGTCAACCTTTCCTTCAAGCTTAGCCACCTGCTGAGCTGCGCGTAGAAAGACGTCGCTGAAATATCTTGCTCCCCGAGGTGTGTAGTTGCCGTTGTTGATCCTTACAATGGAAGGATTTCCTTCGCCAGCTAAGATATGCGCTATTTCTTCGGCGCATTCCACATTGTTCCCGACACAGCAGAAAGAACCCGGCAATTCAGGATCAATCTCATCAATTCCCTGACGCATTATTTTGGCGCAGGAGATAAGAGCTTCTCTCTGTGTTTCGGTAAAAATACGGTTGTACCTGTCTCCGTCTTCTCCCTCTTGATGCAGGACTTTATTGAGCTCTTCTCTTCTAAATAATGTATCGGCGCGGCGGTTAAACTCGGCTATATGAAGCGGACAGCCGCAGCCACCTCCGCTTCTGGCGGACATCAGCCGAAAATCGTCGTCGAGCATTATCATATCGGGATGGCAAAGCGCTATCGTTTTAAAAGCGTCCTTGATATACTCTCTGAAGCCCTCGTCATAAGGGCAAACGATTTGCGGTTGTTCACCCGTATCTATTGCGGTATACTGCTGAAATGGGAACATTTCGCTCAATACCCAGCCGTGACCGATTGTTGCCTGAACCAGAACACCGCTTTTGATATCCATTGCATCAAGTCTTTCTTTGAAAACCTTATATTTTTCGCATAGCATTTTAGCTTTATCGATCGGAGGATCTCCTTCCGGCACAAGAGTCATCATAAAAAGCGCGCAGTCGGAGATTCCTTCACGCTTCTGACGTTCGATATCCATACATATTTCATCTATATGCTCGGTGTCAAGACGCATAATTGAAAATATCTTCAGTCCCATAAAAAATCACCTCTATACAACTGCATTCTAAAATACATCTTATTCTGAATATAATTATAGCATATAACACCTCCGGTTTCAAGCCTTGGGGCTAAATAAATACCGGCTTATCATAATTGATAAGCCGGTATAGTAATCATGATTTACGGTCAGATTCTGCGTTTTTTAATTGATATTGCAAGTCCGAGTGATGCTGCGGCAGCCAAAACAGCTATTGCAATTCCATCGGATGTTTGGGCAGCGGGTTCAGCGGCAGCCGGAGCAACTGCGGGTTCGGCAGCAGGTACAGCGGCAGGTTCAGCTGCGGGTTCGGGTGCTGCAATCTCCTCTTCCTCAATAATGATCTGATACGCGCCGAGGGTTACTATCATGCCGTCCTCATAACTGTTGTTCCAGATTCCTCCGCCATATTCCATATAATGAGGCTCACCGCTTTCATACTCTTCCCTGGTATGCGCGTTGCAGGAGTAGTTAAGGGTAACCTTTGAACCTTCTTTAAAAGTCATGGTGCCGGTACGGTCGAGATATGTCCACGGCACAGCAAACTCATAAATGTTGTTTTTAGCGGCTTCATCTCGCTTTACAAAGAATTTAAAGGGCGCTTCATCCCAAACAGCTTTTTCGTTGATAGAGTCTTTAACATCTGCCGGTGAGCAGGTCTTCCAAATCTGCGTACCGTCATTGCCAAGAGCTATACCGACTTCATAGCGCTGATCGTCGGTATAACCGCCGCTTGGTTCGGTAGCAAGCATTGCAAGATAACCGGCAACAGATATACCCATATCCAACGCGTAATCAGCTCCGGCATCATTCACGGGAGTTGCCGCCACAGAAAGAAAATAGAAGTTCTTATCATCATAGCAGGCATACGCCGATCCCGTGATAGTGCGATCCGGGTCTTTTTCGTCGCTGAAGCCGTCGGTTGTCCAGAAATCATGCAGCTTCATATAGCAGTCATCGATTTCACCGTCCATAATAGGCGGCTCGTGAGTTCCATGAACCGTCATCTCGTCATTTGCGAATACGGGCGCAACAAGCGTCAGAAGCAACGCTGCCGCAATCAGGATTGTCAGAATCGCTGTTCTTTTCATTTTTCTCCTCCGTCATAATGACATTTTTATAAACATGATTTACATGTACGACACAATTATTATATCACAACATAATTGGCATGTCAATAAAGACGACAGATTTCACATTCAATCAATTTGTAAAGTTATTCTGAATAAGCCTTGATTATTCATAACATTATACACTCGACCGGTGGTCTAACCGACGCATACAACTATCGCACTTATGCGACTCTTCCCTTCCATAACAAAGTTCTATTGACAGAATAAATTCTAAATGGTATAATTATATTCGTAATAGTTCTTATTTAACATTCTAAATGGTGCACACATGGACCGGATAATACTTCACATTGATATGAATAATTTTTATGCATCGGTTGAAAGCGAGCTCAATCCCTCGCTTCGCGGACATCCGATAGCGGTATGCGGCTCTCCTCAAGAGAGGCACGGAATTGTTCTTGCCAAAAATTACATAGCCAAGAGTTTCGGTGTCAAGACAGGTGAAGCGGTATGGCAGGCGCGCTCGAAATGCCCCGGAATTTTATTCATAAAACCTCATTATAGTGAATATATGAAGTATTCCGAATTTGCAAGGGGAATTTACTGCTCTTATACCGACAGAATTGAGCCGTACGGCATGGACGAATGTTGGATCGATATCACCAGAAGCAGCGGAGCAAAAAACGGATTTCAAATCGCCGATGAGATAAGAGAGAGGATAAAAAGCGAACTCGGGATCACGGTGTCCATCGGGGTAAGCTGGAACAAAATATTTTCAAAACTCGGCAGCGACATGAAGAAGCCGGACGCCGTAACCTGCATATTCAGAGACAATTACAAAGAAAAGGTATGGCCCCTGGCAGCGTCGGAAATGCTCGGTGTCGGCCGTTCGGTTGAAGCTGCGCTTTTGAAAAACGGGATTATAACGATAGGAGATATCGCAAAGGCCTCCGACGAGTTTCTCTGTCGAAAATTCGGCAAGATCGGGATTGCGCTGAAGCTTTACGCCACCGGAGAGGAGCATTCCGAGGTGATTTCCGGTTGTTCCGACGTTCCTGTCAAAAGCGTAGGTCACGGAAACACGGCAATGCAGGATCTCTGCGACTGCTCGGAGGTCTGGCCGTTCATTCTCAATCTTTCACAAGACGTCGGAGCGAGGCTTCATGAATTGAACAAGCGCGCCGGAGGAATTTCGGTAACCGTAAGAGACAACCGTCTCAAATTCAGGGAATGGCAGTGCCAGCTTCCGGTGCCGACACAGAGCCAATCGGTTATTGCCGGATATGCGTATGAACTATTTGAGAAAAACTACAAATGGCAGCTTCCGATAAGGACTCTTGTGGTCAGGGCAATAAATCTGACCGAAACCGAGACTCCTCTGCAATACAGCGTTTTCTGCGACTCGACCGATACCGACCGAATTGAGTCTCTCGATGATACCGTTACCGAAGTACGCTCCAGATTCGGTGATTTCTCTCTGAAACACGCGGTTATTTATGGAAATATGAAAATCCCGCCGTCCGGTGGCTCTAAAATCGTTATGCCGACCGGAATGTTGTCATAAATTACGTTTGATCGCTGCGCAAAATGATACTTTTAGAGACAATTTTGGCAATATTAAAGCATAAGGTCGAGGTAGGAGTTTATCTCTTTCAGATATTTTCTGACAGTGCGGGAATTTACTTTTTCGACGCCGGGATGATTGCAGTAGCCCTCGCAATAGTCAGTCCTCTGAAGTATAAGCCTTAGTTCTGCCGGGAGCAGTATCTTGAACGGTTTGATTTTTCCGATAAGCTGCATCGAGTCTATCGCGGCCTGTCGGATCAACGCATGCGCATCTTCGGCTTTTAACGAGATGGCTTTGTTGCGCCCGACTGCGCGTTTAACCGGCGCCGTCGCTATGTCGCCCAAAAAGCGTTTGGCTTCTTCGCAGGCAGCAATATCCCCCGAAACCATTATAATCGGTATATCATATCTGCCGACAAAAGCGGCGCTCTGCGCGATCTCGCCGCTGCTGCGGCCATTGATCGTGTAATCGAACCAGGATGTCGAGCTTTGAGTGTGATCGAGAAAGGCATTTTCGGTACCCGCCATCGCATGGGTTCCGATCATGGCCATGGCGCTGTATTCTCCGCTTTTGGTCAGTCTGTCGTAATCTTTTATTCCATCTACCAGGATTGCTCTTTCGTCGAGTGTGCCGGGAAGGAAGTTTTTCCCTGATCCGTGACCGTCCTCGACAAAAACCTTCTTTGCGCCGGCGGAAAAGTATCCGTCCACCGCGGCGTTGATATCGTCCGTAAGTTTGCGGCAGGATGAGATATAGTGTTCTTCCGTTTCGATCAAAACGTTATCGGCAGAATCAACTCCGGTTATTCCTTCCATATCGGTCATAATAAAGATATTCATGCTTTTCTCCTCCGTTTTTATTTATAACAAAACTCGCGTCATTTTTTCGTGTTGTTGCAGTTCGATATATCCTGCAACAATTATAATTATATACCACTTCGGTCGTTAAGTCAATGATATTTTTTTCTCTTATAAACGGTTTTGTTTTATAAAATAGTTCAGCGGCTGTGATAAAATCATATATACAGCCGCTTTGGGAAGAAACGCATTGTTTTTTAAATTCACTTATGATCTTTTGATCTTTGGCATACGAAATAATCAAGCTCGCGCTTCACCTCATCACCTTCAAAACCTTTGTATGTTATTTGAGTTTTGCGGTCATTTACTTTTAAAATAATCCTCCGCAAGCATTGCATACCAGCTGCTGTCGCAGATGCCTTGATTATTCGTATCGTTTTGCCGCATTGTTCCCTCGTATTTAAGCCCGCATTTCGCCATAACTTTGCCTGAATGCGGATTGCGGTGGTCGTGGCACGATTCGATGCGATTGACCCTGACATCCTCAAAGAAAAAGCGAACAAGTTCCGCCAATGTTTCCGAAGTATAACCGCAGTTCCACCATTTTTGCCCTATGCAATATCCGATATGAACCATTTTGATTTCATCGGCTTGTCGGACTGCGGCAATACTGCCGATCGGTTCGCCTAGTTCTTTTAGCACAATCGCCCAGCTGTAATTATTCAAGCTTTCATATAATGGCAGCCAGCTGTCGATTACCTCTTTGGAAACAGATACATCCGAATGTGTCGGCCACATCAAATATTTTGTAACTTCCGGATCGCTTGCCCAATTACGGAACATAGCTTCGGCATCATCAGGCGCAAAGCGGCGAAGAATCAGGCGTTCTGTTTCGAGCTTTATTGTTCCTTTGTGTGTCATTTTTCTGACCTCGTGTAATATTATTGACTTTTATTATACTACTGATATTTTAAAAAGTAAAAACTCTGAATTAAAAGAAGTTAAGTAACGTGTTAAAAATCGTCCTTGACCCGCAACGCATTTCAATCCACGCTCCCCGTGGGGGGAGCGACGATATAAGCGTAGGTGATATTATCGTCCTTAACATTTCAATCCAGGGGCTGTATCAAAAAACTTCCGATCAGAAGAAAATGGTCTCCTGACTCGGAAGTTTTTTAATATTATTTTTTAAATCGAAACAAAAACCTCAACTATAAAACATCCCTTTATAAACTCCGGGTTCTGATCCTTCAATAACGGTTGCGCCGCAGGACTTTTTATAAAAGTCAATAGGTCCGGGGGAACCGATAATTGCGTATCCGTAGCCTAAATCCCGTAGCCCGTATAACGAATATATAAGCAGAGCGCGGCCTATACCCTGGCGTCTTTCATCCTCCGCGACTCCGGTGGGACCGAAGAAGCCGCGAACGGTGGCGTCGTAGCAGGCAAAACCAAGCATCTTGTTTTTTCCGTCATTGCCTTCTCGGCAAGCTATATAAATAGTCTTCGGATTGTTAAAAAATGCGTTTTCCGCTTCGCTTGCCCAAGTACGGCTGAAGTGTTCGGTTATCCAATTCATAACATAATAATTCTCTGGACCGATAGGTTTCCGGATAACTATATTCTTTTCCGCCATTTCTCTTTCGACTTCTCCTATGGGGGGAAGATCGTAAAGTTTTACCAACATATCAGGCATGATTAATCTCCTTTTTTATTCTTTTCCGCTCCAGCAATAGGTACACAGTTTGCACGGTGAAATACCAGTTGCGTCGAGCATGTCGTCAAGACGGTTATATCTGAGAGTTGTAAAATTAAGTTTTCTGCGGATTCCGTCAATCATTTGCTCATATTTTGGGGAATCGGGATCGGTGTAGTCGTATATATGTTTATCGGCGTTTTCCGCGCCGCCTTCAAGCTCGTTTACTACTCTGCGCGCTATCAATTCGTTTAGAGATGTACTTCGCGCAAAATTAAGATATTTACAGATGAAAAGCATCGGCGGACAGGCAGGACGTATATGTACTTCCTTCGCACCGCAGTTGTATAGAAATTCCGTTGTTTCCCCAAGTTGAGTACCTCGGACAATCGAGTCGTCGATAAGAAGCAGGCTTTTGTCTTTAATAAGACTCGGAACAGGTATCATTTTCATATGAGCAATCAGGTTTCTCTGATCCTGAAACACCGGTGTGAAGGAACGCGGCCAAGTCGGAGTGTATTTTATGAATGGCCGTCCAAAAGGTATTCCAGAAGCGTTTGAATATCCGATTGCGTGAGCTGTTCCCGAATCCGGAACACCTGCGACCATATCCGCCTTTACATTTCCCTTATCTCGAAGGGCAAGCTTCCGTCCGCAATTATATCGCATTGTTTCAACATTCACACCCTCATACGAAGAGGAAGGATATCCGTAATACCCCCAAAGAAAGGTACAGATTTTCATTTCTCTGCGCGGCTTTTTCAGAATCTCTGTACCGTTTTTTGAGATAAAAACAACTTCGCCGGGACCAAGTTCGTGATAATCTTTATATCCTAAGTTTAAATACGCAAAAGATTCAAGTGTTGCGCAATAGGCCCCCTCCTTTTCACCTATAAAAAGCGGTGTACGGCCGAGGCGGTCACGGCCGGCATAAATCCCTTCGGGAGTGAGGACAAGAATCGTCATTGACCCGTCTATCAAAGACTGAGCGTATTCGATTCCGTCCTGTATATTTCTTTTCTTATTTATCATCGCCGAAACAAGCTCGGTCGGATTAATGTCGCCGCCGGACATTTCAAGAAAATGGGTGGTTCCGGTATCAAACATTGTTTGGGTAAGCTCGGCAATGTTGTTTATTTTTCCGACCGTTGATATTGCAAAGGTACCTAAATGTGAACGAACTATCAGTGGCTGAGGTTCGTTGTCAGATATGCAACCGATACCGAGCAGACCTTCCATGGATTGGATATCCGACTCAAACTTTGTCCTGAAAGGTGAATTTTCAATGTTGTGTATTGAACGATCAAACCCATTTTTTCCGTAAACGGCGATACCGCCGCGTCTTGTACCAAGATGAGAATGATAATCTATACCGAAAAACAAATCCAGCACACAGCTCTCATTTGATACAACGCCAAATAATCCGCCCATTAATAAAATCTCCTGTTATAAAGAATCATTATGATTCTCATTATTAAATGAGTCATCAGTAAATTCAAGAATATCACCCGGTTGACAGTCAAGCGCCCGGCAAATAGCATCAAGAGTGTCGAATCGGACAGCTCTTGCCTTGCCGGTTTTTAAAATTGAAAGATTTGCCATTGTTATCCCGACTCTTGATGAAAGCTCGATGAGGCTCATTTTGCGCTTAGCCATCATAACATCAAGGTTAACTCTAATCGCCATCCGTCATCCCTCCCCCGTTTTTCTTATTGCCAGCATAAGCGAATTTCATATTGTTAAATCATTTTCGTCTTTCAGCTTTTTTGCCTTAAGAACAAGATGCGAAAGCGCTGCGCAGACAACCGATAAGACCACACCAAGTATTGCAATAATTATAGCAGCAACAAACACCGATACCGGCAGCAGAGACAGCGCCATCATAACGATGACGCCGATGAAAAGAAGGACAGTATCTATAATTGCAAGCTTTGATATCCTGTCGAGCGATACGGAGTTTTCAACTGAAAATGAGTTGTCAAGCCCGATCTCACGACTTATTTTATAAAACTCCCAGAGCGCGATGAAAATGGGAACACTCATTACCCAAAGATAGATGAGACATGGCCAGAAAGCGTATGCAAATTCGGGATAATTTGCTGAGATAGTACTGCCGAGTAACGGAAAAACCACGAAAAACAGCGCGATGCACATGACCGCCGCTATTACCGCGACAACTTTAAGCCTTAATGCAAAGGAGTCTTTCTTCATTTCACGCCTCCTGATTTATTGTAAAAACTCCGCTTTATCAGCTGATATACAGATATATGACAGGCTTTATTCTAAGTCGTCGGTATTAGTCGTTTCTTTTCCGTCTTTTTCTGCAACTTTATTTGACTTGGCTTTTTTTTCAGTCTTGTTGCGGGAAACGGTGACATATACAAACGCTGCGGCAGCCGCCGAGATTATGACACAGACGCCAGTAACTATTATCTTTAAGTTTTTGCCTTCGTCATTGTCAGCAATACCGTCTAAAGAAATCCTGCCCTTATCGTTTATCTTATATTTAAATGCGCCGTTTACCGTTACTGCCAGCTTTTCGACTTCGGACAGCTCGCCTGTTACAAGCGCTTCTTTCAAACGGTAATTGGTTTTAAATCCATTTTCCGATAAAAGGTCTTCGCGGGCGGGTGTAAGTGTGATTATCGGTGTATTGGCGGTTAGTGTATTTGTTATCTCAACTTCCGGCTTTGAGTTTTCGCCGTAGATCATCAACACGTCGTTGTTGAAACTGAGGAAAGCGTTGTCATTAAGGCTGATTTTCCCTCTATTGACTATGGCAAGACCAAGCTGGCAGTCACCCTTCGATTTGTTGGAGCTTATACTGCCAGAATCCACCTTGAAATTACCATCATTTATTATACCGCCGAAGCGAACCATCGCGGTGTTTGAGCTGATGCTGCCTTCGGTTATCACATAGTCATCGCCATTATATACGCAGCAGGATTCGGACGCTGTATTATTGCTTATAGTGGTAGCAATCTGGGTGAAGCTGCCTATATTGTATACCGCGCTGTAATTAACTGCTTCATTCATTGAAAATTCGCTGACATTTATTGTTGCACTGCCGGAATTCCAGATAACTGCTGCTTCATTGGCTTCATTATAAGCGGCGTATCCGCCCTGCATAACGAATTCGCCGGTATTATATACAGCTCCGCCTTTATCCGAAGCCTTGCAGTAAGATAACGGTATCTCACTTAAAGTACAGCTGCCTTCATTATAGATAGCTCCGCCGTTTTCCGCAGTATCGTAAGACAACACCGACTGACCGGCAATGAAGCTACCTGCGGCGCCGATATAAACAAATCCGCCCCTGACCGCCGTATTATTTTGATAATCGCCGCCATAAGAAATCAGCTCTCCGCCCAAAACAGCTATTGCTCCGCCGTTTGCAGCCGAACAATTTTCTATCTTTGCGTTGAAAATCTCGACCTTGCCACCGGACACAAGAATTGCTCCGCCTTTATCTGACCCGGTATTGCCAGCAAGTAATGTGCCGATATAAATATCAAGCTCGCCGCTGTTTACTGTTATCAGAGAATCGCCATCGCCGCTTCCGTCAAGAGTCAGAGAAGGATGAGTGTTTGCTCCTTTTTCGTTCCCGAGTGTAAGCTTTCCGCCATTTACAACGAAAAACGATCCGTTATAACCGTCTTTGCGTGTCATATGGCAGCCGGTTCCGGAAATTGTATATTCCCCGCCATTAATCTCAATAGGCGCGGATACGGCAATGTCGCTCAGATATGTAATAACTCCGCTGTCGGATATATATGCCGCTTCTTCGCCGCCAAGGGCAGAAATAAGGGTTTCCGGACTGTCAACTTTGCCTCCCGGAGCTGTTACCGGAACATATGCCGCCGTTGACTCAAAAGGCGCAATTATAAACAGTAGCCCGAAAAATACCGCCAATACTGCAAAAGCGTTGATTTTCTTCTTCATATTTATGATATTTATATCAGTTGCGTATCTGAGTTTCGACAATAGAGCTGCCGCAGTATTTCTCACGCAATCTCGGTTTTTCGATTTTGCCTGTCGCATTGCGCGGGATGGCGTCGAATATTATCCTTCGAGGGCGCTTATATCTCGGAAGCCCTTGACAGAACTCATACATATCTGCCTCAGTACAGGACGAACCGGGTTTAAGTTCAATTATCGCGGCAGCGATTTCACCCAAGCGATGATCGGGAAGACCAATAACCGCAACGTCTTTTACATCGTTATGTTTTCGAATGTGGTCCTCAATCTGAACCGGATACAGATTTTCTCCGCCGGTTATAATTACATCTTTCTTGCGGTCGACAAGATAAATAAATCCTTCGGGATCCTGCATCGCCATATCACCGGTATAAAGCCAGCCATCTTTAAGGGTGGCCGCGGTTGCTGCTTCGTCGCGATAATAGCAGGTCATAACGCCAGGTCCGTTCAGGAGGAGTTCGCCTACCTCCCCGCGATTAACATCCTTGCCATTTTCGTCTACTATCCGTATCTTCCAGCCTTCACCGGGAATTCCTATGGCGCCGACATGGTCGATGTTTTCAAGTCCGAGATGGACACATCCGGGACCTATCGACTCGGTAAGCCCATAGTTTGTGTCATACTGATGATGTGGGAATACTTTAAGCCAGCGGTGTATAAGTGAGGGCGGAACCGGTTGCGCGCCGATATGCATCAGCCGCCATTGATCAAGCTTATAGTCGTCAAGGTTTACTTCCCCGTTTTCTATTGCGTCAAGTATATCCTGCGCCCACGGCACCAAAAGCCAGACAATCGTCAGCTGCTCCTCAGAAACCGCTTTAAGGATCCAACGCGGCTTTATACCTCTGAGAATGACGCAGCGACCGCCTGTCAGTAGCGTTCCAAACCAGTGCATTTTTGCGCCGGTATGATAAAGCGGAGGTATTAGTAAAAAACTGTCATTATGTGTAGTGTTATGGTTGCCTTTCTCGACATGACATGACGAGACAAGAGATCTGTGCTTGTGAAGTATCGCCTTTGGAAATCCTGTTGTGCCGGAGCTGAAATATATTGCACCGTATTCATCGTCGGTTATTTCTATGTTTGGGTCGGTATCAGGCTGTTCCGATTCAAGACGGTCATAGCTTTCGGCAAAGGTCGGACAATCACGCCCGACAAACAGAAGAGGCTTTACGCTTGGTATCTTATCGCAGATTGTTTCAATCCGACCGATAAATTCCGGGCCGAAAATAAGTGCATCGGATTCGGACAGATCCAGACAGTATTTAATCTCTTCAGGAGTATATCGATAATTCAGAGGCACCGCAACCGCTCCGGTTTTAAGTACTCCGAAATAAATAGGAAGCCATTCGAGACTGTTCATCAGCAGAATAGCAACATGACTGCCCTTACCTATACCGCGGCTGAGTAAAAGATTCGCCATTCTGTTAGCGCGGTTATCAAATTCCTTCCAGGTTATCTCCCGACGGTAGGCGTCAGAGCTTAGTGGTTCGACAAGCTCATATTCGTGCCATGTAACTTCGCGCTTTTCCTGTTTTGCAGGGTTCAGCTCGATAAGAGAAGTTTTGTCACCGTATAATTCCGCGTTTTTGCGGAGCATATCTGTTATAGGCATAATATATCTCCCGATAATATAAAATACACATTAATAAGAATATTATACCAAACTATTATTAATATTTCAACCTGCAGATATAAATTCCGATGTTTTGCAATTAATCAACATGTAACTAAGACGATAAAAAAATCACTTTTTCGGTTGACATTATGTTCTCATAATGGTATAATTACATATAATATCAGAATCCGATGTTATGGGGTAAAGGGTGTAAATATGAAAAAAAGACTTATTTCGTTTATTCTTATCTGCTTGTTGTTTTTTGCGTTTTTAACAGCCTGCGGCAAAGAAGAAAAAGCATCTTCTGACACGCAAAGCATTACAACCGAATTGTCTCCTGACGAAACTGATGCCGAAACCACCGATGAGGGTGACAAACCCGATGTTATGAGAGCGGATTATGAAGGCGCCGTTTTCAATATACTTTATCCGAACTGGTCGCTTTATAATTCATATTATTTCGCCGAAGAGAATAATGGCGAAGCCGTAAACGACGCTATATATGATCGGACTCTAAAACTCGAAGAGTCTATGAATATTGATCTCACTTGGATAACAAAGGGTTACATCGATACAATTGCCCCCGAGGTAAACAAAACAGTTTTGGCGGGTATGGACACCTATCAACTCGCATTAACTCATTGCGCGACCAGCCTTGTAAATTATCCTAAACAAGGTCTCGTTGCCAACTGGCTGAATGTTCCGGGAGTCGATCTTGATAAATCATACTGGAATCAGAGCATAAAAGAACGTATAGCTATTGCGGGAGTATTGCCTTTTGGAGTAAACTCATTTATTTTACCGGATGTCAATTCTATCTTTTTCAACACACTTCTGAATGATAACCTTGTGCATGAAAATCTTTATAAGTTAACCCTTGACGGAAAATGGACATGGGACAAGCTTTCCGAATATGCTTCTCTTGCATCTCTTGACATTGATGGCGACTCTAAATTCACGGAAAACGATCAATATGGCTTTGTCGGAGAGCTGGGATGGCAATTCGCCTCAATTCCGGTATCTTGCGGTCAGTATATTATAACGACAGATCCAGAGCAAGGCGCTGTTATAACGATTAACAGCGAAAAAACGATTAATATTATCGACAAAATCAAAACAATGCTCTATTCAGGAAACTCGGCATTCACTTGGGGGTATTCACATGCTTACGACCCCAATATTGGAGGTGTACCGCCGGTTGACTTCAACGCAGGCAAAGCGCTTTTTTATCTTGTGCCGCTTTCCCTTGCCTCGACTTTCCGAGAAATGGAAACTGATTTCGGAATACTGCCGCTGCCCAAATATGACGAGGCACAGGAAAACTATGAAACCCTTAACTGGTCCGGCTTCATGGTAATTCCGGCAACCGTCGGCGATCTTGAAATGGTTGGCACCGTTGTTGAAAATTTAGGTTATTTGAATGACAAGATAGTTCTCCCCGCCTTTTATGAAATACTTTTAGGTCAAAAGATTTCCCGCAATGAAGAATCCTCTCAAATGCTTGATATAATTTTTAAAGGCAGCGTTTACGATCTTGGTGTTAACTTAGGACTCTACGGAATTACCGAAGCTTGTTGTAAATCAGCAAACGCAAAGGATTTTGCTTCTTATTATGAAAAAAACATCAAATCATGGACTAAAACCGTTGATGACTACACCAAAGCTTGTGAAGAATATGCGCTGGCTGCGGGATGATGTAAGTATTTTATAGATTTATAAAACTATTATGGAGGTATATATCATGAAAAAGAAAACTTTACCGGTCGGACTTCAGCTTTATTCGGTGCGTGATTTCCTTGAAAAGGATTTCCGAGCCACAATGGAAAAGGTTAAAGAGATAGGTTACGATTACGCAGAGCTTGGCGGACTTTACGGCGAAACGCCGGAGTCAATAAAAAAGATTGCCGACGATGTCGGTATAAAAATAATCTCTGCCCATATCGGTTATGACGAAATGCTTGCGGATCCGGATGCCACTGCAGATACATATAAAGCTGTTGGCTGCAAATTTATCGCTATTCCCTTCCTTGACGAAAAAACGAGACCCGGCGCTCCGGATTTCGACAAGGTACTTAAAAATATCAACCGTATCGGCGAAATATTTGCTGATAAGGATATAATTCTGCTTTACCATAATCATGACTTTGAATTTATCACCATGCCTGACGGCGAATTCGGACTTGATTACATGTATTCGCATGTTCCCGAAAGACATCTTAAAACACAGCTTGATGTCTGCTGGGTAAAGGTAGCCGGTCAGGATCCGGTTGAATATATCCGCAAATATACCGGACGCTCTCCTGTCGTTCATCTTAAAGATTACAAGGGACAAAAGACCGAGAATATGTACGGTCTTTTAGGTACAGACAAGAAAGCTGTAGCCGGTGACGAGTTCCGTTTCCAGCCTTTAGGCGACGGTGTTCAGGATATTCCCGCGATCCTTGAGGCTTCAATTAATGCAGGAGCCGAATATGTTATCGTCGAGCAGGACAGTTCACTTGAGTGCCCCTCAATCGATGCTGTGGCTAAAAGCCGCAGATATCTAAAATCTCTTGGCTGGTAATTCTATTTTATCATTCTGACAGGCGGCGCAAAAGCGCCGCCTGCAATACAGTATTAATTTTATGGAAAATAATTATAAAACACCCGATCAGTCACTGACAATCCAGGTTCAGATAATAATGCCGGAGCATATCAACGGCGCCGACCGCTTGTTTGGCGGCCAGCTTATAAAGTGGATGGATGTTGTCGCCGGCGTTGCGGCGAGGCGACATTCAAATCATAACATCACAACCGCCTGCATCGACAGCCTGCAGTTCCGCTCTCCGGCTCATTTAAACGACACGGTGACGATTACAGGAAAGGTAACCTGGGCCGGCAGAACTTCTATGGAAGTAAAGGTTGAGGCGCATATCGAAGCGCTTGACGGTACACGTACCCTCGCAAACAGTGCATATTTTGTCATGGTTGCGCTTGACGAAAACGAAAAGCCGACAGAGGTTCCTAAGCTATTACTTCGCAATGATGAAGAGCGCGCCGAATTCGACGATGCTGTCAGGCGACGCGAAGAACGCATGAAGCATAAATAAACAAGGGAAATAAATGAAGAGAATTGTTTGCATCGGTGAAGCTTTGATTGACTTCATTCCGGACAGAAGCGGCGTTTACATGAAAGATGTTGAAAACTTCCGTCGCGTATGCGGAGGTGGTCCGGCAAATGTAGCCGCCGCGATTGCACGCCTCGGAGGAAGAGCTTCGCTAATAACCAAAGTCGGACTTGATCCGTTCGGTGATTATATTAAAGAAACGCTGGAGAAAATCGGCGTTGATGTTTCCTGGGTTTTTAAAACCGACAGAGCTAAAACCACTTTAGCGTTTGTTACCCTTCGCGCAGACGGCGAGCGTGATTTCAGCTTCTACCGCGATCCCGGCGCCGATATGCTGCTTGATGTAAACGACATAGCCGAAATTCAAAACGAATTTTGTTCCGACTCGGCTATACTACACTTCAGTTCTGTTGATTTAATTGACGCGCCCGTCAAATACGCAACGCGAAAGGCGATTGAAATAGCGAAAAACAGAGGGCTTATCATAAGCTTCGATCCAAACGTTAGGCTGCCGCTTTGGAAAAATGAGGATGACTGTCGCAAAACAATACTTGAGTTCCTGCCTTATGCAAATGTCGTTAAAATTTCCGATGACGAAGTCGATTTTATTTACAGCTTTGATAAGGAAGCGGCTTTAGCGGAAATACGCAAAACCGCTGAGATAGTTTATAATACACTCGGTTCGAAAGGCGCTCGTGTTATTGCTAAAGGCATTGATGAGACAAGACAGGCATATCAAGTCAAAGCAGTTGATACAACGGGCGCCGGCGACGCTTTCACCGGTGCTGTGCTATATCGGATGGTTAAGCGCAACTGCGACTTATCCTGTCTTGCGAACCCCGATAAAGAAGAAATATTATCTGACCTTGACTTCGCTCAGAAATATGCGGCTTATTCGGTAACAAGTAAAGGCGCGATTGACTCTTACGGCACTATCAATGATATAAAAGATTTCTTTGGATAAATTATAAAAACAGCCTTAATAATGGTAATCAATAATGTCTGTAACACTTAATAAAAAGCAGGCTTACGATCTGCTATGTGAGTATAATTCCGGCGAATACCATCTCCTTCACGGAAAAATAGTCGGCGATGTTATGCGCTGGTTTGCCGTTAAACTCGGATATGCGGATGAAGCTGATTTCTGGGAAACCGTCGGCATTCTGCACGACCTGGATTTTGAGAAATACCCGGATGAACATTGCATTAAAAGCCGTGAGATCATGGAGTCGCTGAACCTTGAACCTCGACTTATTCGCGCATGTGTATCTCATTGCTGGGGAATAAATGTGGATGTAAAACCGGAACATGAAATGGAGAAGGTGCTTTACGCCACGGATGAGTTGACCGGGCTTATTTTAGCCGCCGCAAAGGTACTCCCGACAAAGACTGTAAACGATCTTGAGCTGAAATCACTGAAAAAGAAATTTAAAGACAAGCGTTTTGCAGCCGGATGTTCAAGAGATGTTATTGTTTCCGGCGCCGAGTTGCTTTCTTGGGATTTAGATAAGCTTTTCAGCTTAACAATTGAAGCTATGAGAGCGTCTGAAAATGTCATCTGAAAACAGAAAAGTTCTGGTCGCCATGAGCGGCGGCGTCGACAGCAGCGCCGCCGCCGCCTTACTTGCTAAAAATGGTTATGAGTGTATCGGCTGTACTCTGCATTTATTTGATAAGGAAACTGCCATATTAAATACTGACCGTGACTGCTGCTTTAGCTCTGAAATTGAAGACGCCCGGGCAGCTTGCGACTTACTCGGTATTCCTCATTATGTTTTTGATTTCAGGGAAGAATTTAATAAGAACGTTATAGATGAATTTATTGCAGTATATAAAGCCGGGAAAACTCCGAATCCCTGCATTGAATGTAACCGCTTTATGAAATTTGGCCGACTATACAGCATTGCCGAAGAACTCGGATGCGGATATATAGCTACCGGTCACTACGCAAGAATAGATGTCTGCGAAAACTATTTTTTACTAAATAAATCCTTTGACTCTTCGAAAGACCAGAGTTATGTTCTGTATTTTCTTAATCAGAAACAGCTTGCGCGCACCATATTTCCGTTAGGCGGTCTTTCAAAGGAAGACATTCGTCTTTTTGCAGAACGCTGCGGTTTTGACAATGCAGGAAAGCGCGACAGTCAGGATATCTGCTTTATTCCCGATGGCAATCGTGTTGCCTTTTTTGAGCGTTATACCGGCAGAAAAACTGAACCGGGCGATATTAAAGACAATAGCGGCAAGCTTTTGGGGAGACACAAAGGTCTAATCAGATATACCGTCGGTCAGCATAAGAATCTCGGGCTAATAAGCGAAGTTCCGCTTTATGTAACTGCGCTGGACGCGGAAAATAATACTATTACCGTCGGAACAAAAGAGGAGCTTATGCAAAACAAGTGTATCGTTTCTGATTTTCATTGGATTTCCGGTAAACCACCCGAAAATAAGCTCAGATGCACCGTTCGCCTGAGATATCGTCAGCCTGAAACTGAAGCTGTAGTATATACAGACACCCGTGGTATTGTTCATATTGAAACATCTGAACCGCGGGTTGTCTGCCCGGGGCAGTCAGCTGTTCTATATAACGGAGACACCGTTCTCGGGGGCGGAAAAATAATAGGATGAAATTTAAATAAATGAAAAAGGAAGCCCTAAAAAACGGGCTTCTCTTTTTAGTTATGCGGTTACAATTTCGGCAGCTTTCTGAAGATTCAGTTTTTCGGTAGCAGTTTCCCGCATCTTATATTTCATTATCTTCCCTGCCGCATTCATTGGAAATGAATCGACAAAATCGACATAACGCGGAACCTTTTGTTTTGCCATATTAGCGCGGACATAGTCGCGGATTTCTTCCTCTGTACATTCTTCGACATCATCTTTCAGAATTATGCAAGCCATTATTTCTTCGCCGTAATCCTTGTCAGGGACGCCTATAACCTGTACATCTTTAACCTTAGGATGGGTATAGATAAAGTCTTCAATTTCCTTCGGATAGATGTTTTCTCCTCCGCGTATGATCATATCTTTGAGTCGGCCGGTAACCTTGTAATATCCGTCCGGCAGGCGGCGAAGCATATCCCCGCTGTGCACCCAACCGTCTTTATCAATCACCGCGGCGGTTGCGGCGGGCATTTTATAATACCCTTTCATTGTGTTATAACCGCGGGAACAGAATTCTCCATCCTCGTTAGGACCGAGCTCTTCCCCCGTTTCAGGATTAATGATTTTCGTTTCAACTCCGAAAATGGGAAGCCCGACGGTGTTAACCCTTTGTTCGACAGTATCGGTAGTCTTAGACATAAGAGTAGCAGGCGATGTTTCGGTCTGACCGAAGGTGATACATATCTCCTTCATATTCATCTTATCAATGACATCCTGCATATACTTAACAGGACAAGGAGATCCGGCCATGATTCCGGTGCGTACATGTGAGAAGTCGGTGGTTTCGAATTCCGGAACGTTCATCATTGCTATGAACATGGTCGGAACGCCCTGGAAGCAGGTGATTTTCTCCTTGTTGATACAGTCAAGCGAAATCCGAGGTGAAAAATACGGTATGGGAGACATTGTCACCCCATGTGTCATTGATGCTGTCATCGAGAGCACCATCCCGAAACAATGGAACATCGGAACCTGGATCATCATCCGATCTGATGTAGACAGATCCATGCAGTCGCCAATCGCTTTGCCGTTATTCACGATATTGTAATGTGTCAGCATTACTCCCTTGGGAAAGCCAGTTGTGCCGGAAGTATACTGCATGTTACATACGTCGTTTTTGTTAAGCACAGCGGCTCTGCGGTATACCTCCTCAACGGGAACCGATGAGCTTATTTCCAAAGCCTCATCCCAGCTCCAGCATCCGGGGATTTCCGATTCACAGCTGATGATATTACGTAAAAACGGCAGTTTTTTCGAGTGGAGCGGTCGGCGTTTATCATGATCTTTCAGCTCGGGTATGATCTTGTTGATTATTTCAACATAATTCGAATCCTTAAAACCGTCTATCATAACAAGTGTATGGGTATCCGATTGACGGAAAAGATACTCAGCTTCGTGAACCTTGTATGCCGTATTTACGGTGACGAGTATTGCGCCAATCTTGACTGTTGCCCAGAATGTAATAAACCAAGCGGGAATATTGGTTGCCCATATTGCTACCTTATCCTGCGGCTTAACTCCCATAGCGATCAGCGAACGGGCGAATTTGTCGACATCATCGCGGAATTGAGGATAGGTTCGGGTATAATCATGCGTTGTATAGCGAAAAGCATATTGATCGGGAAATTCATCGCACATGCGGTCAAGCACCTGCGGAAAAGTCAGATCAATGTGGCGTTCTTTCGGCCAAACAAATTTTCCGCCGTCTCGACGAAGGTTGTCTATCAGACGCCCAGACATATCATCGCTTTCCATGAATCTGCTCATGAAATTAGCGTAGTGCGGGAAAACAATACCGGCGTCAGAGAGCTCAGGTGCGTATTTTTTCAGCCATTCGAGAGATATATAGCCGTCGTAATTGACAGACTTTAAAGCGTTGATAAAGGATTCGATAGGCAGATCTCCCTCGCCGCACATCCTATATACTACAACTTCATTTTCAATTACCGAATCCTTGATATGACAATATTTAATATAGGCTCCCAGATTCTGAATAGTGGTTTCGGCAGATTCGTCAAAAAAACGGTATGGATGATGAAAATCCCAGAGCGCGGCAACGTTATCCGAAGCAATCTCATTCAAAACATTTGCAAGTCTTCGGGTATCCGCATATGCCCCGTTGGTTTCAACAAGCAATATGACGCCTTTTTCCTCGGCATAGGGAACCAGAGCTTTTAAGTTGTCGATAACAATATCATCATCGACTTCAGCGGAAGGCTCGGCGCGGCTGTCTGCAAGCACACGAATATACGGTGTGCCGAGTAAAGCCGCTGTTTCTATATACTCTCTCAGCTCAGCAATAGTCGCTTCAGCTGAAGCTTTGTCATTTATAGGACAACCGGATGACAGACAACAAATTTCAAGACGAAGAGCGGAAAGCTGCTTCCTTGTGGATTCTATGTTTTCACGGCGGAAAGGATGGGCGTGTATTGAGAATATTTCATCTCCGAGTCCTCTAAGCTCGATCCCGTTAAAACCGAAGTCTTTCGCCATAGAATAAATATCGGACCAGTCAAAATCCGGACAACCAAGCGTTGAAAATGCAAGTTTCATAAATAATCTCCTTGTAATGTGTTTCAAATTAATATAAAAAAACCGTCTCAAACAGAAATTATTCTGCATGAGACGGAATATTTCTAAAAAACATACCGCGGTACCACTCATTTTGGCTTAAAAGCCCACTTATACACGTCCTACAACGCGCTGTTCTTTAACGGGAACTCCCGTCCGTCCTTACTGACTGTATCAAATATTTAAATTTATTACAGCTTTTAGTCCGACCGCTCAAGGGCGAGTTATTAACCGAACGGCGCTCCGCTTTTCACCTGACAGCGGCTCTCTGTATGCAGCCAAAACGGGTTTTATCCCTATCGTTGCGTTTTTATATTTTGAATATTATATCATATGTCACAAATAAAGTCAATACCACTTTTTTAAATTTTCTGTTTCTGAAATTTTCAACTGATATTCTTGATATATAGGTCAAAGTATGATATAATAATTCCAAGATTATCAGAGGAGGTTCAAACGCTTGCTGGCAAAATTATACAGCGCCGGAATATACGGCATCGAAGGATTTCTTATAACCGTCGAATGCAATGTTACGAAGGATCTACCTCATTTTGACATAGTCGGACTGCCGGATGCATCCGTTAAGGAAGCCAGAGAGAGGATACGATCGGCAATCGAAAGTTCCGGTTACTTTTTCGGTGATCCTGCTATTACCATAAATCTTGCTCCCGCGGATCTTAAAAAAAGCGGCTCGGCTTATGACCTCCCGATGACTATAAGCATTCTCTGCGGTATGGGTATAACACGAACCGAAGATGATATGTGTTTCTTCGGCGAAATGGCTCTTTCCGGAGAAACAAAACCGGTTCGCGGGGCGCTGAGCATGACGCTTGCTGCAAGAGAAGGGGGGAAAAAGCGGATTTTCGTTCCGGCGGCTAACGCCGCAGAAGCCTCCGCTGTCGACGGTGTAAGTGTTTATGGAATTTCAAGTCTTAGGCAGTTATTAGATTTTCTTAACGGAAATATAATCTTACAGCCGGAAAAATTTGACCGTCAGATATTTGAGCGACAATCGTCAAATTACGAGATAGATTTTGCCGATGTCAAGGGACAACAAACAGTTAAACGAGCGCTTGAAATCTCAGCAGCGGGAGGTCATAATCTGCTTATGATCGGTCCGCCCGGAAGCGGTAAAAGTATGCTGGCTCATCGGCTCCCTACAATACTCCCTCCGCTTACTTTTGAAGAATCGATTGAAATAACCAAAATATATTCGATATCAGGACTCCTCCCTGACGGTCAATCGCTGATAACACAGCGACCGTTTCGGTCGCCTCATCACACCGCATCAGCGGTATCTCTGTCAGGCGGAGGGCAGATTCCGATGCCAGGGGAAATCTCGCTTGCGCAATACGGGGTGCTTTTCATGGACGAGCTGCCGGAATACGGAAAAAATGTTACCGAGATACTCCGCCAACCGCTTGAGAACAAAGAAATCGCCATCTCACGCGCCGCCGGACGCTTTGTCTTCCCAACCGACTTTATGCTTGTCTGCGCAATGAACCCCTGCCGCTGCGGATATTTCGGTTCAACCGTCAGAAAGTGTACCTGTTCCTTAACTGAGCGCAAAAAGTATATCTCCAAAGTCAGCGGTCCTTTGCTTGACAGGATTGATATTGAAGTTGAGGTTCCGGCAGTGACATATCAGGATATGAACCGCACCGATCCCGCCGAAAGTTCGGAATCTGTAAGAAAACGGGTTATAAAAGCCAGAGAATTTGCGCAGGAGCGTTATTTAAAAAACGGCGAGAAAATTCGCGTCAATGCCGATCTCTCTCCTATGCAGATACGTAAATACTGTCGTTTAAATGATGCTGCGTCTAAAATCTTAGAGCTTGCATTTGAAAGAATGGGACTTTCGGCGCGCGGTTATGACAGAATACTTCGTGTTTCAAGAACGATAGCCGATCTTGACGGACGCGCAGATCTTAACGAAGGCGATGTTGCGCAGGCGCTGCAGTTCCGCTCACTCGACAGAAAATATTGGGGGCAATAATAAAACAATGAACAGATATTCCGCTGCGGCTTTGATGCTTGCCTTATTGGTTCTCATCTCTGCCTGCAGCAACAATACAGTTGATTCAACAACTTTAGACACCGAAGAAGTAACCGTTTTAGAAACAGAAGTAAAAGGGTTTTTATTAAACGCTGAAACGGCTTTAGAATTTGCCGTCATTCGCGGTGATATGTCAAGTGATATAATCACAAAATCCGCCGTTTCACTCAGAAATGAAATCGCAGAATTAATTGGTTACGAAATTAAAATTTCCACCGACTGGGAAAAGAGTCCTTTTTATAAATATGAGCTGATAGTCGGCAACACCTTAAGACCTGAGCAACTGGGAGATGATATTGACTTCCGTTCAGTCGGGGAAAGAGGTTATTTAATAGCTTGCAGTGAAAGCCGTTTATATATCTGCGGCGGCAGTGATGAGGGAACCTTATTGGGTGTCGATTGGTTTAGAAACAATATTCTTAACGCAGCAAAAAACAACATTGAAATCGAAGACGGTTACTGTTACCGTCAGGAACAGCAATACGATATACCGGCACTCCTGGTCGACTCAAAGGATACAAAAGAGTGGAAAATAGTATACAACTCTACTGACGGTAAAAAAGCTGCTAAATTGCTTCAGGATGTTTTATACAAAACAACCGGATGCTGGCATGAAATTACCGACGAAGATTCCGGCGTTCCTGCCTTCTATCTGGGATTCACCGTTCCCGAATTAACCGGGATATTCAGAACTTATGTACAAGACGGTTCGTTATGGTTTTCGACTTCGTCAAAACAAAGCGGTATCGAAGGCTGTGTTTCCGCATTTTTAAATACCTATATTTATTCAAATACAGGCGCAATCAATTTTCCTGACGGTTTTGAGTATACCGACCTTGGTGATTACATTATTGTTTATGGCTTAAACTGATACGAACCAAACAGAAAGGTTTAGATTATGAAAAAAACTTTTGTTATAATGTCGCTTATACTTGCGGCGCTGCTGATTTTGATTACTTCCTGCGGAAGCAAAACAACCGACGATGTTCAAGGTAACGAAGCTGTGACCGAAAGCTCGGAAACGGCAGTAGCCGACGTCGCGACCGATGTTCTGCTTGACGCAGCGATTTCGGCATACAGCGAAGATGAAATTCCGAACGTGAAATATTACAGAAGCTCGATCGAAGACGCCGAAGCAGACGGTTATCTTGACATCGATCAGGCAGGACAGCTTTTTAGAGGCGAATACGGTGTGGATTTCCCGGAATTCAACACTCTTGAAGAATTTTCAATAATCGTCCCGAGCGGAAAGAATGCTTTTGAAATAGACATACTCAAAGTAAAGAATGAAAATGATGTTGAAGCAGCGCTTCAGATTTTGAAGGATAGACTTTCACAAAAGGACAACGGCGAAATTGAAACCTATGTTCCCGAGGAAAAGCCGATTATAGACGGCGCTGAGTTTTACCAAAAGGGCAAATATATTGCGCTTATCTGTACGGCAGACAACTCAAAAGCCAAAGCTACACTTGATTCTTTATTAGGCTGAGGGTATGAGAGCGTATTTCAGTAAAAAAATGCAGCGGAGATTTGTCGCCTTTTTACTGGTCTCCGTAGTTGTTACTATATTAACCTCTTGCGGCAATGATTACACCGTTAAAACAGTTGAAACAACGGAACATATATTAAGCGTTGAAGCCGCCGACACGACAGTTGAAACAGAGGTAACCGAAACCGAATCGGCTCCGATAATCGCTCGTGATATGGCTTCGATAATCAATATTTCCGCCGAGGATCTGGCAGTCAAAACACCTGCAGCTGTCGATAATGATAACACCGAACGATGCGACAAACCGAAGATTACCATATATAAATTTATTAAGGATAATATGGTTTTCTTTGGCGGAACCACCGCAAACGACTCGGTTATAAAAGTCACCGGCGGCGCTGAAGATATGGTTTTCCATCCCGAAAAGGGAGCGGAAGGCAGAGACGGTAACTTCTGGGGAGCCGTATACATTAATTCCGGCGTCTCTACCCTTAATATATTTGCTTCGGTTGAAGGGAAAGCCGAATCCGAGCCAATAACCATGATTGTACGGCCTCAAAGCGGTATTACCTTGCTTCAAGACCACGGCGTTTGCGGAGTTATTGTCGGCGATAAATTTCAGGGACATTTCGAGGGCGCCGTTGCTGACTATATCGGCTCAAATCTGTTGAATGATAAGCAGAGCAAAGCAGTAAAAAGATCGATGGAAAAACGCGTAGAAGCTGCAGCTAAAAACGGAGCCAAAATAGTATATCTTCTTGTTCCGAATCCGATGAACCTTTATCCGGAAACTGTACCGGCTGAATATGTAAGATATAGCGGAGAAGACTCGCTAACAAAACAATTCACCGAAATTGCCGAAAACTGCGGAGCTGATGTCATTGACCTTACCGACTGTTTTATCGAACATCGTTATGACGAATTCAAACTCTTTCACAAAACCGACTCGCATTGGACGCAATATGGCTCATATTGGGGCTACAAAGCTTTTTGTGATTATCTGATGGAGGACTTCCCGGATGCCGCGCCCCGCGATATATCACAGTTCCGATTCTATCATCAAAACATGATATCGGGAGATATGTCAACTCATCTTGAAATAGACAATAACACGCTATTTGAGAACGCAACGCTTTGCGAACTTCTTTTCGATTCGCCGTATAACCCGGATTTCCTGTTCCCCGGTAAGGTTGAAGTCGATTCATCCGAATTCAGAGATGCGCATACCGTTAAAAATCAAGATTCCAGTCGGAAACTGCCTAATCTTGTTTTTTATCGTGATTCGTTTGCCTCCTGCAGCGAATGTATGTTCAATGACACCGGTGCTAATATATATTGGGCAAATATGTGGGATTATTCATTTAATACCGACTATATAAAAAGAGTTGACGCCGATTATGTTGTTTATCTCATAACCGAACGAAATATCTGCAACGTTATGTATTGAGGTTTTGTTTTTATGAAGATAAGTCTTTTTCTTGACGTAGTATACCAGGTTGCAAGAGAAGCCGAGCTCAGCTTTGCCGAAGCTCTTGTTTATATTCGAGAGCTCGGAATTTCCGGAGTTGAACCGAGTATTGACGATGTGTATAAAGCCGGAGGTCCCGACCGATTCCGTGCTTTAATTGAGAACTCCGGACTAAAAATATTTGCCTGTCACAAGTTTACAAGACTTTACGAAGAAAGTGATCTTCCAAACGGCATGCACTTCATTGATGAGGCAAAGGCGCTTGGAGCTGAAACGGCTTTGATCCTGCCGGGTCCGGTTGAATCGATGAGCACCCGTGAGGAGGAGCGCTCCAAAATGGCTCGTCAGCTTTCGAAATTAGTCGAATACTCGGAAAAGTCAGGTGTAAAGCTGTGTCTTGAAAACTTTTCGAGACCCGAATGCCCTTATACTTTTATCGAAGACTTCGTTTACCTGCTTGAAACTGTGCCGGGACTTTATATGAACTTTGACAGCGGTAATTTCTGCTTTGTCGGACAAAGTCCTTCGCAAGCCGTTGATATAATCTCAAAGCTTCGACCGCTTCCCTTTTCAAATGTGCATTTTAAGAATTATTCCTTTGAACAGTATAATGAATATCCCTCTCCGGCAGGACAAACCCCGGAAGGAAAAGCGTTCTATTCGTATCCTGTCATCAGCGGCGGAGCGGTTGATTTGGATTATATATTAAGTGTTTTGAAAAACATAGAGTATGACGGAAATATTTCCATTGAAAACGGGGGCATTTATCCGGCTGAACCTGCGCTAACCGATTCCGTTGAATGGCTTAAGACGAGAATTATATGAACATTCTTGTCTTTTCCGACTCTCACGGCTTTAAGGGAAATATAATCAAAGCGCTTAATCGGCACAGAAATGACACCGATCTTGCGATACATCTTGGTGACGGCATCGGCGACATGATGGAAATTAGAGGTGACTATCCTCATATCTCATTTCTCTCTGTCGCCGGGAATTGCGATTCAACACAGATACGCAGATTATATTCCGCGAATGAAACCAAATGTTTTACATTTGAAGGCGTCAGAATATTTGCCTGTCACGGACACCGACTTTTGGTTAAATACAGATATAATGAACTTATCGAAGAAGCAATAAAAAATAGATGCAAACTTGCGCTGTTCGGTCATACTCATCTGCCGGTCGATAGATTCATTGACAGTAAGTCAGGCGGAATTTATATTTTTAACCCCGGAAGCATATCCCGACCTGAAAGCGGTCCGCCGAGTTACGGTTATATCAACATAAAAAACGGCGAGATACAGCTTTCCCATAAAAATTTTTAACTCACGAGAATTAAATGAACGAATATACTCCTCCTCACAATCCCAAAAAAGCAATACTTATTTCTCTGCTATGTTTTATCACGGCAGCAGGATTTCTTTTCGCGGGTGCGCTTGATTTTGGATATCGACTGCTGATGCAGCTTATCGCTTTAACTGCAGCCGTTGTAGGTATACAGATTACCAGTCGTTTTATACTGAGTGTTTATACCTATAAAGTTGAGTTGAGCAATCACGGCGGCTTTGATTTCATAGTTATTAAAAACGCAAATAAATCCCATAAAATCGTCTGTAATCTGGATATGTCCACCGGACTAGCCATAATTCCTCACGCAAAGCCTAAAGATAATGAAAAACGGTTCGGTCACATTAAAAGATTTTTTTATTATACATCAAATATGAGCCCAATAAAACCGGGAGATTTTAAGAATATGCCGGATATAAAGACATCGTTTTATGATTATATATTCGAATTCAATGACGAGATTCAAGTTATAGTTATTGAATGTTCTGAAGAATTCATGAAATATATAGAAGCACATATCGGAAGTCCGACACAGTCAAATAAAGATATTTTTGAAAGTCCGGATAACGGAGAATGAGCAATGTATTACATTATATTTGCAATTACAGTCAGCTTATCGGCAATTATGCTTTACGAAGCTTTCAAAAAGAGATAAGACCGCAAGATGCGGTCTTATCAGTTATTTTCATCTTTAAGCGTTTGTTTCCGACTCACCCTCATTAGCTTTAACATCGAATAATATTCCGGAAATAAATTTCTTCGGCGCAGCCGAAAGCGGTATCTTTTTCAGTCTTGTCAACAAGAATTGCCTCGGTGGAACAGGTTTATTCAACTTTACTTTTCGCAGCTCTCCGGATTCAAGATATGGTCTTGCAAAGTCATCGACGATAAAAGCAGCTCCTATCCCCCTTAATGCAAACTGGAGGACAAGATCGTTTTGGGCAAGCTCTATGGACGGCTCAAGGTCAGGTACCCCGGAGCTGCGAAAATGCGCTTCTATATATTTTCGTGTACTGGTGCCATGGTCGAGCATTATAAGCGGATAATCGGCAAGCCGGCTGAGTTCTGCCGCTTCTCCGTCACGAAACAGACCGTCAAACTTGGCATTGTTAGAACATACAAGTATATCATTTATCGTTCTTACCGGTATTGCCTCAACGTCGCTTTCAAGTTCTGCCGGCTCGCTTATAACGCAAAAATCAATTTGCCCGTTTCTTAAAGCTTTCAAAGTTGCAGAAGTTGAATTATTTGTTATTGACAGTTTAATTTTAGGATAATCCTCGTTGAATCGCTCTATATAGTCGATCAAAAAGAACTCAAGTGTCATATCCGAAGCGCCGATGCGCAAAACGCCGCTGTTCAGCCCGTTTATATCGCGCAATTTGTCTTCGCCTGCTTCAATATAATTAAAAGCAGAGCTGATATAACCATACAATAGTTCCCCTTCGGGAGTAAGGTTAATACCGCGGCTGGTTCTGAAAAACAGCATTGTGCCCAACGCTGATTCGAGCTGGGCAACGCCGTTTGAAACAGCCGGCTGAGTCACAAAAAGCCGCTTTGCAGCGCTTGAAATGCTGCCGCTCTTGGCAACCTCGATAAAAATTCTATAAAGAGACAGATTATCAATCATTGTCGACACATCCATTCACCCAATCATTGACTTATCTGATTTTAGTATATCACTATTATTTGTTAGTGTCAACCGTAATTTTAGTTTATTTTCAAGCTATTGTTTTACAAGGTGCTTCTATGTCCGAAAATGTTTTTAATTACTACGTCCCTTTTATTCAGGATTATATATATTCTCACGGATGGGATTCACTGCATCCGGTTCAGGTCGAAGCGGCAAGAGTTCTTTTTGAATCGGAAAACAATCTGCTATTGTGTTCCGGCACCGCGTCCGGTAAAACGGAAGCGGCTTTTTTTCCTATTCTCAGCATGATGACTCAGCAGCCGCCGAAATCAATCGGCTGCCTTTATATCGCACCTCTTAAAAGTTTGATCAACGATCAATTTGAGCGAATGTCCGATCTACTGAATGAAAGTGGTATAAAAGTCATACATTGGCACGGCGATGTCGCAATGTCGCAAAAAAACAAGATTCTTAAAGACCCGTCGGGTATACTGCAAATAACTCCGGAATCACTCGAAAGTATGCTGATGAACCGCTCAAACGATATTGTGCGTTTATTCGGAGATCTGCGTTTTATTGTAATTGATGAGATGCATATTTTGACCGGTTCGGACCGCGGCTCACAAATTATCTGTCAGCTTTGCAGGATAGGAAGGCTGATAGGTCATCATCCGCGCAGAATCGGTTTATCGGCTACCATCGGTGACGTAACAGCCGCGGCTGCCTGGCTTGGTTCCGGCAGCGGCAGAGATACTGTTGCTCCCTATATCCCCGTCGGAAAACTGACCTGGAGACTCGGTCTTGAGCATTTCTTTATAAGCAATTCAAACGCCAATCAGACTGATGATATTGTAAAAGATCTTTACCTGAACGACCGCGAAGCTCGGTTAGGCGATGATTTATCGGATGAAACAGATCCCGAAACCGGATTGCCGGTTATTTATGACACCGAACCGGCAGCCATTGATCCCGGTTACGAATATATATATGACTGCACAAAGGGCAGAAAATGTCTCGTTTTTTCAAACTCGAGAGAGGAAACCGAATATATAACTCAAACACTTCGTCAGATAGCCGAAAACCGGGGCGAACCGGATATTTTCAATATTCATCATGGTTTTCTTTCCTCATCAATACGCGAAGAGACTGAATTAAAGCTGAAAGACGACGATATTCAGAACGTCACCTGCGCTACCGTTACGCTTGAGCTCGGTATTGATATCGGAAGACTTGAACGAGTAATCCAGCTCGAATCACCGCATTCGGTCTCAAGTTTTTTGCAGCGGCTCGGAAGAAGCGGCAGACGCGGCGCTCCCCCCGAAATGATGATGGTGTTTCGCGAAGATTATCCGCTTCCCAACACTCCCCTGCCCCAGCTTATCCCTTGGGAGTTATTGCGCGCAATCGCGGTAATACAGCTTTATATTGAAGAGCGATTTATTGAACCGCCGAGAATTAAAAAGTTGCCTTTCTCACTTATGTTTCACCAAACGCTCTCGTGTATCGCTTCTTCCGGCGCGCTTACCCCAAAGCGGCTTGCAGACACGGTAATGAACCTGCCGGTATTTTCAGATGTATCAAAAGATGACTACAAGACCCTTCTGTTGTCGATGCTTCAGAGAAACTTTATCGAAATTACCGATGAAAACGAAATTATTATTGGTATGAAAGGTGAACGGCTCATAAACTCATTTAAGTTTTACGCCGTTTTTAAAGACACCGATGATTACACCGTAAGATGCGAATCAGACGAAATCGGCATAATAACCACTCCGCCGCCTGTCGGTGATCGCTTCGCACTTGCAGGAAGGGTATGGGAAGTAACGGAGCTGGATATTCCGAGGAAACTAATTTTTGTAAAAAAGGTTCGCGGTAAAATGGAAATATCCTGGCCGGGAGATTACGGTGAAATTGATACACGGATTCTTGAAAGAATGAAGCAGGTGCTGATGGAGGATACCGTCTATCCATATCTTAAACAAAATGCCGTTCGTCGGCTCGATATGGCAAGAGCGGTCGCGCGAAATACCGATATGCTCAAACACGCCGTTGTACATTTAGGCGGTTTCAATTATGTTCTTTTCCCCTGGCTCGGTACGCGTTCGTTCAGAACGATGCGTAAATTTTTAGGCGTAAACGGCGCGCCTTTACGTATTTCAAATATCGAATACGAGGGTTGTTGCTATATAACATTCCATATGGAAAACGGCGACGGCAGAAAATTGATTGAACATCTCTGCGAAATTGCCGAAACCGAGGGAGTTGATTGCGACAAACTGAGCGGCGGAGATATACCGCTTTTCGAAAAATATGACGATTGTCTGCCGGATGAACTTCTTCATAAGGCATATGCATCCGATCGTTTGCGTAACGATGAGGTTTTGAAGCGCCTGCGGCAGTTCAGAGCAGAATATGAAAACTAACAGTTCAATTAAAATTAAACAAAACAAAAAAGCGGGAATTATCCCGCTTTAATGCAGTTATTTTTAGACTTATTCTTCGACAGCAGCTTTCTCGGCAGTTTCTTTGGCAGCCTTTTCGGTGCCGTCGTAAATCATTTCTTTTACTTTGGATCTCTTTCCGACACGGTCGCGCAGATAGTAAAGCTTAGCGCGTCTGACTTTTCCGCGGCGGGTAATAACAACGTCTCCGATGTTGGGAGAGTGGATCGGAAATACCTTTTCTACGCCTACGCCATAAGCTATACGGCGAACTGTGAAGGTTTCAGATATACCGGAGCCACGCTTTGCGATAATTGTGCCTTCGAAATACTGAATACGCTCGTGGTTACCCTCTTTAATCTTTGTGGCAACTCTGACATTGTCACCGATGTTGAGGACAGGCGGATCTTTTTTCAACTGATCCTGCGTAAAGAGTTGGATTTTTCTGTTCATTTCTGCTTCCTCTAAATTACTACGGATGTTCATGCGCAGAGCAGCGGAGCATCCTGATATTTTCACCCGGTTACTGAAGTGAGCGCCGTTTTGCGGCGTCAGATCGGCGGCTGTTTTGCCGCTGCAGTGTCCGAGCATAACAAAAGATATTATACCACTTTTTTATGCTGCAGTCAATAATCTCTCCGGTTTTTTTACACTATTTTAACATTCAATCATCTTATAGAATTCTTTTATTTTATCACAGGTTCCGAAATCGTGTTTTGATAGAGTTATTGTAAACTTATCCCGCAGCTCAGGTGAGTCAAGCAACTGTTTTAAACCTAAATAAAGCCCCTCTTCGCCTATATCGGTTATAACTCCGTATTCACCGCCGTTTAGCTGATCTTCTGCAGAAACATAACGAGAGACTATTATCGGCCGCATCATGATCTTGGCTTCTTCGACCGTTATCGGTCTGCCTTCAAACCTTGACGGCAAAGCAAAGATATCCGCATCGCGCATATAGCCGTATGGATTATCTTTCGAGCCGAGTAAAAAAAAGATATCCGCAACACCGAGCCGCAGCGCGTCTTCGACGAGTTTAAGCTTATATTCTTTCTCTCCGTCTCCTATTACATACCACCTTAAATCATATCCTTCTTTTCTGAGCCGATGGAGCACTGGCGGTATAAAGTCAACTCCCTTCTGATCAGATAAACGGCAGACGGATAGTATTCTGAGACCTTTATAAGCCGTATCCGGAAAAGACTTTCCCTCAAGCGCAAGTCTTCGGATATTTTTAGAATCTATCAGATTTTCCATTGCAACGCAACGAGAGGAAACCGCAGGGAGGGCTTTTTTCAGCGCAGCATCAACCGATTCGGAGACCGTAACTATATAATCGCATTTTTGAAAATACGGCAGATATATGTTGTCATCCCGTTTCGGGTTTCCATAATCGAAGTGCAGCCAAGTTATATATTTACCGGCGTTTTTAACCTTGTCAACCATATAAAACATGGCGCGATCTCCCCAGAAAGCTATCGCGGCGTCGTAAAAGCCGTTTTCAAATTCCGGGGCATATCTTTGCATCAAGTCTATCCACATTCGGGTCGCAATCGACTGCCTTTGGGTTTTTGAGAACAACAGTCTTATAAAATATGAGAAGATAAGAAAAACCGAGCCCGGATGTTTTTTTATAATTGAATTCCAAATTATTTTATATGTATTTTTAGAGCTCAAGAGAAACATATCTCCAAAATCCGGCAGCTCATATACATTTATTTCTTTTGGTATCTCATCAAGAAGGGGGCCTTCCCTTTTTGCAAGCAACAGATCGACATCATATAATGAATAATCGATATTGCGCGCAAGAGAAAGAAAAGCTTTTTCGGTACCGCCGAGATACATTCCGATCCCGACGAAAAGAATACGTTTTTTTGTTTTATCCATCTTACAAATTGTTACCGCGCCTGACAACGTAGGATGCGTCGGGCGCGCCGTCTTTTATTGAAATATCGAGTTTTCAATACAATCTGAGAAACCCGTTCGAATATTTTTGGACTCATAAACCGATACCTCCGATATTTTACCGCTTTGCACTTGAATGTACTGAATTTTAGCGCTATAATGGTTATGATGATTGGAGGCAATATTATGTCGGAAAAAAAGTTCGTTTACGCAGATCATGCCGCGACAACGGCAGTCACCGAAAGCGTCATGAAGGCTATGGAGCCGTATTTTCGCGACAACTGGGGAAACCCTTCAAGCCTCCACACGCCCGGAAGAAAGGCGGCTGCAGCCGTAAGAGACGCAAAGAAAACAATAGCCGATACGCTCAACTGCCGCGAGACGGAGATTTATTTTACCTCCGGCGGAACCGAAGCTATAAATTGGGCATTAAAGGGCAACGCAAGAGCGAACCGGCATCGCGGCAGACATATTGTATCAACTGAAATCGAGCATCATGCGGTGCTGAATTCCATTGCTGCGCTGAAGAGCGAAAGATACGAAGCGACGCTTGTAAAACCCTGCTGCGGGGACGGTTTGATTTGTCCTGACGAATTTGAGCGGGCTGTTCGTCCTGATACGATCCAAATGATCTGTATGCTTGCTAACAACGAAATCGGAACAATAGAGCCTGTAAAAGAGCTTGCCCGGATTGCTCACAGACATAAAGCGGATTTTTTCTGTGATGCCGTACAGGCGATGGGAAATATTCCGATTGATTTAGACAGGCTCGGAGTTGATATGCTTTCGATATCCGGACATAAAATCGGCGCGCCTAAGGGGATAGGGCTTTTGTATATCAAAACTGGTTGTATGGTAAGCCGCTATATCGACGGAGGCGCTCAGGAGCGCGGTCAGCGCGCAGGAACCGAAAACGTAGCGTATATAGTCGGACTTGCTCAGGCAATAAAAGACGCGGCATCTGCATCGAAAGACAAAGCCGGTTTAAAACAAAAGCGCGACCGGCTTGCCTCAGAACTGCATAAAATACCGTTCAGCCAAATAAACGGCACAATGGAGCAAAGGCTTGCCGGTAACTTGAATATGTCGTTTGAATTTTGCGAATCCGAAAGTTTGCTTCTACTGCTCGATCTTGCCGGCATATGCGTTTCCGCCGGTTCGGCTTGTACTGCGGCGAAGGATGAGCCGTCTCATGTTCTCAAAGCGATCGGGTTGCCTGAAAAAACAATACGCTCATCTATCCGTTTCTCGCTCGGAGATGAAAACACCGACGATGATATAGAATATATTATATCTCAAATGCACAAAATCACAGCTCAAATTCGTGCTTTGTCGCCGGAATACGGAAAACTTACCTCCTAAAGCGATTTTTATACCTTATATTAAATACAAGCTCGCCTATTTTGATCCACAGCAATATCGCCAGGCTTATGGAAGCAGCAATAGCCGCAACTTTGAGCAAAGGCAATTCTTTCTCTTCGCTGTTTGCATAGAAAGCAATAATCTTATCGTCCGGATTGTTGCGCCGCACTAGCGCGAGATCGAACTTATAAGAATTGCGGAGCATGAGCTGATCGGATTCTACCTTTTCATTAAAAGCGTTTTTAAAGTTTTCATATCCGGTTTTAATCTTATCCATATACTTTTCCTTTCTTTTACGCGAATATATACCAACGCATTATTCTGCACAAATCAATTACATATATTATTATACCATTACTTCGAGAATCAATCAAGGTATTTTAAAAGAATTTTACCACTTTCCCTTTAGGAGGACATATAATGTTAAGTCCTGACACACCGATATCCGAACTCCAGGGAATAGGACCGGTCAGAAGAGCAGCGTTTGAAAAACTCGGTATCTTCATCGCAAAGGACCTCATAATGCATTTCCCCAGGGGTTATCAGCACCGAGGTGATGTGAAAAAGCTTTCGGAAGCGCAATTTGAAGAGAATTCGGCTTTTATCCTGACTGTCGGAACAATCCCGCGAACCGAGACTATAAGCCGACAAAAACGTATGTCTTTAACCAAGTTCAACGCATTTGATGAAAGCGGAAAGGTAAGCGTTGTATTTTTCAATCGCCCTTATCTTTCAAGGGATCGCATCTTTGAAGTGGGGTCAAGATATCGTTTTTACGGCAAGCTTACAAAATATAACAATCGCCTGACTTTAAACTCTCCTATATTCGAACCATATAAAGAAGGAATTCCGCTGCCGGAATTTGTACCTATTTACCCTCTTACAGCCGGGCTGAAACAAAAATTCACCGCTTCCTGTATTGAAGGGGTTATATCTTCCTTTGAGCGAAATCCAATCCTTTACGAAACGATTCCTGAATATATCCGCAGGAAAGCCGGAATTTGCAGCTTTATCGAAGCGGCAAGAGCTATTCATTTTCCCAAGTCTTATGAGGATATTGAAAAAGGCAGAAGATATTTCGTTTTCAGTGAACTCTTGAGCTTTGCTCTCTGTATTGAGGCTATAAAAACTGATAATAGAAATTTTGAGCATAATGTCGCGGTATTCAAAAAAACAAAACAACTTGCCGATGAGTTTGCCTCGTCTTTAAGTTTCACGCTTACCGGTGCTCAAAAAAAGGCAATTTCGAACATCTCAGCAGATTTAAGCTCTGGTAATCGTATGGATCGGCTTATATACGGCGATGTAGGTTCCGGAAAGACCGTTTGCGCCGTTGCGGCGGCTTATATGGCGGCAAAAAACGGTTGGCAGACGGCTTTCCTCGTCCCGACCGAGGTTTTGGCGGCTCAACATTACTCAAATATCGAACCAATGCTGGCAAAAGCAGGAATTAAAACCGCGCTCCTTACCGGTTCAGTCAAGCCATCACAGAAAAAGATTATATATCATGGAATTGAAGGCGGCGATATAGATGTTTGCATCGGTACACACGCTCTGTTATCCGAAGGAGTCGGATTCAAACGACTCGGACTTACGATAACCGATGAACAGCACCGCTTCGGAGTTCGGCAGCGCAGCACATTAACTCAACAGACCTTACACGACATATCACCGCACATACTCGTCATGAGCGCGACGCCGATTCCGAGAACGCTGGCTTTAATCATTTACGGAGACCTTAAATCTTCTGCTATAGATGAACTTCCTCCAGGACGACAGAAAGTCGATACTTTTGTGGTAAATTCCGGCTATCATGAACGGCTAATATCATTTATCAAAAAGCTGACTGCGGAAGGACAGCAGGTTTATGTGATTTGTCCAGCGGTAGGAACGCTAACTGATGAACTATCAGAAGAAGATTTGGTCGGTGGCGATATAATCCCCTTTCCGGAAAGTATAGATAGCCCTCGCGATGGCTTAGGCGAGCTGAAATCTGCTGTCAGATATGGGCAGACACTTCAAGAAGAATTGCCGGAGTTAAAAATCGGAATACTTCACGGCAAAATGAGCTCTGCAGAAAAAGACCGGGTGATGAGTTCCTTTGCATCGGGAGAGACGCAGGTACTTGTCGCAACGACAGTTATAGAGGTTGGAATCGATGTGCCGAACGCGACGCTTATGATAATTGAAAACGCAGAGAGATTCGGACTTTCTCAGCTCCACCAGCTTCGCGGACGAGTCGGACGCGGTAAGCTGAAATCATATTGCGTACTTGTTTCAGACACAAAAAGCGAGACGGCAGTCAGGCGACTGAATATTATGAAGGAAACGAATGACGGCTTTAAGATTGCCGAAACTGACCTTAATATGAGAGGACCGGGCGAATTTCTTCCGCGCCGAGACGGAAGTGCCATGCAGCATGGCATTAGCGACTTTGGACTTACCCTATCGACGGATACGGAAACTCTATATCTTGCGATGAACCTTGCTCGCGAATTGCTTGCTTATGATCCAAAACTTGAAAAGCCCGAAAACAAATTGCTCGGAAAAGAGATTCAACACAAATTGAACTCAAATATTGCGGCGCTTAACTGAAAAAAGCACACGGGGAATATACTTTCGTGTGCTTTATTTTATTATTCGCAATATTGTTCCATATAGCGCTTAATCGGTTCGACGTCGATTTTATCCGACATATGTTCGATTATATCTTTTACCGTTACTATTGCGGTGACTTCGATGCCGAATTCTTCTTTGATTTCAGCCTTCGCGGTTTTTCCGGCAATTCCCTTCTCCATCCGGTCCACCGAAATAAACTCATACCTGATCTCGGCTTCGGGAGCAATCGCCTTGATAAGCGGTATCGTTTCACGAATTGAAGTTCCGGCTGTAATAACATCCTCGATTATGACAACTCTTGAAGAGTTATCGGGCTTTGCGCCGACCAAACTGCCGCCCTCACCGTGATCTTTCGCTTCCTTTCGGTTGAAGCAATATCCTACATCAAGGTTATAATCTTCATAAAGCGCGGAGGAAGCGGCTACCGCTAACGGGATTCCTTTATACGCGGGTCCGAAAAGCAGGTCTAATTTATCTCCGACGGTATCATAAATACAGCGGGCGTAATAATGTCCGAGACGATTAAGCTGAGATCCGGTTTTGTAATTTCCGGTATTTATGAAATAAGGTGTCTTTCGTCCTGATTTTGTCAAAAAATCTCCAAAAGTAAGAACTCCGCAGCTTACCATAAAATCGATAAAATCTCTCTTATACTGTTCCATTATTGTCTTATATTTTCCTTTTCATTCTGCTTCATTCCGCTTTATTCCGCAGTTGCAAACACTGCGTTTTCAACCAGCCAGGTAAGCATCTTTTCATACAATACGGAGAGCTTAATTGTGTTTACGCCGTAATCATTGACGAAGTCTTCGAAGGACTCGTAGTTATTTTTATAATATACCTCGAAAAATTCATTTGCTTTTGTCAGATACTCGGTTTCGGATATGGAAATCTTTTCCTTCTCGCAGATATAATGAAATACGAGGTCGGTTTTCACGCTAAGCTCGGCGTTGGTCTTCGCATCATTTATGAATTGTTCATAGTTTATATTATACTGAGCCAGATAATCCTCAATAGTCTGACCGCTTGACTCGGCGAGGTCTTTATAATACTTAATGTAATTGTCATTATAATACTTCATCGGTCCTTCCGGATAATATAGCACCTCTGACCCTTCCATTATTTTTTCCCACACCATATCCGACTTTTGTGATTCCTGTTCATAATCAGCCTTAGTTTCCAGCTGCTGTTTGACAAGAGCTTTCCACTCGGCTACCGTTGAAGCATCGGTATTTTCGTATACCCATTCATCGGACAGCTCAGGTACATTACGAATAAGAAAGGCTTTGAGTGTCACGGTAAATGTAATTGTTTTGCCGGCTACCTCAGCAACTTGATAATCATCGGGATAAGCTATATCCAGGCTTACTGTTTCACCTATCGAATGACCTATCAAAGCATCCTCAAACTCATCCATGAATTTTCCCGAACCTACGCTAATACTCATATTATTCACAGAGCCGTTTTCAATCTCCTCACCGTCGATTTCTCCGATATAATCCACGACAACGGTATCTCCGCTTTTGACAGTTCCGGTCGTGACCTGATCATATTCGGCTGCATTTTCAAGGTTTTCGGCAATCTTTTGATCGACCTGTTCGTCGGTTATATTGATCGGATCAAGAACTATTTCGATGCCTTTATATTTCCCAACCTTGATAAATGGTTCCAATTCAAAAGCATAAGAAAGTACCGAACCATCTCCGGTATCTATCGTCGAAGGGTCTTTGGTACCGCATGAACCGGCGAAAAGCAGGACAGAGGCAGATACGGCGCAGGCTAATATCAGAACAGGAATTCTGCTGCGAAGGGATAGGAATGAAAACATAATTTAAATATTTCCTCTCATAATTTCAAAATGAACAAAATACCGGGTCAAATATAAATACGCGGAATTCTTGAGTTTAAAAGGCAGCTGCATTCATAGGTTATCGTTCCCGCTTTGCGGGCGAAGTCTTCAATGGGATTGGTGTCTGTGATTATCCCGACTTCGTCGAATAAATTGACATCAAGTCCGGTTACGTCAACCATACACTGATCCATACATATCCGCCCTATAATCGGGCGTTTTTCTCCTTTTATTTCAACCGTCATTCCCGAATAAGCACGTATAAAACCGTCGCCGTATCCCAAAGGCAGCGTTGCGACGAGTGTGTCACGTTTCGCTGTCCATGTAGATCCGTAGCTTACACTTTCTCCGGCACTTATTCTGTGAATATTGATTATCCGGCTTTTTAAGCTCAATACCGGTTTGAAACCAAGCGCGGATATAGGCTGCATATTATCTGAAGGCTGCATACCATAAAGCATAACCCCCGGGCGAACCATGTCAAAGCGGGCATCTCGGCTCTCTAAAATAGCAGAGCTTGCGGATATGTGTTTTATCCCGGTCGATACGCCGCGGCTCTCAAGTGAAGCTGTGAAAGATTTGAATTTATTTATCTGAAGATCGGTCATCGGATTCCCTGTCTCATCGGCGCGTGCGAGATGGGAAAAGACGCCGGTTATTTCAAAGAACGGCAGTCTTGATGCCGCCACGGCATCTGCCGCTCCGTCTTTGTCGGGTCTGAATCCGATGCGGTTCATACCGGTATCAACCTTTATATGGGCTTTTATTCGCCCATTTAATAGTGTTCCGTCAAACCGTTTGGCGTATTCAAGTGAATAAAGACTTATCGTAATATCATTTTCTAAGAGAAGTCCGGCATATGACGGGTCGGCAGAACCTATTATCATTACAATACAGTCCGGACCGAGAGCGTTTCGGATCTCAACAGCCTCGTCTATATGAGCAACCGCAAAGTCTCTTGCGCCGGCTTTATAAAGCGCTTGCGCGCACTTGACAGCGCCATGACCGTATGCATCGGCTTTTACAACGCACATTATACGGCTGCGGGTTATTGATTTGATTATACTGTAATTGTTCCGAAGTCTTAGTAAATCTATATAAGCTTTGGTGTATGTTGACGCCTTTAAGTTTTCTGTCCGCCCCATTGGTGACATCTCCATTACATCATTCAGTAGGTGACGTCGCTTAATACGGTTATTGCGTTAAACAGTTTGGCCTGTTTAAGAATCTTTGTTGTTGCATCAAAAAACAGGACGCTTTTCTCGTTATTTTCATCGGTGAAAAGGCAGTAATAGCAGTCAGGTGAATCAATTGATGAGGTTGCGTCATAAATATTTTTAATTGAGGGATCTTCAGCTGCCGTCTTATACTGATCCTTATACGGCGCAATGGCGCTCATATCGGCAAACTTTAATACCAGCCACTCTTTGCGTCGCGCGTTACCGTAAATTATATCAACGCGCAGCTCTCCTGATACTACAGTATATTCATACTCAATATCAACATATCTGAAAAGATGTCTGAGTATAAAGCCGTCTACAAAGACAAACAGCGGAATAGTCCATAGCATGAAGGTAAACTGCACATCTCCTATTTTAATCATGCTGAGCAGAAAAGGGATAAAAAGAAACGCTATAAGTCCGAACCGTACCCCGATTCGCTGCCACCTGTATTTTCCCTGTACTTTTTTCCTTACCCGGTGTTCCGCGGTATTTAGTGATATCTCGTTCTGCATTTTAGAAACCTCAGATTTTAAATTCTAACATAAGCTCGGCATTTCATTTGTTATAATTATAACACACTATGATTAACATTTCAATACATTTAACTTACAATTTTCACCCGATCAGATATGTTTGACAATTAAGCGCGGAATATTAGAATTTACAAAAAACGCTTGTCTTAAAACATCAAATAGTATAATATTATAGATACAACAATACAGGGGGAAAAACAATGAAAGCCATTATTACGGTTACCGGACGCGACAGCATGGGAATCATCGCAAAGGTTGCGACCGCCTGCGCCGATGTTGATGTTAATATTATAGACATATCTCAGTCGGTTTTAAAGGAATATTTCGCGATGATAATGCTTGTCGATATCGATAAAATCACTATTCCCTTCACCGCTTTTGTCGATCGTATGACCGAACTCGGTCACAGCTCCGGTCTTGAAATCCACACAATGCACGAAGATATCTTCAACGCAATGCACCGTATCTGATCTCGAGGTGTGAAAATGATAAACTTCAACACTGAGGATATTCTTGAAACAATTAACATGATACGGGAGGAGAATCTCGACATTCGAACAATCACCGTCGGAATTTCTCTTTTCGACTGTGTTTCGGACGATGCAGACATCCTGTGCAGCCGAATTTACGACAAGATAAACAGGACGGCGGAAAATCTTATAAAAACCGGCGAAGATATTGAAAAGCAATACGGTATACCGATAATCAACAAGCGCGTTTCGGTAACTCCGATTTCGCTTATCGGCGGACGGCTTACGAGCGACGGCTATATCAAAGTCGCTAAAACTCTCGACCGCGCCGCGAAATCGCTCGGGATTAACTTTATCGGAGGATACGGAGCGCTGGTTCAAAAGGGTTACACCTCTCAAGCGCGCGCGCTGATAAATTCAATCCCTCAGGCGCTTAGCGAGACTGATTTTGTCTGCTCTTCTGTGAACGTCGCATCAACAAAAGCCGGAATCAATATGGATGCGATAAGACACTGCGGAAAAACCATCAAAGAGCTGGCTTATCTAACAAGAGAACAAGATTCTATAGGCTGCGCCAAGTTCGTTGTATTTGCAAACGTTCCCGATGACAACCCCTTTATGGCCGGTGCTTTCCATGGTATCGGCGAAGGTGACTGCTGTATCAATGTAGGCGTTTCCGGTCCCGGAGTTGTTGCTGCGGCTGTTAAACACGCAGGGGATTGTGATTTATCCGAGCTCGCCGATATAATCAAACGCACCGCTTTTAAGATTACCCGTATGGGTCAGCTTGTAGCGCACGACGCATCAAAACGGATGAATATCCCGTTTGGAATTGTTGATCTTTCGCTTGCACCGACTCCTGCAGTCGGCGACTCCGTTGCCTTGATACTTGAGGAAATGGGACTTGAAAAATGCGGCGCACACGGCACTACTGCCTGCCTTGCAATGCTTAATGATGCAGTCAAAAAGGGCGGAGTAATGGCATCAAGCCATGTGGGCGGACTTTCCGGAGCCTTTATTCCGGTTTCAGAAGACGCGGGAATGATTGACGCCGTAAGCTGCGGTGTGCTTACACTCGAAAAGCTGGAGGCGATGACCGCGGTCTGTTCTGTCGGTCTTGACATGATAGTGATATCATATGATACTCCCGAAGATGTAATCTGCGGTATAATAGCCGATGAGATTTCAATCGGAGTCGTAAATAACAAAACAACTGCTGTCCGCCTTATCCCTGCTTTCGGAAAGCAGGTCGGTGACAGAGTATGCTTCGGCGGACTATTGGGCGAAGCTCCGGTAATTGCGGTTAATACAAGCTCACCATCTAAATTCATAAACCGCGGCGGACGCATCCCAGCGCCTATACACAGCCTTAAAAACTGATTATTGAAACAAAAAAGAGGGTTTAGGATCATTTCCTTAAACCCTCTATTGTTTTTTAATGTTTATTTAGCTGCTGCGGAAGCTAACTGCTTTTCGGCGTGTTTTTCAGCCTGAGTACGTTCGACATCCTGAGACATCTTACGCTGCGCCATAACAAGCTTCCAGTAGATGCCCTTATTGGCAAGCAGTTCCGAATGGGTACCGAATTCAGCGACTCTTCCGTGGTCGAGAACAAGCAGCTTATCCGCGTTACGCAGGGTTGACAGGCGGTGAGCTATGGCAAGAGTAGTGCGGTTTTTAACCAGCTTAACCATCGCGTCCTGAATAAGCTTTTCCGTTTCGGTGTCAAGCGAAGCGGTCGCTTCGTCAAGGATAAGTATCTTCGGGTCATGGATTATTGCGCGAGCGATAGCGATACGCTGACGCTCTCCGCCTGACATGGAATACCCTTTCTCACCGACAAGGGTATTATATCCTTCCGGGAGATTTACGATAAAGTCGTGTGCGTTAGCAGCTCTTGCGGCGCGGATAACCTCCTCTTCTGTGGCAAAAGGCTTTGAATAGCGAATGTTGTCCTGAACGGTACCTGAGAACAGGAAAGTCTCCTGCAATACGACGCCCATCTGCGAACGCAGCGCTGTCTGCGATATATCTTTGATATTGACATCGTCTATCAATATCTCGCCTTCGTTAACGTCATACAGACGCATAATAAGGTTGATAAGAGTGGACTTTCCGGAACCGGAATGCCCGACAATTCCTATCATCTCCCCCGGTTCAATATGCACCGATACATTTTCAAGCACCGGGTTGTAGCTCTGATAACCGAAAGTGATATTATTTACATCGATCTCGCCCTCTATCGAGATATCGAGAGGAAGACCGATATCCTTAACTTCCGGTTCTTCTTCAAGTATCTCAAACACCTTTGAGGCTGAAGTCAGGAAGTTAGATATATTACGCGGTATAAAGGTTATATACATCAGCGGGGCGTATACCATATTGGCATAACTGTTTATCTGATGCAGAAAACCAAGTTCCATCTTTCCGCGGAAGATCATCATATAACCATAAAGTAGTATGAAATATGACCCTATCCGGATGAGAAGACCAAGCAACGGGAAGATGGTGTCAAAGATTTTTGCGTTGGATTCGCTCTGTCCCGAAGATTTTATCGACGATTCCTTGAAACGGGTAATTTCATACTCTTCCGTTCCGAAGCCTTTTACAACTCGGATACCGTTTAATATATCGTGAAGCAGGTAGCCGGTTCGAGTCGACAGCACCCACAACTTCAGGTTGCGGCTTCTTACGAAATCCCAAACCTTGCTTGTTATGAATATCACAAGCGGTATGGGCACAAAGATGAAAAGGCAAATCCTCCAATTCATTATTGCCAGTACCGGTAACGAAACAAGGAAAGTTACAACTTGAATAAAATATGTCGGCAGCTGGCTTGTAACGAACCCCTGCATAACGCTGGTGTCATTGTTGACTCGCCCCATTAAATCTCCTGTGGTTCGACGCTGAAGCGAGGCAAGTGACAGTGACTGAAGCTTTTCGTAAAGTACTGTTTTCAGCATCAGGGTAAATTTATTACCCGCGATTGCAGAGAAACGCCCCTGAAGAACGCCGAGAGCGCGTTGGAAAAGGTCAATGGAAACGATCGCGATAACAATAGATATAAATCCGCTTAACGGTCCGGATACACCCGAAGAAGGGTTAATATATTTGTCGATTGCTTGTCCTTCAATATACGGTACAACGAACTGGAATAAAACGCTAAAGATGGCGACCAGAAACGGAAAGCTCATCATCAGTCGAATACCCTTTGTCATGGCAAAGAGTTTCTTATATATCTCTTTCTTATCCATGCAATAAGGGCAGATAGTCGTCGCATTGATATATGGATGTCCGCATTCGGGACAGAAGCGTTCCGGAGTGCTGTTTGTAATCGGGGTAGGTTCTTTATTTTCGTCTTTTTGCTCGTTCAGTATCTCGCAAGCTTTTACAATAACGGCATACCGAGGCAAATCGCGGCCGGAAACAAACTGGCAAATAAGGGTGGTAGCACCGTCAACTTTTGCATAAAAGCCGCAGCAGCCGTACATAACTTCGGTTTTGAAGTCAGTGCTGCCTATAATCGGCCAGGTACCGAGCAACTCTCCGTTCAGCAGCTTATACATTGTTTTGTTGGTGAATGCCATATAACCTTTAACAAATTTGTTTTCATGAATCGTAAAAGGCAGGCAATACATCAGTTTTTCATCCGATCCGACTGCCGCATCAAATGCGGCCTTATCATCGGCCGGAAGATCATACATCAGTTTCATATCTGATTTCTTTCCTCCGGTTCTTAGTCATCACAGATATATCTCTATCTTCCTATAGCTTTGAGCGTCAAGCTTTTGGGGATCCGGAATTTCAAAGACATTTCCGTCAATGTCGTGCATTATTATGCGTCCGTCATCAAGAACACGGATATTCGAGAAGGGGTTGTTCATAATGAAAGTCACATTTCCGGAAGAGGTTTCGGCATCCCAATATAGATAACCGAATTTATCCTTCACTGAAATGATTTTTATTAGTTTCGGTGAGAAATAACGGCGGTCGAGCTCTTCGAGAAAAAGCTTCTGCGTATTATCGTCAAAATCAGTTATGTGACGGATCATACCAATCTCATTTCCACGTCCCTTGCGCTTTGTGTCAGGTTCACGAACCGAGAGAAACTCATCCGGATTTGATATCGGAAAGGCGCGCATAATCACTACACGCTCAAAGAATTCCGTTGTGCCGTCAGGTTTCTGCAGCTCAAGAGAGATCAGGTTTCCTTTTGATCTTGTAAATATAGCATTGTCGGTGTTTAGCGGAACCGACTCGCGACGGTTCTCAAGAATAAGGTCGCCGGCGTCGTCCTCTTCCAGAAGTTCTTTGTCTTCATCTATATCGGTCTTTTTATCTGTCTTCTCACCATTGGAAGTCTTAATTACAGCCTTTTCATCCGATGAGTCTTTTGCCGCCTCATCTTTTTTGCTGTCGTCGTCTGTCTTATCTTTCTTATCTTTGTCAGACAGATCAGCTGAAAGCTGCTCTTCTTTGTCCTTTAAATCTTCTGAGGACATGTTTTTTTCGTTATTTTTGTTTTCTTTGTCAGCCACTTTTTTATCCTCCCTGTTACATTCCCTGAAGCACTTTGCGCATAGCCTGGGTCTGAAGGGTATAAAGTCTGTAATATGTGCCCTTCTTTTCGATAAGCTCGGAATGGGTACCTTCTTCAGCGATTTCGCCGTTATCAATCACATACAGGTAATTGCATTCCTTTAAAGTTGACAGCCGGTGAGCGATGGTTATTGTAGTCCTTCCCTTTACCAGCTTGTCGAGCGCGTCCTGTATAAGGCGCTCTGTTTCGGTATCCATGGCGGCGGTCGCTTCGTCAAGGATAAGTATTGTCGGATCAAGCAGCAATGCGCGGGCGATTGAGACGCGCTGTCTTTCTCCACCGGAAAGCGACCGGGAGCCGGTTCCGACAATTGTCTCATATCCTTCCGGCAGAGACAGAATGAAATCATGCGCAGAGGCTACTCTCGCAGCGGCGATAACCTCGTCCATGGTTGCGTCAGGCTTGGCGTAACGGATATTGTCGGCTATGGTGCCTCTGAACAGATATATTTCCTGCGAAACAATGGCGATGTTCTTTCGCATCGATTCGCCTTTTATTTGTTTTACATTAACGCCGTCAATCGTAATTGAACCGCTTATCGTGTCATAAAGACGACTTATCAGGTTTGCTATGGTACTCTTTCCGGCTCCGGTATGACCAACGAGACCAACCTGGTCTCCGGCTTTAATATGGAAAGTCATATCCTTGAGAATAGGACGATTCGGAGCATAATGGAAGCATACCTTCTTGAATTCGATTTCGCCATCCATGCGCTCTATTACGACAGCGTCGGGAGCGTCGATTATTTCGGGAACCGCGTCAATAACCTCGAACATACGCTGCGCTGAGTTCATAGTATCGGTAAGCATATTCGAAAAGTTAGTAAAGAAGTTAAGCGGTCCGAAAATCATGCCCAGATAACCAAAATATGTTATAAACTGACCGTATGTCATATAGCCGTTCATAACTTGGAATCCGCCAAAGCCCCAGATCGCCTTACTTGACAAAGCAATCAGCAGACCGATAACCGGGAAGATCATGAGCGAGACCATATTTAGCTGAAGCGAGGCTTCGTAATGTTTATGCGCATATCCGTAGAAACGGTTGGTCTCATCGGTTTCTTTTGCGAATGCTTTGACGACACGAATGCCGGTAAGCGAGTCGCCGAGCATCGCGTTGAGCGAGGAGGAGCGCCGCCAAAGCTTTGTATACATTCTCCAAAGCTTGGGAAGCATGAATTTAAACATCAGAACAACAAGCGGTACCGGGATAAATACTATAAGCGTAAGCTGCCAATTCATCATAAAGAGGAAGATAGTGAGACCGATGAAGTTAACTCCGTTTATAATAAGGTTTGGTACACCGTCTATAAAGAATGCGCGGATTCTGTCGGCGTCATAGTTTACTCTTGTTATAAGACGTCCGGTCTGATTATTGTTGAAGTAGGAAAGGGACAGCTTTTGCATTGATGTGAAGATGTCAAGCTTCATATTAAGCGCGACTTGAGTCGACAGATGGGCGTTTGTGCGGTTTTGCAGAATAGATATGGCAAGCGAAAGCAGCGCCATAAAAAAGATAATTCCGACAGCAATTAATACCCACTTTTCGCTGTGGAGAGTACCGACCTCTCTGCCGTTGACAATACCGGGCTTCGCGATTACCTGATCATAAAGGAATTGACCGTTAACTATAGGCGAAAGCAGACTGATGCCTGACGTTGCAAACATACAGAACACCACTATTGCAAGTTGAAGCTTAAACGAAGTGAAATACTTAAGCAGCCGTCTTATTACTGCAGACTGGTTGGTACAAGTATCGCAGATTTTACGATTCTGGTCTTTATAAACATTACCGCATTTCGGGCATTTCTGCTGAAACTGTTCGAATATCGGGTCGTCATCTTTAACTTCTTCGCCCTTTTTCAAACGCGCAACAATGTCAAGAAATGCAAAAAGCTGACGTTTGCGTGCGTTTGTAGAATACGCCAAGGTAATAGTCTGGCGCATGTCCGGTTCCGATTCGATTTTCTCACGCTCGGCATCGTCTTTCGGCTCCTCGAGTTCCTTCCCTAACCTGCCGAGCACACGGTTCGAAGAGACATAGTTGTCAACATATAGATTAGAAAGATTATTCCAGTCGTATTCGTTGAAATATCCTTTTCGGAATAAACCGACGGCTTCTTTCTCTTCTTCTTCGTCAGAGTCTTTTTTGTTGCGTTTTGCTTTCGCTTCGGCCTTCTTTGTGCGGTAAACTGTTTCTGCGTCGGATGTTACGCTCATTGCGTAAAACAGCATCTTATTTTTGTTTACGGCAAGCCATGTGGTACCGAAGTTTCCTTTTACGTCAAGATCAAGCTCGACACAAACATCCAGCTCGTCTAAATCGACGCCCCGATGACTGAAACCGTCCCTGGCTTCGGCATCGAGTTTATCCAGTGGAAGCATAAATTTCCTCCCATACTAAATATAAAAACTTGTATTGGTATTGATTTTTGTTTAATAATAAGGTATTATATATATAAAGCTTTGATTTGTCTTCTACCCTAAGGAGTCGATATGTTCAGGAAAATCAGAAACCGCTTTTTCAAACCAAAACCCGGCAGTGTAGCTTACAACCGCGAAATGGCCCGAAAGCTTAACGGCCGCACCATAAAATATGTCACCGAACGTCTCGAAAATACCGATATCGTTATCGGTCACAGCGGCGCTCTCATAGTCCGCGGCGACGAATTCATCGTCTTTTCCTCGTCGGATATCGTGTTCCGAGCAAAGGTAGACGAGCTTCAAGCTTCCGAACTACTGAGCCTCGAGGGTGTTATTCTTACGGCTCCCGATTATGAACACGGCGGAGTCGAACGAAAAATCATCGCATATTATACTTACTTTTTGAAGACTAATGATTAAATCTCAATCGAAACCGGTCCTGAGCGTATAATCCGCTCAATTCCAAACTCGCGAAAGGCTTCAATTACGGTGCGATGCCTTAAGTCGTCTCCTATTACCCTAAGCACCATTGAATCGCTGTTAACTGCCGCTACGTCAACCTTGACTATTTCGGTTAACTTCAGCATATCCGGCCGCTTTGAAAGCGGGCAGCTTACGCGAAGCAGCATAAGCTCGGAAGTGACATAATCATCGCTGTCGGCGCAGAATACTTCGACTACCTCCATAACCCGCCCAAGCTGTCTGATAAGCAGATCGATTATTTCACGCTCGCCGATAACGGTTATAGTCATGTGATAAACGTCGGGATCTTCCGTCGGGCCGGTGACGAGGCTGTCGATATTGTAGCCGCGGCGAGTGAAAAGTCCGGCAATCCTTGAAAGCACTCCGGGCTTGTTATCAACCCGCATTATTATAATATGTCTGTTTGAATCCATATTTTCTTGCCGACTTTATGCCGGCTTATTTCATTTATGTCCCTGGTATGGGAACTGTTCAGATGTCAGTTCGATTATAAGATTGAGATCATCCGGCTCGTTTCCCTTGAGCGCAGCGCGGCATTTCCGAACCTCACCGCACTTTTGGCATCGATATACGATTACATACCCTTTTTTCGAATCCGGATAAGCCGTCATCGGCTCAAGCTGACCCAGGCAGCCGCAGGCGCGGTCTCCGGGATTTATATCAATGTGAATCGACCACAGACAATAAGGGCAATGATCGCGTGAAGTTGTTTTGAGCGGAGGCACATCGCGCCCGCAATGAGCGCAGATAAATCCGCCGTCGTTTTTTTGGAAGCGTTTTGTTTCCATTTTTTTAGGGTTATTCGAATTATCTATTTTCCGACACAGAAGCGGCTGAATATATCGTCGACAATATCTTCGGATACTGAAAGTCCGTCTATTTCGGATATATTTGACATCGCATGCTCTACATCAAGCCCGGCTATATCCTGAGTAAAACCGCTTTTAAGAGATTCAACCGCATTTTCAATATCTGCACGGGCGCGAACCAGAGCGGCATACTGGCGAGCGTTTGAAATAATAGCGTCATTTGAAAGATCAAGCGAGCCGTCGGTAAACATTCGGTCGATTAAATCCGCAAGCGGCTTTATGTCGCCGCTGCATGCGCTGAGTCTCAGCGTTTCGGCGTCTTCGATAAGGTCTTTTATCTCTGAATCTTTGAAAACAGCGGGCAGATCGCTTTTGTTTATTACTGCGATGACTTGTGTCAGCGGATTTCTCTTTCTTGCCGCCCTGATATGGGAAGCAAATTCGGTATCTGCCGAATCAAGTGGTTTTGATCCGTCGAAAACAGCTATTATAAGTTCCGATTTTTCAAGCTCCTCTACTGCGCGATCAACGCCTATGCGCTCAACGACGTCTTCAGCCTTATGAATTCCGGCAGTATCTGAGAGCTTGAGAGAAGCGCGCCCGAGATTGACTTTTTCTGATACAATATCTCGGGTCGTTCCGGCGATATCGGTAACGATTGCGCGGTCATAACCCAAAAGAGCATTAAGAAGTGACGATTTGCCGACGTTCGGTTTGCCGGCGATGCAGGCGGAGATGCCGTCTTTTATCGCGCGTCCGGTTTTCCAGGTTGATGCAAGAGCGTCTACTTCGTCGCGGATATCTTTCAGTCTTGATAGAAGCTCGCTGCCCGGGACATCGGTAAGATCTTCATCCGGGAAGTCGATATAGGCGTATATCGAACTGAGCAGTTGTTTCATTTCATTGTAGATAGCATCTATCTTTTCGCTCAAAACACCTCTCGACTGAGAGGAAGAAAGTTTTACGCTCTCACGACTTTCCGCTTCGATAAGATCGATTACCGATTCGGCTTTTATCAGTCCCAGTTTGCCTGAAATATAAGCGCGCTTTGTAAATTCACCCGGTTCCGCGGGAAGCGCTCCGGCGGTAAAAACCGCTTCAAGCACCAGCTCTGTGAGCAGAACTCCGCCGTGACAGGATATTTCTACAGTATCTTCTCCGGTATATGAATTTGGCGCCGGAAAATATATCGCAATGCCGTCGTCTATAATCCCCTCTTCGCTTTTTATATCGCCGTATACGGCGATTCTTGCCGTTTGAGCTGAGAAAGGCTTTTTGTTTTTCGGAAAGAAGACTTTATCCGCTATCTCAGCGGCTCCCCGACCCGAAATTCTTATTACTGCGATACCGCCCTTTCCCGGCGGAGTAGATACCGCCGCTATAACCGAACCTAAGCGATTCATACGAGATTCCTGCGGCTTCATTTTATTTTCAAAGAAAAATATATCATCTGTCGGTAATAAGCGAATCGGTTATCATGTTGACATTCGAGAGGTTATTGTCACAGCAATATTTTTCAAGTCCCTCAATAACCTTAAGCGGTGACGCCGGATCGTAAAACAGCCCGGCGCCGATAAATACTGCGTCGGCTCCTGCCATCATCATCTCGACGGCGTCCTCCCATTTAACGATACCGCCCCCGCCTATTACCGATATATTAACGGCATTTGCCGTCTGCCAGACCATTCTGAGCGCCAGCGGAAAGACTGCGGGACCGGACATACCGCCGGTAATGTTTGCCAACATAGGTTTTCTTGTATTTATGTTTATCCGCATTCCCATCGGACAGTTGATAAGCGATACCGCGTCGGCTCCTCCGGCTTCCGCCGCAAGGGCTATCTCGGTTATTGACGTTACATTAGGACTGAGTTTAATTATTATCGGTTTTTTTGTGATATTTCTGATTTGGTTCGTTAATGTCTCGGTTGCTTTGGCATCGGCGCCTATCGGCTTACCAGCGACGTTGGGACATGATATATTAAGCTCAATCATATCCGCGTCGGTTTCATCGAGCAGCTCAACACAAGCGGCGTAATCGTCAGCGGTATATCCGACAACATTGACAATTACAGTTGCGCCGATACTCTTAAGCCATGGCAGATCGGTTTCAATGAAATGCCTGACGCCTGGGTTCTGCAGACCTATCGAGTTTAAGACACCTGACGGTATCTCAGCTATTCGCGGCGGAGGGTTACCGTTTCTCGGTTCGATCGAGACGGCTTTAACCATTATTGCGCCAAGCTCGGCAGGCGACCAGATATCTAAATAATCTCTGCCGTAACCGCAGGTACCGGAGGAGGTCATAACCGGATTTTTAAGTCTAATACCGGCGATGTCGACTGTCATGTCAACTTTTTTTGTATTTTCCATCACCAGATCACCTCTGCGGCGTTAAATACCGGTCCTTCGGCGCAGGCGCGCTTGTATTCCCAGCCCTGTTCGTTGTCGGCTTTAATTTTTACGACGCAGCCCATACAGGCGCCGACGCCGCATGCCATTCTTTCCTCAATGGAAACATAGCAATCAACGTCGTAATCTTTTAGGAGTTCCGCAACGCTTTTCATCATAAGAGTAGAGCCGCAAATAAACACCGTATCGTATTCATTTTTATCAAGCTCTTCTTTTACAAGCTCGGTTACCAAACCTTTTCTGCCGGAACTGCCGTCTTCTGTTATAATCGAAACAGGCACGCCGAATGCTTTAAAATCTTCAACTGAATTGACTAAATCACACGAACGAAATCCGAGCACTGCGCGAGATTTATCTCCGAGATGTGACGCGGCTCCGAGTACCGAAAATATGCCGGTACTTCCTCCGACAAGCAAAGTTTTTTTAGTTTTATCAACAGGCCAGCCGCGGCCGAGCGGGCCTAATACATCGAGCATCTGACCGGGTGTTATCCCGCTCATCCATTCGGTTCCCGCTCCGACAACATTATATCTTATGGTAACTGTCTTGTCATCACAAAACGCAACGCTGAACGGTCGTCTCAAAAGAAAGCGGCTGTCAAGTCCCCCGACTTTAATTTCATAAAACTGCCCGGGCAAGCAGTCCTTTGAAAGCTCCGGAGAATCGAGTGTAAGCGAATAGATCCTTCCCTTTTCGCTAAGCAGACGATTTTCTATCACCTTTGCGGTTATATCAAGCATAAATACACCTTTGATATCTGCCGTTATTAATTATTATCTGACGACGATACCATTATAAAAGTTTTTATTCCTATTGAGTATAACACTTTTTTGGCTCAATGTCAATCTTTTACATCAATATTTAACAATGGATTAACCTTAAAATTCATTGTAATTTTACAGTCGCGAGTATATGAAAGCGGTAAAACAAGCTTTTTTCCGAGAAAAGAAACAATTATACAATAACACCATTAATTCTCTCCATATATGTCGTATAACTATATATACTGTTCATCTTTGTCGATGAGCGTTAGAAATTTATAAATTCTTCTTGACATTGGTTTGATTGTAGGATATAATATGGTAAAGAATATAATTTCTCGGAGGATATTATTATGGCAAAAACAAGAATCGGTATTATCGGATGCGGCGGTATTGCAAACGGTAAACACATGCCTTCTCTCGCCAAGGTTCCGGAAGCTGAAATGGTTGCTTTCTGCGATCTAATCGAGGAAAAGGCAGCTAAAGCCGCAAAACAATATGGCACTCCAAAAGCAAAAGTATACACCGATTATCGCGAGCTGCTTGAAGATAAAACTATCGATGTAGTCCATGTTCTTACTCCTAACCGCTCGCACAGCGTTATCACCTGCGACGCTCTCGCGGCAGGCAAGCATGTTATGTGCGAAAAGCCGATGGCTATCAACAGCGAAGAAGGCAAAAAGATGGTCGACGCCGCCAAAAAATACGGTAAAAAACTGACCATTGGTTATCAAAACCGTCAGCGTCCCGATTCGCTCTATTTAAAGAAGGAAGCTATTGACGGCACATTCGGAGATATCTATTATGCCCGCGCTATTGCGATCCGCCGCCGCGCGGTTCCGACATGGGGCGTTTTCCTCAACGAATATGAGCAGGGCGGCGGTCCGCTTATCGATATAGGCACCCATGCTCTTGACCTCACTCTCTGGATCATGGACAACTACAAGCCTAAATATTGCCTCGGTACCGCTTATCATAAACTTAACAATGACATTGACCAGGCTAACGCTTGGGGCAAATGGGATCCTGCTGAATTTACCGTTGAGGACTCTGCTTTCGGTTTCGTTGTTATGGAAAATGGCGCTACTATAAATCTTGAAGCCAGCTGGGCTCTTAATACCCTTGATGTCCGCGAAGCAGTAACACAAGTCAGCGGAACACTTGCCGGCGGCGACATGGTAGGCGGTGTTCGAATCAACGGTGTCCGCAACGGTCGCCAATATGTTCTTCAGCCTGATCTTAACGCCGGCGGAGCTGCTTTCTACGACGGAGACGGAGACGAAGAACCTTCTGTCCGCGAAGCCAAACTTTGGATTAAAGCTGTTCGCGAGGATAAGGATCCCTTCGTTCTTCCCGAACAGGCCTTCTGCGTAACACGCATACTTGAGGGCATTTATACATCCGCCAAAACCGGAGATATCTACAGATTCTGATCTTATTTCTCATCTGCTCCCGACAAATACGGCAGGAGCAGATGAGGGAATTTTACTTTAATTCTTCTTAAGTGAGCATGGTCATGAAGAAAAAAATGATTTGCGCTTTGATATCGGTTGTTCTTGCATTGTCGGCAGTTGCATGCAGAGATTCATCTGCTCAGCCGGATACAACTACGGCGGTTTATGCTGATACAACAACCGAAAGCGTTAATGTCGAATTGACTGAAACCGCTTTTGCTTCTGCCAATGTCCCGATCAACGATTATGAAGGCGCGAAGTTTGTAATACTCACGGCCGGCAACTCCGGTCAAAACATCAAGTATTATATGAACTCAGATACCGAAGCCGAGAACGGCGACAATATAAACGACGCCATTTACAAAAGAAACCTAATCGTTGAAGAAAGATTTAATGTTGATATCTCTCAATACGATTCCGGAAATGTAGTTTCAGACGCAAAAAAATCCATCTCTGCCGGTGATGATGCGTATCAGTTGATTATCCATAATTATACCAGTCTTTATTCCCTTGCTACCGGCGGATTTCTTATGAATCTGCTTGACGCGGGACATCTTGATCTTGAAGCCGACTGGTGGGATATTAATATGAAAAACGAGCTTACCATTTCTGATAGGCTCTACTTCGATACCGGCGACATCCATCTTTACGATGATATGCGAGTTTCCTGCGCATATTTCAACAAAGGACTCTGGGAAAAATACAGTCTTGAAGATCCGTATGCTCTTGTAAACGAAGGAAAATGGATCATCGATAAAATGAAGCAGCTGGGCTCTAATGTGACTTCGGATATTGACGGTAACGGTATACTCGACCAATATGACCTTTGGGGAATAGTTTCAGAATATGCCGGCGTTTCTGATTTCTATTTCGGCTCCGGTGAGCGCCTGATCAGCAACAACAACGGCAACCTGCAAATCGAAGTCGGCTCGGAAAAATCGATTACTGTCGCGTCTGATATCCTCGAATTCATGCGTGACAGCGAGAATGTTTTCATGGCGGAAAAAATCAAAGCCGACGATATCTGGAAATACGCTTCTACCATCTTCCAGGAAGACAGGGCTCTTATCCGAACATCCTGCTTTGAAAACATACCTCGTGACTACCGCGCGATGGATACCGACTTCGGTGTCCTGCCGATTCCGAAATATGATGAAAGCCAGGAAAAGCACTTTACCCTCGCCCGAACCGACGGTTATGGTGTTGCGATTCCGGTTTCGGTAATCGATCTGGATTTCGTTGCTATAATAACCGAATCGCTCGCCTGCGAATCCATGAACCTGCTTCGTCCTGCTTTCTACGAAGTATCGCTGCAGGGCAAAGTACTTCGCGATAACGAATCGGAAGGTATGTTGGACATTATTTTCGGAAATAAAGCATATGATATCGGCTATCTCTATTCTATCGGCGGACTTTCCGACGCGATACGGAATCAGGTCACCAAAAAAACCGCGGATGTTTCGTCTGCTGTTGCAAAAGTCATGCCGAAAGCCGAAAAAGAGCTGCAGAAGCTTTTAGACACATATAATTCTTTGTAACATTTTATTTTTCGATATATAAACGGAGGAAACCATATGAAACTTTGTGTACTTGCGAATCTTTACGGCAAACTGACTCTTGATGAGACTCTTGCAAAGCTGGCGCCTCTCGGAGTCGAAGCCGTTGAACTGGGTGCCGGAGGCTATCCGGGCAAAAACCAATGCAACCCGGAGCTGCTGCTTTCAGACGGCAAGTCTTTTGACACTTTCATGGACACCTTCAAAAAATACGGCATCGAACCGGCTGCTTTGGCATGCCACGGAAACGCCGTACATCCGAACAAAGAAATCGCCAAAGGCTTTGATACCGATTTCCGCAATGCGGTTCTGCTTGCGGAAAAGATGGGTATCGACACCGTGATCGGATTCTCCGGCTGCCCAGGCGACAGCCCTTCGGGACAGTATCCCAACTGGGTCACCTGCCCCTGGCCGGATGACTTTCTTACCGTTCTGAAATATCAGTGGGATGAGGTTCTGGTTCCATATTGGAAGGAAATGTCTGCATTCTGCAAAAACCACGGCGTCCGTGTTGCATTTGAGATGCATCCTGGCTTCTGTGTTTACAATCCCGAAACTCTTCTCAGGCTCCGCGAGCTTGCCGGCAACAACCTTGGCGCCAACCTTGATCCGTCTCACCTGATCTGGCAGGGAATGGATCTTACCTCTGTTATTCGCTGCCTCGGCAAAAATGACGCTTTATATCATTTCCATGCGAAAGATACGAAGATAGACCCGATTAACACGGCTCTCAACGGCGTCCTCGACACAAAGCACTACGGGGATGAAATCAACCGCAGCTGGGTGTTCCGCGCGCTCGGATACGGCAACGACCTTAAGTTCTGGCGTGATATCGTTTCGAACCTCCGCCTTGTCGGCTACGACGGAGTTCTTTCGATTGAACACGAGGACAGCCTGATGAGCATTGACGAAGGTCTTTCGAAGGCTGTTGCTGTCCTTAAGGAAGCAATTATGAGCGATCCTAAGCCCTCTACTATGAGTTGGGCTTAAACATAAGAAAAAATAACATTTCTATACACTTATATACACTTACATTTATTATTGAATATGAAAGGCGTCTCGGTTTCGGGACGGAAATAATACCAGGTTATTTATCATGAAAAAAAATCTTGTTGTGGTTGGTTACGGAGGAATGGGAGGCTGGCACGGCGAGTATGCCCTAAAGAGTGACGTAGTTAATCTGCTCGGGGTCTGGGATATTAAGAAAGAACGCCTTGAGCTTGCCGAATCACGGGGAATATATGCATATAGCTCTCTTGATGAGGTTCTGAATGATGATCGCGTCGACATCTGTGTTATAGCTACTCCCAACGATGTTCATGTCACCGTTGTAAATGAGGTTCTTCGTGGCGGAAAACATGCAATCTGCGAAAAACCGGTCTCCATGAACATGGAAGAGCTCGACGACATGATCCGGACCGCAAATGAGACCGGAAAGCTTTTCACCGTCCACCAGAACCGCCGCTGGGACGTCGATTTCCTTGCGATGAAGCAGATTGTTAATTCCGGTGAGATCGGCGATATGATGAATATCGAATCCCGTATCCATGGTTCTCGCGGAATTCCCTCTGACTGGCGCGGACAAAAACCTTACGGCGGCGGAATGCTTTTCGACTGGGGTGTACATCTTATCGACCAGATCCTACAGCTTCTTCCTAATAATAAGGTTGTTTCACTTAACTGCCGTTTTGACAATCTTACCAATACCGAAGTTGACGACGGATTCAAACTTAATATGTATTTCGACAACGGCGTTTCCGCTTATATCGAAGTTGGCACATACAACTTCATTCCGATGCCGCGCTTCTATCTGCGTTGCCGCAAGGGCACCGCTATGATCCGTGACTGGCGCGAAGAGACTCAGGTTGTAAAATGCAAGGCTTGGCATGAAAGCGATGTTGTGCCGGTTAAGACTGCAGCCGGACTTACAAAGACCATGGCTCCCCGCGACTCTGTAACTACCGATTCCTATTCTGTCGCGCGCCCGAAATCGGATGTTCACGATTTTTACCGTAATTTCTGCAAAGCTATCGACGGACTTGAGCCGATGTTTGTAACTCACGAGGAAATCAGACGTTCAATGGCTGTTATGATGGCTGGCTTTGAAAGCAACGATAAAAATCAGACTATCTGTGTCAATATCTAACAATCATAAACTTGGGAAGAGAACGCCCTTGATTTCCAGAGCAGTTCTCTTCCCCGTTTCTTATTTTAATTTTAACTAAAAAGAGGAATTTTTATATGCACAAGCTTGGTATTTTAGGTTTTGGCGGAATGGCGTCAGGATATCATTATGAAACTTCGAAGCGGGAAGATGTTGACATTAAAACTACCGCTGCTTACGATATAAACCCTGACAGACTCAAAGCCGCGCGTAAAGAAAAAATCCCGGCTTTTTCGGATCTTGATGAATTTCTGAAGCAGGATTTCGATCTGTGTCTTGTTGCGACAACTAATAACTTCCACTGTGAAATGGCTTGCGCTGCAATGAATGCCGGTAAAAACGTCATGGTTGAGAAACCGGCCGCTATGTCAAGCACCGAGATCGAAACCATGATTGCAACCGCAAAAAAGAACAATGTCCTTTTCACGGTTCATCATAACCGCCGCTGGGATCGCGACTTTATGATAGTTAAAAAGGCTTTTGATGACGGCGTCTTGAAAGAACCGTATATGATAGAGTCTCGTATTCACGGCGACGGAGGTTCCATGTATGGTTGGCGCGACCAGCCGGATCACGGCGGCGGAATGTTCCTTGACTGGGGTATCCATGCTATGGATCAAATGCTATACCTTATCCAGGAACCGGTTATATCCGTTACGGCTGTAATCAAAAACATAACCACTGAACTTGTCGATGACTACGCAAAGGTCATTCTGAATTTTGAATCTGGTCTTTCAGCTCATGTTGAAGTTGCCACATTTATCCAACAGAAACTTCCGCGCTGGTCGATTTTCTGCCTTGACGGCAACCTTCAGATAAGCGAAATTAGCTCACAATATGCCTCTCTCGTCAAAATAAAGGATGCTCATTACGAACCGTATGAACTTCTTGCGTATACCAAGGATGGAGTTGAAACAAGAACCTCGAAGTACTTGGTTTTCAAAAAAGAAGAAGAACAATATCCGGATATTGAGATACCTCAGGATTGGGCTTTTCTTTACAAAAACCTATTAAACGCGCTTGACGGAAAAGAAGAACTGATAGTAAAGCCGGAACAGGTGCTGCGCTGCTTCAAGGTTATGGAAGCCGCATTCCGCTCCAGCCGCGAAGGCATAACGGTACAGTTTGACGACCATTATCTCAGCGAATACAAGAAGCTTGGAAAATAAAAATTATTTACGGACATAAAATACGGAGACCGTTAGAAAGCGGTCTCCGTATTTTATTAATTTTTCAGTCTTCGAAAACGATTTCTCTGTTCTGTTCTGAGGAATCGTAAATCCCCTGCATCATCTTCGCGGTGACTATTACAGTATCGATATGCGACGGAAGTTTCTTTCCGGTCTTAATGCAATCGACAAAATCGCTGATTTCTTTGTAGAACATATCGCCGCTTGTGTATTCCGGGCGATAGCTGTAAAGCTTTCCGTCTTTTGTGGTATAGACGTCGAAATCTCCGCCGTATTGGAGGTGTATTCCGGCTTTGGTGCCGAGGAACTGAACATATGAATAGCTGCCGCTGCCGATATTTTGCGCCCATGCGCCGTTAAAGGTTATGGATGAGCCTTCGGTGCGGATAAACCCGGTTACATAGTCGTCAACGTCATATGTGCCGTTGAGATCCTTCTTATCTTCAGCCCACATACCCTCGTAAACATAGTTTTTCATATCGACGCCGAGCTTTGAATAGGCTACGCCGGAAACAGTCTTGGTCTTGGGATCGCCTAAACAATACATTGCGATATCGAGGTAATGGACGCCCCAGTCGATAAGTACGCCGCCGCCTGCGATTTCTTTGGTTGTGAAATCGCCGCCCAGCCCCGGAATGCTGCGATGAGCGCGGAAGCTTACGTTAGTCTGATAGATTTCACCCAAATCACCGGCAGCAATGATTTCGCGAATCTTGTTTACTGCGCCGTTAAAACGGTTTACGACGCCTATGTTAAGCGTCATGCCGGTTTCATGCTGAACCTTCTGCATATCAAGCGCTTCCTGATAGTTACGGGCTATAGGCTTCTCACAAAGCACGTGTTTACCGGCGCGCATCGCGTCAATGGAGATAAAGCGGTGCATCTTATTCGGGGTGCAGACAGATACCGCGTCGATCTCAGGGTCATTTATGACATCCTTATAATCTTTAACGGCAACTCCGACTCCCCATTTTTTCACGGCTTCTTCCGCTCTTTCAAGGATAATATCGCAAAGATATTTTATCTTTACCTTGCCTTCCTCCTGAAGACGCTTGTAATTCGGAATATGAGCCGAATTTGCAATCGTACCACAGCCGATAACTCCGATATTAAGAATCTTTCCCATAATGTTTCCTCCATATATTTGTTTTTAAAGAGATACTTATTTCATCAGCTTTTGCTGGCGGACATCCCGTCCGCGGAACATCAGCGGTCTAAATTCGCCGAAAAGCCTTGATGTAATACGGTCGGAGTAGCGTTTGTTCAGCTCCGACTGGTCTAAATTTGTGTTGATAATCATCGCACGCCCGGTGTTTATACGAGTGTTCACGAGATTATAAAGACAGGATATCGTAAACTGGTTAGTTAACTCTGTACCGAGGTCGTCAAGAATAAGAAGCTCAGAGTCGAAATATTTGCTTACCCTCTCCCCGGGTGTTTCATTTGAAGATCGACTGAAGCGATCGTATTCGAAATCGGCAAAGATATTTTGCGCCGTATCATATACGACATTGAACGCCCTGTCAATAACCCTTCGGGCAATCGAGGTAGATAGGTGGGTTTTTCCGAGTCCTGTAGGACCTATAAACAGAAGATTTTCACCGGTATCCGTCCCGAATTTTTCTGCATATTCACGGCAAACGGTCAGAATATTCTGCATGTTTTCGTATATTCTGCGATCTTCACGGTAATATTCAAGGGAGAAGGTATCAAATGACTGCGATTTCATAAGCTGACCGATGCCTGAACTCTCATATTCGGCTAAAATCAGCTCTCTTTTCATACAGCCGCATACCTTGGTTCCGACAAAACCGGTATCGTCACATTCAGCGCATTCATATTTGACGGAAGTATAATCCGGCGAAAATCCATGATACCTAAGACAAGCCGCGCGACTGTTTTGAAGCTGTTTGTTTTCCAGCCTTAGTTTTTCGAGCTCAAACTCAATATCTCCTCCGCCAACTATGGCTCTTACAATCTTCGACGAAGTTTCGCTTAACGCAGCGTCTATATCCCGAAGCTCGGGGATTTTTGAATGAAGTTCTTCAAGCCTTTCCGAAGCTGACTGTTTTGCCTTCAGATGTTTCTGCTCAAATTCACGGCGGATGCGTATGAAGTTTTCTTTATTGTAACCCATATGGACCGCCTTTCGTATCTAACTATTTTTTCCGCTATCATTGCGGCTGTTCTCGATTTTTTCATAGCTGCGCTTAAGCGCAAGTTCAAAGAATTCGTCGGTATCAAAGCTTCTTTTGTCTGCCGTCTTGCTTTCGGCCGCTTGTTCTTTTTCTGTTTTATATCGCTCAAGAGCTCGTATCACTTCGTCAAGTGTCTGATATCCGGCGTCATGCCAGTTTTGCAGAACCTTATTCATATATTCATAGGACATTTGGTGATTCCTTGTCCCGTCAATGGTAACCTCATAAGCCTGCTCAACGACATCATACGGGAATGCCCAGTCCTGGAACCATGTTTTAAAGTATGATTTCTCTTTTTTGGTAGCTTCCCTGCCATCAATACCAAGTTTGCGGCGAAAGCGTTTTTCGGTATCTGCAGCGTCTGCACGCTGTTTTATCATCATTTCAAGAGCTTCGGTAGTGGATATACCTTCGTCGTAAAGGTTATAGGCAGTCCGTTCGATATACCTCATCCCGATACGGTCTTTCTTCGATGAAGTTTCGTTTATGCAGTAATTGACTAAGGTCAGTATATAATCGTTTGTCAGTTTAAGGTAATCCGACATACCGATAAGCGTCATAACCTCTGTCGGTGAAAAAACGCGGGATAGGAGATTTTGACATTCGTCAATAACAGCCGATAAACCTTCGGTATTTTCAATGACATTTGCCATCTCTTCGCCGGAATACGAGGCTCGGCGGTCGGGTGCTATAACCTTTTCTTTTGGAGGCGGCGGGGGGATATATGCGTCCTCCGATGCGGCAGGACGTTTAATCGAAATCACTCCGTTATCCTTCCAAAACTCTACCGCGGCTTTTATTTCAGCCGGCGCGGCGCCAAATTCTATTGCCCATCCGTCGCAAAGCTCATCAAGCGAAGGATATCCGACATCGGAGCCTTTATACATGCCGCAAAGCTTTACTAAAACAGAGAGTTTTAAAGGATCCGACTGGATAAGACAACTATCCGGAAGTGTAACGGTTCCGCTGCCGTAATTTATTCGCAGTTCCATTATCTTCCTTCCTTTAGTCTTTTGATTTTGCAGCAGAGTGTCATAAGCGAATCTCCAAGAGAAACATTGTGAACTAAGGTTTTTTCTCCCCGCTCTATGAAGCGGTTGGTGAAATTCCATATTCCCCTGAGAGAGCCGTTATCTATGAGCTCTGACGGGTCGTAGCCTTCAGTGGTCGTAAGCACCGCAATATCAACTTTTTCTTTTACAATAAAGGGAATCAGCTCATCCAAAGGATAAACTTTTGTGTTCCCGACACGCTGCCCGACAAGTGTTCCGTCAAAGTTGAATATTCCTTTGAGCAGGACTCCGTGGCGGGAAAAGAGCGAATCGGAGGCTATTGCCAGTCCCAAAACATTGGCTCCGATTATTACGGCGCTAAATTCATCGGTTATTCCGAGTATATCCGAAACACCGATTATCAGCTCCCGAACACTATACCCGTATCCCTGACGTCCGTAATCTCCAATACGAGCAAAATCCTGACGAACCTGTGAATCGGTTATATCAAGCGCTTTTGAGAGCTCGCGGGAACTGACCCTCATAATGTCACGGTTTACTAAGTCCTTAAGACAGATATAATATTGAGGCAGACGAGATAAAAGCGCTGCGGGAATCGTTTTTTCCTTATCTTCTGCGCTGAGCATACTATCGTCGGAAGATGTCGGCAGACGGGTATCCATACATTAAAACCGTATTATAAATCGGTAAGTGTCTGCATTACATATTCTGCAAACTCGCTGCAGGTAGCACCGGTCGCTCTGCCGGTGATAATATGCTTCTTGTCTTCGTACATACAGAAGTCAAGCGCTTTTTCAAGCCTGTCGGCTTCTTTATCACGACCAATATGTGAAAGAAGCATTACCGTGGCGCGAAGCATCGAGCTGGGGTCGGCGTACTTACCTCTTCCCTCTTCGATCATACGCGGAGCCGAACCGTGTATAGCTTCAAACATTGCGTATTTTTTACCGACATTTGCAGAACCGGCTGTTCCGACACCGCCCTGCATTTCAGCTGCCTCATCGGTAATAATATCTCCGTAAAGATTGGGAAGCACCATGACCTGGAAATCGCCGCGGCGCTTTTCGTCTATCAGCTTGGCTGTCATTATATCGATATACCAGTCATCTGTTTTGATTTCCGGATATTCAGCGCCTATTTCCTGGCAGATGCGAAGGAATTTCCCGTCGGTTGTCTTTATTACATTAGCTTTGGTAACTATCGAAACACGTGTTTTGCCGTGCTGACGCGCATATTCATAAGCGAGACGAGCTATCCGCCTTGTGCCTTCTGTAGTGGTTATGGTAAAGTCGTTGGCAAGATCTTCGGTAACATCGAAGCCCTGTGAGCCGACAGCATAAGCTCCTTCGGTGTTTTCACGGAAAAAGGTCCAGTCGATTCCTTCCCGCGGTATTTTTACCGGACGGACATTGGCAAAAAGATCCAGCTTCTTTCTCATCGCAACATTGGCGCTTTCGATATTAGGCCAAGGGTCGCCGGCGCGAGGAGTGGTAGTCGGTCCTTTAAGTATAACCGGACACTTATAAAGCTCGTCCATTACATCGTCCGGGATAGCCTTATTCTGCGCGGCGCGGTTTTCTATTGTAAGACCTTCGATATAGCGCAGTTCGATTTTACCTTCTTTGATTTCTTCCGAGAGTAGAAACTCGAGAACATCTCCTGCGGCTTTCGATATAATCGAACCGATTCCGTCCCCGCCGCATATGCCTATAACAAGCTTATCAAGCGCCTTATAATCTATAAAGTCGCCTTCGGCTTTGATTTTCTCATTGCGCTCAAGCTGAGCTTTAAGTACCTTCTTGTATTTTTCCGCTGCGGAGTTTAGAATGGAATCAAAATCAGGGGTCATATTAGTATACCTCTTTTATTTATATTTTTTATACAATTTAATTGACAACGGCATTTAGCCTAAGGTCGGCTATTTTACCGGCTTTATACTCATAATACGCCTGCGCGCCGATCATGGCGGCATTATCGCCGCAAAGTGACAAATCAGGTAGATACAGACTGATATTATTTCTTATTGAAAACGCTTTAAGGGAAGCGCGAAGATGCGAATTTGCTGATACTCCTCCCGCTGCGACAAGTTTGATTCGTCTAGTTCTCTCGACTGCCGACGAAAGTTTATTAATTACTGAATTAGTTATAGCATATGTGAAAGACGCGGCAATATCTGCCTTATTATAGGACAGTTCTTTCATTTTAAGAGTGTTAACATGATTTATTACCGCGGTTTTAAGCCCGCTGAAACTGAAATCAAGAGAATCATCGGGTATCGCCGGAGATGGAAACTTAATTGCTTTCGGATCTCCGACCGAAGCCAGCTTATCCATTTCAGCGCCGCCGGGATATCCGAGACCGATAACTCGAGCAACTTTGTCAAAAGCCTCTCCCATGGCGTCGTCTCTGGTGCGTCCTATCGTATCAAAATCGGTATAGCTCTTTACATCAATTAGCGATGTATGACCGCCGGAGGCGACAAATGCCAAAAAAGGAGGTTTAGGCGCAGGTGTTAAAAAATAGCTTGCGGCTACATGCCCTTTTATATGATCTACGCCGACAAGCGGCTTTCCGACTGAATAAGCAAGCGCTTTTGCGAAGTTTACCCCGACAAGTAAAGCTCCGACCAGCCCGGGCGTATATGTAACCGCAACCGCATCTATTTCATCAAGAGTGATATTGGCTTTATCCAAAGCCTGATCGGTTATACTTGATATTGCCTCGCAGTGCGCGCGGCTGGCGATTTCCGGGACGACACCGCCGTATAAAGCGTGTATAGATATCTGGGAAGCGATTATATTTGATCTTATGACGCGGCTTTCATCGGACATATCTACGACGGCGCATGAAGTTTCGTCGCATGAGCTTTCAAATGAAAGGATCAGCATCGTAAAGTCTCCTGTTATTTAAATCCAATTTCATCACAAACGCGTCTTCCGGTGGCTCGCTGTAATAATCTCGGCGTTTTGCCGCAACATTGAATCCTGTTTTTTTATAAAGCGCCTGCGCCGCAACATTTGATTCCCTTACATCGAGGAACCATATATGAGCAATCTCACAGCAACTATCCAACATTTTTTGAAGCATAGCTTCACCGACACCTTTTCGCCTGAATTGCGGGTCTACCGCGATATTAATTATTTCCCCTTCCGGGGGTACTATATATGCCCCGCAAAAACCTATCAACATTCCCCCGCTAACCGCGCCAAACCAGAAGGCAGTCCGGCAATTAAACGAAACTTTAAATGATCTCTCCGACCAGGGGGATGAGAAACATTTCTTTTCAATTTCTACGACAAAAGGAATGTCCTTAACCGAAAGGCGTATGATTTCAAATTCCATCAAAATACGAACATCATTTTAAGTAAAGATTGAACCCTATCAATCACAACAAAATATTCAGACAACTCATATCTTTTCGGCGGCAGAACATCTTGCGCCATTGACGAAAGCTTCAGCGCGAATGACGGACATGAAGACATAACTCTCATTGTAATATCATTGTCAACGCCTATCAGACGCTCATATGCTCCTGCATGACGCTTATCAAAGCGCTCGGTAAGCAAAATTCGCTCTTTTGGTAACATACCGCGCTCTTTCAGCGCTTGAGAAGTCAGCGTGTCGACAGGAAAACCGGCGGTTGCGTCTATTCCGGCGGAAACCGCTTTTATTTCCATTTTTGAAGCAAGATAATTAAATACCGCTGCGCAAATCGGACCTCTGACGCGATCGTAACGACTTACAAAGCATATCTCTCGCTGGGACATAAATGTCTTCTGAGTCATTAACTTGTCAGAAAATACAGCTCTTGGGTTCACAGAACCGCCGTATTCAGGCATTTAATAAAGCACCGCCTTCTGTTTGAATATCTTCGTCTGAGGGCAGCACATCTTTTAACAGCCGACCTATATCGACGCAATGCTTTGTGCCGCGGTCATAGAGATAATTGTGTTCACTGTCGTATTCGACATATAAAATATCATAGTAAAGAGAGGGCCAGTCGGGCGATAAAAACTTAAGGTGATAGACATTGCTTCCGTCCGGAGGAAGTTCGGCTTCTTCACCGCTTATAAAGGCGTTGACAATATCCGTTACCTTTTCCTGGTCGTTAATTTCGTTAACCTTCATTATGATATTATCTTCGATACAGATATAAATCAGGTTTGCGCCGAAATCTTCAAGCTTTGGCGGTGTAATCGTATCCGAGTAATATAATGAACCTATTCCCTCAAACTCTTCGGTTAGCCACTGCTTTGGATCCATACCCGGAATAGTATAAAGCACTCTTTTATCATAAATTGCGTATTCATCGCCGACACTAACAGGCTCATAGCTGACCGTCGCCGGAATATATGAAATATTGTTCTTTTTGTCTATATATTTTCCGTCTATATATGATATTTTTATGAGATTTCCGCAGCCTGATAATAAAAACAGCAACAGAATCAATGATAACAGGGCTTTTTTCATACTAATAACCAAAGACGCCGCTTAAGCTATCGTCATCTTCTATCCAGTCTTTAACCTCATAAACAGTATAGCTGTCAAAGGTTTCCCGGACTATTACTTCTTTTATTCCCGCGTTTATAATAAGACGCTTACACATTCCACAGCTGGTTGTACCGCCTATAATATCACGACTTTCAGGATCGGTGCAAGCCATATATAGCGTTGCACCGAGCATTTCCTCGCGTGAAGCGGAAATAATCGCGTTGGCTTCAGCGTGAACCGATCGACAAAGTTCATATCTTTCACCGCGAGGGATATTAAGCTTCTGACGCTGACAAAAACCGAGATCACAACAATTTTGACGACCGCGCGGCGCGCCATTGTAGCCGGTTGAGATAATCGAATCATTTTTTACGATTATAGCGCCGTAATGCTTGCGCAAACAGGTACTTCTCTCGGCAACTGTCTGGGCTATATTAAGGTAGTAATTAGTTTTAGAAACGCGGTTCATAATATTCTCCACAATCAAAGCGTTTTAACAAACTCTTTGAGGTATTCCCGAAACTCGCTGCCCAATTCGGGATTTTTTGTCGCCTGTTCTGTGTTTACCTTTAAAAATCCTATTTTTGACCCCAAATCGTACCTGGTACCTTCAAAATCAACAGCAATCATTCCGATGGTTTCTGCCATTATTTTCATAGCGTCAGTCAGCTGAATTTCGCCGCCGGCACCTGGGGGAAGATCGTAAAGAATATCAAATATTTCGCTTGTCAGAAGAACACGTCCGAGTATTGAAAAATGCGAGTAAATTTGATCTATTCTCGGTTTTTCAATCATCGTTTCGACTTTATATATTTTCTCTTCAAGCTGATGAACTTTGAGAGAGTCGTATTTCATTACCAGCTCAACGGGAACTTCTTTTACCCCAACTGTCGGCAGGTTATATTTTTCATAAGCTTCAATAATCTGCTTTACTACCGGTTTCTCTGAAAAGATAATATCATCGCCGTAAAGCACGACGAAAGGATCGTCCCCTACAAAGGTATGCGCAAAAGTAATTGCGTGGCCAAGGCCTTTAGTTTCGAGCTGTCTTATATAGTGTATATTGCAGAGATCGGCAATACGTCTCAACTCAGGGATTTCGTCTTCTCGTCCTGATTCCTTGAGCTTTGCTTCGTATTCAAGAGAATAATCAAAATAATCCTCCATCATTGTCTTGCTGCGGCCGGTTATAATCAGTATGTCTTTAATTCCGCTTGCCGCGCATTCTTCTACAAGGTAAGATATGGCAGGTTTATCGACAATTGGAAGCATTTCCTTGGGCACCGCGCGTGAAATGGGAAGCATGCGGGTTCCGAGGCCAGCTGCCGGAATAACGGCTTTTGTGATCTTTTTATTCTTGGAAGTTACAGCAGACATTTTTCTTCCTCCGACTATTCTATTGCTTTTTTTCGAAAATTCCCTATACGTTCAACGGCAATCATAAGCGGAATGCCCAAGCCGTAAGCAACCACAAGCTCACCGGCACCGACAGAAAGCATATTCGCAATAAAAGCCGCTGCAAAACCATTTTCTCCAACAGATGAAACAGTAATAACAACGCCTATAATAATGGCATTGAAGATAATCGGCGGCAGCGGAGCCAACCACTTTACCTTGATTTTATAAGTGCATATTGCGGCAAGCAAAGTTGCAAGCGAACCGAATATCACGTCAAGCACGACGATATTCGAGGAAAGCAGGTTTGAAATAATGCAGCCGATAAACAGTCCCGGTATCGCTTCCGGGAAGAAAAACGGAAGAACCGTCATTACCTCGGAAATTCTGAATTGCACAGCGCCGAAAGAAATCGGAGCAAATATCAGTGTTATTGCGGCGTAAAGCGCGGCAATGAGACCTGCCTTTGAAATATATGCTATTTTTTTATCAGAATAATAATCTTTCATAATCACACCTATTTATATCTATCTTATTATAAACTCTTCTTGCATATAAATCAAGCATTGAGTGTTAATTCTGTTAAAATTTTATATTTATCTGCCGTCTTTAAATAAAAAAAATCCCTATTCCTTAAGGAATAGGGAGAGCCAACATCCATAGAAAACCGAAGAAAGAAAGTCAAAAGATTGTGACAGCCTGAAGATTAAGCGACTTGAAATGAAGGTTCAAGCCCTCGGTCTATTAGTATCGGTAAGCTGAACACATTACTGTGCTTACACATCCGACCTATCAAACTCATAGTCTATGAGTGACCTTACCAGCTT
>JAAZIU010000041.1 GCA_012800735.1 Clostridiales bacterium | reverse complement strand
TTGTTTTGTGTTATAATATTCATGGTGATTGAGTCCTTTTCTGATAATTTTGGTGTGGCAACTTTATTTTATCAGATCTCAATCACTTTTTCAATATCTTTAGTGTCACATCTATTGTAACACTACAGCTTTGTTTAAGAAATTATTCAAACGCCATTGATTTTATATATGATTCATGATATAATATTTGTGTTAAATGAGGGCTAAAATGACCGGAACAACAAGGAGATGCTATTATGTATAAAAAGTCGTTTTCGATTTTATTTGCGCTGCTTATTATTTGTTCTGTTTTGATTTCCTGCGCAGCTGATAAAGGCAGCCAGGCGCCTGAAACTACAACTTCAGTCGAAACCGGACCTGCCGTAACGGAAGATCCGGAACCCGATAATCTTCCGGAAATGGATTTCAGCGGATATGAGTTCAAGCTTTACTGCCGAAGCTGCTGTCCAACGCATAAGGACGGACTCTGGCAGGCAGAATCTACCGGAGATATAGTCAACGACGCTGTTTTTGACCGAAACAAAAAAGTTGAGGAGAGATTTAACTGTATAATTGCCGAACCTCTGCTCTCGGACGGGGAGGACACCTCGGTTATAACCGCCGCCCTGCTTGCGGGCGACTGCATGGCCGACGTTATCATACCGCACTTTCGCTTCCTTGGCGATATGGTGTTGAAGCAGCTTATGTATGATCTTGCGAAAATCGATTATCTTGATTTCAGCCGCCCCTGGTGGAACACCATGCTGATTGAAAACTATTCGATTTTCGGCCGCTCATTTGTCGCTTACGGAACTATAGACGTTGACAATATAACCGAAGCCGGCTGCATACTGTTCAACAAAAAGCTCAACAGCAACTACCTTCCCGACGAAAACTTTTATAAAAATGTAAAAGACGGCGTCTGGACGATTGACAAAATGAACTCTGTCGTACACAGCTTCGGCGCGGACCTTGACGGCGACGGAAATGTCACCGGCGAAAATGATTTATTCGGCCTTACCGGGAACTCCGGATATATGTTCATGTATCAGGTTGCGATGGATCAGCCGACAACCCGACCGAATGACGACGGTGAGCCGGAGCTTGTCATAAACACTCCGAAGATGGCGACTATCGCCGAAAAAATGTATGATATGGCTGTGGCATACGAATATTCAAAAGTTGACAACGATACCGATTCAGCGATATTTATCGACAGCCGCAGTCTGTTTATGACCACTAAGCTGTCAACCTGCATAAACAAGTCGATGAGATCGATGGAAGATGATTACGGCATACTGCCGCTGCCGAAATACGACGAAGCTCAGACCAGCTATTTCAGCCACGGTTCGGCGCATTCAAATATGCTCGGTATTGCCGCAATTCAGCCGGAAATCGAACGCACCGGAATAATCCTCGAAGCGCTTGCGGCTGAAGGCTACAAGATGATAAAGCCCGCGGTTTACGATGTCGCGCTTAAACAGAAAGGCGCCCGCGACGATGACTCCGCCGAAATGATCGACATTATCTGCGCAACCCGCACAGGTGATTTTGCCGACCTTTACGACGAGTGGGGACTTGTTTACACCCTGGACCACATGAACCGCGCAAAGATCGACACCTTCGCTTCATTCTATGCTAAAAACGAAAAAGCTTCGATCAAGCGTCTGTCAAAAGCTATCGATCTTTTCAGAGAGATGCCGTAACTAAAATCGCTACAATATTAGCACAGCTCCCCTTGCAAGTCATTTCAAGGGGAGCTGATTTCATGTTTGTGGTTTTGAATTACTTTAAGTGTTCGTCATAAAAAGCTACAAGCTCAGCCTTGCGTTCACGGAAGAGATCTGCATCATGACCGCGGCCTTCGATATAATCCAAACGGATACGCGGATCATTTCCGAAAGCGGCAATATATTTCTCGACTCCGATCTCCGGTGGCACAACCGTATCCTCATCGCCGTGTACCACCCAGATCGCCGCGCCGGTTTTTTTGTATCCGCTTATGTTTGAAGCGGTAGAATATTTTCCGAATTTAAGCAACTCGTAAAGTCTCATAAAGGGTTTTATCAGTTCAATCTGATCAGGCATTATTTCGGCTCCGCGCGCAGCCATGATATCAAACGATGTATCGAAGCCGGAAAAGAGAGCGGCGGCTTTTACTTCCGGATGGAAATTCAGCACGGCGCCTCCCGAATACGCTCCCCAGGAAAAACCGAATAAGCCTATCGGAAGATCCTTCATCTCGGAATCGCTTTGAATATAATTTATCGCCTTATCAAGATCGGCTATGCCCTGAGGCATGCCGCCGACCATTTCACCGCCGCTTTCGTCGTTTGCGGTAGCGTCATAGCCGAAGACAAGGTAGCCGCCTTTGGCAAATACATCGAACATATCCATATATCCGACCTGCCCGCCGGCGCCGTAGCCGTGAGCAGAAATGATAACTCCCTTCGGGGTATCGACACCTTCCGCGCGGTAGACATAACCGACCAATGTATCTCCGCGGGTGTTCTTAAATTCGCGGCGATCGGCGGTAAGACCTTCGAAATCTTCGATAAAATACATGTTGTTAAAGCCGGTATCAATTCGCGTGCCGAAGTTTTGTTTAAATACAATATCCATAACTACCATCGAGGCTGCAAGCAGAATAAGCACAAGTGCGAGTAAAACGCTTACAATAATAATCACGACTTTAAGGGCTCCGCCGGTTTTTTTGACTTTTTCCATAGAAATACCCCTCTTTAATAATGATATAAAAAATCTCGGTTAAATAAAATTGAAATATTACGACATGCAACCTGCCGCGATATTATTATACCACTTTTTGTCTAAAAGGTCAACCGTTAATCTGATTATATATGGCGATAAACACGAAAAATAAGAAACGTTAATTTAACCGGCAACAGCTACCAGGTCGTTCAGCTGAGACTGAACTCTATCTTTGATTTTCTCATATTTTGAGACAAACTCAAGAGTTTCACCGAGCATTGCATCTCTCAACAGAATTGCGCTTTCGGAAAAGTTGAATATTGTTATAAAATCATATGAGGTATTCTCGTATATCAGATCCAACATTATTGAAAAAACTTCGTCGCGGGAAACCTTGCCTTTAAGTGTTACTTCATAGCAGGCGGGCATCATATACTCTTTCGAATAATATGCCATGGTTTCCATAACGGTACCGACAAATTCTACATCGGTGCAGGTCTTAGGTACCGCGATTCCGGACGGCAGCCAGGTGTTGCAGGCGGTGTAATATTTATCGATCGATTCGTTGGCTTTCGGAACGGGAATGATTCCGAAGTCGTCATCCATATCTCTGAACCTCATTGTCTCCAACAAAGTGTGATCCATAAACAGCGCGTTGCCTTTACGGAATATTTCCTCAAAGGCGCCGGAGCCATGTCTGTCGTTGAAAACAACAGCTCTGTCGCCGAAGATTCCGGCGCAGCGCTCTATGAGATCGACAGACTCCTTTGAATCAATCGAAATAAAGTAAGCGTCGCCATCTTTAGCTATTGTATTCATGCCTGCCGCGGCGTAAAGCGCATTGCCGAAAGTCCCGTCAACGGTTAGTCCGTAAAAATCGTTTTTATCCATCTTGTCGTTGCCGTCAAGATCTTGGCTTAAATCGGCGATGAGATTCTTCATACGCTCTATTGTCCATTTGCCTTCATTTACCGTTTGATATAAGTCCTCTATACCGTAATCTTCGGCAAGTCTTTTATTGAACAATACAACTATCGGAGTTAAAAGATACTGAGCGGAGACATTCCCAGTGGTTACGAGCTGTCTGCCGTTTAACTCCATGTTTTTATACATCGAAGGATTCCAAAGCTCCGAATCCAGAGTTAAGGCGGGTATCTGCCGCAAATCAAACAAAACCCCCGCAGACGCGAGTTTATTTATTCCGGCAGAAAGAGAGGTAATGATCATATCATATGCGTCATCGCCTGCAAGTATTGTCTTTTGCACGGTTGTCGCAAGCTTTTCACGATCTTCATATGCAATGAATTCAAACTCGATTCCGAGTTCTTCTCTTACCTTATTGTCACGATCATTGATGCTGTCGTTTATTATATCACCCGCGGTGTCTTCATGATAGAAATTATTTCTTTCCTCAGTATCCTGAGCAATTATGCGGAAGGTTCTGCCGGAAACATCGACCTCGTTAAACTTTGCAAGATAATCCTCGGTTGTCGTTTCTGCGGTGGTTATATCCGCAGTTATTTCCTCATCCGCCGCGGCGTTTTCTTCCGCTATTGACATCTCGGCTTCATTATCCGCGCAGGAAACAGTTGCAAAAATAATACAGGATAAAAGCAGAACTGCAGTTGCTTTTACCAATGAACTGATAAGCTTTTCGGACATATAAACCTCTTTCTAATGATAACTGTAATTACTGATAGCATTATAACATGGATTATATAAAGGAACAATCTTTTAATTTTAACTTTCGGCTTGCTTTTTGAAAAAAGTCTATTATTTTATTGTTTAATGAAAGATATTATGTTATAATTAATTATAGAAGATTTTCTGTATAAGGCTTTGCTTTATATATATTTTTATTCAAGAAAGGTTATATTAACATGACTTACACCGACACTTCACTCGACAAGGTATTGGGACCGCTGCCGGATCTTTTTTCCGACGGACGGGGCGTCAGATTTGATTCGCCGGAAAGGTGGGCTGAGCAACGGGAAAATATTCTTGCAAACTCGGTGCCGCTGCTGTTCGGAGGAATGCCGCCTGAGCCGGAGGTGTTTTCCTGCCGACATATGTATGCGAATTGTCATCTAATCACCGCCGGGACTGCCGAAAAGCAGATTTCTTTCTTTATGCAGCTTCACCGCCCGAAAATTGAAGACAAATACATTGAAGGCAAATGCCCGGTAGTGATTTGCGGCGACTTATTCGGATTTAACGATGAAAAAATAAAAGAAGCAAACAGGAGAGGCTTTATTGCCGCCGTTTTCAACCGCTGCATGCTTTCCGCCGACAATTACAGGGTTGAGCGGGACTACGGTTTATTCAATATCTATCCTGAGGGGACATTCAGCACGATAGCCGCTTGGGCTTGGGGTTATCATCGATGCGTCGATGCGCTTTGCGGGATGGATTTTGTCGATACCGACTGTATCGCAATTACCGGACATTCGCGGGGCGGAAAAACCACTCTTCTGGCGGCTGCGACAGACGAAAGGATAAAATTCATCCAGTCAAGCTGTTCGGGCGCCGCCGGCAGCGGATGCTTCAGATACGAACAATATGCAGACGATGAAACAATTAATAAATACGGGCTGCTCGATCCGCGCAGCGAGACACTTGCGGATTTGATCCGTGTTATACCCTACTGGCTCGGACCTGAGATGAAAGACTATGTAGGACGGGAAACAGAGCTGCCGTTTGATATGCACTTTCTGAAGGCTGCCGTTGCGCCGAGATATCTGCTTGAGACAATATCCATGGACGATGTCTGGGCAAACCCCCGCGGCAGCTATTTAACCTACAAAGCCGCGAAGGAAGTTTTCGATTTTCTCGGAGTCGGTGAAAATTTCGCTCAGAGCTTCAGATATGGTCCGCACAGTCACGGCATCGATGATTTCTGCAAATTCTATGACTTTATAGAGTGCGCGCGCAAGGGCGTCCGTTATCCGTGGCACAACGCGGAGATGATTTACGGCGATGTTTTGTGATGTGATTTGAGATTAGGTTAATTATTGGTTTGCGGCGTAAAACTAACAGGTCGGAGTTTCCTCCGACCTGTTCCGGTTTCGCATATTTACGGTAGCTTTTCTAATTACTTATCAAACGAGAGTCACGCAAATAAAACTGCATTTTGCAAATTAAAAAAAATTAATCTTCTTTCGGTCGGCTTTTTTTGAGGTCAATCCTGCATCTTCCTTTCCTGTATGAAAAAAATCCCCAAAAAAACAAAAAAAACGAAACGGCAAACGCGGCAATGGCTATTCCTAATTGATCAAGAAAAGCAAAAGCCGACACAAACGCTATTGCCGCCATTATCCAATGCATGATATAACACTTGCATTGTTTTTTCATCGTAAACCTCCATATATATTACATTTTTTCTCGGAATAATAAAATCAATACGAATTGTCTCTGCCATATTCCATGCTTTTACGAATATTAACTCGGCATTATCCGAGAAAGCGGAGACTGGTGTCGCTTTAGCCGGCGACGTCGGGTAAACTCTCCGGCAGAAATCAGACGATCTTCTCTCCGTTCATCAGAAAACCTTTTTCCCGCAGTTCAACGATCGGGAAATCATCGGGACTGAAGTCATCGCTGAGTATCGGGCTGGGAATATTGATATAATGTATGTTATTCAGCATGAAGCGGCGGGATGAATGGTAATGTCCCTGAAAAACGGCTTCAACACAGCCGGCGGATTCCATGATTGAGCGCACTTCTTCTTTGTTTGCCGCCTGATACCAGTCGGTGTATTCATATTCGGGATCAAAATACAAGTTGTAGTGACAAAAAACAAACGTTCTCATTTTATCGGTGAGCTTTTCTTTCAGCCATTCAACCTGGTCGTCTGATATCTTCCCGAATCTCCAGTCAAAATTATCTTCGCTGAAATGTGTGCCGTCGGGATTGAAACATGAATCGAGTATCAGAAAACGGGTTCCCTTCAAATCAAAACCGTAATAGGTGCGGTCGATCTGTTGAATTTCCATCATGTCTTCAAGAGAAAGCTGCTGGAAATCATGGTTGCCGTGCGACAGATGTATGGGTATTCCAAATTTACTCCATGCCGTCAGCATGTTTTTCAGCTGAATATATTGCCCGGCTGCATTTTCAGCCGGCTGAATATTATCTCCCAATGATACGACAAAGTCAACTTTTTCAGATGCGAAACGCGCCATCGCTTTAATTGAGTCATCAAACGTGCGGCTGCTGTTTCCGCGCTCTTCGGTACCGGGAAGCGAATAATGAAGATCGGAAAATAATCCGAATTTTATCATATAAACCTCTGTTCTGACGGGATTTCCGCGAGTTCTCGTCCGTTTATTAATATTATTGCTGTTATTCGTTGACTTATAATAATTATATCACATTGAATCCTTGTTTTCAACGATTTATTATGGTTATTTTGTGCCGATTATTAACTTTTTGTTGATTTACGCTATATGACAATTAGTCTCGATTTTTTTCTATTCAGAACCGATATGTCCCGACAAAAAATAGTTTATAAGGTAAATTTACAAATATCGGTTCCCATTTCAGTTATCGTGTGATATAATAATCGCAGTAATAGCCGCAGCAAAGTTCAGCGATGCGGTATGTTGATTCCGAATACAGAATATAAGTGACACATGACGACAAGGAGGTATTTTATGCTTACACTTGGAAACAAAAACGAGCCTTTGCTGGATGATTTTCTTTTCGAAGATTCGCGCGGCATCACCCTTGACCTGAACCGTCCCCAAAGGATGGAGGTCTCGCTGCCGATGGATATGCCGTGGGAGGGTATCGCGTCCACCTACCAGACTGTAATCCAGCATCCCGTCACCGGTAAGGTCTATCTCTACTACCGCGGCGCGCCTCTTTTCGACTGTTCGAAGCAGTATACCTGTCTCGCCCTCAGCGACGACGGCATACATTTCACCCGCGCCGAGACCGGCGACCGCAACATTGTTCTGCAGGACAGTCCCTCCTGCCATAACTTCGCTCCGTTCTATGATACCAATCCCGACTGTCGGGAGAATGAGCGCTTCAAGGCGCTGGGACTGGGACCGAATGAGACTCTTCTTGCCTATGTCTCTCCGGATGGTATCAGCTGGAAACTCATGCAGGACGAACCGGTTATTACCGACGGTCTTTTTGACTCGCTGAACACGGTGTTCTTCGACAACATTAAAGGCGTATATCGCTGCTACTCCCGATACTGGACAGAAGAGGGTTATAACGGACTGCGCGCAATTCAGAGCTGCACTTCCCTTGACTTTATAAACTGGTCGACTCAGGTTCCAAACAGTTATTCCGGCTGCGAGCCTACGATGCACTTTTACACTAACGCCACCCGTCCGATACCCGGCGCGGAACATATGTATGTCTCAATACCGATGCGCTTCAATCCCGACCGTAAGAAGATTGATGAACACCCCGATGCAGGGGTATCCGATTGTGTGCTGCTTTCAAGCCGCGACGGACATGACTGGCTCATGCGGGACGCCCGCCCGTGGATCTACCCGGGACTTGACCGGCGCCAGTGGACTCAGCGCAATTTCATCGTATCTGCCGGAATCGTCGACAAAAACGACAGCTTCTCGGTCTACATCTCCGACCACTACTGCTGGGACGACTGCTCTATGGTGCGTTACGCCGTTCCCCGCATGAGACTGGGATATGCATATTCCACCGACGGATACTTTATCACAAAGCCTTTCTGTCTTGAAGGCAATAGGCTTACTTTTAATTATAACACATCGGCTTTAGGTTCGCTTTTCATTGACATGCTTAATCTCGACGGAAGCCCGATTGACGGTATGTCCTTCGAGCTATTCGGAAACGAGCTTGACGCGCCGATTGATCTTTCTTCCCTTACGGGGAGATCGCTGCGAATGAGGATTACTCTCCGCGACGCATATCTTTATGCAATAGGATATTAAAGATTGAAATAAATCTTCCCGATAACATCGATGCGACAGTCCGAAAACGACCATTCGGATTGTTTTTGCATAAAAAACACTAACCTTTATGGGAGGATATCCTATGAGCATAAGAAACGATATATCCGTTGTCCGCGAACTTGCGCGGCGTTACATGGAGATCGCTCAATCCGAACGGTATGTGCGCATGAGAAAACGCTTTCGCGACAGCAACGACCTGAAAATAGTCAGACCTCCCGTTATAATCGAGGAGGTTCCGTGGCATGAGATGAATTACGAGGGCGCCCTTGACTGTGTCTGTGAGGACACCTCTCTCCGGGGAATGGAATACGGTTTGCGGGTGGCGCTGCTGCGCGACAGGTATCTTTCCTGCGACAACTTCATTGAACCTGTCTGGGTGGTATATAAATCTTACAGCTCCACCGGAATTGGGTTTGAGATAACCGAGGAGCGGCTGGCTGTGGACGCCCGCAACCATATTGTCTCCCACCATTATAATGATGTGCTCGCCGACGACGCGGCGCTTGAAAAGTATCACGATCCGATTATAACCGCCGATCCCGATGGCGACGCCGCCCGTGTCGCCCGGACCCGGGAAATACTCGGCGGCATTATGCCGGTGGAACTGCGGGGTAATTATATCTACTACGCTCCATGGGATAGGATTGCCATGCTTCGCGGCGTCGAGCCGATATGCGTAGATGTGTATGAGCGTCCGGAACATCTGCACAAAATTATAGGTCTTTTTACCCGCGCCATGGTCTGCGAGATGGATCAGATGGAGGCTCTTGGGCTTTACGACCCGCGGGGAATCAACCTGCACTGCACTCCCGGGTATGTAACTCTCCCTAAACAGACAGATGCCGGAACTGACGGCAAATATGGCTGCCGGGACATATGGTTCCGCACTATGGCTCAGATGTTTTCGATGGTATCCCCGGCGGCGCATTATGAGTTTGATGTGGCTTACAGCCTGCCTCTCGCCGAGCGCTGCGCCTATACCTACTACGGCTGCTGCGAGCCGCTTCACGACCGTCTCGACGTCATCATGCGCTATCCCAATCTGCGCAAAATCGGCGTGACGCCCTGGGCTGACCTTGAGGCAAGTGCCGAAGCCATCGGCGGTAAATATGTGCTCTCGCGCAAGCCGAATCCCGCTTATGTGGCGATAACCGCCGATCCGGATATCATACGCGCCGAGATAAGCGAGACCGCCCGGATATGCCTGAAATATGGCTGTCCCTGTGACATTACGCTCAAGGACATCAGTACCGTCAGCTATGATCCGCGAAATCTTATGATATGGGCGAAGACGGTGTCTGAGGTGTTGGACGAATATTATGGAGAAGAGTGAACCGATGGAACTGCATGGACTTAAAGGAATGCTCAATCTCGAGCTTCTACCGCTATTCAAACACGGTACCACCGCGCATTACGAAGGCAGCATCGACAAAGCCGGCGGCAACGCCGACTGGGATTGGTGGCTGTATCCGCTGTCCGAAGACGATAACGGCGAGTGGGTCATATTTGACTGCATCGGTCCCGGCTGCATATACAACTTCGTTCAGCACCGTTACCCGACAAGCGAGGAACCTATATTCCGCTTCTACTTTGACGGCGAGTGCGAGCCGCGGTTCACAATCCGCCACTCTCAGTTCGGGGAGCTATATCCTTTTGTCGAACCGATCGCCTCGCGCTACATCGGCCCGCCGGAAAATGGCCGCGGTCCTATCAGAGTGGTAAGGAGCTTCGTTCCGATGATGTTCGCTCACTCATGCCGGATAACGAGCAGTCTTAAACTTGAGGGTTTCGACAGGGCGCGCGGACACGGAGGCTGGGGGCATGTAGTCTACCAGAAATTTGCGGATGCTAAAAATATCAAAACGTTTGACATTACCGATCCTGATTACGGATACGACGGAGATTTCGGCAGTCTGCTTAAAACGTGGAAGAAGGTTGGCACCTGTCCGATTTCTTGTAAAGAGCCGTTATTCTCTGTTGTATCACCTTTTGCCGTCTCCGCCGGAGACTCAAAGGAGATTTTCTCGACCAAGGGCGCCGGACTGATTACCGGGATTCGTTTGATACTTGCACCCGGTACATATACCCCCGAGCTGCTTCATTCACTGTCGATTCGCGCCGTCTGGGACGGAAGCGATGCTGCGCGCGGAAAGGCCGATGTAGACGCGCCGTTCGGCTGCGTTTTCTCGAATGAGATCGGCAAAAACAGCATCGGCTTTCTGATGGCGGGAATGAATACCGACGGCTGCTTCTACTGTTTCTTCCCGATGCCGTATCTAAAAAGCGCCAGTATTGAGATAGTCAACAACGGCGGCTACGACGTTTCCTTCGATTATGCCGCTGTTGCTTACACGTCCGAATTCAATTCTATTTATGAATCCGGCGATTTCGGCTACTTCCGAACCAGCGACTACTATACCCGCCGCCACACCGAGGGAGCGGACAGCATGATTGCAAATGTAACCGGCAAGGGTCACATCGTCGGCTCAATCATCACCGGCTTCGGCAGAACACCGGACAATTACGCAAGCTGCGAGGGGGACGTCCGTATTCACTTCAACGGCATAAGAACCCCTCAGATCGAAAGCGACGGCTCCGAGAGCTATGCATGTTACGGATGGGGGTTCCCGACTCCGCCGGAATCAAATCCGACAAGCGGCTACGACGGCTCCTCTTATCGTCACACCGACTGGTCCATGACTCGAGAGCTTACAGGTGACTGTTATCCGTATCTCGATGGCTTCAGATTTGCGATAGAATCCGGCGGCAACAACGACAGCTACCTAGAGCACTCCGGTATAGTATTCTACTACGGTGTTGATGAACCGGGCATGACCGAGCTTTCAGAAATTAATTATTCCGACTGTGACCGGGCGGTCGAGCTAACTTCGTTCTTTGAAGGAGACGACGATCACATACCGGTGACGGCCCGGGGATTTTACGGGAGAGCGCAGACACTTGAAGCTCAGCTTGACGGAAAATACAGATATGTAATAATTCGCCGTATGAGCGATCAGAAGAACGGGCGTCAGCTCGCTTCGGTCACAGTCGACGGTGAGAAAATCACTCCGTGGTACTTCGCCGACCGCAACCCAATCAAAAGATGGCTTGAAGACGACTATGTAATTCCGTCAAAGTATATCGCGGGCAGGAGCTTCGTATCAATCGAGATCAAACCTGAGTCGAATTCATTCAATTCGTTCGGATATCGCGTATTCGGCGTCAGATAATCATATTTAGTGTGTTATTAAAAAGTCCCGGAGGATTGCTTCCTCGGGACTTTTCGTTACTTCGAAAAGATTATATTTTGAATTTTATATAAGGTCAGAAATCGTAATCCACCTTAACGATCCGTCCCGTTTTTGAAGATTCTACCGCGGCGAGAGCGGCTTTTACGGTGCTTGCTCCCTCTATGGCGTCCATCTCTAAAGGAGAGTCGTTCAGGATGGCATCCGTCAGGGCGGCGATTTCGCCTGCCGTGTTGTGGTTATTCAGGGAAATCGGATAGAGCATGGGGACGGTAAAGCCGCAGTCCGACTCGGTCTTAAAAACTTTCATCGTGGGGTTTGTGTTGTCAACGATAATTGTACCTTTTGAGCCGTAGAAAACGCTTCTCATTGTGTAGTTTCTCTTGCAGCCGATTGACACGAACACCTTGCCGATTACATCGTTCGGGAACTTCATGATGGCGATCGTGCAGTCGTCAGTCGGCCAATCGTTGAGCATCTTTTTATTGGCGAACGCCGCTACTTCATAAGGATTTCCGGCAATCCAGCGGACAAGGTCGACAGCGTGACAGCCTCCGCCTAAAAAACCGTGGCGGAGGGGATCAAGGCGCCAGTTGGAGAATTTACCGGGGATTTTTGAATAATCATGGGCGTATTCGCTTTCAACAAAGAAAAGCTCGCCGATTTCTCCGTTGTCGATTAGTTGTTTAGCTCTCATGAATCCGGGGGTAAACCGGCATATCTGGCCTATCATAAGCTTCCTGTCGGTATTGCGGGAGGCGTTGATCATCGCCTGACAGTCTTCAAGAGTCAGCGCCATCGGCTTTTCGCAAAGCACATGCTTTCCCGCACCGAGGGCAGCCACTGTCATTTCGCGATGAAGCTGGTCGGGTGTCGCCACCACCACCGCGTCAACATCGTCACGCTCCAAAAGCGCTTTGTAATCTGTATATCCCGCGACTCCGGGATAGCTCTTCAGACAGTCCGCTAAACGTCCCTCGTTTATGTCACAGACAGCCGTAAGCTCCGCGCGCATGATTTCTCTCATACCGGATATATGGGCTTTGCCCATTCCGAGACCGATAACGCCGTATCTGACTTTACTCATGATTACATTTCCTTTGTTATATCGTTTTTGTTTATTATACTACGCGGTTTTTCTATTGTCAAGCATGAATGCGGGGTGCTGCGGAGTATCATGGAAATATTAATTTAAAACATAAAAAAGCCGGATAAATCATGTGTTTATCCGGCTTTTCCGGTGATTCCCAAACCTTTCAAAGGTGAAATTAATGATATTTGAATACGCCTTAATTTTTCACGGCAGTCAGATTCTCTATGATCTTCTGCAGAGTGTTCTCCCAGGACTCGCGCTTGGAAGCTACAACAGAGGCGTATTTGTTTTTGCCGCTCCAGAGAGTTTCGCTGATTACCCCGTTTGTAAAACCGGCGAAGGAATCCATAAAGAGCTTTCCGAAGTCAAAAACTACGTTCTGACGCATCATGTCGAATATCTCTGACTGCTCGCTGCCTTCGGAGTAGTTATACTTCACTTTATATACTATTTCAAAGACGGCGGGAGAAACCAGACGGTAACCCTCTGAAGAAAGACACTCGGCAAGCGCAGATGCTCGATCCATCGACTCTACTACCAGCGGTATACCAAAAAGGGTGACCGCGTTTGTTACCGACGCGTGATATTTATCTTCGTTTTCATCCGGTTTGGGCTGCGGAATAAAGCCGTAGGTTATCTGGGAGTCGCGGAGAGTGGCGTCGTTTACATGCCCAAGCGGATAGATGTAGAAAAGACTGCGACCGGTATCAAAGATTGTTGTGTCGTCAACCGTGGGGTGTTTGAAAGCGGCGGGATCGGCGAAAACGCCGAGATATTTCTCGATGATCATCATGGTGCGCTCCGAGAAGATGTCGTCGCTGAGTCGGGGCGCGCCGTTTTCGTCAAGACTTATAAAATGGGAACCTGTGCCATAGTAAAGAGTATTCATCTGGTCGGATGCCGTCATAATACCAAATTGATCGTCCTTATCAGCTTTGCCGTTTCCGTTCAGGTCGACATAGGTGCCGTCTATCATCTCGTGCAGTTTGTCGATGGTCCATTTGCCGTCAAGAACAAGCTTGTAGGGGTCTTCAAGACCGAAATCGTTTATCATGCCTCGGTTGAAAAATATCCCCGACATACGCGACAGATAGTTGTAGGAAATGTCACCGGCAAACACGTAGTTGAAGCCCTTGCCCAACTGACCGGCGGCTATTGCCGATTCGGAATACCAGGGTTTGCTCAGATCCATATACGGAGCATCGTTGAGATTTGAGAGATGACCGTCCACGGCGCAGGATGCGACCCGCGCTCCGTAGCATGCCACCAGATCGTATATCAAATCACCCGAAAAATTCTGAGCCACCATGGCGTTTTTAAGATCAGAGCCGTAGGCGGACGACCCGCGAGGCTTCATCACCCAGACAAGGTCTATATTCAGCCGTTCCTCAACCTTTAAGTTGCGTTCGTATATAACAGAGTCGAGTATCTCGCCCGTATCCTCCTCAACGAAGAACTCGGCTTGATCCCAGCTCTCCCAGCAGAAAACCTTAACCTCGGCGCCTTCGAAATCAAGCTCCGGCAGGTCGTCGTTCATAAAAAGTGAGGTCTCTGTGATTTCGGGAGCCGCCGTGATCTCTGCCGCAGTTGTGGTAACCGCAGTTTTGTCGCCTTCCAAGCCGCAGTGCGCAATAGTTACAGCGGTCATCAGCACCGCTATCAGCAGGCAGGGAATTCTCTTAGCCTTCATCTTAACACCTCTGTTTAATTTTTGCATTCCCGAGTCAGATGCTATTTATTTATGTATTATAGCGCCCCCTGTCAACAAGGGGGTTATTAGGTTAGCGGAAGAAAATATAAGTATAACAATTTAAATAAATTATAACATATCTTGTTTATGTTGTCATCAAGTTGTCGTCAGATTATTGTAAAACTTTCTATTGTTCTTGCAATTATCCTTATGTTGGTGTATAATAAAATATAATTACATTAGATTATTATCACGGAGGTTGAAAATGAAAAGCACGAGAATTGCTTCCATACTGCTGCTTATTGCGGTTGTATTGGCTGCCCTTGTATCCTGCGGGGGCGGTTCGGAAAACGAGGCAGTGAATGAAGCATTAACAACGGCAGGCGATACAGCTGCGGAGACCGAAGTCACAACTTCAATATATGACGATCTTCCCACCGGCGACTTCGGCGGATATAATTTCCGCATACTCAATAACTGGTCCAACTTCGCATATACTTCTTTCGGAGAAGAAGGACTTACCGGCGAGGTTCTGGACGATGCTATCTATGAGCGAAATGCTATTGTTGCCGAACTTCTGAACATAACTTTCGAGATCCAGCAGCTTCGCTGGGATGATAACGACACTGCTTTAAAAAAATCGGTTCTGGCGAACGATGATGTTTACGACATCTACTTCAACGAGGGTTCTTTCGAAGCGGTACACGCGCAGAACGGCTATGTAGTTGACATGAAAGGCATCAATTCACTCAACCCCGACGCTCCCTGGTGGAATCAGGTGGCGACCGAGTCGATACGCATCGGCAGTCCGCTGTATTATCTCTACGGCGATTTGCATCTGATGTATTACGAGTGCTACTGCGGAATGCTGATGAATACCACCGCATGTGAAAGCGTGGGACTTGAAACTCCTTATGACATTGTCAGCAGCGGCGGCTGGACGATAGACCGCGCGTCCGAATACGTCAAGTCCGGTTATCTTGACCTGAACGGCGACTCAACCGTAACCGCCGATGACCAATTCGGAATCGGAATGCACCATCATAACGCAATATCCTTCATTACCGGCTCGGATCTTGAGATTGTCGAACGAGATTCAAATAATCTGCCGGTATGGAACGGACTTGACGACCGTTTTATCACGCGATACACTACGGTAGCCGAGAAGATTTTTGGCGACAAAAATCTTGTTTGCAACGGCGACACCAAGGGTATAGGCAGTCTTGACCGTACCGTAAATACGATGTTCGGTCTCGGACGGCTGATATTCTTCGTTGAACCCCTCGGAGCGCTCGGGCTCTACCGCGACTGCGAATTTGAGATAGGCATAATACCGGTTCCGAAATACGACGAAGCGCAGGACGAGTATTATTCATATATCTACAGAGGCGCGCCGGCTATGGGTATTCCTGTCACAAACACCGACCTTGAACGTACCGGCGTGGTAGCCGAGAATCTCTGCGCATATTCTCTGAAAACGGTACGTCAAACCTACTTCGATGTAACCCTCGACTTCAAGCGCATCCAGGACAAAGAGTCACAGGAGATGCTTGATATAATCTTCGCCAACGGCAAGGCTTCGCTTGCCAATGTCTACGGCTGGGCAAACTTCGCCGGTGACCTGTCGACACGTATCGGCAAGGGCAACACCGACATCGCCTCCTTCGCAGCTTCCAGGGAGAGCAAATTGGTCGCCGCCATACAGGAGACCATAGACTGTTTCGCAGGACAATAAATAGAAAAACAACCGGCACGGTGAAATAACTGCGACGGTTACTGTTGCCGGAGATATAATCATTAGCGTGAATTATTATCAATTTTTATATCGTATATTAATTCCTTTGGTATTTTAGTTAAGCATAATAGTAAGTATCTTCGCCTGACGGCAATGCTTATAAAATATCAACATGGAACTGCTTAGCCGGATGCTTCCGTTGCGAACTTTCGGCGGAAAGGAAGTTATGAAAAGGAAGATTCTCTCGTCGATTCTGCTGACTTTACTCATGCTGTATGCCGTTGTGCCGTCTTGCACATCCGAAACGAAGAACAACGAAAATGAGCAACCGAACGGCGCCGTTCCCCGGAACGGCGAAAATACGGAACACACCGAGCCGATTATCGGAGGAGCGGCAGGAATAAAGCCCGACTTCGTCTCACTTGACAAAAACGCGAAGTCTTGGGAACTCTCCACATCAAGCAGCCTTATCACCATATCTCTCGGCGATGACGGAAAAGCCGCCGTCACTTCGTTCAAATCGGCAGGTTCAGACAAGGAATGGATAAAAGAACCGGCTTATTTCAATCTCCCAAAAAAATATATGCTTGATACAACATCCTCGAATCATATATGGAAATACGCGGGAGCTTCGTTCTCCGGCGGAGCTTCCGGAACACTCTCCATCTACTATGAAGACGATGCAGCCGCCGCAGCGTATATGATATCCTGTAAAGCCTGCGAAATAAATGGTCCGTTTGAATTTTCGGCGAAAATCATCAACTATTCGGAAAATGATATCCGCGTATTCCCCGGCGATTATTTCGTTGCGAATGTATGTGCAGACGCCGTTCCCAACGCATGGCGGATCGCCAAGGAGAGCGGTGAAGCGGAAGGCTTTGACAGATTCCCCGGAAGCGGCATATACACAGAACCCCTCTCCGTCGGCAAAACATATGTCGCCGACGTCTCGACTTTTCAGGATCACAACTCGGGCGGCTTCATACCGATAATCTATGTCGACGACAACTCAAGGCAGGGAGTCTTCGCCGCGATGGAATGGTCGAGCGGCCGCGTAAAGGCAAGCGGCTTCAATTTCGAGGACGGAACGGCGGGAGGCGTTGAACTCAGCGTCAATCTCGGCGGAAACTTCAATACGATTCTTCCTTCGGGAGACGCATTATATATACCGACGGTCTATTTCGGCTCATACACAGGCGATGTCGATGACGGAAGCAATCTTCTCAAACGCTGGTTCTTCAATGTAAAGGCGCCCAAATGCCTCAGGGAAAACAAAAGCGAACCGTTTACACAAATGGATATGCAGATTGGTCTTGAAGTCGATGGACTCGGCATACAGTCAATCAAGTGGGATTACGGGTGGTGGTCAAACGACAGAGATCCGGATTCATACGAATGGACGAGAACTCTTGAGGGAGATTGGAAGCTTCGCAATACCGCATATCAAGGAGTACTTAATTCATACAACTGTTCAAGCATGGGCGAATTCGGAAATCTCGCAAAAGAAAGGGGGCTTAATTGGACGCTCTACTGGCTGCTCCACGATTCCCGCTCCGAAACCGAAGACGCTCTCACCTCAATAGGCGAAAACGGTCATCCGGAATGGTTCTCCAACCGCAAAATAACCTCCGGACACTCCGCCGATCTCGGAAATGAGGATTGCGTAAATTTTTTGCAGACGACAATGACGAAGCTCTTCAAGGAATACAACATCGGAACATGGCGAAGCGACTTTGAACCGATATGCTCCGTTTCGAACAAAAAGAACCGCCACGATTCCAACGGCAATGATGTTCAGTATTGGTGCACGGTGGGATTTCTTGAGCTTGTCGACCATCTCTACGCGAACGTCGAAGGTTTCCGTTACGAATCATGCAGCAGCGGCGGCAGCATGAAGGATTTCATAACAATGACGCGCGCGGTAGTAATAAACAACGATGACTCGGCAAACTATAACAGTCTGCGCACCACCTTCTACGACACCTCCTACTGCTTGCATCCGACGCAGATACAGCTTCCCTGCAACCCCGACACCTTCTGCCGGGAGAGTCAATTCTACGACGAACCGGGCGACAAAGACTACGGTATGCGCAGCATCATTATCGGCGTTCCGATGTTCGGAAGCTGGAGCGGTCCCGCCGATGGGAAGCTACAATTCAATCTCAACGAATATTATACGAAATATCTCAATATGTATATCGAGAAAGTAAAGCCTATCCAGCGCGACGGCGAGCTTTATCATATCCTTCCCCGCCCCGACAATGTTCACTGGGACGGAATTCAATATGCCGACCCCGACAGTCCGAACGAAATCAAGGGAGTTGTTTTCCTGTTCAAGCCGACAGACAGCGAGGGAGCGGTAAAAAACATCGTCCTGCGCGGTCTTGAACCCGATGCAACATATTCGCTCGAATTTGAAGACAGGCCGGAACAGAACGCATCAAGAACCGGCGCGGAACTGATGAGCGCCGGAATTGAAGTTACGATAGAGCAGGAATGCGGCTCGGAGATTATCTGGATAAAGTAAATAAATTAAACCGTTCCCTGTGGAATTTCTTCCGTAAGGAACGGTTTTTTAGTTCTGACTGACTTTTTCGGCGCCTCCGTCTCCGGCGCTATCCGAACTGTCGGACAACGGGCATATAACCGTGGGTTAATCTGTCAACCTTTGCGGCAGATAAACCAGGCTACTGACTTGCCATGGCTCAATTTTACACAGCTGTACATTTTCTTCAACCGTTTGCTTAAACTGCCCAGCGTTTCATATGGCGGGGTGAAAAATTTCAGCGGCCGGTAAATATTTCGGATAAACCAATCCGTTCGCCTGCAGCAGCCATTTACATAGAAACAACCGCAGAAAATATCGCTTTTTTTGAGCGCCCGAAAGGTTCAATCTCTGTTTATCTGCCTTTATTTGTCGGTAATCACGCAGGTTACGCCGTCGCTTTCAAGAGCGTCGGGCGCGACGGCGGTGATGCGGTACATGGTATAACCTCCGGGTGTGGGTTTGTAGGAGAAATCTATTAATTCAACCGCCCGCAGCCCCGAAGCCACAAGGGAATAGTCGGGTGAGCTGTTTACAGAAGCGTAGATATTGTATGTTACATTTTTGTCGGCAGAGGGCTGCCAGACAAGGTGAGGGACAGCTCCGCGAACCGAAGCCATAGACGGCGCGGCGGTGCGGCGTACAGCAGGAATATCGGTAATAATATATTTGCAGCCCGGCTCGGTATCGAAAGTTATTATATTTATGCCGTCTGTACTATATACTATGTCTTTTCCGCCGCTGCTGACAGATGCACCGGCGATGCCCGGATAGTAGAGCTTCAGAGACTCGCCGCAGTTTGATGTAATGCAGATAAAGTCAGCGCGGCAGCCGCTCCACTTAACATCCACGGTGAAATTCCCGCGGGCGCAGAGACCGGTAAAAGAGCCGTCGGGCCAGTCGGGCGGCAGAGCCGGAAGGATATCGATACAGCCGTTGTGGCTTTGCAGCAGCATCTCGGTGACCCCTGAAGTGCCGCCGAAGTTGCCGTCTATCTGGAAAGGCGGATGAGAGTCCCAAAGGTTATTGAAAGTGCGCTCGCCGATGAGATTGCTAAGCAAACGGTAGGCGCGGGCGCCGTCGAAGCATCTCGCCCAGGAGTTAAGACGATGAGCCAGCGCCCAGCCGGTGGAGCGGTCGGTTCGAAAGTCAAGAGTCCGCCGCGCCGAGTCGATCCAGGCGGGAGTGTCGCGGTTGATTATCGTTCCCGGCATGAGACCCACAAGCTGTGATATGTGGCGGTGGTCAGTTTCGCCTATTTCGCCGTAATGTCCCTCCTCCCGGTATTCTTTTATCTGTCCGTCAAGTCCGATTTCAACGGGATGGTAATGCCCAAGCTGACCGGTTATAGTGTCGGTGACATCGTCACGATAGCTAAGTTCGGCGGCGAGACGGATATCATCTGCGCCGTTTTCATGGATTAACTGCTGGTCAAATGCGCAGCCCACGGTTTCGTAGTATTTCCAGATATCGCTGTTCCAGAGGTATTGCTCACCCGGTTCAGGCAGACGAGCGCGGACTACCTGTTCGGGAGACGCCGAGAAAACCGACAGATATTCGCCGTCGTATTCGCCGACGGAGCGCACAAGGGATTTGCTTACGCCGTGCACGGTGGGATAGACATATTTCTCAAGCACCTCGCGGTCGCGGGTGAACTCCCACCAGTCGGTGAATAGTTTTGAAGTTAAGGCTGCCGTACCCGGACCCGAATGCCCGCCGGGCATACCGCCGAAGAAATAGGGATATACGGCGGTACCAACAGTCCAGCCGTAGTCGGTCACGCCCTCTTCGGCGAGTCCCAATTTTTCCGCATATTCGGCAGCCGTCTCTTCGGCTTTGGGACGGAAGGCGTGGTTAAAGTCGCTGTATGACTTGAAAAGTTCGGCGAGATTGGTTGAGAAAACCGGCCAATAGTTCATCTGCACATTGATGTTATGCCAATAACCGCTGCCCCAGGGGGATTTTTTATGACAATTCCATATACCCTGCAAGTTGGGCGGCAGCTCACCGTCACGAGATGAACAGATAAGCAGGTAGCGCCCGAATTGGTAGTATAGCTGTTCGAGGTAGCGGCTGGGGCGTTCGTAACGGTGATAAAAGAGCAATTCGTCGGTGGTCTTATCGACGATATCCTCGTCCTCTCCGCCGATATTTAGAGTCACACGACTGAAATATCCGGAAAAGTCGGCGATATGGGCGGCTTTCAGCGTTTCATAGCCTTCAATGCCCAAGCTCTCGGCGCGATCGAGTATGGCAGCCACATCGGGAGCCGGATCGTAATCGGGTATTTTTTTATCGTCAGGCGCGGTAAAACACTCGGGAGTGAGTTGATAGTTTGTGTCGCATGAGAAATATAGTACCGCAGACGCAGCGCCCGAGACGGTGAGTTTCCCGTCTTCTGCAGTTACGCTGCCGTCGGTTAATATTCGCAGACCGCAGGCAAGGTTAATATTATAACAGCCCAGGTGAGACGAAGCGATAATGGCGTTTCCCGAAACAGACACCTCACCGGTACGAGCGGTGTCCGGGTCTCCCGATTCGTCGATGAAAGGAATCTGCAATTCGGCGGTGAAGGACAAAGCGCCTGCTTTCGATGCGGTCAGTTTTGCGCCCAGCACCGCGTCGGGATAGGAAGTAAAGTATTCACGCTCAAAGTGAACCTCGTCGATGTCGTAGCGGACGTGAGCGGTGGCGCTGTCGAGTATAAGATCACGCTCATAATTATTGACTTCAGAAATTGTGTGTGGGAAGGAGATACGCAGCTCAGCTGCGTTGGTAAGGTTATTGCGGGTAAGCACCGAGTTTTCGGTTATCTGCAACCTTTCGTAATCAACAATACCAAAAACACTGACTCCGAAACGCCCGCAGCCGAGGGGAAGTGAGTGCTGTTCCCAGCCTTCGTCGGTGTCGGGCGCGGGTGCTTTGTATCGCAGCTTCAGTTCTCTCATGTTTTTATCCTCCGTGGTTTATTTATGAATAGTATTATTATAATATATAACAAGAGAATTTGTCAATAGCTAACCCGGAGTTTTGTATCTGCCAAAATGTTATGATTCAAAAACAGAGAAAATATGGATAATGAATTCGCTGCAAAACATCAGCCGTGGATGGAGAGACTTATCATAAATATAATATCACAATAAATAAATATATTTAAAGCGGCAGCAAAACATGCATTGTGTTAAAATAAAATAAGGGACGGAGCCTTGCGGTTCCGTCCTTATTTTGTTTTTCAATACGCTATTTCAGCGGCGAGCAGCTCCTCTGCCATATGCATGGAGAGGGCTGCGTCTTCGATGGTACAGAGCGGTTCGCGGCAGTCACGCAGCGCCGCGACGAAATCCTCGTTCTCCGACTTGTAGCCGTAATATTCGTAATACTCCCGTCCTCCTGCAAGGGCAATGCCGTCCAGCTTTGTTATGCCGGGGAGAGTATATCCTGACGCCGCACGGGAATATATGCTGCCCGACGCGGCGGTAAGAATGGTCGCCTCGCAGACCTGCTCGGCGAAGCCGAGACTGATGTAGGCAGACGCCGAGGAACCGTGAACCTCGAAGGTGTGAACCCGGCTGGCAGTCTGATAATTTGCCCTGAGAGTACCCGCCACGCCGTTATCCATGGCGAATACGCTGAGCCACGAGTTGGTCACCGGCGAGTTTATTGCGCGGGAAACGGTTGCCGCCTTCGCAAGTTTTGCGCCGCCGGAAAGCCAGCGCACTAAATCCACCGCGTGAATTATATCCGACACATAGGCATCCATGTAGTGCCAGCTTGCAGCGATGTCGCTGTGCTTGATGAATACGCCGTTTACTTCGTTTATCTCGGTAAGCTCGTTCATTATGCGCATCACCTCCCGCACAAGGGGAATGTGGCGTCGGTTCATCGCCACCGCCAGTTTCAGATTCATCGCCTTCGCCGTGCGGGCAAGCGAGTCGGACTGATACGAGTTGATGCCGGCGGGCTTTTCCATCATCACGTTAAATCCGCCTTTCAGGCAATCATATACCACACGGTACATACGGTCGGGCTCCACAAGACATACTACACCGTCAAGCCGTCCCGCCTCTCCCGCAATCAGATCGGTATGCAGATAATATGCGCGGGGGATGTTATACTTAGCTGCCATAGCGTCGGCTTTTTCGCGTACCAGGTCGCAGACTGCGCAGACTTCACAGTCGGGTATTGAAGCAAGCGAGGGGAGATGAATCCCTCTGCCCATGGCGCCGCAGCCGATTACCCCTATTCTTACTTTTGCCATTGCCGTTTCCTCCCGTTATTCGCGTGTTCTGTTCATTCACGTTAAGTTCCTGCTGCGTATTCTTACCCCGGCGCCCATTTGAACGGCGCGTATTGATTATTGATTCTTCCGCTTGTGCTCACGGCAGAGATTGAAATAGTCATCAAGCGGCAATATTTCAAATTCACGGACGATATCCCGCGCCGTTGTATCTTCTCCCTCATAGAAGAGCACCACCACGCCTACGTGACCGGGGTCGTGAATAATCAGTTTATCGCCGTATTTTCGTTTTGCCGCAAGATATTTTGCCCGGTTGCGGTCAATATGCACTACCGCATAGTCGAGATTGACCTTGCCGGTAATGTAGTTTTGATAGTTAGTGGTAGTGTATAGCTGCTCTCCGACGGGATTGAGTATCCGGCTTTGATCGCTGCATATCGCGCCGACGAAGAAGGATCGGCAGGTATACGCCCAATTCTCCTGAGTGAGTCCGCCGTGATACATGGACGAGAATATAATCAGGTCGGGATGCAGAGCGGCATAAGCGTTCATCAGCTCAGCGTAGTTGAGATCAAAGCAAATGGCGAAGCCGACGCGCCCGAAGTCAGTCTCCAATACCGTGGGTTCGGTGCCGTAAGATATTTCGCCTTCGTCGTATTCGGCAGGAACAAGATGATTCTTGTCATATATGCCGACAATTTCGCCGTCCCGCCCGATAAGCTGCGTAGAGTTTCTGAAGGGATGATTCGTCTCCCCCTCAATAAGACGGCATGCCGAATAAGCGATATAGCATTTATGCTCGCGTGCGATTTCGCAATACATGTCGCGTATGCGATTGCCGCGATACCGGTAATATTCCTTGCGCACCTCAAGCGGCATTGACGGGAATCTGTCGCAGACTTCCGGCAATACGATCAGATCAGGGCTGTCGGCGAGTACCTGCGCAATATTAGCCTGCAGATGGCGCTGCATTATCTGAACCATGCCTTCCATATCGCCGCTGTACCGAGCGGCGCATGACGGCTGGGAAAGGGCGGATATTTTGACAAACTTTGCCATATCATTTACCTATCTCACACATTTCATTCATCAAAGAGAAAATTGACGAAATTATCCGAGGCGACGACGAAATTATCCGCTCTGATTTTCACATCGAATGCATCGGTAATTTCCCGGGAGCTGCCGCCCGGCAGGCAGATATTCTGTCCGTCGCTTATAATGAAGGTGTTATCGAATATCTTATAATCGTCGGGAATCTCCTTCGGGCCGCCGGACTTATAGATCGACGCCGCGCGGGCGTTTGCGAACGTATTGCCGCGAACGGTGATATCGCACACGGGTGTCCCGAGTCCGTATATCAGAAGATGACAGGAAACGCTCTTGTCCGGGCGCACGAAAAAGCTCCAGCAGTTACCTGAATTGATGCAAACATTATCTTCAAACGAGCAGTTGACAAAGCCGACTTTTTTGCCTGCTTCTTCATCATCGCCGGCATATTCGCCCGACCAGATTTCAAAGCACTGCTGACAGTCCCACAGCACATTTTTGCGGAAATGAATATTATTCCAGCCGGTATAGACCGGTTGTCCCTGCATGGTGAAGGCAACGTCATATACGCCTGTAAAGCGGCAGTTTTCTACCAGAACATCGCTTGAATCGGACCAGCACTCTATACAGTTGCCGTAACGGGTGTCGGGCTTCGGGTAGCCGGGAAGCTCGGAGCCGCCGATGTTGATGAAATCACAGTTTCCGATATAAGCGCCGCTGACGGTGCCGGAGATACCGTGACCGCCGGTTCCGTTCAGCTCTATGCCGGTAACCCGTATATTGTCGGAGAATCCGATACTTCTGATGTTGCAGGCTATTCTGATATCGTCGGAAAGAGCCGCGGGAGATTCGCCCCCGGTCTTAACATAGCAATACCGGTTGTCAGAGAAGAAGTCCCACTCCTTTTCAAGCCCCTCGGTGCTGAAACGCTTGTGACCGTATACCTTGCCGTCGACAAGTAAAAATCCCGCGTTCGTGTCAAGCTCCGTAATATTTCCCCCGAAACATGACGGATCGCTGAGGTCAACGCGCCATATGAAGTCGGACACACGCTCCCAGGCAGAGGGATACGGAAGTTTATACTGCGATAGAACCGGCTTTGCGCCGTCGCCGTATGACGTAATCTCGGTCGGGTGATCTCTGTCCGGACCATCGGGCAGCATTATGCTGCCGTAGAAAGTGTCTCCGCAGCGAAGGCAGAGTTTATCGCCGCCGGACATCAGCGAGACGGCTTTGGTTACCGTAAGCAGCGCGCTGTCTTCGCTGAGACCGCTGTTGCCGTCACTGCCGGAAGAAGATACATAGTATGTTTTCATAGTCGAAATCCGCCCTTTTAAATCATAATCGTTATCCTCTGCCGGAGATTCTGTTTCCTCCGCAGAGGTGTTTTTTTCAGCCGTTGTTTCCGACGTATTGCCAGAATCGGTGTTTTCGCAGGCATTACAGGCATTAAATAAGAGCAAAAACAACCCGCATAGGAACAATACAACTGCTTTTTTGACATATGACTTCATAATAAATATCCTCTGCGGAAACAAACTTCACGCAGAATAACTTACTCAAAAAATGATTCGAGAAAATCGGCAAGGCTGCCGTCGTATTCTGCTTCCGCCATATAATAGAATCCCAGCTGATTACCCACGTTGTATGTGATTATTGTCTTCCCTTCCCATTCGCAAAGATCAACGTCCGAATTGCTTGTTATAAAACCCGTTCTTATCTGTTCAAGAAGTTCGGGCGTTATATCATACATATAAGGAGAGATTTTTCGATCCTCTTCGTCGGGCATCAGCAGAGGGTTGTAATAGCCCAGCTCCCATGTGTCAAAATCTTTCGTGCGGCAGACATAATTTGTATAACGATTTCCCGGCAGCTCCGTGACAAGAATCAAATAATAATACCCCCTGCTGTATCGCATCCAGGGACCGCCGCAATATCTGTCAAGTGGATATCCTTTTTCGGTGTCCATGAAAGTCCAGTTAATCATGTCTTTTGAAAGGGCGAAAAAGCAGGTAAACGGCACGCCTGTATAATCCGATTCCATACACAGGACATACCCGTCCGGGCCTTTGGTCAGAGAGGTGTTATAATACCGCCATCCGGGATTTGACAGCAGCTCCCGATCCTGCCAGTGAATCAGATCCCGTGTCTCGAAAATTCTGAATCTGTCTCCCGCCAGTATTCCCGGCAGAGATATTGTTCCGATAACATATACAGTTTCGTTTTCCTGATACAACGAATAATAATAACAGCCTTCGCCGAAACGGGAAATAATCTCTCCTGTCTCCCTGTCGCGGATAATCGCGTGTATAGGCAGATTCGGGTCGAGACCTTTCGTCGGACGATTGGTATCCACAAGCTCAAGCCGGTAGAAACGGTCGTTGAAAACGAACGGGGTTGACTCTCCGTACGGACTTACCGCTCCGAGCTTTTTTATCTTCGGGTACCCTTTTCTCATGACAAAATTCAGGTCATAATGGATTTCTTTAGACATAACAGTTACCTTTTCTTCATATCTGATTTTAATTACTTTTTATTTGCCTGCCGCATCTTCTGCAGCTTTAAAAAACGCTCGGATATTGGCCAGACTTGATGAGGGCGGAATGTCGCATCCCGATGACAGGACGAAGTTCTTATATGAAGAGCATTTATTTATCAGCATGTTTACGGCTTCGGTCATGCTTTCCGGCGTGCCGGATAAAAACTGTTCAGAAGGGGAAATGTTTCCCATGACAGGTTTATCCGCAGGCATTAATTCAAGCATCTGCACCAAATCCACCGCATCTCCGAAGTGATAAGCGGCTGCGCCGTTATCGGCAAATGATTTTGTCATCCGAGTTATGTTTGGTCCGCAATTGTGATAGATAACGATAAAATTTTCATCCTGTACCGAATCAATGATCTGCTTTACATATGGCGCGGAAAAGACTTCTTCCAAAGCCGGGGACAAAATACCCGCAAGAGGTTCCGCCATCACCAGACCGTTGATTCCTGCGTCTTTATAACCTTTTGCGTATCGAATGAGAAATTCGGTTGCTTTTTCCAGCGCGGCCGAAACAAAATCCTCATCTGCTATACAATTCATAAGAGCCTCCTGTACCTCCATCAGTCGTCCGACCAAAGAGAACGGACCGATGATTCCGGCAAATACAGGGCGGTCTTTAATCTGTTCCGCACCCAGTTTCGCAGCTTTAATATACAAACCGGTTCGATTCGACGCATCTCCGACAACAGGGATTGGGAGCGAAGGAATTTCGTCTATATCCGAAATCAATGCGCCGACAACGGTAGGAATCTCGTTTTCTTTGACAACGATTTTGCAGCCGAAAGCCTCCGCTTCCACCGACAGATCCATCATACAAACAGCCGCGGCAGAATTAAATTCCCGAGCAATTCTAACGATTCCTTCGGCTTGTATCTCGGCGTCATGGGTTATCCGGTATACGCTTTCTCCGATCAGCTGTGATGACGGAAAAGAAAGCAGGGGAAACGGTTTGCGGCTTTGGGGCAGCTTATTAATCCAATTTTTCATGATTTAACTCCTTTTAACAAAATCTTATTTACTCACCGCGGATTTCTCTGATTATCTCATTCATCATAAGATAATTACCTATCGGAACAAAACTCGGAATTGAATTTCCGGAACCGAAAGCAAAACCGCCGCGTCCTACGGATTTTTTTACGACGTCGGTTATATATTCCTTCATTTCGGCTCTTGACAAACGGCAAACCGCGTCTGTGTCAATGCCGCCGAAATTGCCGATTTTATCTCCGTATTTTTCAACCCACACCGGGAAAGGCGCAATTTGATCCTCATTTGAGTGCTTTGCATCGATACCGGCGGCAATCAGTTCATCCATAACATTGAATATATTTCCGCAGGAATGAAGCAGGAACGGTTTTCCGCAGCGATGCACTTCATCAATTATCTTTTTATACTGCGGAATGATATGAGTGACAATATCGTCGTCAGATATCAGTGTATTGCTCTTGAATCCCAAATCATCGCCGAATCTCAGAACACAGAAATCATCGGAAAACTCTATCAGGAAATTTTTCCAGATTTTCAGGCTCATGTCTCCGACCTTTTTATATAAATCCGAGTAAAGTTCGGGATCGTCCGCAGATATATAGCAGAGGTCCATATAACCCGTCAAATCCTGGACACACTCAAAAACGCCGTTGCCGACGCCGCCCACCGCTTTCATACCTTCCGGCATCACTTCATGCAACGCTCTGAAGATATCATGAAAAGCTTTTTCATACAATTCCGGAATTTCGTTGAAAGGATATTTTTCAAAATCTTCTCTGGTCTGTATAACGCCTTTTTTGTGTCCGCCCAATGCGCCTCCGCCCGGCAGAATCCCGCCTATACACAATTCAAACGAAACGGTATCATATCCCAGCTTCATAAAGAAAGCGCAATAATTGCGGAAGAATTCTTTTTTCTCCTCATAATTCCCCCAGATAAGCGGAGCAAATTCCTTATTCATTATTTTTTCGATTACATCGAAGTTAATCAAGTGTTCATAAAGCGGGATACGGGCGGCTTCTACATTCCTTGCAGCGGACTCGAGATATCTGTAATCGGGCTGAAACATGATTTTCCTCCTTAATATACATGCAAAAAATCGCAAACCCCTTATGCTCACATATCCAATATCAGAGTTCCGTCCTTCTCTTTTACAGGCACAAATATAGGCATCTCAAGACGACTGCCGACAGGGGAGTTCGGTGAGTGGATCGAGAGGTACATATGACCTTTTATATCCTTGAAAATCATTCCGTGGCCGCCGTCGTAAACGCCTGTTATATTTTTTGAGTAAAGAGGAACTGGATCGTGTGTCCATTCGCCGAGAATATTCCCGGACGCGCTTCTTGAAATACCGACGCAGTATCCGGCGTTATCCCAGTTTGACCAGAGCATGAGAAGCTGACCGTCGGAGCAGCGATACATCCAGCATCCGTCAGTAACGCCACCCACAGCCCAACCGGGAGCATCGGCGCGGAAAAGCTCAACCGGCTCACTTACAAGGCTTGTGAGGTCATCTGACATCTTAGCCGCAGCCATGGTTCCCACTTTATCGGGCATGCAAACCCATTCATGAACGAAGATCATCCAGGGCTGACCGCTTTCGTCAACATATAAAGTGGCGTCGATTGCGTCCCAATCGGCGGGAGTCAGATGTCCGCCGCTGATCTCACGATAAGGTCCTTCGAGCGTGTCTGCACGGAAAACAGTACATCCCCGGCGTCCGGTTTTTTTGCTGAGATAGGTAGTAAACATATAGTAAGCGCCGTTATAGGCATGGATTTCCGGCGCCCAGAAATTTGTCTTTGCATCTTCCGGAATCTCTGCGACGCATCCGAGATCGACCCATCCGCCGGCGAGGTTTCCCGTGTCGTTTTTCCAAATATGCCAACCGGTTCCGCACATATAATAAACGCCGTCCTTTACCACAACGCAGGGATCTCTGAGCTGAGGAACTCCGGATTCAATGATGGCTCTCTTTTTCATTTAAATACCCCCGTAGTTGTTCCATTTAAACTTTGAGACTGCAAGCGCCGCCGACGCGGCAATCAACAGCATGATTTCATATACAATGAAATAGCCAGAAGTTATGGTCGTCACATCGATTGATGTTAATTTCGGGAGTATCAGTATAAATAAACCTGAAATTATTATGCCGAGACGCTTCTCCGTGATTTCCGCAATTCCCGCTGTAATAATCGCAAATAACAGCAGAGATAGTACCCGCGCAAGCTCGTTTGTGACGAATATTCCGAATATTGAAAATTGCTGCGGCAGTCTGCTGAAAATCATCAGCGATTTGGCTGCCGCATTAAGCAGCGGAAGTTCATAATGCCGCATTATAAACAGTATCGATATCATCTCGGAAATAACCGAAACAACCAAACAGCAGACAGTTAAAACAGACAGCTTACTTATATAAGTCTTGCCGCGTCCGAATTTCGTTGTTTTCAGAATAACATCCATGCCGTATGACGAAGTTTTCCTGTCGTGTTCTATCGCAAACACGGAAGCCGCCAGCAGCAGAACCGCAATATAGACCGGGATATCGATATCGCGGCCGAACACTTTATTCCATCCGGTATCGTAAACAAAACTGACATTTTTCGTTTTTGACAGATATTCCTCGTATTTTTCTATCCTCGTGAAAACATTCCTGCGTATCTCGGCATCGCCGCATTGCGCCAGAATGTCGTCATATTCTTCGGGGGTCAGTTTCCCGAAAATAAAATCATTCTCCGCGGCGCGCCGGAGTTCTTTTTTTATGTCAAGCTCTCTCGCGGTTGCCAGCACATCTTCGGCTTTCAACTCCGTCCATAGGCTGTTTTCAAAGGCATCTCCCGAATAATATGTCATATATTCGTGATATATCAGTTCGCTTACCGAATATGCGCCGCCGGTGCCGCCTGTGATATTTATGATGATATTTACCGCAAATGCCGCAAGTATTATTAAAAATGCGCCCGACAGAACTATGCATTTATTGAATTCGCATATCCATATTGACATGGAATAAGACTTGGGCTTTTTGCTTGTGTAATTGAAAACAGGAACTTTGAAAAATAATATTCTTTTCTGTTTCTCCGGAATTATTTTTGTTCGGCGGGAAGAAGATAAATATATTCCCGCCGCGAATGACAAAACGCCGATGATCGCATATACGATAAACACAACAGGGACGGCCGGATACAGTTTTCCCCCTGTAACGACCGGGCGGTATTGCGAAAACAATGGCTTTGCCGTTGACATTTTATATATGCTGATGTAATTTAAGGGGCTGAATATCGATGTTATCCTCACAAGCGACGCTGCCCATGACATCGCAGAAACACAAATCGCGGCGAGACAGCTTTTTATCACGCTTGCCGACGCGCATATTATTAAATTGCATATGAGAGTGAATACTGCTGCAAAGACGAATTTTGTGCAGAAATATATTATCAGATACTGATAAACTTTAATGTCATAAGGGCATAACGCCATTTCCGGCAGCGATTGCACCGGAGCACCGAACATCAGCTCTTTTCCGTATACGATAAGCTCACTTGAAAGAAACAGAATAACGCTGAAAAAACAAACAGCAGCACCGACAATTGCTTTGCCAGCGCCAGTTTTATCCGTCCGTTTTTTGTGGTTCTGATTATCGGCATAATGCCAAGCGAGATATCTTCACCGTATATTGTAATTGAAAACAGCAATGCCGCCGCTGAGATGAATATCACGCTGTAATCGTGCTGAAAATATTTCGTCTCGGAAAAGTCGCTGTCGGAAATCTCCGCCGAATTATGAAGGTCTTTATATATTTTCAGCAGGTTTTCCTGATAACTGCCGAAGATTTCCCCCGATTGTTCTTTGTTCTTCTCGGCATTTTCACACACGAAAGCTATGTTATCGTAAAATTCGGCGGCGGAATTGACCGTATATTTTATGCCGACCCTTGCCTGAGGATGATAATCCCCGAAAATCTCACCCGATTGCCGGGCAGCGCCGTATTTGCCGACAAAGAACATTGTCATGATATTTAAGCATAATAATACCATGACAAAAATGACCTTCCTGACATCGATGAAAAAACGATATAACTGATATCCTGTGATTTTAATCATGACTGCATAATATATTCAGTTGAAAGTTGAAAAACCTCGCCGGTTTCTATCGATACTGCCGCAACTCCGGATTTTATTCCTTTTTTATCGCCTTCCGAATATTCCTCTCTGCTTTGAGAGAAAAGAAAACCATTGTATACCGTATATGATTCGCTGAGATAATAACCTTTATCTCTTAATGTCTCCAAAAAAGAAAGGAGTTTACCTTCTTTTTCGCCCGCGTTTTCCAAATTTATCAAGTAGATTTTATTCCCGTGATTTACCGTAATTGTTCTGCGTTCAATCTTCTTGTTCCAATCCTCATCGTAAGTTGCAAAGTCCCATTCAAATGTTTCAAGAAGCTCATAATGAGAATAATACATTGTATTGTCTTCAATGCTGAACCATGTTATATTTTCATATAATTTCTCGTGGGTATTGTTTTTGATATCAAGTGCATAAATTGCGCCCGTATTATGTTCTTCGTTTTCTTTCGTTAAGTAATAAATGTAGTCATGGGTCAATGAATATTTCTCTATCTTTTCGTCTATTATCGTTTCCTTATTTTTAAAACTCGCATCACAGCGATATAATTTTCTGTATTTATCGGTATAATATATATGACCGTTGTAACCTGTTGTATACCACACTTCATAGTTCTGCGGCAGTTCAATCAGTTTCTCGGTTTTGGATTCCAGAACATCGTATCTGTATATAATCCTTGTGGTAAGCTGCCTCAGCGATTCCGTTTGCCCGTCGACTCTTATTATATAAAAGTAAACAAATCTGCCAAGCTTACCCAACATTCCTCCGCCATAATCAAATTCACCCAATACAACATATTTCCCCGCTTCGGGATCATATTCGATCAGTTGACATTTATAAGGGTCATCCTCGTGTATTATTAAATACAGTTTTCCGTTTGATTCTACAAATTCAGTAATATTAGTCTCTAATACATACGATAAACAAGGCAAGCTTGAGTGGTCGCATAACGGATCCTGACATACTGTATATGTAGAAATTTCATGGTTGTCGTTTATATAAGTCCATAACGGAAGAGGAAAGCATGAATACATACGGTCTTTCATCGGATATATAAGAATTCTATAGTAAGACGGGTCAGTTATGTCATCATCAAACCCCTGTGGATATATTTCCTCAAGGGAATATTCGGTTATGGTCGATTCTGTCGTATCGATATCCGAATTATTTGTGTTCTCTTGATTATTTTCTTGTTTATTACAGCCTGCGGCTTGTGTGATAAAAAGCAATACAAGAAATGTGATGAGAAGAAAGTTCGATTTCTTTTTCATTATAACTTTTCCCCGTCGTTTTTTAATTCCGGCATGAATCGTTATCTTGCCGAACAACACATTTATATTATATAACGATTTAAAATTCATTTTGTCTCATTTTTTGAAATTCTTTATTAAAATCATTTTAACAAACCGCCGATTCATGATAAAATCGACGGTTTGTTAATATTTTTTTATTACGCAGATTGTAAAATGAAGATGCAATAGCAAAAAATACATCCACAGCGAAGATTCTAAGGCAGAATTGAGTTAACCGGACAACGATCCGAAAGGAATCATAACTATGGACGAAAAATATAACACAGGACATCGAAAAGGTCAACACCTGAGTTCGGAAGAGAGACATCTGATCGGGGACGGACAGAATACGGAGTATCGTAGGTTTACCACAAATTCTTCGTGAACTGTTGCAACCTGGTATTGCAATTTGATAGATTTAATTTTTTATGATTTATCATCGAAAACAAACCCTATAGATCTACTTTTGCTTACGAACCAAAAAAAGTCTTCACTTTAATTTATCTTCAAAAATCTCATCGGGCCATAGTTCATCATATGCATATCCTTCCAGAAATGATATCATTCTATTCTTCACAAACAATACAAAGCCAACCCCGTTTTTCATATCATTCAAATCCGCTATTCACATTTTATGGAAACTTGCAATAACCTATAATATAGTTCAGAGTAACTGTTTGAACCAATGTTCTTTCATCTTCTCAAGAAACTCTTTTGTAATCGGATAACCGGAACTATCACCAATTACAGAATCAGTGCCGCAATACGGACAAAATGCAGTAAGCTGCTCATCATATACCCATTCGTCGTTTTTACGCATTTTACCAGATATAAGCGGTTTCTTACTTCTCATCCATTTTTTGATTTCAACAGGCGGAAAAATTGAAAGGCAACAAAAGCAACCGCAAATTTTGTTATTTTTCACTTTATCTCCATGATTGCTGCAAAATTTATGAGCTTCGATATAATCAATCATATCATTCCCCACATTCCATATTAATTTGATTTAATGTTGACACAAAACGTCGGATTCCAAGATTTGATTTTGATTATTTCTTCTTTAAAAACATCACCGAATTGTTCCGGAAAGCAATCATAACATTTCATGGTTGCTTCATTACCATCATCATTATCGAAGCAAAACCATATATGAGATACATCGGCATTGTCAAATACGCATTTAAAGAAATACTGCAATTTTATAATGTCAGTTTCGCTTACATCCACATTCCGAACTTCACCGTCTTCAGAATAATCTATCATAACAGGCTCAAATAACTTTTCGCAATTAGCATAATAGACAGACTCAGATAAATGAAATATCATTTTCGTGCCATCTATTGATGTGTCTATGTGATATACTTCAACGTATCGGTTTTTTAACCATTGAGGTATATTCGCACCCAGCAGAATACCCAGCTTATTTTTTATAGCTTCCTGCACAATATAAAATGAAATATCATTTAAGGCAGAACAATTTAGTTCAGAGGTGAAATAAATAACACCTGATGCAATTATACTCATTTTTTCTCCTTAAACTTACCATGGATTGAGACGAGCGCTGCGATGACCAATGCTGCCGCAACTATCGCTTCCCATGTGATTTTTACTCTATTCTGTGACAGTTTTTCTTTCCACATTTTTTGTTTTGTTTGGATTTTTCGGATGTTCTTACTCCGGCTTGATGCGTTCCGCCGCCCCACGCCACAACTCGCTCATTGACAACTCGGTTGATGTGCGGAAATATACAGGATTATTCCGGCTTTTTCAGAACATATAATGCGTTGACATGATAGATATCAAATCCTGTGTTTTCATGTTTAAAATTTCCCGAAGTTGAACCGGACTTTACATATTCCCACAGTAAATTGACAACATCAGTTTTCTCAAGATTTTTTCTGTCGGCAACATTGGCGCCGATCATTGTCCACGCGTTAGTGAACGCTTTACAGGAAAGAATTTCATTCGCGGATTTCGCACGGCAGATTTCTTCTACAAGTTCGGTTGTAAGATAATTGAGCGCTATTTCGGTATCTGTCCATTTGCGCAGCTTGTTATAATAGGTATACCGGAACATAAACTGTTTCAGTTCGCTCTCGGAGTATCGGTGATGATATTTTTTCTCAAGTTCAATCTCAAAACCCGCAGCTTCAAACGCATCTTTCCATGAATACTTTAATATATCTTCGATGACAGATTGGATTTCATCGCAGGTATATATTCCGAAAAGTTTTCCGTGCACGGAATAATTTTCATATATTTCCCGTAAATCATAATCACAATCAAAACTTTGTTCGCAGGTGATGAAGTATCCTCCATGTTTAAGTATACGATAAATCTCCGAAATAACTTTTTCACTGCCGAGACAATACGACATCACAGTATACTCATCGCTTTTTTGGGTTGAGCTTGTTACTCCGTCTATACTTGTCACATATTTCAGTGAGTTATCGTGAATCGGCATATCGTTGTTGTCGAAAGAAGCCACGCTGATTTTATATTCAGGGAGATATTTTTGTAAATATTCGCGCAGAGTCCTCATGGTTCTTTCATCGATATCCGACACATAACACGGAACATCGGGATTCAGCCTCAGAATATAAGGAGCCATTCCCATAGAAAAATCGCTTGCTATATCCAGAAAAAGTTCTCCGTCCCCGGCTATCTGAGCTGAAATTTCCCGAAACCGGGGTTCGTCAAGCCACGGCGCATAAGGCGAAGTCTGCGCAGTTCCGTAAAACCTCTGATTCCAGCTATCGAGAAAATTTCTTTTTATGTCAGAATCCTTAAGTTCATGATATTCCTGCAAAGAAGAGTAAGGCAATTTATTATTTGCCGGATTCAAAGAAAACAATATTTTATTTATTGTTTCGTCAAAATTTGTGCGATAAAAATAATCGCTGCCGACCATTTCATCGGGGTTTCTGTTAAATATCGCTGCTTGATGTATTGACATAATGGAATCTTCTTTAATATATTCAAGGTATTATACAATCTAATATAAAACATTACGGAAATGCGAGGAGATGTTATGAGAGAGTCTTAATGCTTACCAAAATGTAACCCCGGTGCCGATCTCTTGTCTGTGTTTGTTTTATGCTTCGGCGCCAATATATCCATCAGCCTGCAAATGCCACATATCGGCATAAATTCCGCCTTTTTTCAGCAACGCAGAATGTGTTCCTTCTTCGGCTATCTTTCCGTCTTCAAGTACATATATCCTGTCCACTTTCCGGCAGGCAGAAAGTCTGTGCGATATCAGTATTACTGTTTTTTCTTTCATCAACTCTAACATACTCTCGTACATTTCGGCTTCACTTACCGGATCCAGCGAAGCTGACGGCTCGTCTAGTATTATTATTCCGCAATCCCGCGCAAATACTCTCGATAATGCCAGTTTCTGTACCTGTCCTCCGGAAAACTCTATTCCATCAGCATCGAATTCTTTTGTTACCGTCGATTCTATTCCTTTTTCTTCTTCGGCAATTCTGCCGTACAGTCTTCCTTTCTTTAATGCTTCTGTTATGCGTTCTCTTTCCGTTTCAGTTTCTTCATATGGTTTCATCAGTACATTTTCTGCTACCGACACCGAATACAGATGCGTGTTTTGAAATGCCACGCCGAACCTGCCGCGGTATTCTTTCAATGAATATGATTCGACAGACTTTCCGTCCATCTCTATTTCTCCACTTTGCGGTCTGTATAATTGCAATAGCAGTTTTACAAGCGTGGTTTTGCCGACTCCGTTTCTTCCTACTATCGCTATTTTTTCTCCCCCGTTTATAGTCATATTGATGTCATGCAATATTTCTTTCTCTCCGTCATATGAAAAACTGACGTTC
>JAAZIU010000040.1 GCA_012800735.1 Clostridiales bacterium | reverse complement strand
TTTATAGTCATATTGATGTCATGCAATATTTCTTTCTCTCCGTCATATGAAAAACTGACGTTCTTTATTTTTATTTCGTTTGCTTTTATTTCCGGCGCTTCTCCCTCTTCATTTGCCTTTATTTCGGTTTCTCTCTCAAGGTATTGAATGTAATCCCTGACATAAGCGCATTTTTCTTGTATTTGAGGATACAAATTGACGAATGAATTCAATGTGCTTTTTACGTTAGACATAGAGCTTATTGCGACAGCAACCTCACTTGAAGTAAAAGCGTGCAAAATCAGCGCCTTTGAACATATCAAAATATTAGGAATCTGACTGAGAAGAACAGATGACACATTGGAAATTGCAGCAACCTTAAACAGCTTGCTGTTATGCTTTTCCTCTGTTTTTTCAATATCACCGTTTGTCTGATCCGCCATTTTAATAAGCACATCATATATACCGGTCGTCTTTATATCGCATGCGTAATCTGTCCAACAGAAAATACGTCTGGCATATTCATATTTTCTGAAAAGCGGATTGATAGCCCTGTTTTTTTCAATCCGGTATTTATTTCTGATTATATTGAGAAAATAGGAACAAATCACACTTAATATAATAAAGGGAAAAAGCAACGGCTCATAAGTAAAAAGCAGACAGCCGTTCAAAATCAGAAGAATAATATTTTTTATATAGGAAAAAACAGAATTCATGATAGAAAGCATTGCTTCAACCGAATTCTGTAACACCATGCGAAACGTATCGTAATATGCCGGATTATCTAATGTTTTCATATCCATAGCAACGGTTTTTTCAAATAAAACCGTATACAATGATTCCTGTATTCGCGCGTTTGAACCTTCTGTATATATATTGGAATACCATTCATTATAGAACGAATAAAAAGCCTGCCACAAAAGCCTTATACAAATCAGCAGAACAGCTTCGGCAAAGTCAAGCTTTTCAAATAAAGCCTCTACAAAGAACTTGAAAAAAAGCACACCGAACACAAATGATTGCATAATTTCCAAAGTTGTATTGAAAATGCAGGAAGCGACTCTTTTAGAGTCTGCTTTATATATAGCTCGCAGGCTGACAAAGAAAATTCGAAATAATTCTTTCATAATTATTCACACTTTAAATAACATTTCCGAGTGATTATACGTTTCTATGAACAATAAGCCGCATATATCGGTATGCGGTTTGAGCTGCTATGTATTAAATATGACTGAACAAAAAATAGTTGCATTTCGACAGATTATAGTCACAATATTTTATCATTTTCAATCATATCTTGCTTACATTTAATTAGTGATACCGAACAGCTTCCACACTTCATGAAAATCATACTCCGCCTCTTTCAAGAACTTGGTTGTCACTTTAGTGAAAATATAACAAAAACAGTGGATAACATTATACATTATAATTTCATCATCAGGCTAAATGCAGCGCTCATATGAGGAAATTCTATATTAATTTTTATTATAACATGACTATTATTGTGTGTCAATAGTTCATATTAATTCTTTTTATAAAAAAAAAAAAAAAAAATTCGGCATTATGCACATAATTTAAATCATTTTTTGTGATTTTTGCCGATTATACCACTCTATATACTCGCAGTCGGCGAAAGAAAGCTACGCACAGCCCAGCTGTGCGGTAATGTCCTTGGTTTTGAAGGGCTTGCCGTCCGGCACTCTGGCATTCCGCAAGAACGCCGTTGTATATCGTGGTATCTGTAATAATATCGCTTATATCAGTAAATATTCAGGTTATTATGTTAAATTCGAGTTATAAGAATCAGATAAAAGCAACGGGGGGCAGAATTTGCCCCCCGTCTTGTCAAAATCGCAAGAATCAGTCGTTTTTCACCGAGTTGTTATCAGCAGCCGATGCGGCTTCGGCAGGAGAAATATATCCATTATATTCGTTGGTACGAATACCGGGGTATTTCTCATCAAGATACTTTTCACGCCACGGGTTGATGCCCTTGACAACCTTATCGGGTTTGTTGGAAAGCAGCCAGGACTGCTTCTTGTAGAATGGGTTTTTGAAGGTGTTTTCTATGCGTCTGCCCTTCTCAAGCGAATCCATACAGGCGCGTATACAGCCGCGTGCGCCGCAGACGGCGTAGTAACCGGTGTGCCTCAGGACATAACGGTAGTACTCCACAAGGTCGCTGTTGCCCCAGTTGTTCGAGAATTTGCTGCCCCAGCTGCCCTGCGCGACGGTGTAGGATAAACGGTATGCCTCCTCCTCGGTCATGTCGGAACTCTCGACATCGAATGCCATGTTGGGGAATTCCTTCTTTAGGAAGGGCGAGATACGGTTGTTCATTCCGTGGTGGGTCAGAGTGCAGCGGCCCATCTGAACGTCGCCGTACCAGACGGTTTTCTCGGGGAACTTGATGTAGATACGCGCGTTCTTATCCTTAAGGGGCGGAACGGCGTTGCCCGGGCACTCGCGGACGCAGGCGCCGCAGTGCATGCATATTGTGCCGGTATCAAGGATCGGATCGGGGTCAAGAACGGCGTCGGTGAGTATGATGCCGATACGGAGGCGCGGACCGAACTTCTTGTTTAAGAAGACCTTGGAATAGCCGATTTCGCCCACGCCGCAGCCGGCAGCCAGAATACGCACGCTGGCGCTGATATTGGGAGGGCAGCGTCCGGGCTCAACCGGCGGATCATGCTGCTGACGCTCGGCAACGGCGGGGTAGTGAAGCACCGCTTCCCAGCCGTGATCCTCGATGAAACATGCCAGCTTGTTGGAAAGCTGGGGACGGAAGAGGGTATTCAGACGATTGTAGGAATAGAATGTATAGTTATGCCAGTGGGTGCCTTCCTCTATACCGCGGTAAGAGCCGCGGGGAATGCGCATGACCACCGCTATGACCGACTTGCAGTCGGGAAAGTAGTTAAGTACGTTAAGCAGTGCGGGAGCGTCCTTGAAGCGTTCGGCGTTGCCTATGCCGATATCGTCAATGCCCAGCTCTTTGGCTTTCTGCTTAATCATTTCTGAAGTC
>JAAZIU010000039.1 GCA_012800735.1 Clostridiales bacterium | reverse complement strand
GTATTTGTGGGATAATTTACTTGGTTAATAGCTTTTTTCATAATACTATTATACCAAAAAACAGAGCCGTTTGCACTACTTTACTGCAATTTGGCTCTGTTTTTTCGCGGGCTTTTGATACAGGCCCTTATATTAAGTTCTTTTTACAGCTCAGCCTATCGATAGGTAGCTGTCAATCATTTTGTCCCAGCTCTTTTGGAACTTGGGCTCGTTTTTCGCCCAGTAGGAGGCAAAGTCAGCAGAACCTTTCTTGCCAAAAACAATATTGGTGAAGATTGAACCGATACCTATCGCCTTATCTGCAATCATTATAAACGGACTGTTTATGTGTTCGTATATAAGGTCGACCATCTGAGCGTCAACATCAGTGGAGATGTATTTAATCTTCAATGCGGTATCATACCACGCCGGGACAACTTTACGATAAGACTCGGCGCAGAGAGCCTCTATTACAGCGCATGACGCCTCGTAGTTATCACTCAAAGATGAGACCGGAATCGCGACACCGTTGCCGTTTGCCGTCGCTGCTCCGGACATATAATCCAGATTTTCGGTAAGCTTCGGATAAGGCAGAATACCATATTCAAACTCAAGATCGCGCAGACCGTTAGCTGCTGACATCATTGTGATACTAAACAAAGCTCTGCTGGTTCTGAACATACTATATTTTGCGTCGGTGGAATCGAAAGACATATTGTCGGTATATAAGAGTTTATTAAGCGTTTCAACCCATTTTACCGAAATCTCGTTGTTAATATCAAGTACCGGCAGACCTTCGGAGTCTCTTGTGATAAAACCGGTGCCGATAGACATTGAGAGATAATTAGGAACTCCCCACTGGGTATATACAAATCCGAAGCGATCCTCATCATTCGGCTCGCTGTTGCCGTCAAGGTCGGTGTAAACGCCGCGGCAGTAATCCATGAACCTGTCATGAGTCCAAAGTCCGTCTTTAACGCTTGTATAAAGCACCGAATTGTCGCCGTAGTAGTTTTCGAATATTTCCTTGTTATAATATATGGCGGAAGCGCCAAACATCGTCGTCATCGCTATATCGCCGGAAAGGTAAAACCGCTTTGATAAGTCAATAGCCCCTTCCTCCATCAGAGCGGAATACCACCATGGCATTTCATAGTCGATATACGGCGCATTGACAAGATCTTTGTAATAGCCCTCGAGAGACTGCTGAAACAGACGGGAGTTTTCCATCAGGACTATATCATAGTCGGACGAACCGGCAAGCATCAAAGTTTTTATCTGAGCCGGATATTCGTCCCAGTTATCTTTGCCTCTGAGCCAGTCAAGCCTGACTGCAAGCCGCTCTTCTACCGAAAGATTGCGGTTATAAACAGCGTCGTATACGATATCTCCGCCGCTTTCTCCAACCGCATCGTAATTATGGGAGTCATCTATACCGTAATAGATGATATTAAGCGTTTTCTCGCCGAAATCAAGATCGGAGGGAAGGTTGTCGGGAGTGTTTTCACGCGACGGCTCGGTTGACTCCGCCGCAGCCGTAACCGACCCGTTTTGTCCTTCGATATTCGCGTTAGTATCTACGGCTTTGCTGTCATCACCGCATGAAATCAGAGCTGATGCAAGAAGCAATGCTGCAATAATAGCTGCAATCGGCTTTTTCATGGTTGTTTCCTCTTTATCTGTCTATCTGAAAAAAACAAATTGTATTACAGATTGTCTTTGATATACCTCATCACCTTAGCTGCATATTCACGCTGTTCCGGATTGATTTCCGACATCGGAAGGCGCGGTGAGCCGACTTCTATTCCTTCGAGTTCAATAGCTGCCTTAAGCGTCTGGAATATGCCCTTTTTCAGCAACAGATCGACAACAACGTTGAGCTTATGCTGAGCGGCGTAAGCGGCAGGCAAGTCGGAGCGCTTGACGGCTTCGAAAACTTCTTTTGCAAAACGCCCGGCAATATTATAAGTGGTGCCTATCGCGCCGTCCGTGCCTAAAACCGTAGCAGAAAGCAGGAATTCGTCATATCCGGAGAATATGGTTATCTCCGGAAAATCATGGCGGAGCTGCTGGAGCAGGAACATATCCTGAGAGGTGAATTTAACGCCTCCTATATTCGGGTGAGCGAAAAGTCCGGCGAAATCTTCTCTCGTAAGCGCAACTCCGGTACGAACCGGTATATTGTAGATGATGAGCGGAAGCTTTGATTTATCCGCTATCCGGCGGTAGTAATCGATAACTTCGGCTTTTGAATACTGGTAATAATAAGGTGAAACGGCGGAAATGGCCTTATACCCGGACTCATATGCGGTGTCTGCGAGCGTATAGACTTCCTCAATGACATTTGAGCCTATCTGCGCGATAAGATCAATACGTTCATTATTATGCTCAGCTACGGCTTTGAGTATGGTGCGCTTGTCTTCAAGCGGCATATTGAAACTTTCGCCGGTTGAGCCGTTTACATAGAGTCCGTCGACCGCCGCGATGTCGATATTATAATCGACGACGGCTTTTTGAGCCTTTATATTCGGTCTGCCTTTATCGTCAAAGCAGTTGATAAGCGCTGAAAATATACCCTTCATGTTATCATCTCCCCTTGTGTTTTAAGCCATTCTGTCGGCCAGTTGAGTTCCGCCCAATATGTGAAAATGCAGATGATGCACCGTCTGGCAGGCGTCGGGACCGCAGTTTGATATAACGCGGTAGCCGTTCTTAAGCCCTTCCTGCGCCGCTATTTTCGGGATAGCTTCGAATATCTTCGCGACAAAAGCCGAGTTTTCCGCATTCACTTCATTCATCGAAGCGATGTGTTCTTTCGGAACAGCCAGGATATGAGTCGGCGCCTGAGGGTTTATGTCGCGGAAAGCAAAGACATATTCGTCTTCGTATATCTTAGTTGACGGAATCTTCCCTGCTATAATCGCGCAGAAAAGGCAGTTTTCGCTTATTTTCATAATTAAACTCCCTGCTGTTTAATTCTCTTCGGCGGTTTCATCCGATTCATCAGCCGGCTCATCTGTCAGCTCTTCCTCAGCTTCGCAGGAAGATTCGGATGAATCTTTGCTGTGAAGAATATTATTTACAAGGCTGTCAAGGCCGGGGTTGAACTTAATGTCGAAATGACCGCTCTTAAGACCGGCGACATCGCTGTCCCAGCTGAATTTTTCAATGGCGAACAGAAGTCCGGCTATAGAGCAGATTGCCGATGCGATAAAATACCTGAACGACGCCCTGTCTCTCCTGATTTTTTGAATCAGCGCAACAATTAAAAGAGCAAAAGCCTGTGCTCCGAGCGCAAGCGCAATATAGAGCTTGTATTCGTTTTTTTTCATTAGTCATCAACTCCTGTAGGTTTGGGATTTTGTTACTGTATGTTATTTATATTGCCGTCAAGCTTTTTTCCGGCTTCAAGTTTTAGGTAGGCGGTGATAAAACCGTCGATATTTCCGTCCATCACCGACTGAACATCGCCGTCTTCATATCCGGTTCGGTTGTCCTTAACAAGGGTATAGGGCATAAAGACATACGAGCGGATCTGGCTTCCCCATTCGATATTTGACTTTGTGCCTTGAATATCCTCTATCTTATCCAGCTTTTCCCGCTCTTTTATTTCCATTAGTTTCGACTTAAGCATCTTCATAGCCGTTTCCTTATTCTGGAGCTGGCTGCGCTCACTCTGGCAGCCGACAACTATTCCGGTGGGAAGATGGACTATCCTGATAGCGGAGTCGGTTTTGTTTACATGCTGACCGCCGGCGCCGGAAGAACGGTGCGCGCTGACCTCGATATCTTCGGGGCGAATCTCAAACTTCATATCGTCGTCATCGAACTCCGGCATGACCTCTACCGAGGCAAAGGAGGTATGACGGCGTCCCGAAGAATCGAAGGGTGATACTCTTACAAGACGGTGAACGCCGTTTTCGCCTTTCAGGTAGCCGTAAGCGTTCTTGCCGGCGATGCGAAGAGTAGCGCTTTTCAGCCCGGCTTCATCGCCGTCGAGCCAGTCGAGCATCTGGACTTTATACTTGTGATTTTCGCCGTAACGGGTATACATGCGGTAAAGCATCAGCGCCCAATCCTGAGCCTCGGTGCCCCCCGCGCCGGGGTGAAAGCTGAGTATCGCGTTATGAGAGTCGTATTCGCCGGACAAGAGCAACTCGAGACGCATGTTTTTCTCTTCTTCGATAAGCTCTTCAAGCTCGCTTTCTATTGCATCCAGCTCGCTTTCTTCACCCTCTTCGATTGCCATTTCACAAAGCATAATCGTCTCTTCGACCCGTGATTTCAGCTCATCGAAGGCGGTCACCTTTTCTTTGATGTTTTTTATATTCTGGAGCAGCTTGCTGGATTTTTCCGCATCTGCCCAAAAATTTTCTACCTGTGTCTGTTTTTCAAGCTCGGCAACTTCAGCCCTCATGTCTTCGACATGCATTGAGTCGCCGAGTTCGATAACCTTTTCTTCAAGCTCGGCAAGCGAGCTTTTTGCTTCTTCAAGTTTTAAGATCAAAATAAATTCCTCCGCAATATTATTAAAATAACCAAGATACTAATATCGCGGTGTCAGTAGAAGGATTCGTGTAGTTTTTTTGTTTTCTTGTTCATAAGCGTTTATCCGTTTGAATTTGAATGTACGATTCCCATAGAGGCGTCCAGCGTTACGGTAGTACCGCTTTTTAAAATTCCCGTTGCTCCCGCCGAACATGAAATCACCGGTATTGCAAGGGTTTGGCCTACGATGGCAGGATAAGAATCGGGGCCGCCGTGTTCGGTTATTATTCCGCTCGCCAGCCGAATAAGGTCAATGATGCTTGCATTTACTTCGGGAATGGCTATTATATCGCCTTCCTTGAAGTTCTTGCGCAATTCTTCTTCATTTTTACCGACGCAAAGATTGCCGCAGACGCTGCCCGGAGACAGTCCGGTGCCGTTTATCAGCACATTGCCGACTATCTGAACCTTAAGCATATTTGTCGTACCGCTGATCCCGATGGGAATTCCGGCGGTTATAACTACCAAGTCACCGTAGGTGACAAGTTTATTATCCATACTTGCGTCTACCGCGCTGTCAACAAGACTGTCAAGGGTATAGACCTCGTCTATCAGAACGGGGGTAACCCCCCAGACGATGTTAAGCTGACGGCAGGTTTTTTCAACCGGTGAACATCCGATAATCGGTGTGTCGGGACGGTATCTTGATGTCATTCTTGCCGTTTGGCCCGATTTTGATACGACTATTATAGCAGCCGCTTTAAGGTCTGAGGCAGTAGTGCATGCGGCGTGGGAAACCGCGGTAGTTACCGATGTGAATTGCTCGGAGAAGAAATATTCCTTGAATCTCTTCTTATAATCTATCGCGCTTTCGGTTTTTTCGGCTATGCGCGCCATTGTTTTGACGCTTTCGACCGGATATCTGCCGTTGGCAGTCTCGCCTGACAGCATAATGGCAGAGGTGCCGTCAAAAATCGCATTCGCTACGTCGTTTACCTCCGCCCTTGTCGGCCGGGGATTGACAGTCATCGATTCGAGAAGTTGAGTCGCGGTTATAACCGTTTTGCCGCACTCACGACATTTCTCTATAATCTGCTTCTGGATTATAGGTACATTTTCCAGGGGTATTTCCACACCCATATCGCCTCGCGCAACCATGATTCCGTCCGCTTCGTTTATTATCTCGTCTATATTCCTGACTCCGAGTACCGATTCTATCTTTGCGAAGATCATCATATCGCGGCAGTGACGCTTTTCAAGTTCGCGTCTCATCTGACGGATATTTTCGGCTGACTGGGTAAACGAAGCGGCGATGATGTCGAAATCTTCCTTGATTCCGAATTCAAGATCGGCGAGATCACGAGAGCTCAGAAAGTCGAGGTTAATGTGCGCGCCCGGAACGCAGAGGCTTTTCCGGTCGGTCAACACACCGCCGTTTAACACCTTGGTAACAATCTTGCCGCTTCCGGCTGAAATAATCTGCAGGGCGATCATTCCGTCGTCCATAAGTATAATGTCGCCAGGGTCGACATCGTCGGGAAGACCTTTATAAGAAATCGATACCTGTTTTTCGTCGCCCTCTATATCGTCTGCCGTTAGTATAAACTGCTCTTCTGACCTCAGAATTACCTTTCCGTTGCAAAAACGACCGACACGTATCTCCGGACCTTTGGTATCAAGCAGAAGCGCGGTATGTTTGCCCATTTCATAGCTCAATCGACGCACAAGATCCACTTTTTGTTTATGACTCTCATGGTCGCCGTGCGAGAAGTTTAATCGCGCGACATCCATTCCCGCTGAAAGCATGTCGCGCAATGTATGCTCGTTGTCGGAGGCGGGCCCTATTGTGCAAACTATCTTGGTTCTTCGCATGGTCGGTTACCTTCTTTCACTTTTATGAGACGGATTCGTTATATTGCCTTTAGCGGATAGCTTTCGTATATTTCGCACATTATCTCCGGAAAAGCTGTAATTATAAAGGTCTTAAGCATTTCCAGAACCGGCGCTTCGGTATGGTAATGACCGGCGCAGATAACATTAAGTCCTGCGTCGGCTGCGTCGCAGATGGCGTTATAACCGCATTCGCCGGTAACGAAAGTATCTGCGCCTATTTTAATGGCTTCTTCTATGAAATCGCCGCCCGAGCCGCCTAAAACCGCGACCTTGCAAACATTTCCGTCGCCGCCAAAAGTCACGGCGGGAGAATTTAGCGCTGTCTTTACAGTCTGGGCAAAAGAATCGAGACTGCATTTATCCGTCTTGCCTATTCGCAGCATTCCGGAAATTTCGGTATCGGCAAGTCCGAGCTTTGCCGCGAGCGCATCGTTTACACCCGGAGAGTTTGCATCAAGTCGGGTATGAAAGCTCATTACCGCAATATCATTTTTAACGGCTATTATTAGTTTTTCATCACCTATATTTCTTAGCGGACGAAAAATCAGAGGATGATGGGTTATAACCGCGTTAAAATTATTTTGAGCGGCGTATCGTATTACTTCGGCGGTTGGGTCGAGCGCAATCAGCGCTTTTTTACAGTCAGCTCCGGACGCTATCATCAAACCGTCGTTGTCCCATTCCTCGCTTTGAGATGAAGGGATCAGTTCGTCAAGATAACGCCAGACTTCATAACAGGTCGGCATTGTCGGTTCCTTTTTTGGCATTTATTCGTTTATCCGTGGTTTCATTTCTTCAAGTTCCCCGACGACTTTTTCAATCGCGGAAAGTTCGGCTCTTCGGCTGTCATCGCCTGAAGTTTTTAAAATCCCCTCCGCGCGGCGTCTGAGCTGTCTTATTCTGAGCGCAATATGCCGGGAAAATAAATCGTCCGGCGAATCCCTGCCCATACTTCCCCCGATAGCTTCTGCGTCGGATATAAAATACGACTCTGCAGTATAACGACATACAATAATTTCGTAAATTCTGCCGTCCGTGTCTTCGGCAAGGCTGTTATGCTCTGTCAAAAAACCGTTCTCGGCAAGAAAACGGCGGAGCAGATGCTGCCGTGTCATCGGCTGTAAAATGAAGCGCGTTCCTTCCCTTTTTGACCATTCGGCAGCTTTAGCGCCGAGGATTTTTGAAATCATTTCTCCGCCCATTCCGGCGATTACTATATCTGTCGGCTTGAACTTTTCCATTCCGGCAAGCCCGTCGGCTTTGACAACTGTTATCATATCCGAAAGACCATGGCGGGAAATGTTTTTTTCAGCTATGCCGACAGGACCGTCACGGATATCCGAGGCTATGGCTCGGTTGATTTTACCGCGCAACACAAGAGCTATGGGAAGGAGCGCGTGATCGGTTCCGACGTCAAGCAAAACGCCTCCGTTTCTTACATGACGGGCGCAGAGCTCAAGACGGCTGCCGAGAGCCGAATACTGTTTGTTCGCTGTATTATTTGACAAATTAACTTAAAAAACGGGCTTGACGTCGAAAGCTTACGCTGCCGACGTTAAAGCCCGGGCATTGTTATTTATTTTCTTTCTTATCGGTTTTTTCGGCAAAAAAATTATTAATTTCATTTACCAGATCATCGACATCTACTCCGTGTATCTCGCAAGCCATTTCAAGACTTTCGCTGCGAGAGGCGGGACAGCCGAGACAGTGCATTCCTATTTCCATGAAAAACTTCGCGGCTCCTATATCGTAATCGAGAATATCTCCGATTATCGTTTCTTTTGTTATAGTCATGATATTTCCTCCGTTGCGCCGACCGGAATCAGTCCCGACAGGGCTTTATCGGATGCGGCAAAAAACAATTTGTTACTTTAATTATACTACTTATATATAAAAATGTCAAGTAACGGCACTATAATTTAACTGCCAATTTACATTCTTATTCCGTATGATATCACGCGAAAAATCGCTTTAAAACGGTTGTAAAAAAACGGTATATATGGTATAATCAAAGTAACAAAAAAGATGAAACACATCCGGAGGTATATTATGAAAACAAAACGAATTTTTGAACCGAAAAGAATCGACGGCAGCTTTGACGTATTGGTCGCGGGAGGCGGTCTTGCCGGCGTTATGGCGGCAGTTGCGGCAGCGCGGGAAGGCGCGTCGGTTATACTTATCGAAAAATACGGTTTTCTCGGCGGAATGGCGACCTGCGGTCTTGTTCATCCGTTTATGGACTGGCGGGAGCGCGGATCGTGGAAATCGGTAAACACCGGATTATTCGATGACATGCGCCGAAGGGTATTTGAGCTTGGCGGCAGCGGAGCGCCGGATTCCGGAATGTACCAGGAAGAGTTCATGAAGCTGGCGCTTGATCGTATGGTCGGAGAATATCCTTCGATAAAGCTGCTTTTACATTCACGGCTCGCAGCGGTCGAATGCTGCGATAAAAAAATAAAGTCGGTTACCGTTTCCACCGTTTCCGGCATGATAACGCTTTGCGCAAAGATTTATATCGATTGCACCGGAAACGGCGACCTTTCCGCTTTCGGCGGATTTGAATATGAGCAGGGACGAGAAGAGGACGGACTTTGTCAGCCGATGACGCTTAATTTCCGCCTTGCCAACGCCAGGTGGGATGATATAGATCTTCCGGCAATGCAGCAGCTTTACAAGGACTTCCGCGTCGAAGGAAAAATCAAGAATCCCCGCGAAAATGTTCTTATCTTCCGAATGCCGTATAAACAGCTGATGCACCTTAACACTACGCGCATTGTCGGTCGCGATCCCGTCGATGTCGAAGATTATACCGCAGGCGAGCTCGAAGCGAGAGAACAGGTATACGAGATGTATCGGTTTATGAAAGACAATATACGCGGTATGGAAAACTGCGAGCTTATTATGTCGGCGCCTGAGCTCGGAATACGCGAAAGCCGCAGGATTGTCGGCGAATACCGGATTACCGAAGATGATATCTTGGGCGTCCGTAAATTTGATGACCGCATTGCCCGCGGCACCTACGACATAGATATTCACAACCCCTCCGGTACCGGCACCTACATAAAGCGGATACCCGAAAGCGACTACTATACGATTCCCTATCGCGCCATTATCCCAGCAGGATCGAAGAATCTGCTTGTCGCAGGACGTCCCATCTCCTCGACTCATGCGGCGCATTCTTCGTTCAGAATAATGCCTATTACCTCATGTATCGGCGAAGCAGCCGGTGTTGCGGCTTATCTTTCCGCCAAAAACGACTGCGCGCCGCGAGATATCGATGTGTCTCAGATGCAGGAAATGCTGACCGAGAGAGGAGCGCTTGTCTGATATATCTCATTATATATTAATTAAAAATCAAGCCCGCCGTCTGTCTTAAACGACAGCAGGCGGGCTTTTTGTTTTCAACTTATTTAGATTTTTTCTTGCCGGATGTTATTGAATCCGGGGTTGTTTCGTCCTTTTCTTTAGATAGCATGATATTGGTCAGGATTCCGAGAATAAGAGCTGCGGCGATTGAAGTCAGGGTAACCGCGCCTACACTAACGGTGAGTCCGCCGATACCGGCTATCAGGATGCAGGAAGCGACGAATAGGTTGCGATTTTTGCTTAAGTCAACCTGCTGAAGCATCTTAAGACCGGAGACCGCGATGAAACCGTAAAGGGCGATGCAGACGCCGCCCATGACACAGGCAGGAATCGAATCAACGAAGGCTATAAGCGGAGTGATAAACGAGAAGAGCATGCAGCCTATTGCAGCGGCAAGGATTGTCACAGTCGCTGCGTTTCCGGTTATCGCGACGCAGGCTATTGACTCGCCGTAGGTGGTATTGGGGCAGCCGCCGAAGAAAGCGCCTACTATCGAGCCGATTCCGTCCCCTAAAAGGCTTCGGGAAAGACCGGGGTCTTCAAGGAGATCGTGCTCGATGATCGTGCTGAGGTTGCGATGGTCGGCGATATGCTCGGCAAATACGACAAAAGCGACCGGAACATATGCGACGAAGATTGTCGCTACATAAGAAAGGTTAAGCTCGGAAATCCCCTCAAGCGCTTTTGTAAATGTAAACGGAGGCAGACACAGGAATGTATTTAACGAAAGCCCTCCGTCGGGGAACATATAGCTTGAAAATACGCTGAAGTCAATGATTTTCAGGGCGTCTATTCCGGCAACGACTCCAATAATCGTCAATATCGCTGCGACTGCGTAGCCGGACAGAATGCCTATAATAAACGGAATAAGCTTAACCATTCCCTTTCCGTAGGTTGACGCGAGCATGGTCACCGCAAGCGTGACAAGACCACAGAGCATAGCTATGTAAGACGAACCGATCATTTCGCCGGCAGCATTAACAACATCACCTTTTGTAAGATCGGCTATTGCGTTGCCGGCAAGTGAAAGACCGATAATAGCAACGGTAGGACCGATAACAACCGCCGGCATTAATTTATTGAGCCAGCCGACTCCGACGAATTTTACCACTATCGCTATCACGACATAAACAAGGCCGGCGAAGAATGCTCCTAAGATCAATCCCAGCCAGCCGAGTGACATCGAAACTCCGCCGGCGAAAGCGGCGAACATCGAATTTATAAATGCAAATGACGAACCCAGGAAAACCGGGCTTTTAAATTGAGTGAAAAGCAGATAGATGAGAGAACCGCAGCCCGCGCCGAACATAGCCGCCGCAGGGGTCAAACCGTTGCCTATAATCATCGGCACGGCTATTGTTGCCGCCAAGATTGCAAGCATCTGCTGTAAAGCAAGGACTATTATCTGACCGAACTTTGGTCTGTCCTTTACGCCAAAAACTAGTTTCATTTGTGTCTGCCATCCTTTCACGAATCACAATGTTGTAAATCACGGCGAGAACCCTTGCGGGTGCCGTATTCCGCAAAAACACCGCATAATATTCTGCCGTGGCAGTATAATGCGGCTACTTGAGGTTTTGAAGTATATGTTAAGTCAATTATACACAGACTGATACATTATAGCATGTTTTTGCTTTTTTGTCAAGCAAAATGCGGGTGTCAAGTCATACAAAATTAAAATAGGAATGAGTATGGTTTTTGTCGGAAATGTATACAGACATTGTTTTGCTTATGAACGTCAGCTGTTTGTATAACGATATTACAAGCTTTGACGAGCTTGCGGAGGGTGTATGGTACAAACATCCTATTTGTTCTTATGCATAAATTGCACTTAAGTGCAATTTGAAAAATCATAAAGAAATTGCTTCCACACTTGTTTTGAAATAATCAATAATTAAAAAAACATAGATTAAAAGATTCAGAAGTATTATTCCCAACACCTGATATAATATCATATAAAACGGAGGAGTCATTGTTACGATCCCTCCGTTTTATTGCTTTATTGCTAAAAATTTCGGTACGATTACCGCTTCGCCGTTCTTCATCGCGCTTTCGTGCGCACAAATTCCCGCCGCCGTGATGTTACCGCCGAGATGTTCGTCTATCGCCGGTTTGCGCTCCTCGATGCAGCTGCGCACAAATTCGTGTGCCAAATGCGGGTGGGAGCCATGATGTCCTGCTCCGGCTCCGCGCTTTAGCGATTCCTGCGGATTCAGCGGGTCATAATTTCCGCCGACCGTGAAGTGCCACAGTTCTTTCGGAAGGTCATTATAAAAGTTCGGCATTTGTGTAATTTTTGTTTCGGTTCTGCCGCCTCTTGCGCCGGGCTCGGGCGGATAAAGCTTTGTGATATACGGGTCATCTCCGTCGCCGAATCCCCACTCGAAACTCATTTTCGAACCGTAAACAAACATTCCTTCCTGGTACATTCGTGCAGTTTCAAACAGAGACCGAGTCGCCTCTCCCTTTAGACCGCTTTCAAACTCGAACAACGCCGATTCAATCGGGTATGGGTTGCCGTATCTTTGCACCATCCAACCTGCCATAGTGCCGGAGCCAAAACAGTTGACACGACAAATGCGCGATTCTGAAAGATCTATCATAGGTGCAATGGCGTGCGTACCGTACCACATCGGCGGCAGTCCCATCCAGTAATCCGGCCACTGCGCCATATCCTGGTAGTGCGTACCGCGTAAGAACTGGATGCGCCCGAGCTTCCCTTCTTTCAACATGTTTTTAACATAGAAGTACTGATAGGTGTAGAGCGCAGTCTCCATCATCATATAGTTTTTGCCGGACATGCGCTTTGCTTTTACTATCCGTCTGATATCATCGAGCGAGGTAGCCATCGGAACCGTACAAGCGCAGTGCTTGCCGGATTCCAATACGGCAACGGTCTGATCGGCGTGAAGCGGAATCGGCGTTACAAGGTGAACAGCGTCAATCGATTTGTCATCAAGAATTGCCTCGAAACTATTTGCGATATCGGCGGCGCCGATATATTCAGCGGTTCGTTTTGAAACATTCGGATCTGCGTCATACAGGATAAGCTTCCCGACATCCGGGTGCTCTTTATAAATCGGAGCGAATACGCCGCCGAATCCGAGACCTACAAGAGCAATATTAAGTTTTTCCATTTATCTGCTCCTTATAAGCGGTTGTTGAAATTACAAAAAAATAACGCAATTATACACAACACTTGATAGTGATTAAATTAATAAAAAAGCTATTTTTTGTGTTTCTAAGAAAATTTACTGTGAATATTTATTTCCCCACCGGCAAGACTGTTATAGAAACAAAATAATAAAACAAAACAACACAGCATCGCTACTAAAATGTATCAACGGCTGTGTTATATATATTGGTGGAGATGGAGGGATTCGAACCCTTGACCTCTGCGATGCGAACGCAGCGCTCTCCCAACTGAGCTACATCCCCGGATAACATCATGTATTATACCACAGAACCGGAGTTTTTGCAAGGGGTTTGGAAAATTTACATTGAATGTTTAATATAAGTTGACAACGCAGAAAAGCGGCTTATTATTTTTATAAATCATCTTGAAATATTAACAGATACATGATACAATATATATGATAATCCTAATATTATTATAGTCCTATTTTTGGAGGTTTTAAAATGGTAACTGCCGGTGATTTCAGAAACGGCGTAACTTTTGAGCTTGACGGAAACGTTATGCAGATTATTGAATTTCAGCATGTTAAGCCCGGAAAAGGAGCCGCTTTTGTCCGCACAAAGATTCGCAATGTCATTACCGGTTCGGTGACAGAGCGTACGTTCAGCCCGACTGATAAATTCGAAAACGCAACAATCGACCGCAAGGATATGCAGTATTCCTACAATGACGGCGATATCTATTTTTTCATGGATCAGGATACCTATGAAATGCTGCCCATAGACAAGGAAGTTCTGGGAGATGACTTTATTTTCGTGAAAGAAAACGATATTTGCAGAGTCATGTCTTATAAGGGAAAGGTATTCGGGGTAGAAGCGCCTATGTTCGTTACCCTTGAAATTACAGATACCGAGCCGGGTATCCGCGGCGACACCGCAACCGGCGCCACCAAGAACGCAACCGTTGAAACCGGAGCGGTAATCCGCGTTCCGCTTTTCATAAACAACGGTGACATAGTCAAGATAGACACCCGTACCGGCGAATATCTCGAAAGAGCTTAATAACGGCATTTCACAGGGAGAATACCAAAATGGATGCTCAGGATAAGCTTATAAGAATCCGCAGACTTATCGATAATCTCAAAAGCTCCGATGCGGCAAATCCGGCGGTGGCAGAATTGTTTTCCGCCGTTGCCGACATGTTTGAAGAGCTTCAGGGCAATATGCAAATGCTTTGGAATGAGATTGAAGAAAACACCAACTTAATCGATGAGCTGGATTCCGATCTTTCCGACCTTGAAGATGTGATTTACGGCGAGGACACCGAAGCGGAATTTGATGAAAATGACTGGAAAAACATCGAATTTGAAGTTGTCTGTCCGCAATGCAGCGAAAAAAACATTATAACTCTTGATGTGGATCCGGAAGCTGTGGTTTGCCCGAAATGCGGCTTTGAATACAACTGTATCGATCAGCTTGAAGCCATTGAAGAAGAAGGCGAAGAAGAGCCGGAAATATAAAGCTGCTCTTGTCTCTCTGAAAATACCGTGTTTGACAGGCGCGTGTCTTTAGTTTAATCGGATTGAAAATTTCTGTTATAATCAATGTAAAATTTATAGCTGCTGCTTGAAAAAGCAGCGATTTTGTGATATAATTAATGATGGTTCTTAAAAATCAAAACGGAGGATATATTTTATGTCAGTAAAAGTTGCAATTAACGGCTTCGGCCGCATCGGACGCCTTGCTTTCCGCCAGATGTTCAAAGCTCCCGGATATGATATCGTCGCCATAAACGACCTTACCAGCCCGGCTATGCTCGCTCATCTGCTTAAGTATGACACCGCTCAGGGAGGCTACTGCGGAGTTATCGGTGAGAAAAAACACACCGTCGAAGCCACCGAGAATTCAATAATAGTTGACGGCGAAGAGATTAAGATTTATGCCGAAATGGACGCCAACAACTGCCCGTGGGCGGAGTTTGACGTCGATGTAGTGCTTGAGTGCACCGGCTTCTATACCAGCAAAGCAAAGAGCATGGCTCATATCAACGCCGGAGCGAAGAAGGTTATTATTTCCGCTCCCGCCGGCAGCGATCTTAAGACTGTCGTTTTTGGCGTAAACGAAGAGATTCTTACCGCTGATGATCAGATCATCTCTGCCGCTTCCTGCACCACCAACTGCCTCGCTCCGATGGCTAAGGCTCTCAACGATGCCTATCCGATTAAGAGCGGTATCATGACCACTATTCACGCATACACCGGCGACCAGATGGTTCTCGACGGTCCGCACCGTAAGGGCAATCTCCGCCGCGCCCGCGCCGCTGCTGCAAATATCGTTCCGAACACTACCGGAGCTGCAAAAGCTATCGGTCTGGTAATTCCGGAGCTTAACGGCAAACTTATCGGCTCAGCTCAGCGCGTTCCGGTTATCACCGGATCAAGCACCATTCTTGTTGCGGTTGTTAACGGCAAAGACATTACCGTCGATTCCGTCAACGCAGCCATGAAGGCAGAAGCTTCCGAGTCCTTCGGCTACAACGAAGAGGAAATCGTCTCCTCCGACGTTATCGGAATGACTTATGGTTCCCTCTTTGATTCCACCCAGACAATGGTAGCGAAGCTTGACGACGACACCTATCAGGTACAGGTAGTTGCTTGGTATGACAACGAAGACTCCTATACCAGCCAGATGGTTCGCACGATTAAATACATGGCGGGACTTAAATAAAATAACTTTTCAGGCACAGCTTTTACTGTGCCTGAATTTTGTATTTTTTCTTTATACAAAGTTAAATACTTTGTATATTTTTTTGTATATTGATAAGGTTTAATCTATAATCAAAAAACAATAAAAAAAGAGGGCTTATATTATGTCTAAAACAAAGTTTGCGTCAATGCTGCTGCTTTTATTTCTGATTCTTCCCTTAACGCTGTCTTTTGCTGTTTTTGCCGAAGAACCGTATGACATCTGCGTGATAAACCTTTCGATAAATCTTGACGGTATTCCGGCAAGTATCCTGGATGACCGCGAACTCGGATACGAAGCAACGATTAAACAGGTTACGACATCCATAACCGTTCTTCGAGCCGAGACCGGCGGTGAAACAAATGCTCAAGGCAAGATACATTCTTATTTCATAGGTGATGAGACAAACGGCTGGCAGCTTCACACAGATCTTATCTTCGGAGAAAAAATATATTCTGCCGGAAGTTATAAATACGGCAATTACCTTGTTGGAGGCAAAGTCAAAAATTATGATGTGTCGCAAGCCGGCGCTTATCAGGATATCACAATCAATTATTACAAACACACTCTTTCGGACATTGTTTATATTCAGGAAACCGACCCCGGAGCCGTCGAATATCAGCTTAAATATGATTCAAACGGCGGCGAGCCGTCAATCCCTTCCGAAACCGGAAATTCTCCTGTTTTCACGATAACCGATATCGAACCTTCATTGGAAGGTTTTTTGTTTATCGGCTGGAGCAGTATCCGAGGCGGAACGGTTGAATATACCAAAGGTCAGACCATTACGGCAACAGCTGCTATAACTACTTTATATGCTGTTTGGGAATCTGACGGTTCAGGCGGGGAAAACGGAGAAAACGATCCCGGTGTGACAGAAAAGACCAATGCTCCGGGTATCTTGATAAATGCCGATAAAATCAGCGCTGCGGCAGGAGAAACAATTCATTTTATTTTGACTTCAAATGTCCCTGATTTTTTGGGCAGCTACCTTCCGGTAACACAGCCCGACGACCCGACCGGCCCTTCGAAAGCTCCGCAATCCCCTGCGTCCGGTATTACTCGCGGGAGCTATCCCATGACAATTACCGATACTTTCGATCCGGCAATCGCATTTAATGCCGCTTCAAGCAATATTACGGTATCGGTTAATGATACTCTGGTGCCTGCCAACCTTTATATCCTGACCGAAGGCATAAGCAATTTTTCGGTTTCCATGGATCTTGTTAAACTTTACGAAGCCGGTTTTTTCACAGAAAACGAAATTAATTCCGCTCCAGGTATAATAATTGAATTTGACGCTAAAATGTCGGCTTCGGTTTCAGCGGGGAGATACCTGAACCGGGCGCAAGTTTCTTATCTTGATAATGTAGGAACTGCCGTGAATTCCGCCGAGGCGTCGGTTGGAATTGATGTATATGGTATCAAGATATACAAGTTTGACCAAAGCGATGATAATAAGCCTCTCTCCGGCGCGGAATTTGCTGTTAGCGTCGGAGCAATGACAATGACCGGAACGACAAACGAAAGCGGTTATTGCGTCTTTGACGGACTTGCAGCCGGCGAGTATACAATAAGTGAAATAAAGGCGCCGGATAATTATATTAAAAGCGATGCGCCGCTTGTGGTAAGTATCCCCGGAGACCCCGCGTCTCCGAGCGTAACTACCGACAATTATGCAGAAGTCAGGTTTGCAAATTCACATGTCCCGCTTACCGGAGGCGGGGGTGCTGCGATACTTTATATTACGGGAAGCATTTTAGTGGTAAGCGGTATGGGCGGACTTGTTATAGCAAAGACAAATAAAAAGAAAAACAAACAGTCCTGACGATTTTAGCATTGAATTGATCATAATAAAAACGGCAGCCGTATTACTGCCGTTTTATGTTTTATGCATAAACATTCTTATAAAACAAATGTTCAGATATTTTCAGACAAATCAAGCGCCCGCAGCTTTTCGGCGGCTGTTTTTATAGTATACGCCGGGTCAAATAAACTTGAAGAGCCGACGACAAAGTTATCTGCTCCGGCTTTCAGCATTTTAGGAATATTTTCAAAGCTGCAGTTGCCGTCTGTCTGTATCGATATATCGGTAAAACCGAGGCTGTCGAGCATTGCGCGGCATCTTTCTATCTTTAAAAGCGTCTGCGGAACCAGCTTTTGTCCCGAAAATCCGGGGTTAACGGTCATAATAAGAACCATACCGATATCCGGCAGAATATCGCGGAGAAATTCCAAGGGAGTGGCGGGATTAAGCGCGACGGCGGCTGTCGCGCCGGACGCTTTTATCATTGCCGCCGCTCTTTGAAGGTGGACGGTGCTTTCTGCGTGTATCGAGACGATATCTCCCGGATGAAGTCGAAGCGTCGGTATAATGTTTTCTGGGCGGTCGACCATAAGATGGTAGTCGTAAGGGAGATTACATACCATCCGCGTCTGATCTGCAAGCTGGGGGGAAAGCATCAGGTTCGGCACGAAATGACCGTCCATAACGTCTATATGGATATAGTCGATTCCGTTTTTTTCAAGCTTTTGCAGCTCCGATGCAAGGTTGAGTATATCGGCGCACATCAGCGACGCCGCCAGCTTCATTTTTTTCATTTTATCATTATTTCATCAGCGTAGCCATTACGGCTTTCTGAGCGTGGAGGCGGTTTTCCGCTTCGTCGAAAATTTCATTTGCGTGACGCTCGAAAACGTCTGCGGTTATCTCTTCTTCGCGGTGAGCCGGCAGGCAATGCTGAACAATTACATCCTTTGCGGCAACGGCTTCGATTTCCCGGTTTATCTGATAGCCTTTGAAATCGCGGCGGCGCTGCTCTGATTCCTCTTCCATGCCCATAGAAGCCCAGACGTCGGTATAGAGAACATCAGCTTTTTCCGCAGCCTTAAAGGGATCTTCCGTCATAATGAATTTGCTGTCGTAACTCTTTGCAAATTCAAGGACATCTTCCGCCGGACGGTATTTCTCCGGTACGGCTATCGCAACATCCATTCCGGCGGTCAGGCAGCCTACTATGAGAGAGTTGCACATATTGTTTCCGTCGCCTATATAACAGAGCTTACGGCCGTCGAAGCCGCCCTTGTATTCTCGGATAGTCATCAGATCGGCAAGCACCTGGCAGGGGTGAGCGTAGTCGGTAAGACCGTTGATAACCGGCAGACCGCTGTGAAGCGCGAGCTGCTCAACTTCTTCCTGGGCAAATGTACGGATCATTATGCCGTCAAGATATCGCCCCAATACTCTTGCGGTGTCTTCTACAGGTTCGCCGCGGCCGATTTGAAGATCTGCAGACGAAAGAAAGAGAGCGTATCCGCCGAGTTGATACATTCCGGTTTCAAAGCTGACCCTGGTTCGGGTAGAGGATTTCCGGAAAATCATGCCGAGAGTTTTTCCGGCAAGCAGCGGATGCGGAACGCCGAGCCGGCGGTCGTTTTTCAGTTTTGACGCGAGGTCGAGCAGAGAGAACAGTTCGTCCCTGTTAAGGTCGGACATTTTCAACAGGCTTGTATACATATCAGATTATCCTTTCGGCGTTTACAACATTTTATGTGCTATTTCTTTGAATATTTGAAGTCCCTCTTCGATTTCAGCCATCGAAATGGTAAGCGGGGGAAGCAGGCGCACGGTATTTGAGCCGGCGGTAAGAAGGAGCAAACCGTTATTAAAAGCAAGACCGGCAAAATCTCCTGCCGCGACTCCGCCTTCGGAAGGGGAAATAAGCTCAGCTCCGATCATCATGCCGAGTCCGCGAACTTCTTTTAAATACGGAATATTCATTGCTTTTATTGCATCGGCGATGAATCTTCCCTTTTCCGCGACTTCCTCCATAAAACCCGGTCGGCTGACTTTGTCAAGAACGACATTTGCGCCGGCAGCAGCTACGGGATTGCCGCCGAATGTCGAGCCGTGCTGTCCCTTACCTATCGTAAATTCGCATTTTTCACCGACTATAAAGGCTCCGATCGGAAGTCCCCCGCCGAGCCCCTTTGCAAGCGTCATAATATCCGGTTTGATATAATCGAAATGCTGCCAGGAAAACATCTTGCCTGTTCTGCCGATACCGCACTGTACTTCGTCGAAAATGAGCAGTATATCCCGCTCTTTGCAAAGTTCATACAGAGCGGCGGCAAATTTGTCTGTCATCGGGAAGACCCCGCCCTCTCCCTGAACCACCTCAGCCATTACGGCGCAGACATCGGATGTTGCGGCGGCTTTGATAGCTTCGATATCATTCAAAGGCGAGTATTTGAATCCCTCGGTAAAAGGTCCGAAATCTTTGTGGAAGTTGTCCTGTCCCGTTGCCGCGAGGGTAGTCACGGTGCGGCCGTGGAAAGAATTGATAAGTGTTATAATTGTGCTGCGGCCTTCGCCGTATTTATCGCGGCTGTATTTACGCGCGGTTTTTATCGCGCCTTCGTTTGCCTCGGCTCCGGAATTTGCCATGAAAACGCGCTTCATGGAACTCAGCTCAACCAATCTTTGGGCAAGAACCGCTGTCTTTGGGCTAACGAAGTAATTCGACATATGAGCTGCTTCTCCGAGCTGGGCAGCTGTGGCAGAGACCCATTCAGGATCGGCGCATCCGAGACAATTTACACCGATCCCGGAAGTGAAATCAATGTATTTATTTCCGTCGAGAGAGTACATCGAAGCGCCTTTGCCGTGACTGATCGCAACGGGATACCGACCGTATGACTGAACCATATATTCCGAATCGAGCTTTATTACCTGTTCGTTTGTCATAATAATTCTCCGAATAAAATATGTCCCGCAAATTGATGAACCACAATCGGCGGGACTGTCAATTGTGTGAATCTTACTCTCTGAAAAGAGTTCCGACGCCTTCGTCGGTAAGCATTTCAATCAGCAGAGAGTGGTTTATCCGACCGTCAATAATTACGGTGTGACCGACTCCGCCCTTTACCGCCTTTACACAGCAGTCAACTTTCGGTATCATGCCCTTACTTATGACGCCTTCTTCAATCAGCGCAGAGACTTCATTCAGCCTGATCTCGGGTATCAGGGTATCTTCGTCGTGGACATCGCGGAGAACTCCTCTTACATCGGTTAGGAAAATCAGGTTTTGCGCTCCGAGCGCGACTGCTATCTTTGATGCGGCGATATCGGCGTTTATATTAAAAACGGGATTATCGGCGTCTCCGAGCGCGACGGTTGAAACTACCGGTATATAACCCCGCCCCAAAAGATCGTTCAGAAGCGTGACATCGATTTCGGTTATATCGCCGACACTTCCGTAATCATATCCGGATTTTTCATACTTTTTCGCCTTTATAAGTCCGCCGTCCACGCCGCAGAGGCCGATAGCCTTGCCGCCGATGTTTTCAACCTCGCGGACGAGGTCTTTGTTGGTTTTTCCGGCGAGAACCATCTGAACGACGTCCATAGTTTCTTCGTCGGTTACCCTGATGCCGTCTTTGAATTTTGGCTCAATGCCCATCTTCTGAAGATTCGTATCAATCTCTTTTCCTCCCCCGTGAACCAAAACAACGCGGATTCCTACGCAGGTCATCAGCACAAGGTCGGAAATCACCGAGTTTCTAAGACCGGCGGATGTCATTGCGGCGCCGCCGTATTTGACGACGACGGTCTCTCCTGAGTATTTCTGTATATAAGGCAGCGCCTGACTCAGAACAGCCGCTTTATCCATATTTGAAAGAAACATATTAATCATCTCCGATAATTTGTAAGCCGGTCAGCTCCTGTAATCGCCGTTGATGCGGACATATTCGTAGCTGAGGTCACAGCCCCATGCGGTCGCTTCATAAGCGCCGTCTCCGACATTACAGTCTATTGTGATTATATTGCGAATCAATATATTCTTGGCAATTTCTTCATCAAAGCCGCAGCCGACGCCGTTTTTGCAGACTTCAATTTCTCCGGCGGTCGATTTAAAGGAACAGCTCACGGCGTTTACATCAAAGTCAGCTCCCGAGTAGCCCAAGGCGCAGATAACTCTTCCCCAGTTGGCGTCGGCGCCGAACATGGCGCATTTTACAAGGGGAGACCTTATCACCGATTTTGCAAGGATTTTGGCGTCCCGCTCGGTTTTGGCGCCGGTTATCCTGCACTCGATAAGCTTTGTCGCGCCTTCTCCGTCCGCGGCGATATACTTCGCCAGCTTCATGCATACGCTCAACAGGGCTTCAAGGAAAGCTTCGTAAGCTTCGTTTTCCTCCGTTATGGCTGCCGCTCCGCTCAATCCCGAAGCCATTATGATGAGCGAGTCGTTTGTAGAGGTGTCGCCGTCGACCGAAACCATATTGAATGTCAGATCTGCGCAGTATTTCAGCGCCTTTCGCAAAAGCTCCGGCGATATCGAGGCGTCGGTGGTAATATAGGCAAGCATTGTCGCCATGTTTGGCTCTATCATTCCAGAGCCTTTGCAGATGCCGCCAATTTTAATATCTTTGCCGCCGAACTGGTATTTTACGGCGTATTCTTTCTTTTTGGTGTCGGTTGTCATTATCGCAACCGCGGCTTCTTCGCTGCCGGATGCATCTGAAGAAAGCTTCTCTTTGAGCATCGGAATGCCCTCAAGAATCGGTTTTATCGGCAGCGGAACGCCGATTACTCCGGTTGAGGAGACGAGTATATCGTTTTCCGGAATTCCTAATACCTCGGAAGCTTTGGCTATGGTTGCGCCGGCTTTTTCATATCCGTCTTCGCTGCAGGTGTTGGCATTTCCGGAATTTATTATTATCGCCTGCGCGTATCCGTCGGAAAGATGCTCGCGATCAACTCCGACCGGAGCTGCGAAAACCTTATTTGTCGTAAAAACTCCCGCAGCGACGCATCTGACATCCGAATAGATCATTGCAAGATCCAGCCGAGAGCGGTTTTTGCGCAGACCGCAGTGAACTCCGGCGGCTTTAAATCCGGTGGGAGCGACGATCCCGCCGTTAATTTCTGTTATCTTCATAAAATCACCTTTCAGAATATAGCCGGTACTGCCATAAGACCGGTTTTTTCGTCAAAGCCGAATCTGATATTCATATTCTGTACCGCCTGCCCAGCGGCGCCCTTAACCATGTTGTCAATGCAGGAGGTTATAATAAGAGTGCCGGTATGCTTGTCTTCATGCAGAGAAATCGAACAGAAGTTCGAGTTTCGCACATTGCGGATATTCGCCGACGAGCCGAGCGGCTCTGTGCGGATGAAATATTCGTCTTTATATGTCATTTTATACGCTTCGTAAACGCTTTCGAGCGATATGCCATCCGCTAACTTTGCGTAAATTGTGGAAAGGATTCCCCGGTTCACCGGAAGCAGGTGAGGAACGAAAGTTACCTTAACCGGCTTTGATACAATTTGCGACAGCGTCTGCTCAATCTCGGGAGTGTGGCGATGATTTCCGGCTTTATAGGCGTTGAACGATTCGTTTGCATCGGGATAATGCGTTTCCTGAGTCAGCTTTCGGCCGGCGCCGGTTATTCCCGACTTGCTGTCGATGACAATTCCTTCGGAAGATATAAAGCTGCTTTTCAACGCCGGCATAAGCCCCAAAGCGATTGAGGTGGGATAGCAGCCGGGGTTTCCGATTATCATGGTATCTTCTTTTATGTTGTCCCTGTGCAGTTCGGGAATGCTGTATACCGAATTCAGATGAAGCTCCTTATGGGCGTAGGGTTTGCCGTACCACTTATTATAAACTTCCTCGTCGTCGAAGCGGAAATCGGAACCCATATCTACCAAAAGGCTATATAAACCTTTATGCTTATACGCCAGCTCCTCGGTTATACCGGCGGGAAGCGCGGTAAAAACAACATCGCATCGGCTTTCGAAGAGTTCATCGGCTGAAATCAGGGGCAGGTCGCAGACACCGGCGAATGCCGGGAATATATCCGGATAAGTCTTACCCTCGTAACTAACAGACGAAACAGCGGAAAGTTCCGTCATCGGATGATTTAAAAGCAGTCTTACAAGCTCCGCGCCTGCGTAACCGGTGGCGCCTACCACGCCGCATTTTAATTTATTCATAAAACACCTGACAATTCCTCTGAAATTTTCGAAATAAATGACGATGACGGCTTTGATACCGCCTCTCTTACCGCGGCAATCTGCATTTCAACCGATTCTTAAAATCATCGCCGCATTGCGCCGCAGAGCATGTGAAATCCCATTTATTGCTGTGGCAGTCGGAATACAGCGACTCGTTGTAGTCATTAATCTCACATTCGAGCTTATTTGCGAAGCATTCCGCCCGCATTGCCATAAAAAACCGTTCCTTCTGTATAAAAGGACGCCGCGCGGTCCGCTGAAAAAGCGTTTTCGGGACCGCGCGGATCCGGATTATCCGGCGAGAAATCGCCGTTGAATGTTCTTTCTTTAAACAATATATCTTTGACAATATTATGATAATATATTATACCGCATTTTTATGTACATTTCAAGTATTATTTCGGCACAATATGTATATTTATACACAAGATTTTTTGTGACATTTGCACCATAAAGGGCAATTACGCAACATATCGGCATGATTTCACACGGATTATGGGGATTAATTATAAAACCGTGCGTATTATTATTCAATCCTTATCCGCTTCAAAGCTTCGAGCTGTTCCGAGTCGTAATGACCGTCGCGAAAGACGGGAATATCGATTGTCACCGCTCCTCCCGCTTTATTTACCTTGTTTATGTAGTTGTTTAAATATTCACCGCTGCGGTTTACGCCGGGGCGGCACCATTCCCCCTGAGAACCGCCGGAAGTTGATTTTCCGAGCGGGGCGAGGATATGAGCCTGCGCGCCTTCAATATAACGCGATTCGGGGATATAAACAAAGTCATTAAATTCGCCGCAGGTAAAGTCTTCGTCTTTATAGTGCTTTATCAGGATTTCTTTTACTCCGTTGTTGAAAGCGGCGGCTGCGTCGGGATTTCCCGACTTTATCGCCTTGAAATACGGTTCTATTTTTTCGTCGGTGTAGCCGAAATAATCATAACATCCGTCGACCCACCAGCCTTTCACCTTATCTTTATAGCGCAGCGCATATTCTTCCAAAACCGCCGCCCATTTCTTTGAAAAATCAAGAGACACGTTTTTCCTGGGAGGCAAAAACCCGAATCTCCCTCCGATATTTTCGTCGGCATACGGACCGTCGCCGGTGTAATAGAGATAAAGGTCTATGCCGTATTTATCGAGCGATATAATCAGATCGGCTATCAGGTCTCTTTCAGAGCAGGCCTCCCCCGGAGCTGTTCCGGCTATTTTATCATATGTTTTATTGGGCGCCGCCATATATTTATTTCCCTGCATAACGGTGAAAAACAGATAACCGGCGCCGACTTCGTGAAGCTGCGACGCCATAAGATCGGTGTCAAGCTCTTCGGTACAACTGCACCAATCGGTTTCTCCTCTTCCCATATTGGCGGGATGCGAGGGGGCATTTACCGTTCCGTATAAGTAATGGTTGAAAACTCCCCAACCCTTTTTATAAAGATTTTCTGCTCCGTTCATTTTCATATGCTCCTTTCAAGTTAACTGCTGACTTTTTCCTTATAAAGCTCAATTCCGCCGTTATCCATGAGGTATATTTTGTCGGCTTTTTCGGCTATCGATATGTCGTGTGTCACCATTACAATAGTCTGTCCGATGACTTCTCTGGTCTTAAGCAGCAACTCAAGAACCTCATCCGCGTTTGCACGGTCAAGATTTCCCGTCGGCTCGTCGGCGAAAAGCACCTGCGGACGGTTGATCATCGCCCTCGCTATCGCAACACGCTGCTGCTGACCGCCGGACAGCTCCGACGGAAGATGATTCAGTCTGTCAGATATTTTCAAGGTGGTTATCAGTTTTTTGAGATGCTCTTCGAAATGGAATTCTTCTTTGTTGCACATTACGGTGGGTATCATTATGTTTTCAAGAGCGGTCAGCTGGGGGATCAGGTTATGTTTTTGAAAAACCATTCCGATAAACTGCCCGCGGAAGCGATTCAGCTCATCCTGCGACATTTCGGTGATGTCGTTGCCTCTTATCTTCACATGTCCGTAATCCGGGCGGATAAGTCCCGCCATGACATGAAGGAAGGTGCTTTTTCCGGAGCCGGACGCGCCCATAATGGCGACAAACTCCCCGTCTTCCACTTTCAGGCTGGCGCGGTTGACTGCGTATATCACCTCGTCATACTGACGGTACTGCTTTATTACGCTTTCAGCTTGCAATATCAGCATTTTTTCACCTCTTTGTGTTTTCAGCCCGCATCGTCGGTTTCGGATGATAAATCGGAAGGCTCTTTCTTAACTTTTTTGCTTTTGAGATAGAGCATATACGGTACTAAAGATGAAGAAAGAGCGGATATCAGGGTAAGCGCCAAAGCTGTCGCCAAAGCCCATACCGGGATTACAAACGGGTATCTTATCGATTCTCTGTAAAACATAGGCAAGACTACGTTTGTAAAATAATATATTCCCTTCAGAGCAAACCAGTCCATAAGAGAACAGAATAAAATTCCCAAGACTGCGCTGAAAACCGCGTCTATGATAAAAATCCTTTTTATCTCCCCTCCGGTTGAACCGAAAGCCTGAAGGATATCGAACTCATTTTCTCGCTTTTTGTAATAAAGTATCTGTGAAAATAACCAGATAAGCGGGGTTCCGATAAGCACAGCCGCCGAGACTGCGGCATAAACTCCCGACTTTTGCTTTGAGCTTTCAACTTTGTATTCCATCGATTGGTTGAGGTTTCGGACAGTCGCTCCGTTATAATATCCGGCGTATTCGCGAAGACTGTCGAAAATTGCGCGTTCTGTCTCTACATCGGTGTTTTTGTCGATATAAATCGAAGCGGTCTTATACTCAACCTCTCTGCCGGTCAATTCGGTGAATGCCGTGTCGGACATATATATATTTGTGCCGGTTATCGTTACGTCGTCCTTTAAAACCGCGCAGACAGTGTATTCCTCATAGCTGAATCTATAGAACTTGAACTGTTCCCTCAAAAGCTCGAGTCCGGTGAACATACCGTCGATTTCCTTGATTTTGCCGGTGTTTTTTGCAATCAGCACTTTATCGCCCGGATTAATATCAAAAGCGTATGTATTTTTATTGGAATCGGATATTATTATATTTCGATCTGAAGAAAGAATACCGGAAAGATCGCCTTCGTATTCGCCTTTTCCGAGAATACCGATTATTTCTTCATCTCCGGGGTGGTAGAGAACAAAGTTCGTCGCCGCCATATCCGGATGAGCTTCGTCAAGGGCGACTTCCGAGGTCTTTACATTGGGTTTGTAAAACAATACGTGTGATTTTATCTCATCTGCGCGGACATTGAGGTTTTTTTCGATACCGGTTATTCCGTCTGTTTCCGAAAGCTCTTTATACTCAGTTGAAGTATAAGCGTTGTCGGCTCCGAAGTTTATGACATATTGCGGCATATCAAGATTTACCGAATATGCCTTCTCATACGAAAGAAAGGCGCCGCAAATGAATATTGCGGTAAAGACCACCGCAGCCGCCGTTTGCTTCAGATAATATCTTCTGAACCGCCAAAGACCGGCAAGCTCGTATACCAGCGGATATTTCTTTTTGTAAAAATCAAAGGATCTGCGCGGCGAAACAACGAGGTTCGAGTTATCCTCCGCGAGCAGCGCTTTCATTGTCTCCTGGCGCGAAAAGTGCAGCATCGGCAGTGAAACCGAAGCTATCGTTATAATAAGCGAAAATAGCAGCACTTTGAAAATGCCGAGAAAATGAAAAGTGAAACCGGAACCGCCCGCAGTATAAATAATAAGGTTAATTAAGGCGGCTATTATACAGGACGGGATGAAAGTTATGAAGTTTATTATCAGCATCTCCCATGCCGCGGTACCGAAAAGTTTTTTGAAATCGGCGCCGAAGGTCATGTAAATACCATAAGTAAAGCTATAATGGTTAAGCCTTATCGAATACAGATTCATTATGAAGTAGACGGATACCGCGGTCAGTATTGCGGTAAACGCAAGATAATAAGCCGCGCTTTGAAGCCGGTTATCCTCATAGCTCAACATCGGCGAGGCAGATACTCTGAGTCCATCTTTTGAAAGAGACGCGAGCTCATCATAATATCTTGACTGAAATTCAATTAGTGACGAATCCTTGTCGCCGACAAACTTTATATACAGGTCATATCTTCTGTCATAGCTGCCTTCCTCGTCTCTCGGAGTCTCCCTTACAATATCAAAGATATATTCGTCGCCGAAAACCGTCCTTGTGTCATTTACCAGAGTCAGCCGCTGCTGCTCATTCAAATCAATGAACATTAAATCGTAATCGTAAACTTCGGAAATAAAACCGTATTCAAGCTCGTCGTTTCGATCATTTGCAAATGTCACTATTCCGTACATCGTCTGAATGACAAGCATTGCAATGAAAAAGCTTGCATACTGTCTTATATGAAAGAAGACCCCCTTCCAGGCGAGGCTTATGTTTTTTCTGAGATATTCAAACAGGTATTCCATATTGATTCCCTACCTTTTAAAACAAAAGCTCGTATTGTACCCGTCGCAGAGTCAGAAAATATTTAACATACTGATTATACCGCCGAATAACGATGATTTCAACGGTTATTAATTAATTATGCATTGAATTTTATTTAATTTGCAGTTGCTTCGAGGCGATTATACTTGACTTTTTATAAGAATTATAGTATAATATGTATACCGCATAAGCGATAAAACTGAATATTCAGGGGTGCCCGACAAAATCGGCTGAGAAGAGCGATGGCGAGAGCCTGCCGCGAAAACCCTTTGAACCTGATATGGATAATACCAGCGCAGGGAGAAACCGAATATATATAATTACCGGACCCCATAAGCTGATACTCAACGTATCGCGGGTGCGGTTATTTTTATGTTTCGGAGGTTTTAGCTTTGAATCAAAACAAAAAGACTGCGGTTTTAAACAAAAAGACCGCAATATTGCTCGAATGCGCGGTAATGGTGGCGCTTTCGGTCGCGCTGAGCTTTATTAAGATTTTTCAGATGCCGTTCGGCGGATCGGTAACGCTGCTCTCGATGCTGCCCGTCTGCCTTGTCTCGATTCGGCACGGACTTAAGTGGGGCTTCGGCGCTTCTTTCGTATTTTCGATATTCAGCCTTATGCTCAGTCTCGGCGAAGTTCTGAGCTGGGGGCTGACGCCGGTTATCCTTGTCGGCTGTTTCTTCCTCGACTACATTATCGCTTACACAGTTTTAGGCATAGCCGGAATCTGGCGGGATCGCGGTTCAGTAGGGATTTTAGCCGGAACTGCGCTTGCCGTCTTTCTCAGATTTGTAAGCCATTTCGTCTCGGGCATTGTGCTCTGGACAAATTTGGAGCAGTTTGAGCTGTTCGGTCGTTCCTGGATAAATCGACCGGTACTCTATTCGCTCATATACAACGGTATGTATATGCTGCCCGAACTTATATTTACAATGATTGCGGCTCCGTTTATTTATCAAAGAATTGAAAAGTATCTAAGCGGTCGAAATGACCGACCGGGCGTAAATACTATACAATAAAATCAATTCTTCTCTGCCGCTCCGCCGCCTTTTTAGGGACAGCGGATATTTCTCAACAATTAAAATATCGCTCCGCTAATCGGTTGAATCCGATTTATGCGGAGCGGTTTTGTTATCAAAATTCTATTTTTTCTTCAATATATTTCACGAGATTCTCTATCGGGACGCGTTCCTGTTCCATCGTGTCGCGGTCGCGGACAGTGACCATCTTGTCTTCGACAGACTGGAAGTCGTATGTTATGCAGTACGGCGTTCCTATCTCGTCCTCACGGCGGTAGCGCTTACCTATCGAACCGGCTTCGTCGTAATCGACCATGAATTTCTTTGCGAGCATGTCGTAGACTTCACCCGCGCCTTCGCCAAGCTTCTTCGAGAGCGGAAGCACCGCGCACTTGAACGGCGCGAGGGCGGGATGAAGACGGAGGACTACCCTCATATCTTCCTTGCCGGAGGCGTCTACAAGGCGCTCTTCGTCATATGCGTCGCAGAGGAAGGCAAGGACGACGCGGTCGCAGCCGAGCGACGGCTCTACTACATAAGGAATATATGTCTCGTTGGTGTCCGGGTCGAAATATTCAAGCGACTTGCCGGAAGCTTCCTGATGACGACCGAGGTCGTAGTTTGTTCTGTCGGCGATTCCCCAAAGCTCGCCCCAGTCGGTAAAGGGGAAAGCGTATTCGATATCGGTGGTCGCGCGGCTGTAAAAGGACAGCTCAGCCGGCTCGTGATCGCGATAACGGAGATTTTCCTTTTTGATGCCAAGGTCGAGCAGCCACTGCATACAGAAATCTTTCCAATATTCGAACCACTCGGGGTTGGTGCCCGGTTTACAGAAGAATTCGCATTCCATCTGCTCGAACTCGCGGGTACGGAAGATAAAGTTGCCGGGGGTTATCTCGTTCCGGAACGCTTTTCCTAACTGGCAGACGCCGAACGGAAGCTTGCGGCGGGTGGTACGCTGGATATTGGCGAAGTTTACAAAGATGCCCTGCGCCGTTTCCGGTCGCAGATAGGTGACGGAAGAGGAATCCTCGGTTACTCCGAGCTGGGTTTTGAGCATCATGTTGAATTTGCGGATTGTCGTAAAATCATGCTTTCCGCACTTCGGGCAAACCAAGTCCTCATGATCTGCGATAAATTTATCAAGGTCGTCGAAAGTCATCGCTTCAATGTCAACTTTCTCGCCGAGAGGGGAATCTTCTATAAGTTTATCGGCGCGGTATCTGCTCTTGCAGGCTTTGCAGTCGACAAGCGGGTCGTTGAAGTTACCGACGTGGCCGGTAGTTACCCAAATCTCCGGGTTCATTATGATGGCGGAATCGAGACCGACATTTAATTTATTCTCCTGAACAAATTTCTTGAGCCACGCCTTTTTTACATTGTTTTTAAATTCAACGCCAAGGGGACCGTAATCCCAGGCGTTTGCGAGGCCGCCGTATATTTCCGAGCCCGCGAAAATGAAGCCGCGGTTTTTGCACAGCGCGACGATTTTATCCATGGTAACTGCCGATTCAGACATTATTTTTATCTCCTGTCAAAATTATTTTAATATTGTTTTCTGTATTCAAAATATGTGTCGATAGCCGCGGAAATCTGCGGGTCGAAATACTCAATGTCTCCGGATACCTTTGTGGTCCCGGGATATGTTATGTCAACATAAGTAAAATTGGGAAGCGCGTATATAAGATCGAGCTGCGCCGTCAGGTTCTCAACCCATAGGTTGGTCTTCGTATAATCGATAACATTTTTATAAAGCTCGGGGGCGCGGCTCATAAACTGCGGTTCGGTAAGGTAGTTCAGCACCGATTTCAGGAAATTGACCGCAAGATTCATTCTTGATATATTGCCGTCGCTGTACCCGCGGTACCTGAGCATCTTTGCGACAGTCGCTCCGTCAAGCCATTGTTTGCCTTTCCTGATACTGATGGTCAAACCTTCTTTATGGTCGGTGTAGTTCATGTCAACCGGGACATCGAAGGTGAAGCCGCCCAATTTATCTATTATATTAATGAAATCCTGGATATGTATGCAGGCGTAGTAATCGAATTTCAGTCCGGTGACGGAGGTAATTTTATCTATCAAAAACTGGAGATTCTTCTCCGAATAAAGCTCGCGAAGCTGGGTATTTACCCCGTCAACCATAACCGACATATTAGAAGGTATGGCGGATATCATGCATTCGCCTTTTTCCTTGTCAAGCCTGATAATTATTATGGTATCGGCTTGGATTGTGCGTTTTGGGTCCGGAAAGCCGTCGGTGAAGGTGGAAACATCATAATCGTTCATGATGGCGGGGCGGTAATCGGTACCTATCAGCAACATGGTAAAACTTTCGCCGTTTATTGCGCTGAAATCCGGTTTTTCGCCGGATGAAGTGGTTTCGGAGGAGGTATCAATCCCCGTTTCGATATACCCGTTGTTCCCGATTATCGTGTCCGGAACAAAGCTTCGGAGACCGAAGCTGACGGCAAAATATCCGATCAACCCGAAAATCACAAGCGATATGACAAAGGTAATCAGATAGTTTCTAAATGAAGAAAACATTTTATTTATATGTCGGACTTACGTCCCTATCCTGTTTATAATCAAAAAAGCGGCTTGCTTTTTATGCGCAAACCGCATCAAGCTGAGCTATGGCGTTCCCGGGCGGATTCGAACCGTCGACCTACCGCTTAGGAGGCGGTCGCTCTATCCTGCTGAGCTACGGGAACAAAAATGCGGACATATTATTATACCACAAATATGTCCGCTATGCAAGATGTTTTTGAATTTTTACGAATCGGTAAGGATTTCAGGTTATTCGGGGGTAGATTTTACCGAATATCTCTGTTTTTGTTAAAATCAGTTGTTCGCGGTTACGGCATCTACGATTTTCTGAAGCTCCGCTACGGCTTTGTCCTGATATTTTGCAAGGGTAGAAGCTATATCCGGCGAGGGTTTTGCGAGCAGATCGTCAACCGAGTTATGACCGGCAATATAATACATGCGGACCGGATCAAAGACACGGTTTCTGATTATCAGCTGAACCATTCTTATCGATTCCTCGTCTCTTGTGTTCTTAACCGAGGCGATTACATCGAACAGAGACGGGGTAATGTCGTCATATGCGATAGCCGCGTATGCGTCGATAAGTCTGCCGACGACATCGATATCGGAAACGCTTACCGGCAGAACCACCATCGTTCCGGCGCCGGAGACATTTGTCTGATACCGCTGCTGCGCCTCGTCGTATTTGGGCAGCGGCAGAACTCCGTAATCGTCTTCCATATCGCGCAGGAACATCTCAACTTTCTGGAAAGTGATATCACAGAAATAAGCGCGTCCTTGATTGAAGACTTTGAAGGACATTTCATGATCGGATTTGGAGTAGTTGGCGGCGTTGTCGATGACAAGCTGATATATCTTATCGTATCTTGAAGAAATGGCGTCCACATTGAAATCTATCGCCGGGATATCCCCTTCCTCTTTTTTCGAGAAAGTGCCACCCTGACCGTAAAACAGCGCAGTTCCGGCGTCGCACCAAAGAGTGAAGCTGTAGAGGTCGGTCTTGTCGCTCAGTTTGCCGTCGCCGTCGATGTCTTCGGTAAGATCTTTAGTCAGGTTGATCATTTCGTCGATTGTCCAGGCTCCGTCAAAAGCTTTTTCATACTGATAAGGGATGCTTCTCGCATCAAAGAGCCTTTTGTTGAAAAGAATGCACTCGGATGTGAGCATGCCGGTGGGAGAGATGTCTCCGGTAACCAGATATGAGTTGCCCGCGATCGACATATCGGAAATCGCCGCTTGGTCCCACCACGGCTTTGTTATATCCATAGCGCCGATGGTGTTCCATGCGGTGAGATAGCCGCTGGACGCAAGGCCTGCCGCGGTGGCGTTGGTCATATAGAGGTCATAAGGGTTGTCTCCTGCCTGAGCCGCTTTTTGAACCATTGAGTTGATACTGCCGTAGTCTTTGTCAGCCGTTGTTATTTTAACGTTGAATAGTTCTTCGAGCTTCTGATTTCTCCGGAAAACGAGATCGTTCAGAATAGCGCCGTTTTCCTCTTCGGCAACTACGTCGACTTGACGCTGGTCCTGATTGGTTGAAATGATCTTGAATTCGCGGCCTTCGAAATCGGCTTTTTCTATCGTGTCGACAGCGTATGTCTCGGCTATGGTTTCTTCGGCCGCCGTATTCTCCGGATCGGCTCCGGACGGGTCGGTTCCTGCGGGGGCGGATTTGTCGCCGCATCCGATAAATGTTGCGAGCATCGCCGCAAGCAGAAATACTGATATAATCTTTAACAATTTCATTTTATTTGCCTCCGTAATGCAGAAACATTTTTACAGAATTATTATATCACCTATCTTTTGCCAGTTCAAGCGTTTATTTGAAATTTGCATATTTATTCACAAATATCGGTATAGAAATCCAAATCACGGCTCACGGGAAAACAATAAAACCGGCATGTATAATGCAATGTATACATGCCGGCATAAAAGATATTACAAACTTCAGGTTCAAATAATATGAATTCAGCTTTTCGAAACCTTGCCTCAACTTGTTGATGAGTCTCTTCAGAGGTTTTTCTTTTTTAACTCGAAGAGTATCGGCTTATTTTCAAAGGACGTTCTTTTAGCGCACCTTTTGCATTTTTCACATTGATTGCTGCCGCTCAAACACGATGATTTGTCAGAATAATATTCGACTTTTGAAAGCAGTCCTCTTTCGGTGAGATACTCGATAAAGCATTGAGCTGTTTCAACAGAAATATTCAATTCTTTCGCTAATTCGTTTTGGGTATATGTTTTCCCTTCGCTCATTAAGCGTATTAATTTTTCAAACATCTTTCATCAATTCTGCTTTAAATAAATAATCCGCTGATTCGGTAAGCCAAGAAAGCAAAAATCAGTGAGGTTCCGAAATAATATCCCAATATACTTAAGGTCCACTTCAAAGAGCGTGTTTCCTGATAAGTAGACGTAATCGCCATGAGACAAGGAGCATTGAAAGTAACTGCAAAAATAAACGCTAAAGCGGCCGGAGGTGTAAGTGATGCGGTCAATATATTTCCTAAACCGGCTGCTATTTGTCCTCCGGAACCGGTTGTTGCCGAGAACAAGGTTCCGGCGCCCAAATACAATGAACCTAATACGCCTAAAGCAGCTTCCTTGCTTACCATGGAAGCAAGATAGGCGATAAATGTCTGCCATGTAAGACCGAATATCATAGTTGCGGGTTCAATGGCTCTGCCAAAACGATACAAAAGAGTTTTATCCGGACTGCCGGAAGCGCTATATGTCAAAAGCCAAAATATTAAGGAAACTATAAAGATAACCCTAATCGCTCTGGATAAAATATCCCATGTACGGACGAAAATCGAGCGGAAAAGCGCTTTCCATCTCGGCTTGTGATAAGGTGGCAATTCCATAATCAAGCCTGCGCGATCTTCTTCCCGAATCAGTTTTGAACCGAATATTTTAGCTGTTATCAGCATATGAATGCCGGCAACGATAAAGATAGCGACAATTATCAACGGAGCCCATGCTCCAAAGAAAACAGATGAAAGAAACGGCACAATAGCCCAGGTGGCGGCGCAGGGGACAACCCATGCCAAAGCAATAGTAAGAACTCTTTGTCCCCAGGAATCAATGACGCGGGTACCGGCGGCGCCGCCTATTGTGCAGCCGAAGCTGACGAGTATAGGCATAACCGCTTTACCTTGCAGCCCGAGTTTTGCCATAGTTCCGTCAAAGACATACGAAACTCGAGCCATATATCCGATTTCTTCCAAAAATCCGAATATAAGATTGACGCCGAAAACAAAGCCGATCATCGCAACTGCGGCATATAAAGTATTTAATATGACTTGATTTATCAAATCAATCAGCATCTGCGGGGCGCTGATTGCGCTCAAAACTTCGGCAACGGGACCGCCTAATTTCGGAATCACCCCAGCGAACAGCATAATCGGCGTTGCGGGAATAAAAGATGCGACGAGTCCCAAAAGGATAATAAACACAGCAAGCGGTTTTCCCCATATTTTATGGGTTGCAAGCTTATCAAATTTAGACAGAAGCGGTTTTCTCTGCTTTTGGACGAGCGCGTCGTGAAGCAATTCATCGATCCATTTGAATTTACAGCCGCCGGTATATAATGCACCGTTTTCAACGGAAGACAGGACTTTTTCTACTTCCCGATACACATCTGCCGGCAAAGTGTTTTGCGTCTTTTCTACAATAGCCGCGTCGCCTTCAATAAGTTTTGTTGCAAGCCAGGGGGCGGAGTAGTTATCTATTCCTTTCTGCGGCATTAAACCGAGGAGTTTTCCATATATATCGTTTTCAATGGCGTGATACTTTTCGGTTAAGGAATCAATGTTTAATAGTTTCTTTTCATTTAAAGCACGGTCAACGGCTTCAAAGAAACCGTCATATTTTTTGCGATCGGCGGCTACAAAAGGAATTGTCGGGATTCCTAATTTTTCTTCGAGTTTAGCCGCATCGATATCTTTCCCCTGAGCCTCGGCAACATCCATGAGGTTTAAAATCAGCACCGCCGGGCATTGAATGCCGGCATAATCAGCCAGCATGAAAAGACTTCTGGACAACTGGGAAGAGTCGACAAGAATACAGACGACATCTGCTTTACCGGAGGCGATATAGTCTCTTGTGATTATTTCTTCTTCCGAATTTGCAGAGAGACTGTATGTGCCGGGCAAGTCGGTAACACGGTAGCGTATTCCGTCTTTGTCATAGTAGCCTTCCTTTTTTTCAACTGTTTTTCCCGGCCAGTTTCCGACACGCTGACGCGCGCCGGTTAACCCATTAAACAAGGTGGATTTTCCGGAGTTTGGCTGTCCCAAAAGAGCGATTGTCGGATTACCCGTAATTGTTGCGCTCATGACATAACCTCCACAAATACATCCTTCCCTTCTTTACGGTTCAAAGCAACTACCGTATCTCGACCGTAGAAAAGCAAAGGTAACTTTTTTTCGTTATACAGCATCTCAATCTCACAGCCTAAAGTAAGTCCGATAGATGTTATCCGGTTTTGAAATCGAGTATCGCCCTTTATTTCTGCGACGACGACTTTTTGACCGGCATTTACCTTGTCAAGTGAAACCACTTTTTGTCCTCCCTCGTATCTTGATATTTTAGTTTTAAATTGATGACAGACTAGTTAAAACGGGGATTGCTGTTAGCATTATATACCTTTTGTTAGTCTTTTCTAACTTTTTATTATTATATCACTTTTTTCTTTCGATGTCAACTGTTTTTATAAAAGAAATATCCCCACAATCTAAGCTGAAATCAGACTGCGGGGAAAGATTATTTTACTAAAAATGAAAAAAGACAGCCGCAGGTACATTAAACTATACAAACGGCTGTTTTGTTTGTTGGCGGAGAAGTAGAGATTCGAACTCTAGAGGCCTTTTACGGCCTACGCGATTTCCAGTCGCGCGCCCTCGACCAACTAGGCGACTTCTCCGTATTCAATTATATTGCAAATCAAGTTGCTTAATTTGCAACAGTAGTATTATACCACAATAAGGGCTTGTTGTCAAGTGAAAAATTTTCGCCTTATCTGCGAAAAAAAATCAAAAGAACCGGATAAATATTTACTCACCCTTCAGTTTCATTTGATTCACTTGCAGCTTTGACATAGAATTCCGACTGCTTATCGAACATTTCTTTATATATTCCCCCTTTGGCATAAAGTTCCTCATGAGTTCCATATTCGACTACCTGTCCATCGGAAAAAACCGCAACCTTGTCAGCAAGTTTGACAGCGGACAAGCGATGGGTAATCAAAACAGCGGCTTTGTCCTGAATCATGTTGTGGAACTGAGTATACAGTTCATATTCGGCATTAGGGTCGAGCGCAGCTGTGGGCTCATCCAAAATATAAATACTGCCGCTGCGATAAAGCGCTCTGGCTATCGCGATGCGCTGCCTTTCTCCTCCGGACGGCTCAATGCCTTCTTCATCATACCATTTGAAGATTACAGTGTCATAGCCTTTTGCATTATTCTCAACTAATTTTGACAATCCGCTCTGCTTCACTACTCTGTTTAAGGAGTCTGCGCTGTATTCCTCAGACATGACAATATTTTCTTTGAATGTTATGTTATATAATGCATAATCTTGAAAAGCAACCGCAAATAGCCTCATGTACAAGCGAAAATCATATTTGTTGATATTGATTCCATTAAGCAAAATCTCACCCTCGTCAGGTATATACAGCCTGGTAAGCAGCTTAACAAATGTGCTTTTTCCGGAACCATTTTCTCCGACTATACATAATTTTTCTTTCCCGCGCAAAGTGAGATTCAAATTGCGTATAACAAATCTTTCATTCCCCGGGTATCGAAATGACACATTTTTAAACTCTATAACAGAGTCTTTGTCAAATACCGGCACTATGTTTCCTGCATTTTGGTTTTTACATGGGAGTTCCATAAATTGGATGAGGTCACGGACTCGGAGACTTAATGCGGTAAGGTTAAGGTATTGTTCAGAAACATTAGAAAGAGATTCGGAAAACCTCAGCACAGCCCCGATACAAATTGTCATTTCACCAACTGTCATTTCTCCGAAAATCACCTCGTAAATAAAATATCCGTAGAGAAAACTCGTTTGAAGCAGTGAAACCGCAGCCAATATAATCGAGACATTTCTTGTGCAGACCGCACTGTCTGTTCCTAATTTATTCACTTCCGAGCGCTTACTCGAATAAATATTTAAGAAAAAATCCTTGAGATTAAACAGCCTGATTTCTTTTGCATATCTTATGTCATAAAAATAGTTCACAATTGGCCACCCGTACCGATTATATTTCATAATCTCGTTGTTTATTGCATGCTGCTTCAGCTTTAAGCGCTTGTTTATGCAGTAGTTTACAATAACAACAAAGGTCACCAGCAGTATAATTAATGGATTAACAAAAGCAATCACGGTAATGCACATAAGCACACTCAGAGCTGCCGATATCATTCCGCTGAAATAATCAAATACAGTCAGGCTGTCCGTTATTGTGTCATGCGCTCTTTCCTTTAAATCCTGAAGGTCAGGGTTTTCCATTGTTTCCAAGTCCATATCAGCGCAATGAGAAATGAAATCTGCATTTACTTTTAAGAGAAAACTGTTTCGCATCTTAAGCAGATATACATTCAATGACGAAAATGTCACATTTTGCAAAAAAGAATGCCTGCAATCATCCCTATATACAACAGAACTACAGGCATTCTCTGTTCTCCGGAAAGTTCATTGATCAGCAAACCGGGAAAAATAATCAATGCCATTGAAAACATTGGCGACAATACTGCTGCCAATGCTTTCAAAAATAAATAGTTCTTTCCTTCTTTATATTTAAATATATGCTTAAACATATATTTTACGGAATTGACATTTGTTTTAAAAGAATGGACCGCATTAATAATTATGGACTTTTTAACTTTCATGGCACCCTCCAAAAATTGTCAGAAACACCGCATAATAAGACTAAATGTATTCGATGGCCAATCCAATTATAATAGAAGTTTTTACGTTTGTCAACATACAAATCAGCATGTAAATCAAACAAAATGCTTTGTAAAATAGCGGCGGATGACGGCTTCCCGACGGTCTGTCTATCTTTACGGTAACAATGCTGCCTATCATTTCCGCCTCGTTTTGGTGGTTATGCTTTTTATTCGGCGTATATGCGGATGATGTTGAGAACTATCTGCGCTGCAAGTTCCATTCCTTCGACGGTTATGTGTTCATACGGACCGTGGAATGCATAACCGCCGGTTCCTAAGTTCGGGGTCGGCAGTCCCATGAAAGAGAGGCGGGCGCCGTCGGTACCGCCGCGGACGGGGCTGTGTATCGGCTCAAGACCTGTCATGACAATGGCTTTTTTGGCGTTTTCGACTACTTCAAAGACCGGACGGATCATCTCTTCCATGTTCCGATATGAGTCTTTTATTGTAAGAATCGCCGTGCCTTCGCCGTATTTTTCGTTTATCAGCTTTTCTATGTGACTGAGCGTTTCTTTTCGGAAGTCGAAGTTATGAGCGCTGTGGTCGCGGATGAGATAATTGAGCGCCGCGCTTTCGACATTGCCTTTCATGTCGGTAAGATGGAAGAAACCTTCATAGCCTTCCGTTCCCCGCGGGGTATCGCCTGCGGGGAGCATAGCGTTAATCTCCATCGCTACGAGAGCAGCGTTGATCATGCGGTTCTTCGCGGCTCCGGGGTGGATGTTGTAGCCGTTTATCTCAAACGAGGCGGAGGCGGCGTTGAAGTTTTCGTAAACTATCTCTCCCTCGCTTCCGCCGTCGACGGTATAAGCAAGCTCCGCGCCGAATTTTTCGATATCAAAGTTATCCGCCGAAGTTCCGCATTCCTCATCCGGAGTGAAAGCGATCGAGACGGAACCGTGAGGGATGTCTTCTTTGATAATACGCTGTATAGTATGCATTATTTCCGCGATGCCGGCTTTGTCATCGGCGCCCAAAAGGGTGCTGCCGTCGGTAGTTATAAGGGTTCTACCCTTAAGCGATTTCAGATGCGGGAAATCCTTGACACTCAGCGTCCTGCCGTGGCCTAAAATTACATCTTCGCCGTCGTAATCTTCGTGAATCTGAGGATTAACGGGAGAATCGGGATAGTCGGGCGATGTGTCGAGATGGGCGATAAAGCCTATCCGCTTTTTGTCTTCGTATCCCGGTGTCGCGGGGAGATGGGCGTAAACATAGCACATATCGTCTCTATGCGCATCGACAACTCCCATTTCGCGCAGCTCAGAGGCAAGCTTATCGGCTAAAACGAACTGTTTTTCGGTGGTCGGCATTGAATTCGATGCGAAATCGCTCGATGTCGGGATTTTTACATATTCTATGAATCGTTCGAGTAAAGTCATGGCGGCTCCTTGATTTTTTATACTGAATTACGGTTTTTACGCTTTTACGGAAGAAGCGAGCCGTCGGTTTCTATTATATCGGCTCCGAATTCGTCGAGGGCGCGCTGCCGCTCGGATTCCTCTGTCAAAATCCAGACGCCTAATTTGCCGACTTTTTTCACCTTTGCGGCGAGTGTTTGACTGACGGGAGGATTTTTGTTCCAGCTTGTATGATTATTGTCAAATCTCACCCAGACGGTCAGCCGCTGCGGCGGGAGAATAGCGGCAAGCGCCTCGAGGGCGGTGTCCTCGGCTACGCCGTCGTAATGGATTTGCGCGTCGGGGATGTGTTCAAGCGTTTCATTCACCGTTTCAAGGGATGCGCAGGTGATTTGCGCGAGTTCGCCCATTCCAAACCGCACGACGGTATCGAAAAACTGTTTTCGTTGAGCCGGAGTATGTGAAAAGAGGACATTGTCGAATTTAAGGGGTATTTTCGCTTCAAGAGCGAACTTGAGTACCTCTTCGAGGCGCGGCAGCGGTTCTCCCCGGAATTTCTCATTCAGAAATATGCCGTAATCAAATTTTTGAGCTTCGTCGAATGTAAGAGAGTTAATAGGCGTTTCTTCCTTTATTACACTGCCGTCAGGGAGGCGGCCGGTGCGGTTGACCGTCCGGTCGTGCAGGATTACGCAGACATCGTCTGCCGTGAACTTTGTGTCAAGTTCAATCATTCCGTATCCGAGCTCAGATGCGGCGCGAAAAGCCGACATCGTATTTTCCGGATAATGCAGCGCAACTCCGCGGTGAGCTTCAAGTATATATTTCTTCATTAATATTGCCTCCTTATAAATTTTATGGTGATATTATAGCATCCGGGGTTCTGTATGTCAAGCCGTTTGATTTACATTTTACCGTTGACAGATGGGGATGTTTTATGATATATTGTGATAAAATGATAAACGGAGGCGCGTTATTATGAAAAGCATGCCTAAGAAATTCGGAATGTTCATTCACTGGGGACCTTACTCAGTTACCGGGTGGCAGGAGCAATACCGAATGAGGCGCGGGGTAAGCCGCAGCGAATATCGCCGTATTACCGAACGCTTCAAACCGTTCGGATGCCGCCCCGAAAATTGGGTGAGGCTTGCGGCAGACGCGGGTGCCGAATACATTTGTTTTACATCGAAGCATCACGACGGGTACTGTATGTGGAATACAGATCAGACGGATTTCAATATATATGGCGCAGCCGGAAGAGATATTTTATATGAACTTGCCGACGCTTGTTTGAAGCATGATATAGCCCTCTCAATATATTATTCTATTCCCGACTGGAACCATCCCAACGCCTACAACGAAAAATCCAGTCATCAGTGCCCGCCGGAAGCCGGCGATGAGCCGGATGATGTGAAATATCGAGAATTCGTAAGAGCGCAAGCGAAAGAATTGCTGACCGGATACGGCGATATTTACACCTGGTTCTGGGATATTCCTCCGCGGGTATATGATCCTTCAATGAACGAATATCTCCGGCAGCTGCAGCCGGATTTGCTGATAAACGACCGCGGCTGGTCGAAGGGGGATTTTTCAACGCCGGAACGCACCGTTCCCGAAAGCGACGAATTTCCCGGATATACCGAAGCCTGTCAATCGGTCGGCGCGAACAGCTGGGGATACCGGCAGAATGAGGATTATTATACTCCCTCGTTTATTGCGCGTTCGATGGATAAAATTATGCTGATGGGCGGCAGTTATCTTCTGAATGTCGGTCCCGATGCCGACGGCGTTATACCGAAGGAAGCCGCGGATATTTTTCTTACCTGCGGAGAGTGGTATAAGAAAGTAAAAGAAGCATTCCATGAAAACGCTGCGATAAAGGAGCTTTCTTCCCCGCTTTTCTTTACCAACGGAGGGGACGGCAGATATTATATTCATGTAAACACACCGCTTATAAGCTCAGGACTGAATCTCTCGCCGTTTTGCAGCCTTCCCGAATCGGTAACGCTTTTAAACACCGGCAAAGCCGTTGATTTCTGCCTTGAACCTTATCCGGGCGACTTTACCGGGCGTTTCGGCGAGATGAAACCGCCTTCCCTGCGGCTGAGAAATCTTGAGCCGAACACGGACGGAATGCCTATGATTTTCCGGTTGGATTTTGGTTAAGATAATATTGATTTCCGGTAATTTCAAAAAACTTCACACCTGTTATCGGCTCCGATTAATCCCGACTCAGAATAATTATACTAAACTTAACTAATGTATACGAAATGTGTATTTTACTTGTTTTTTTCTTGACAACATCATTCTTTTGTGTTATAATGAAAACGGTATCAGCAAAGAACCCCGAAAGAACATATGCTGCCGCCGAATCCCTTGCTTACTACGCGAAAGAGCTTGTTACTCCCGCCTATGTAGAGCAAACGATAAAGAGCTATGACTCTTTCATTTAAGCGTATAAGTCAAAAGCTGACGCCGAGCTTATCGAAGCGGCGGACAAAATACTGGAGCTTGACAACCGATAACAGAATTGAATTTGTCAAGCCTAATACAAAACCGGATTTCGCGCCGATATAAAAACGGCGGCTTTCCGCTAAAATTTGAGTATTACACAATATATGCAAAAACTCCGCATCTATTAAAAAACATTTACTCGAAAGGGGTATATTATGAACAACAATCCCAACTATGCTTATCCGCCTCAGCAAGCCCGCGTTGCGCTCAAAACCGACCGTTCGCTTGCAAAATTCATCCTTCTTTCTTTAATCACCTTCGGAATTTACGGGCTTGTCGTAATGACTGAGGTCTCGACCTCGATTAACACGATTGCTTCGCCTTATGACCAGAAGAAGACAATGCACTTCTGTCTTCTTGCCTTTGTAATCGCCCCCATTACGCTCGGAATCGGCGCTATCGTATGGTGCCACAATATTTCCGACCGCATCGGAGCAGAACTTACCCGCAGAGGATTCAACTATGATTTCAATGCGAGCACCTACTGGCTCTGGGGAGTACTCGGTTCCCTTATCATTGTCGGACCGTTTATCTACTATAACAAGCTTTTCACTGCGATGAATATGCTTTCAAACGATTACAATATAAGAGGCTGATCTCCTGTTTGTAACAAAACCGCGCAAATCATAGCTTGACTGATTTTATTTGCCGTCTGATATCGCATTACTTTGAAAAGAAGATAAGCTGCCTTATCGGCAATATCTGTTATTCTGCGAATTTACCATATATTGTGTATATTAAAAGCCGTCTCTGAAACTAATTTTACAGAGAACATTTACTTAAAACTTTTAAAAAGGCATTTTACAAGGAATTTGTTACGGATTTTACATATTTGATACTATATTCCTTGATATTGACACTATAATCCCTTTATTTTCCACCGAAATTATATTATAATTACAATTGTAGTGAAAAATACCTATTATTTCAATTAATTCTATGGAGGAATTTATGAAAAAAATTATTCTGACCCTTTCCCTCGCGCTGGCGCTGATTCTTGCGGCAGCCCTTCCCTGCTTTGCTCACGACATGGTGACCTACGCAGAATGGGGAACCCCTACTATTGACGCCGTTAGGGAAGACGTTTGGGACAAAGCACAGTCCATTGAGATTTCTGACGTCGCAATCGAAGGAGACGAAGCCAACTACTCAAGCGCCATCGTATGGTCGCTCTGGGATGGAGAGTTCGTTTATTTCTTCGCAGAAGTTACCGACCCGATTATTGACGCTGAACTTAAAGACGACGCCTGGAACCAGGACGCTCTCGGCTTCATGATCGATTACGCTTATGTCCGTGATCAGCCCGAAGTCAGCTATCGCGACCTTCCTGCGGAAGAAAGCTATGCCGGATACGTAAACGTACCCCCGGTAGAAGGCGATGCGAACTATCCGGAAGGACCGTCTATATTCGGTATCCCGGAATATGCCAACGGCGTTAAGTCCTACTGCGTTCTTACCGATAAAGGCTGGAACGTTGAGATCGCTATCCCGCTTCTCTACAAGGATTATCAGCCCGGCGACATGATCGGCTATGAAATCTGCCTTAACAACGGCGACGGCGACGGCTCCCGCGCCAGCCAGTTTGTATGGAAGCAGAGAGACGGCGCTATGGGCAACGAATCCTGGAGATATGCCTACAACTTCGGAACCCTCATTTTCAATCCCCTGATTGAAGAAGTAGTTGCCGAGCCAGTTGCTGAAGAAGCTCCCGCTGCTGAAGCGCCCGCCGCTGAAGTTGTTGCTGCTCCCGCCGCAGCTGCTCCCGCTCCTCAGACCGGAGATATCGCGGTACTCGCACTCGTCGGCCTTATAGGTTCGGCTGTTGCGATTATCAAAAAGCGCAGATAATTAAACGCTTAAAACCACTCCGTAAAAGAAGATTCCGGGAAAACCAAAATGGTTTTCCCGGTTTTTTATTTATTCTGTAAATCCGTCTTTTCCTGTAGCCGAAGAATTTCTGAAGGAGAAACATTATGAAGTTCAGAGAAAAGCCGCGAAAAATAACCGACATCTTCATACCCTAACATAAGAGCTGTTTGTTTTACATTATACCCTCTCTTCAACAGATCCTTTGCCACGCTTATTTTATGGCGGTTGACATAAGTGTTAAATCCGACGCCGAACTCTTTTTTTACCAAACGGTATAATGTAGCCCTGCTTATATTCAGGCTGTCGCAGACATCTTCTGCGTTAATGCGGTCGTATAAATGCTGACTCAGATATTGTTCGAGCAATTCGCGGTGTCCTACCTTAACATCGCGAATCCAACCGAGGCGGACGAAGTTTTCTCCCAACTGCTCAAGCATCGAACAAGCCGCCAAAAATCTCCGTTCGCTTATCGAACATAAACGCTTATTATAATAGTTATAGTATTCGGCATATTTATCTTCTGTGAAAAAATCCTTATCGACCTTGGCAAGCCCTTCATAAATCACTCTGAAATGTTCCTCTGACTTGGGTTCTGTGGATACCTGACCCAAGAATATGCAGGCGCATAAAGCCTGATTAATCTTTATCGGAATAATCGCCTCGTTAAAACCTCTGTGGCAGCGATAAATACGCTTTTTACCTGTCTTGACACAATCATCGGTCATGTTTTTGTCGCATTCGAGGCACATAGAATCTATGACCTTGCTTTTTTGTATCATCGCGCAGAAAGTCAATCCTTCTTTTGTATCAGGAGAAGGCCAGGCTACGCTGTTGTAAAAATTAATCGCCGGACTGTATCTTGAATATCGCTGCGGCGGCTCAAATACCGACAACGGCATACCGTCGTTTTGTATACTTATATCGCGCAGCAAAGGAATGAACTCCGCCGAAAACATCAGCTGCATCAATCTCACCTCATAAAATATCGCAACCCATGGGGGCGTCTTATAATACGCAACAAAAACATTGAAGAAAAAGAAACTTGTTGATTCTGATAACAAATTAAAACTAATGAAAAAACAGAATAATTACGGGCAATATATAAACACGCCCCTCGGAAAATGACTCTTGTCTTTCTGCCGAGGGGTAATTTGTTCAGTTATGATGGCGCTCAATGGTATCGAGCACCGAAACGGCGGTCGGACAGACATCGTATAGCTCAACCACATGCGGACGGATAAATCCCTTTTCGGTGCACTCAACAATAACATTAGTCATGCTGTCATAGTAGCCGTCAACATTGAAAAGGACAATAGGTTTGTCGGTTCTGCCGAGATCCTTAAGAGTCAGAATCTGAAAAAATTCATCGAAAGTTCCGATGCCGCCCGGCGCTATTACAAAAGCGTCTGCGTTTTCTTCCATAATCTGTTTGCGATCGGACATAGTCTCGGTCTTAATCAAAATAGTGCAGTTCTCATAAACCGGCTCAAGCGTTCGAAGAAAGTTCGGAACGACACCGGTAACCAATCCGCCGTTATCGACAACCGCCTTGGCAACTGCTCCCATCATACCGCTTGCTCCGCCGCCGTATATCAGCTTATGACCGCGATCGGCTATTTCGCGGCCAAGTTCGGTAACTGCGTCATAATAATTCTGAGCCACATTCTTGCTGGCTCCGCCGTACATACAAATATTTAGTTTTTTCATAAAATCCTCCGATGGAATCGGGAAATGCTGTTTTTCAAAGATGGTGTAATATATATTATAACATAAAATAATGAATTTTTATAGCGAGTTATCCGGTCAGCGGTTGTCCGGCAGCCTGATTTAATTCACAGATTAACTATTTTATAAATTATATATCATATTCCACCGGAGTTCTTGCATTTTGTGAAAACAATTTTAGGTTTTTAACCGCTATGTTACAAAATACGGTGATTATCATGCGTTTCTTTGTGGTATAATTAAATGAAATGATTCATTATAAAACATAAGAAATACAAAATCAAGAGGAGAACTAATCATGCTTGAAACATCTGTCTGGTCGAGTTATTTTATCGAGCTTTCGCCCGAGGAGGCGATCAACGCATTTCTGAGTTGCGGATTTTGCCGTTCCGAGCTGTCAGACGAACACGGAAAAATGCTGCTTGACCGCGGAGACCCCGAAAAAGAGGGAGCAAAACTTAAGCGCTTTGCCGAAGAACGCGAGTTTTATTTTCCGCAGGGACATCTGCTGCTCAGAGCGGACATCTGCGCCGAGGATTCTGTTGAGACTTTGAAGCCATGGCTGGATCTGTTCTGCGCCGTCGGGATAAAATCGGGTGTGCTGCACGCTGCCGGAGGAGCAGATATGACTGCCGAAAGGCGCTTTGAACGCAGAGTCGAAACGCTGCGTCAGCTCTGCGAATATATAAAAGGCAGCTGTCTTACAATCTGTCTTGAAAATCTACGCGGTGATACAGTTCCCGTAAACGCATCTGAATTAAATGAGCTGATCGATGCGGCGGGAGGCGAACATTTAGGTATCTGTCTTGATACCGGACACCTTAACCTGATTTCCCCCGATTCGCCGAGATATCAGACACAGGGGGATTTTATCAGGGAGGCGGGAGAGCGGCTCATGGCGCTGCATATTGCCGACAACGACACAACCTCCGATATGCATCTGCTTCCGTACGGACGAGGAAACATTGATTGGAAAGACGTAATGTCATCACTTAAAGAATGCGGCTATAGCCATCTTTTCAACCTTGAAATCCCGGGAGAAAGACGGATTCCGATGCCGGTAAAATTCATGAAGCTGCATTATGCGCGGCAAATGTGCTCGTTTATGCTCGAAAGCGAAGGTTAATCGGGTTGATAAATCCAATTCAAGATAAACATTTTGTTTTTTATAATTGCATAATGTTTCAGTAGCTGCCGACAGCCTGTGTTACGGTTATTTGACAATTCGTTAATACATTGCATTTGAAGATTTGTTCTGTTAATGGTAAAATATATGTAAGGTTTGTGGAGATTTACATTGTATAATCAAAGAATGCAGTTTAAATTTGAAACAGACTGAATTACTTAACAGGAGGCAACAAATGAAAACCAAACTACTTTCCGTTATTATCTGCGCCGCTCTTTGCGCAGCCCTGCTTTCGATTCCGTTCGCCATAAACGCTGACTTCGGACGCACCTATACGGCTCCGAAGGGCACCCCTGCGATAGACGGCGAAGCCGAAGCTATCTGGGATCATGCCGAATGGACCGACGTTGACCGTCCTTATGACGGCTCTGCCGCATCCGACTATCCCGGAGCAGCGCTTCGCATGAAGTTCCTCTGGGACGAAACGAATTTTTATTTCTTTGCCGAAGTAACCGATTCAGACGTCAACTATGACAACGATATAGTTGAAATTTATCTTGATGAACTCAACTGCCGTATGGGCGAATATCAAGCCGACGACAGCCAGACCCGCTTCTATAAAGACGGAGTCGTGGTTGCCGGATCCGGCACCAACTGCAAGGAAAATTCAACCGCTGTCGGAAAAGACACCGATACCGGCTGGGTTATCGAAGGCGCTATACCGTGGACAGAAGCTCACAAAGAAGGAAATGTTATCGGGTTTGAGCTTATGTACAACATAGGTGATTCCAATGCCGACTTCGCTCAGGCTTTCCGCTGGAACGTTGATACCGCCAACGGAGACCCGGCTCCCTGGCAGGATACCACTGCCTGGGGTAACCTGACCCTTGGCGCAGCTCCAGTTATCGCAGTTGAAGAAGTTCCCGCAGAAGAGCCCGCAGCAGCTGAAGAACCTGCAGCTGAAGAAGTTCCCGCAGCTGAAGCTCCGGTTGCAGCCGCTCCCCCTGCCGCAGCTTTACCCGCTGCTCAGACCAGCGACACCGCCGCTATTGCAATACTCGCGGTTGCAGCGGTATTCGCAACAGCTGTTCTGATTAAGAAGCACTGATTATATTTTATTAAAATTTGAGAGTCGGCTTTATGCCGACTCTCATTTTTATTTATTTAACTAAACTCATCAGTCCGCCGCAGTAAAATCTTCGACCATCTTTTCGATGGTTTTATTTACCTTCTTTTCGACTTTTTCTATTCTTGAAACAAAATCGAATGACTTTGAGTTTGTAAGCGAAGTATAGCAGCCGGTGAGGTCGTTCAGCCATCCGAAATCTCCCGACCAATCATAGACTTTGGAGTCAACAACATAATCTATCATTCTTGCCGTTTGGGTGTCGCGGGCATATTTGACGGTAAACAGCACGTCATACAGCGTAGCTCTTATGGTATCCGTTGAAAATGCGCACATTGTTTCGAGGATATCTCCGGTTCGGTTGAAATCGGGATTGGTTATCGGCACGACATATGTTGATGTCCATCCGTTTGAAACATAGGCGTGATAATTTTCCTGCGCTTCGTCGTATTTCGGAGGCGGAATAATGCCGAAATCATCCTCCATGGTTCTGAACAATGAATACGCTCCCAGCATCTCATAATAAAACAGGCAGCGGCTGTCGAGCATCGCGTGAACTATGGGAGCATTGTCACCTACAAAGATATTATCGTTGTTGCAGATATCGTTATACAGTTTTTCCACTTTACCGATATGAGACTCTGTCATTTCTGCAATTCTCGGGATTCCGTCTTTATCCGTTTCGGTAATTTTGCTTCCCATGGAGAAAATGAGGTGCTTGATAATATCGGTGTTATCGCCGAAACCGTATCTGTCGGTTTTGATATCCAGCTTTCCGTCGCCGTCAATGTCCTGAGTGAAGCCGTTTACCATATACAGCATCGCGTCGAGTGTCCATTTACCCGAATCGACAAGATCGTATGGATTATCATAACCGAAATTTTCAATAAGCTGTTTGTTGAAATAAATTACCGCAACCGCATAATCATCTCTGAAATTGATGTCTCCGGCAAGAAAATACAGTTTATTGCCTAAAATAGTGAAATTCGAGACGATGTTTTTATCCCACCACGGATTTGATAGATCCATGGTCGCGATATTGTAGTAGTTTTTGATCAATCCTTCCCTTGCTATCGAACCTTGGTTCATCAGGCTTGAAAGCATTGCATCGTATTCGTCATCGCCAGCGATAACGCTGTTTCGCAGCGATTTTTCCGGTTCTGACTGTGTAATCAGTCTTATTTTGCAATTAAGCAGGTCTTCGGTTTGCTGATTTCGCCGGTAAACGGAGTCCTGGAGCGGTTCGCCGTTTTCTTCTTCGTAATACACCTCGTTATAAACAAGCCCGGTTATGCCGTCGCTTGAGGTATTTCCGACTACCCGGAATTCATACCCGCCGTAATCTTTGCCGGAAACCTGCTGCCTTATCATTGATTCGGCTGCGGGTAATGTCTCTTGGGTCTCGACTTCGGCAATAACGTTTTCGTCAGCCTGATTTTCATCAGCCGAAGATTTTGCATCTCCGCAGGCGGTGAAAATCGGAAGCGTTATTAGCGCAGCTGACAAAAGCAACGGTATTGTCTTTTTAATAAACATATCTATGTCTCCTTGTTGTCCGGTATTTCTGGTAGTTCATTATAACATAATTAAAGCGGAAATAAACTTATACTTTTCTCTTGAACTATTATTCAAGGAACTTATCCATGTTTTTGCTTGTATCACTCTGCGCGGTAAAGGCGTCTGCCGGAAGAGCGGCGAGTTCTCTTTTAAGACCTTCGCGCAGCGGCATAAGTTCTGACTGCTTCATCCCGGTTATATTAAGTATCTTGGAATTGTCTATGATGCGGTCGAACATACGGTCATATTCAAGCTGCCAGCGCACATGAAGGTTTTTATCCGGGGAGATAAAGGAAATGTAATCTTCTTTGTCGACTTCCTCGTATTTAAGTCCGATATGCTCGTTGTAATAATCCGCGACGACCCGCCACGGGTTATGCTCGGCGGTTGCGACGGTATATGTTTCCCGTTTTGTCGCGTCGTTGAAAAGCAGTCTTGATATCATTTTAGCGACGTCTCCCGCCCAGCTCATCGTTGCCTGAACATCCATCGCCTGGCGCGGGAGCAGCACTGTTTTTCCGTGCCTTGCTCGTTCGATTATTACGTTTGCTTCAAGCGTTACAAGCTGAAACCGGCGTTTTGAATAAGTTATCGCCGGTCGAATCGCCGTCCAGTTGGCAAATTCCGACGCCTTCAATACTTCCTCGCCGCGAGCTTTATACAGCGAATAATCTTCCGAGCTGATGAAAGGTTCTTCTTTTATGACATCAAGCAGTCTCGGAGATGTCTCCTTTATCGGATGTTCTTCATTTGCATATACCCGATAGGATGAAAGATAGATGTAGTGTCCGGTGTTTTCGAGGAGACGGCGGTATTTTTCCTTAAACTCCGCGGTGCCGTAAATCAGAAAATCGACTATGCCGTCGTAATCGTTTTTCAGAAGCTCCGCGATATAAGCCGGGTCCTTGGCGTTCTCTGCTTTTATGTATTTGATATTCGGGTTTGAGGATTCTCCGCTGTCAAGCGAGACAACATCGACTTTATACCCCATATCGGCAAGCATCGGTACGAGATATACTCCCATTGCGCCGGTTCCGCCTAAAACTAATACTTTTTTTGACATTTTCATTCCTCCCCGCTTACCGAAAGTACGACTTTGCCGATGTGTCCGCCGTCTTTGAGAATCTTATGGGCGGCGTCCGTCTCTTCTATCGGAAGTATCTTATAAATTGACGTGGTGATTTCTTTGCTTTCAAGGAGCGGCCAGACATCCTCCGCCAGCTTTTTAAGCAGCTCAGCTTTGAACTCATTCGTCCTCGACCTGAGAGTGCTGCCGATTATTCTGAGGTTCTTTCTGAATATGGTTCTTAAATCCACCTCAGACTTTTCACCGGCGAGGGAGGCGATCATTATCCATCTGCCGCCGTGAGCCATATGGTTAAGGCAGCTGCCCATTATTTCGCCGCCTAAACAATCGATGGCTATATCAACCGGCTGTCCTGCGGCTTCGTATTCGGCGAGAACGGCTGTGATATCTTCGGATGAGGTATCTACTATTCTGTCCGCGCCTAAGTTTTTTATTTTTTCAGCCGATTCGCTTCTGCGGACGGTGGTTATAACATAAAGACCAAAGGATTTTGCCATCGGAATAACGGCTGACGCAAGCCCGCTCGCGCCCGCATTCATAAGCAGCGTTTCGCCGGGTTTAGCTTTGCCTTCTATAAACAAGTTCAGGTATGCGGTAGTATATACCTCCGGGAGGACGGCGGCTTCCGCCATCGTAAGCCCTTTTGGTATCGGAAGCAGGTGGTCGTATCTTACCGCCACATATTCCGCGTAACCGCCGCCGCCTAAAAGGGTGCAGACTCTGTCACCGATGCGCCAGTCTGATTTTTCCGCGGCTTCTTTTCCAATTTCAGTGATGATACCGGATACTTCAAGTCCCATCCATTCGGGCGCTCCGGCAGGCGGCGGGTAGTTGCCCTCTCGCTGCATAAGGTCGGCGCGATTGACGGCGGCGTAAGATGTTTTTATAAGCACCTCGTTGTCATTTACGGTGAGCTGTCCGACATCTTTCCACGACAGGGATTTATCGGGGTTTACTATTATCGCTTTCATATATTTTTCTCTCCCGGAATATTTTTATAATTCATCATCAGAAGCAGGCGCTTTGCATCTTTGAGCTTCGGCTGAGCTTCGGCGCTGTTGACGCTTTCCTGAACGACTAAGAATATATCCGAGCCTATTGTCGGACCTAACAGACGATGCTTACGACAGGCGCTGCCGCCGCACAGGAAAAGCGAGGGGATGCCGAGTTTATCTTTAAGATAGGTCGAGGTTCTTAAATTTTCAAGCAGTTCACTTTCGGTGTTGGCGGCGGTAACGATTTTTGCAATATCAGCGCCGCGCCTGCGCTGTTCCCGCGCGATTTCAAGGACCTCATCGGTCTTGATGAATTTCATGACATGGCTTGACATAAGCGCTTCTCCGCCCAGCTTATGTATTTCTTTTATGAGGCTAATCTGCTTTTCTACTGCCAAAGGGTTGAATGTCATCTCGCCGGGAGTGGGATAGAACATATCTCCTCTGATATCGATAAGGTCGCCGCCGCATTCGAGAGCTAAAATCAGCTCCTCGGCGAGATACTCGTCATCGGCTGCGCTTTTGGTACAGCCCCGTGTGTAATCGGTGACATACGCCGGTTTGTCTTCCATAGCATCGAAGATGTCGCAAAAATCGCTTTTGGTTTTACATTCCGGCGACATTGATTCGATCTGAAGTCCGAAGGCGTCGCAGCCTTCTTCAATCGCGAGCTTTATGTCGCGTATGATATCCGCCGTCACGCGGGATTTTATCATAACGCAGAGCGTCGGACGTCCCGAGACTAAGAATTTCCGGTGTGTTTTTTTATCTCTCATTATTATCCTCTTATCTTCTCCATTTTTATTTTATCTCACTCCGGACAGCTTTCTTTTATCGATGTTATGTATTTTTCGAGCAGCTGATCCAGCTTTTTCTGGTTTTTCTCGGCAGAAGAAGCGAATTGTCCCTGCTTGTCGAAACAAGAAAGCACAAGCCAATCGGGGCTGCCGATTGCGTTTGCGTATGTATACCCGAAATCAAGTACCATTGTGCTTCTGATAAGGTCATACATTTTTGCCGATTCGGAATCGCGGATGTATTTTGTTTTAAGCGCGATTTCAAAATATTCCGGCAGAACTCGGTTATATTTATCGCAGGACAGCGCCTCCATGACCGCTCCCGCCATATCGGGATCGGAACAGGTTATCGGCATTGAAAATGAGTTTTGTGTGTTGCGGCTTGAGGTATGATATGATGGCTGCTCTTCATTATATTTCGGAAAAGGCAGGATACCGAACGGATCGTCCATATCTCTGAGCTGGGAAACGGAATCGTCAAGCTCGGCGGACATAACAAGGATTTCGCCGCCTATAAACTTCGACGTAAAGCTATCATATTCGGCGTGGTCTGAAAAAGCGTTCGTGCTTTTGAGAAAAAAGACGCCGTCGGTTTCTTTTTTAAGCTGATATATTTTATCTACCACGGCGGCCGAACGTTCGTTTAATAAATCGACTTTCCACTCTCCGTCTTCCTTTTCGTAAAGATTTATCCCGCAGGAAGATATAAAGGCTTTCGGATGGTTCGAGTCATGTATCACAAATCCGAGGCGGTCGTCAAGGTTGTATTTGCCGTCGGAGTTTAAATCCTCGGAAACGGTTTGCGAAAGCTCCATCAGCTTATCCAGTGTCCATTTTCCGTCCTCGACGGTTTTTTCAAGACCCTCAATGCCATAGTTGTCCGCCATCTGCTTATTATAATAGCAGCAGAAAGCGCATTTCAGATATCCGAGAGAGGCGTCGCCAGAGATGAAATAGAGCCGGTTATCAAGCCCGACGGTATTTTCCATATCCGGGATATACCAGGGCTTTGAAAGGTCAATGTATTTATTATTCAAGAGATTTGCGAATATGCCGTTCTGCATCATCAAAGTCGCGTTGCCTATCATCAGGTCGACAAAATCGTAAAGATCTTCTCCTGCGACAACCGATTTGGTTATATTGTCCATGTATTCCTGACGCGATTCGATATAGTGTCCTTTTCTCAATACGACATCGATGTTGACGTTCAGTCTTTCTTCGACATTGAGCATACTTTTATAAAGCGCGTCGTTTACTATGTCGCCGTTTTCCGTTTTTGCGTAAAATTCGTCGGAAACCTCTTCGCGATAATAGAAAGTGACGGTTTCGCCGCCGAAATCAAGATCGGGCGGAAGTGAGTCGGAAACGCCGGTGCTTTCTGCCGTTGTTTCTTTAATATCCGGCTCATCGTTTAATACCGCTGTCTGAGCTGTCTCAGCTTTATCGGAACAAGCTGCCGCAAAAAACAACAGAACACATAGCGTAAGCGCTGTTAAAGCCCTGAAATTTTTCATTTGAATCCTCCAGTGATATTTTGTTTTAATATAATCAGATTAACTCAGTTGTTTATTTCTTACTCCCCAAGCCTCTGCCAATCAAAGAGAACTCCTATCGGGAACTTGCCGCAGGCGGCAAGCCTTGCGAAAACTTGCGGCGCGTCTTCGGGAGAATTGATTTCGTTTATCAGCGGTTCAAGCTTTATTCTGCCGCCGTGCGCCAGCCGCTGTATTGCGTTTACATCGTCCTCCATTGTCCAGCAGCCGGGGCGGGATTCAAATTTTGGACGAGACATATTGTTCGCTCCGATCACTTCAATACCGCGGGCGTGGACTAAGTGATACAAGTCGTAAACTCCGGGATGGCGGTTGCAGCCGAGCAAGGTGATGCGGCCGTACCAATCGAGGCTGCGCATCGAATCGATTGTAGCTTCATTTCGTCCGGAAACATCAATCGCGACGTTGACGCCGTCCTTCCCCGTCAGACTGCGAATTTTTTCCGGCAAGTCGATTCCCGTCGGGTCGACGGCGAAGTCTGCGCCGAGCGAAAGAGCAAGTTCCCTGCGTTCCGAATCCGGATCGACGGCGATTACAGGCACAGCTCCGGCAGCGCGGCAGAATTGAACGGCGAAAAGTCCGAGGATGCCGAGTCCCGACACCATAGCTGATTCGCCTATCTCAAGCCGGGTCTTTCGCACTCCTTCCATCGGAAAGCTGCCTATCATAAACAGCGCCGCTTGCTGAGTTGTGATTTCTTCATACAGTATCGGGAAAAGGCTGGTTTCGGGGAGCTTCTGATAACGGCTGTGGCTGCCGTAGCAGACAATTACCTTGTCACCCTTTTTCAACTTTTTACATTCCGGACCGACTTCGAGCACCTCGCCGGAACTTGAATAGCCGAGCCGGCGCGGAAAGGTGGTTTCGACTATTCGGAGCCCGTTAAGATTGGGTTCTCCGCGGAGATTATCCCGCTCAGTGCCGGCGGAAATTGCCGAGTAAAGCGTTTTTATCAGCGCCTGATTGCCGGTAAGTCCGCCGTCAAGTTCACCTTCGAGCAGCTGAGCCGTATTCGGAGCGGTGAATACGATACTTTGATTTTTCATGATGAGCCGTCCTCTGTTATTAAAAATAATACAGAATATTCCGTTACACTTTATTATATCATCTTTATCAAGTATTGTAAAGATGGCAGATAACCAAAACCGAAGTGAAAATTCATGAAATAATACGATATTTGCACAATAAATCAACCGGAAAGCTTTAATTTGCTTTCCGGTTGATTTATTTGTTGTTTATTAACCTTTGCGGCTTCTGTAATCGGCATCGACGCTTTTCTTCCAGCATCCTTTGACTTTGCCTGAGGAACGAACCGACCGAACCGCCGCATCGACCGCTTCAAACTGAGTTCCGATACCGATTTCGTCTGCGTGGAAGTCTGCCGTATGGTCTTTGTCTATGCCGAAGCGGGATGCGGTTTCGACGGCGTCGATATTTGCGCCTAAAAATATGAATTCCCAGCCGGCTTCGGTTTTTTGCTTGGTTATAAGGCGGCGCACCTGCTCGGCTGAGTATTCGCGGCTTGCGTTTTCCATACCGTCGGTTGTTATGACAAAGATGGTATTCTCCGGCCGATCCTCCTCGCGGATGTATTTATGCACGCCTGAGATATGGGTTATCGTTCCGCCCATCGCATCGAGCAGCGCGGTGGTGCCGCTGACTTCGTAATCATCTTCGGTAAGCGGTTTTACTTCGCTTATGTCGAGTCTGTCGTGGAGAATGTGGCTTTTTTGGTTGAAAAGCACCGTTGTAACGAGCGCAGTTCCCTCTGTGTTTTTCTGCTTTTTGAGCATCGCGTTGAAGCCGCCGACGGTATCGCTTTCAAGTCCCGCCATCGAGCCGCTGCGGTCGATGATGAATACTACTTCGCAAAGTCCTTTTTTCATTTAATTACCCTCCCGGATGTTATAATATTTTTGCTTGCGAGTATATTATATCACCGAAAGAGCTTTTATAGGTCGCTTTTGAAGCGACAAATTAAAGACGGGAAAAGTGAATTGTCTGCGGAAGGTATTGCCTCGATATACTCCCCTCTCCCGACGCTTATACGCTTTGGGCGGGAATCTTGCGCTCGACAAACCAACGGCCGATATTGACGCCGGAAAGAACCGCGCTGCGCTCGAACCAGATGAAGCTCTGCTGTCCCCTTACCACTATTGTGTACCTGTCGCCGGTGCCGCCTGCTTTCAGCGACGCCGCCCGCTTTATATCCTTTACGCGGTCGATTCGGTATCTGACGCCGTTCTCCCAGGTAATCTCAAACGGCAGCATCATCCCTTCCCGAGTGAATCTGGCTTTGACATCAACATAAACCTTGATTTTATTCTCTTCGATTTTGCTGTAATCAGCAACCTTCCTCTCCGTCATCCCCTTTGACCTCCATATCCTTGAGAAATTTGTTTCTGGCGGTTATCGGCGGCGCGACAAGATGATAGCCCTTGGTTCGCATTATATGGAACTTATAATCAAGCAGCTCAACGGGAACGAACAGTTCCGCCGCGGCGGTAAAGAAAGAATTGTCACGGTTAAGGGTGCTCAAAACCTCGCTGTCGGAAAGCAGCAGCTCCGCTGCGAACAGGTTCGCTTCCCGCTCCAGCCGTGAAGACTGCCTGAATATATCCGCGTCGCTGTACAAATCGAGACCGCTGCCGCCGTGCAGCACCGCGTGCCCCAGTTCATGCGCCGTTATGATACGCGCAGACTCCGGCGAAAGTTCCGAATTCAGCGTTATTGCCCTGACACGGTATTTTTCGACGAAAAACCCCTTTACCGAAGACTCGCCGGTTCCCATCGGCTGTTTCAAAAGAAGGATATTCATCATGCGGCAAAGCTCCGCGGGGTCGCCGGTCTTGTATTTGTCGCGCAGTTCTTTAACAACGGCTATTATATTCTGACATGTCATATCTCATTGCTTCTTTTTGCCGTATCTTTTTTCGGATTCGTCTTTACAGGCGATATAAGCCCGCATAACCGCCTCGAAAAAGGCGTCTTTCGCCTCCTGATCAAGCTCTCCTCCTGCGAACAGCGCGCGGTTATTCTCGAGCAGTTCTTCGGCGTCTGATGCGCCGATGCCGGAGTATTTCTCTCTTGCCTGACTGATATAGCCGTCCTTTGATATATCCGCCATAGGATCGCTGCAATTGTCGTCCGTCAGAAATCTGGTTGAGACGTTAAGCGCCGCGGCGAGGCGAAGCAGGTTTGATGTCCTCGGCTTTTTTTCTCCCTTTTCATACGATAGTATGGTTCTGAGAGATACGCCGACTCTGTCTCCGAGCTCGGTTTGCGTCAGACCGAGCTCGGCTCTCGCTGATTTTACTTTTTCCGCAAATTTCATATTCAGTCCCCCTGATTGCTATTCTGCCTTCTCTCATTCGATTTTAACTTTTTAGAACTCACGCTCATATTATAACACATCGATTTCTGATTGTCAATAGAATTTTGGAATTTTTTAGAATTATATTTTCGAATCGTTTCGAATAGCTTGAAAAAAACAATAAGGGACATTAAGGGACATTGAAATCCTCTGTGTGACTTAAATCAATAAAGGCGGCTTTGTTAAGCCGCCCGTGTTTTTAAATGTGCGTTTATCCTTCAAAAGATTCGTAAAGTTTTTCTATCTTCCCTTCCCAACTCTTGCGGTTTTTTTCATAGGAGCTGGCGAAGGTGCCGCCCGATGACGATTCCACATATCCGGCGAAGAAATCGCTGAAAGCCAGATCATTATAGTACAAATCGACAAATTCAAGCCAAAGTGACTCGCGGATAAGGTCTAAAACTTTCGATGAAGCCTCGTCTCTGATATACTTGTCTTTGAGCGCAATCTCGTAATACTTCGGGAGGATGTCGGAGTAACCTTCGCTTGCAAGCGCCTCTAAAATCAAAGCGGAATTATTAGGATTCTTTGCGGTCGTCGGCACGGCGGCGACGGTATAGCGCCGGAGGATAGTGTCGTAATATCGCTCCTGTTCCTCGTTGTATTTCGGATAGGGAAGCAGACCGTAATCCACCTCCATTTCACGCAGCGTCTCGGTTCCCTCAAGCATCATGCCCATGAAAAGGAATTTACCGTTCATGAACTGCTCCATCAGCTGAGAGTCCTCCGCGCCGTATACTTTTATGGAATTAATATAATGTTCGCTGCGGCAGAAGGCATTAAGGCGTTCGGCGACATCGACCATCTGGTCGTCCGGAGCGCGGAGAGTCCGTCTTCCGTCATCGCCGATTTCGGTATACTCAAGTCCGCAGGAAGAAAAGAAGGGTTGGAGATAGTTTCCGTATGAGCAGTAGCCATGAATGTCGGTGCCGTCCAAAACTCCATCGCCGTTTAGATCCTTTGTTGCGGATTCGGCAAGAGTGATGAACTTATCGAGTGTCCAGGCGCCGTTAAGCGCGTCCTCATAGGGATAGGTTATGCCGTTTTCGTCCATTATCGCTTTATTGAAATAGATAACGTTGGCGTTTGAAAAAGACGAGTGAGCAAATTCTCCGGCGACGGTATTCACCTCGCCGTTGAGATTTATGCCTTCGGTATATGATTCGAGCCAATAAGGCTTTGTAAGGTCGATATATTCCATGTCAAGCAGATTGACGAATAACTTTTCGACATTCAGCGGCTGGACTATATTGCTCTGACCGGTGACGATATCGAAAGCGTCGTCGCCCGACATGACGGCTCCGCGGATAACGCTCTTAAATTCAGCCGCGCTGCCCCAGAGCCCGGGTTTCAGGACATAATTTATCTCACATTCAAAGCGCTCCTCGATCGAACGGTCGCGGTTGTAAACCGCGGTGTCGATTATATCTCCCGTATCCTCGGCGTAAAATTCAAACGCCCTTTCCTCGCGAAGCAGCATGACATAGCTTTCTCCGTCAAGCGAGATCTCCGGCAGCGAGTCGGCTCGCGGAGGCGATGTCTCCTCCGGTGCGGTTTCGGCGGTTGTTTCGGATGAATTACCGGTAACGGCGGGGTCGGGTGTGTCTTTCGAGCCGCAGGATGCCGCGGATAAAAGAATGAGCATACACATAAGCGCGCAAATAATTTTTATTTTCATGAAAACACTCCTTGTTTTTATAGTATACTGATATTTTACCATAAAACGAGGTCGTTGTAAACAGTATGATTATTAATTTGGATTTACAAACTGATTTCTACGGCAGGCTTGACAAAACCGGGGATTTGCTGTAAAATATCATTGACTTGCATAATTATAATTCCGTATACAGGCTCTTGACGCCGGAAAGCAAGAGGTATAATCCATGAGTAAATTCAAATTCTCCATAATGGGAGCTGGTAAAATAGCACACAAGTTCTGCGACGCAGTCAAACTGCTTGACGAGTGGGGAGAAAACTGCTTTGTCGGCGCCGTTGCGAGCAAATCGATGGAGAGAGCTGAGAAATTCGCCGTACAACACGGACTTCCCTGCTTTTATGACAGTTATGAAAAAATGCTCTTGAAGGAAAAGCCGGACTGCGTATACATAGCGACAACAAACGATTCTCACTACGCTCTGTGCCGCCTATGCATCGACCACGGCGTTCCCATCCTCTGCGAAAAGGCTATGTTTATGAGCGGAGCCGAGGCGCGGGACTGTCTCGGATACGCGCAAAAACAGGGTGTCTTTGCTATGGAGGCAATGTGGAGCCGGTTCCTTCCCGCGGTAAATAAATCGAGAGAATGGCTTTTAGACGGCAGAATAGGAGAGCCGGTTTTCGGGGAAGCCGCGGTCGGTTTCCGAGCGCCAAAGGAGCTTCCCAACCGTTATCTTTCTCCCGAACTCGGAGGCGGAGCGGCTTTTGATATCACCGTTTACGCCTACCAGATAATGACTTACGTCCTTGACCGCAAGGTAATAAGGCTGCACGCCGAAGCGACGGCTACTCCGTCCGGGGTCGACGGGACAGAGCTTCTTCTTTTGAGATTTGAAGGCGGAGTTCCGGCGGTTTTAAAAGGCACTCTGATGACTTCTCCCGACGAAAAACTGATAATTTACGGAACCGAGGGAAAAATACTGCTGCCGAGACCGCATTATTCAAACGAAGTTTTTCTTATTCGCTTCGATTCACCCGAACCTGAGCATTTCATTGACACCGAAACCAAAAACGGCTTCACTTACGAAATAAAAGAGGTTCTCGACTGCATCAGAGTCGGAAAGCTCGAAAGCGAGCGGGTGCCGCACAGACTGACTCTCGACTACGCCGAAGCAACCGATATGATGATTGCTTCCATGGAATAAATCAATTTACATAATATTATAAAAGCTTTACGCTTTGAGGTATATACTATGAAAAACACACGCATTTTGTCGGCAATTCTTGCTATGCTGATTATAATTTCCGCTTTTGCGGGCTGCGGCGGGAAGGATGAGCCGAGACAGACAGTTGAAGTAACGGATGCAGTGACTACCGTTGCGGAAGAGACGACGCCGGCGGATCTGCGCGCGAACTTCAAGGATTCGCTTCCGTCGGATATAAATCTCAATGGCGCTTTAATCCGCTTTACCGCCCGAAACGGAGATGTCGACACCGCTTCCGAATTTTTCGCGGAATCAATGAACGGCGAAGTCGTAAACGACGCGGTTTACGAGCGTAATTTAAAGGTCGAGGAGCGGCTGAACTGCAATATTGAATATATCCCGCAGAATGTAAACTGCCACGGCGGATTCGGAAGCGTGGTAACGAAATCGGTGACCTCGGGATCCGATGATTACGATATAGTCGCGAACATGATGTATGACAACATGTCGCTTGTGCTGCGCGGGTTTTATCTTGACTTAAATTCGCTTTCTTATCTTGATTTTGATATGCCCTGGTGGAACCGCGCGTTCCACGATGTCATTGAATACAACGGTCGGGTTTATTCATCGATAGGCGAACTTGCGCAGACGGTGATTTCCGGAACTTTCGTCATGTTCTTTGACCGGACGGCGTTTGAGCTTCTGCATCCCGACGAGCAGTCTGTTTACACTACGGTCGACGAGGGAGGATGGACGCTTGACAAGCTGATATACTATTGCTCGACTGTTTATTCCGACCTCAACGGTAACGGCGAAGCCGACGAAGGCGACCGCTACGGGCATTTTTTCACCAATACTCAAACCCTCGGCGCCGATTCTTTCACCGGCGGATGCAATATCAAGCTTGTCGATAAGCTTGATGACGGAAGCTATGTTTATAACGGAGTATCCGAGAGAGCGATCAGTTTCTGCGAAAAAATGTATGAGCTGCTGTTTTTGAACAACAACACCTGCCGGCTTCCGTATAACAACGAAGATATCATGAAGACAATGGTGAACGGCGAGACGATATTCACCACCTGGATGCTTTCCGGGGTAAATTATCTCAGGGATATGGAAAACGATTTCGGAATTATCCCGATGCCGAAACTTGATGAACTTCAGGAAAGCTACACCGTTTACACACATGACGGCAGTACGGCATTTTCGATTCCGATAACCTGCAAAAACCCGGAAGATACAGCCGCCGTGCTTGAAGCTTTGGCGGCGGAGACTTATAGAACAACGACGCCCGCATATCTTGACACCGCGCTTAAAGGCAAATACAGCCGCGACGCCGAGACGGCGCGTATGCTCGACGTGATTATAGATGGGATATATCCCGACCTTGGATATATTTACGGCAACAATCTCGGATCTCCGATAGGTATCATGCGCAGAATATTCGCCTCGGCTTCCGCTTGTGAAAAAGCAGCTTCAACGCTTGCTTCAAACGAAAGCGCGATACTGAAAAAGATGGATAAGATAATCTCTCAATACGAAGAAATTCAACCGTAAAAATTTCGCTCCGGCATTATAACCGGAGCGTGTTTTCATTTTACAATCTACGAACTATAAACTTAAAGGTGGCATTATGAAAATCACACGACTTTTATCGGCGGCTCTTACTTTGATTATTATTTTGTCAGCTTTTGCGGGCTGCGGCGGGAATGATGAGCCGGGACAACAGACGATTGAAGTGACGGATGAATTTACCGATGTCACCGAAGAGACGGCGCCGGAGGATTTGCAGGCGAACTTAGAAGATTCGCCGTTGTCGGAGAGTTCTGAAATAAACATCGCCATAACAAATAAGGAGGCAGAAAGCATGAACGACAGAATAAAGATCGCAGACGCGGAGTTCCTCGCCGGAATAGACGCGAAGGCGGAATCATTGAAGGCAGAAATTCTCGGCGCGGTTACAACCGTCAAACCGGCAGAAGGCGGCAGAGCCTACTATGTTTCAAACAACGGCTCGTTATCCGGCGACGGTATGACCCCCGAAACAGCCTGGCTGACCCTTGACCAAGTCAACAGCGCGGGTTTAAAACCCGGAGATGTAGTTTACTTCGAGCGCGGCGGTGTTTTCCGCGGCAATCTCAGGGGGCAGACCGGCGTGACATATTCCGCGTACGGCGAAGGCGCCAAACCTATAATCAACGGCTCTCCCGAAAACTATTCTCAGCCCGAAAAATGGAAACCCACCGAATACAAAAACATCTGGGTCTATGATAAGATTTTCGACCGTGACTGCGGTCTCATCGTTTTTAACGACGGCGATGCATGGTCGGTAAAGCGGATAGTCGGTTCGCTCGGATTTGAGGGTGATTTTAAGGAGCTGCGGAATGACCTTGAGATGTATCATTCCCTTGACGACAAGCGTATATACCTCGTGTCAACGGAAGGCAATCCCGCAGAGCGTTTTGACCGCATAGATTTCGCGCTAAAGAAAAATGTTATCACCTGCGACGACAACTGCACCTTCGACAACATCGCCGTAAAATACGGCGGCTCACACGGCATCGGCACAGCCAACGTAAAAGGGCTCACGGTGCGCTTCTGTGAATTCGGCTGGATCGGCGGCTCGATTCAGGGGATAAACGCAACCACCCGTTTCGGAAACGCGGTCGAAATCTATGTGGCCTGCGAAGACTTCACGGTTGACCACTGCTATGTCTATCAGATTTACGACGCCGGCTTAACCCACCAATTTAAGGGAGACAACGGCAGTCCGGTTCCGATGGTAAATGTCACCTACACTGACAATCTGATTGAATATTGCACCTATTCCATTGAATATTTCCTCGACGAAAGCCATACTCCCGGCAAGCCTGCCGACAGCAAATATTCAACCGATGAACAGGTTATGAAGAATGTAGTCATTCGCGGAAACATTATGCGCTTCGCCGGTTACGGCTGGGGGGATCAGCGTCCCGACAAGACTGCCGCCGCCCATTTAAAGGGTTGGGATCATGCCAATCCCGCCGACGGATTTAACGTTGAGAATAACATTTTCGACCGCAGCCGGTATATGCTCGTTCACTGCGGCACCGCGCTTGCCGAAGATCTGCCGGTTTTCTCGGGCAATACGTTTATACAGAATACAGGCGGTCAGTTCGGACGCTATTCGAAAAATCCTACTTCCCTTTTGATGTATGACTCGGCAGCCGCAGCCCTTGAAAGTTTCTCCGCCGATGCTTTTGCGCTTATAAATGACGCTGAATAGCCGCAAAGCAAGACGACAAGCACGGATGTTTTACTGCGTGGTTTAAATACGGTATAATACCGCCGCCTGAATGAAGATATCACATTTCGTTCTTGACAAACCGAACGCGATATGATATGATTAAAATGCGTAAATGAATAATTATGCAAGGCGGGAATGCGGATATAAACAACTATTACTACATTGCATAAGACGCTCGTAGATATTACCAATAACAATAAAAGAGGTTGATTACATGAACAGAAAAAGTATAAGCCCGAACGATAAGCTGAGCGTTGCGATTATCGGCTTCGGTATTCAGGGCCGCGGACTTACAAGCGGATTCCTTTGGCAAGGCGTGAACGTCGCCGCCATTTGCGATGTCGACACCACCCGCCGTCTGGACGGCGTAAAGCGCGTCGATGAATTTTATAAAGCAAATCCCGACAAAGGCAAACCGGGCGACTGCAAAGCGTACAATGATTTCCGCGACGTGCTGGCTCGCGATGACATCGACATGGTCTGCATCGCAACACCCGATCATTGGCACGCATACATAACTATCGCGGCAATGGCTGCCGGCAAGGATGTATACTGCGAAAAGCCGCTGACCTACAGCGTCGATGAGACTGTCAAAGTCATGGCTGCTACCAAAAAATATAATCGTATCCTTCAGGTCGGCGCGATGCAGCGATCGGCTATTGAGTTTCGCACAGCCTGTGAGCTTGTTCGAAACGGCTGCATCGGCAAGGTAAAGCACGTCGAGTGTTCCTTCGGCGGTCCCTCCCGCCCGCATTTCGACCCTAAAGAGGACATTCCCATGGAGCCGGGGCTTGATTGGGATATGTGGTGCGGGGGCGCCCCGCTTGTGAAGTACAACGACCAACTCTCCCCGCGCGGAGTACATAACTTTTACCCGATGGTCTGGCGCATGGACGACCTCTTCGGGATAGGTTATTGCGGAGACTGGGGCGCGCATCATCTGGACATAGCTCAATGGGGACTGGATATGGATAACGGCGGTCCTGTTAAAGTGATCCGCGCCGAACGCAGCGAAGAGGATAAAGCCAACGTCGAGCTGGGAGGACGCGCCCAATCCGGAGCCATGTTTGTGTTTGACGGCGGAGTAACTGTGATGCATAAACCCGCGCAATTTGGCGCAATCTTCCACGGTTCCGAAGGTTCGGTCTCGGTTGACCGAGGCGCCTTTGAGATAAAATACGGCAATAATTTTATGATAAGTACCCGCAACGGCGACGCCAAGATGTCTCTTGATGAAGCAATAGACAAAGCGCGGAAAATATTCCTGACTGACAGCGTATATAAGACAAAACTCTACGATACCGGCGGCAGTCACATTGCCGATTTCATTTCAGCGGTAAAATCCCGCAAAAAAGCCTGCTCAAATGAAGATGTAGGCGGTCATGCGACAATTCTCTGTCAGCTTCTGAACATATCGTATGTCCACGACGCAAGTTTCGACTGGGATCCCACTAATATGACCTTTGCAAACGGAACCGGAGACCCGGCTTGGTTAGTTCGCGAAGGCGGTTATCGTAATAACTGGACGGTTTGATTCAGTATTCAGTTGATATGATTTCTGCAAAAAATCCAATGTTAATCTCTTGACAAACTGATACTTGACATTTACCGCCTTATATGCTATAGTGTGAAAAATAAATCATACTCTGAGTGAAATGCAACATTTTATAACATATTTTAAAAAGTCATCCAAAAAAACCTTATGAACGGAAGCAAAAAAGAATAAGGAAAGATTTTTGGAGAAAACAATGTATCTCTCTCAGCCGCAATTTTTATTGCCGTTTAACTAAGTTTTTTGGGGGAAAACTGCAAGCTTTACCATTAACAGAGATACCGATATGAACTAATGTAAAGGGGAATATGTTATGTGTAAACGAAAAGTCAAGCAATTCTTTGCCGCCCTTCTCACCATTATCATCCTGCTGTCAATATTCGCGGCATGCTCCGGCGGCGGAGGCACACAGATTCAGGACACGACTGCACCCGTAACCGAAGAAACAACTGCAGCAGAGACAAGGAATCCATACCTGGACGACATATCCGAAACCTTTGACTTTGAGGGAGAGGTATTCACCATTTCCCTGCCCGTTCCGTCCGAATTGGGAGAAGTGTATTACATACGGGAAGAACTGACAGGAGACGCGCTTAACGACGCTATCTACACGCGAAACTTAGAGGTAGAGCAGCGGTTCAACTGTGTTATCAATACCCGTACCGACGGCTGGACACATGACCAGGCAAACGCTCTCATGCCTACCCTGTTGGCAGGCGACGACTCGGTGGACCTGGTGGCTCTGGGGTTCATGCAGGGCGGCGTCGGGTTTATTACGAATGACCTGGCATACCCGCTGAATATGGTTCCTTACATCGACATGAAGAAACCATACTGGAATCAAAACATAGTTGATTCCCTTTCTGTGGGCGATAATGTATATATACTTATCGGAGACATCAACTGGACAACCATGTGTGAAACGGCAGTCTGCTTCTTCAACAAGCAGGTACAGCAAGACATGAATATTCCGAATCTATACGAGCTGGTGGACAACGGCAAGTGGACCTTCGAAATGCTGCAGGAGCTGGCTTCCGGCATATCGGCGGACATTGACGGCGACGGCAAATTCAATGAAAACGACCGCTACGGCTGCATACAAAATCTTATAGTCGGCATTTACTCATACCAGCTGGCAGCCGATACCCACACCGTTATTAAGGAAAAGGACGGTCCAAAACTGCAGTTTAACACAGAAAAGATGCAGAGTATACTTGAATACCTAATCCGTCTCTGTTACGATGACAACACTTCATACGTCGACTCATTCGACTATGCCAATAGCAGTAAAGGAGTGAAGATATTCTTCGACAACAGGGCGCTCTTCCTGCTTGCCACTCTGGAGCACGGAGAATACTTCCGGCAGTTTGACGCCGACTTCGGCATCGTCCCTTATCCCAAGTATGACGAGGCGCAGGAAAAATATCGTTCCACATCGGATCAATGGGGGCTATCCTGCGTGATCCCGAAAACCGCCACCAACCTCACCTTTAACGGTGTTATAACCGAAGCGCTGTGTTCGGGCAGCGCGATCCACATTACCGACACTTATTACAACAAGGTGCTGATCGGTAAACAAACCCGTGATGAGGAATCCGCGCGCATGCTGGATATCGTATTCGACAATCTGATATACGACTTCGGCATATGCTATTGCACCAATTTGGACTACATGCCGCTGCCTTCGCTGGTAAGCAAGAAGTCAACCGATCTTACCTCCTGGTTTGCAAAGCGCGAATCGGCACTAAAGGCTCAGTATCAGAAACTCTACGATTACGCCGAGTCACAAAATTAATATTACAGACTCTTTTACCGAAAATGGGTCATATCTGTTGACAGCGCAGAGTTCTTGATATGTAATACTTTGGTTATTCCTTTACAACCTTTTCCCCGTCAAAGACGAACACACCGTAGCCGGAGCCGGTTACGTTGTCGTTCGCCGCGAGGTAATCGGCCATACGGCGCTGAAGGTCGGTGTTTCTCGGCAGATTTTCAGGGGCGTAGCTGTCATGGTGACCGAAGATTCGCCAGAGGTTGCCGTCGTTTTTAACGTCATTTCTGCTGATAATATCGAAATCATCCATAAACTCACGGATTCTCGATGTCGGCGGCAGGAAATCATAGTTGCCGGGATATAAGAGCCATGAATCACAGACGAAGACCGCCTTGCCGCTGCGGTTGAAATAACGATACGCACGGCGGTATGACTCTATCACATCACTGTGATAAAGGGGGCCGTCTTCCGGGATATGGATATTTATGACTTCATCTCCGCCCTTGACGGAGACGCCGTGTTTTTTATATCTGAGCTTTCTGTTGAACGACACGATATGAAACTCGAGGCGATGGAGGCGGACGATATCTGCCGTTAAAAAGTGGCGAAGCCAGCTGTATTCATAATATCCGATCTTTTGTTTTTCCCTCTCGCAGGTCCGCTCCCATATCGTGATCTCCCGCATGGAGGGGTAGTATATGTCGTCGGGTATTCCCTTTTCCCGGTAAAGTTTATGGGCGTTCATGCCGAGTAAGATGGCGCAGGACAGCATACACAGGTCCTGATCTGCACGCATTGATCTGGCGAGCGCTTTAATTTTATCGGCGTCTTTTATATCTGCGACTATCTCATTTTCGAAAAAATCGCGTTTTTCGCCGATTATGCGGCGGCAGAGCGGTTCCGCCGCTTCATACGCTTCCCGGGAAAGCTCTATCTTTTCGCAGAAAGTCTTTATATCGTCTCCGTTTACTTTATCCCGCAAAAAATCGATTTCGGTCATTCGAATTTACCTTCCTGAATATAATATACTTCAATGTCGGCCTTTTGCCGTTTTTTATTCCGCATATTCCGATGTTATGCCGAAATATTCTTCAAGGGTCAGACCGCTTTCGTGGATTTTTGATGCCATTTCATTGCCCAGATATCGGATATGCCACGGTTCGAACATATATCCGGTGATTGATTCGGCGCCTTTCGGATAACGAATGATAAAGCCGTATTCGTGGCAGTGGGCGGCGAGCCACCTGCCTGCGGCGGTATCTGCGAAGCTCTGGTATACGCTGTTGCAGTCTATCGCAAGTCCGGTCTGATGTTCGGAGTGTCCGGGGCGCGCTGAATATCTGTCTGCAGCCGCGGCGCCGTCGCGGGCGGCGTATCTTTGATAGAGTCCCTTCTGATATTCATAGCTTCGATAATCGGAAACAGAATATATATTAAGCCCGTCTTTCCATGCCGCGGCTTGCAATTTTACAAAAGCCTCGCTGCACTCTTTCGTAAGTCCGCCGGGCGCGTATTCCGGCGGCAGCGGGTATGTTTTATTGACTATAAGAACACCGTCTATATATGTAACGCCGTCAATTACTTCAAGAGTGTGTTTGACCGGCTCTTTCATGTCGAACCTGATCCTTCTTTCTTTATCAAGTATCCTTACCGCGACCGCGGCTGCTTCCGAGCGTTTGATGTATTCATCCGGATGGCAGCTGCGGTTTTCGTCCGAACCGCATATTATGCCCGCGCGGTAGAACTTATAAATCGCTTCTACATAGGGCAAATCAGCGGCGACATCGGTTATCGCGCCGTCCGGTATTTGATTTATCGCTTCAAGATCGCTGTCTTTTAAAGCTGACGCGAAGATGTAAATATATTCTGCCCGTGTTGCTTCAGCTTCCATATCAAGCGCGGATACGTCAACCCCGATATCCGACAGATATTCGCAGTATGGCTTATACCACGGCTCGCCTTGTTCGATTAATACAGCACCGTTGTAATGAAGCTGATTTATACTGACGGCTAATTTTACCGCCTCGGCGCAGGTAAGCTGCTTATCCGGATAGAATCTTCCTTCGGAACAGTCAATCAGACCGGCTTCGGTAAGACTGTTGACATCGGCGATGTACCATGCGTCCGGCGGGATGTCGGTAAATACGGTTATTTCCGACGAGACTCCTTCTGCGAATACAGGCAGATTTGAGATTAAAACAGTAAAGGTAAGGAAAATCAAAAAAGTAATTCGTTTCATATATGCGAACACCTTGTCAGTCGAGTATTTTCTTCGGGGCAAAGCCGACAAAATCAGCGGAGACGAGGGAATACCGAACACCGTGGTGACGACCTCTGAGGCTGTCGCCGAATCGCCGCTCGCCGTGGCAATGTGAGTAAACCACCTGTTCGGCTTTATATTTCTCGGCTAATTTGGTAAATGCGCTGTTCCTTTGGAGAATGTTTGTCGGTGGATAGTGCAGGAAAATTATTATCTTAGCAAAGCCGTGGTCGCGGGCTGAAATAAGTGCCGATTCAAGCCTGTCGGCTTCGCGCGCAACGAGTTCCTCGGCGTGTTCTATGCTGTCTTTGCCTTCGTAGGTGTAACCCTTTGTGGCGACTAAGGCATAATCGCCGTATCGGCAATAATTTCCCTGCAAAAAGAAAGCGCTGTCGCCGTACATCTCATTAAACTTTTCGGTTTTTGACGCTTCCCAGAATTGGTCGTGATTGCCGCGGGTCAGCACCTTTTTGCCGGGTATCCGGTCGAGATAATCAAGATACGGCGTAAGCTCTTCCGGCTTTTTGATATAGGCGTGGTCTCCGGTAATAACGAGGGTATCTTTATCGGTTATAAGGTTTTTACAGTTTCTGATAAATCTGTTCGCCCTGTCCTGCCATATTTTTCCGTTAAGCATGAGCGGATCCTCGCCAGTGAAATAAAGATGCAGATCGCCTATCGCATACAGCGCCATTTACAGCCTCCGATAAATATATTTCTCAATTATTGTACCACTGCCGTTAAAATATGTCAAGATTCCGAACATAACTTTTTTATTTATAAAATGATGCGCGGTTTATTGAAAAAGGGATGGGCTGCGCGCTCATCCCTTTGATATTGATTATGTATGTTTGCTTATTCCGGCTTCTTTTCAAGCTTCAGGGGATAATTCCCTAAATAATCGAGTTTGAAGCCGTTCGCTTTGTATTTTTCGTAATCGAAGGCGTTGAGCTCATCGACGGCGAGTTTATGGAACTCGTAGAAATTATTCCACCACTCATATCCGGTGCCTAAATCGGCGTTAAGATAGGCGTCTGCGATGTCGCAGCCCATCGCTGGAGCTACATAGAAAGCGCCCATTGCAAGAACATTTACTCCGTTTCCAGTTATGGCGCGGAGAGCCGCGGGAACGCTTTCGACGACGCCGGACATAACGCCGGGGCATTTGCTCGCGGCTATATGGATTCCCATTCCGGTGCCGCAGAAGAGGAGAGCGCGCTCGAATTCGCCTTCCGAGATTTTTGAACCGACACGAAGTCCGATTCGGTGGAACATATTTTCGGGATCATCGACTGAGGGATCGGTTACGCCGAGGTCGGTGATTTTCCAGCCCTTATCGCGAAGGTGCTTGCATACCGCTTCTTTCAGCGGATAACCTGCGAAGTCGGCGCCTACCACAAGATACTTGTCTTTTACTGTCTTCATCATGCTTTCTCCTTTTGATTTATATTAATATTGGTTTATCGTCTTTGAATAAAATCTGCTGCCTTGAAAGATACCAACTTTTACCCATATCCGCCGAACCCTGATAGTAAAGCCAGGTGTCCCCCTTTTCCGTTTCATAAATATAAGGATGACCTGATTCGCATTGATTCCAGCTACCGGGAGGACCGTTCTTCATCAGCGGTTCTTTTATAAACAGGCGACGGAAGGTAAAACCATCTTCCGAGACGGCGCAGCCTATCTGCTGAGGTTCGCAGTTATATGCGCCCGCATAAAACAGGTATACAAAACCGTCTTTTACGAGAGCTGCCGGAGCTTCGATACAGCGTTTCTCCCAGTCAAGCTCCGGTTTTAATACAATGTCCGGATACAGCTCCCAGCTTCCGCTTGAAAAATCGGAAGACAAAGGCGCGGATGCAACTCCGAGCAGCTGATCTTTCATATCCTTATCTCTTGTTGCGAAATAAAGCAGGAGCTTATCCCCGAAAACGCACACATCGGCGTCAATGGCTCTGCCGCAGGACCATTCTGGCATTTCCGCCCAGGGACGGCGTGGGGCGAAAACGGGATTTGTTTCGTCCTTTATAAAATTATATCCGTCTTTTGACACCGCGTGACAGATGGCGTCAAGTTTGCCGTTGCCGTAGGTCTGATAAAACAGATGGACTATTTCGTCGATTTTTATCGCCGCAGGCGCGCCTATTCCGTTTTTTTCACATTCCTGAGTTATCGGCAATTCTTGGTTGAAGACGAAATCTTTTCCGTCATCCGATTCGGCTATTCCGATTCCGAGGGTATCATTCATAATCGAATGATACAGCAGGGTCTTTCCCCCGATTTCGATAACTGCCGGGTCTTTTGCGAATACTTTGCCGGATATTTCGGATTTATGAGTGAAAAGCATTTTGACTCCTGTTTCTTGCGGCGGTCAGTCGGTTGGCTGTATTTATATTATATCATCATTGATATAAAATCGCAAGTATTTATCCTGATTTATCTTGCTGAGTTTTATTATTTCCGCGTTTTTCTGGAAACCAAGGACTTTAAAAGACATAAAAAACGGCAGACCTTTTTAATCTGCCGCCGATTTTATTAATCGTATCTTTCGTCGATAACGCGCTTGGTTTTTTTCTCGGTTCTCGGAAGAACCCCCACTTCAACGACTTTGACAAGCGGAGTGAAGCCTATGCGGCTTTTGACCGCCGCCGAGACCATGTCCGCCATATCAAGAAAATTGACCCTGCCGTTTGTCTCGACATAAATCCGCATTGTGTCCCTGCCGTCAAGATGGCTGATGCGGATCTGGTATTCGCTCGAAAGCTCCGGGAAAGTCGCTAAGATTTCTTCAATCTGCTTCGGGAAGACGTTTACTCCCTTAATTATCATCATGTCGTCGCTGCGGCCGGTAATTGCGTCGATTCTCGGATGTTTTGAGCCGCAAGGGCATTCGCCGGGGATTATCCGGCTGATATCGTGCGTACGGTAGCGAATCAGGGGAGCGCCTTCCTTTACGAGGGTTGTAATGACTATTTCGCCGTATTCGCCGTCGGGGACGTTTTTACCGGTTTCCGGATCGATTATTTCAAGATAAATGTAATCGTCCCAGATGTGCATTCCGGTATCATAGCTACAGTTGATGCCGATACCGGGACCGTAAATCTCGGTAAGTCCGTAAATGTCGTAAAGCTCTATCCCGAGTCCGTTTCTGATTCTGTCGCGCATCTTCGGGCTCCAGCGTTCGGAACCGAGCACGCCTTTTTTAAGGAATATTTTGTCTTTCAGACCGCGCTTCTCAACTTCCTCGGTTAAAAGCAGAGCGTATGACGAGGTTGCCGTTAAAACCGTAGTTTTCAAATCCTGCATCATTTTCAGCTGCTTGTCAGTGTTTCCGGGGCCCATCGGAACGACCATTGCGCCCAGCTTCTCCGCGCCGAGCTGGAAACCGATTCCGGCTGTCCAAAGCCCGTAGGCGGGAGTTATTTGTATCCTGTCTTCGGTTGTGACACCCGCAAATTCATAGCAGCGCTTGAACATTTCCGACCAGTCATCGACGTCTTTGGCGGTATACGGGATTATTACCGGTGTGCCGGTAGTGCCGGAAGATGAATGGATTCTGACTATCTCACTCTCCGGGACTGCCATAAGCCCGAGGGGATAAGCATCGCGGAGATCCTGTTTCTGCGAAAAAGGCAGATTTTGGAAGTCCTCAACTGTTTTTACTCCGATTATTCCGGCTTCTTTCTTTTTTCTGCCGTAAAAGTTGTCCGCTTTGACAAGCCTTTCAATCTGATGGTTGACTTGCTCAAGCTGTGTCTGATTGATCTGCATATATTACCTCTGAAATTTAATTATTTTTCGTATAATAAAGGGCTTCTCTGTTAAGCTGCCTGAATTTTTCCGGAATTATCTTATAAATAGCCGATAAAAGCGCGTCTTCGTCTATCCCGAGCTCTCCGCTTCTTGCGGCGGCGCCGAGCAGTACTACGTTCAGTACCCTTGACGAGCCGAGCAGAGCTGCTGCCGCTTCCGAGTCAACCAAGGTCAGTCTCGTGACATTTGATTTCAGATAATCTATAATTTCATCGTAGGGATATACGGACTTCCCTATCGTCGCAGACACCGGCATCACCGACCGCAAAGATACTGCCGCCGCGCCGCCTGCGCGAAGATACGGAAGCTGACGGACAGCTTCCGCCGGCTCAAAGCCGATGATAAGATCCGCTTCTCCTTTAGCTATCAGCGGCGAGTTAATATCTTTGCCTATTCTTATATGCGAAAATACCGAGCCGCCGCGCTGCGCCATACCTATCGTTTCCGCCGAGCGGACGTCCAGTCCCTTTTCCATCGCGGCAGCCGCTATCAGGCGGGATGCCATTATGGTTCCCTGCCCGCCTACGCCGCAGAGGATAATGCTTTTATTCATTGCCCTTACCTCCGCTTATCGCATTTGTCGGACAGATCTGCTCGCAAAGAGCGCAGCCGGTGCAAAGCATTTTATCGATAAAAGCCTTGCCGTCTTTCAGGGTAAGCGCCGGACAGCCGAGTTCTCTTATACATTTTTTGCATCCTATGCATTTTTCTTCGTCGACGACCGACTTGCCCTTCGGTTTTGTCAGCACAATACACGGCGACTCAAATATAACCGCCTTTACGCCGGGTTCGTCCGCAACGCGCTTTACGGTGTCGACGGCTTTTTTGAAGTCAAGAGGATTGAGTGTCTCGACGGTTTTTAGCCCTATCGCGCGGAGTATCGCGGCTATTGAGACTTTCTCGACTTTCTCCCCCATCATGGTAATTCCTGTGCCGGGATGGGGCTGCTGACCGGTCATCGCGGTGGTTGAGTTGTCGACTACCACGACCGTAAGGTCTGCCTGGTTATAAAAGGCGTTTATAACGCCGGTAATTCCGGAAGCGAAGAAAGTGGAGTCGCCTACAAAGGCGAAGCACTTTGTATCAGGCTCGGTATGGTAAATTCCCTGAGCGACGGTTATTCCCGCGCCCATGCAAAGACAGGTATCGCACATATCGAGCGGCGCGGCGTTTCCCAAAGTATAGCAGCCGATATCGCCGCAGAATACCGACTTTTTGCCTTTCATCGCTTGTTTTACCGCATAGAAGGAGGCGCGGTGCGGACATCCGGCGCAAAGCACCGGCGGTCTTACCGGCAGCGCCGGCGGTTGTTCCGTCGATTTTGAAATATCGTTGTATTCTTTATTCAGGAATTTATTTAAAGCTGCTTTGACTGAATCGACAGTGTTTTCGCCCGAAGCGGATATATCCGATGTGAGTTTGCCGTGGATTTTGACTTGGAGACAGTATTTGCCGCAAACATATGTCAAAGCGCGTTCGATTACCGGGTCAAGCTCCTCAATACAGAGTACTTCGTCAAGCCCGTCAAGAAATTCAAGCGCTTTCTTTTCCGGGAACGGAAAAGGGGTTGCGATTTTTAGAATTTTGGGACGATCGGAGTTGCCCAGGGCGTCAAGGGTATACATGAAATTTATTCCGTGGGTCGCGACGCCTTTTTTTGATGATTTCAGGCTGCCGCGCGAAGCGAGTATTTCATTTGCATGATAATCGGAAAACAAATCGCTCAGCTCCGCATTTCTCGCCTCGATAAGTGCGTGGTTCTTTTGCGACAGGCGCGGGAAAATGACCCATCTTGAGCTGTCTTTGACAAATCCTTCCGGAACGTTTTTGTAATATTCGTCTTCGTCTTTTATTTCTATCGTTTCATAGCCGTGATTCACCCGCGTAGTTACGCGAAACAAGACCGGCGTACCGTATTTTTCCGAAAGCTCGAAGGCTTCGCCGATCATCGTGTATGCTTCCGATACCGATGAGGGGTCAAAGACGGGGACTTTCGAAAACATCGCAAATGTACGGGTATCCTGCTCCGTCTGGGAGGAAATTGGTCCGGGGTCGTCGGCTACCAGAACTACCATGCCGCCCTTGACACCGATATATTCAAGGCTCATCAGAGGATCGGAGGCGACGTTAAGCCCTACCTGTTTCATCGTCACCATTACCCTGGCGCCGCAGTATGCCGCGCCTGCGCCGACTTCCATCGCCGCCTTTTCGTTTGTCGACCATTCGACGTGAACATTTCCCGGATTCCTTGCGGCGACCGTTTCCAATACCTCGGTCGACGGAGTGCCGGGATATCCGGCGACAAGATTGACTCCTGCCGCCAAAGCTCCCAGGGCTATCGCCTGGTTGCCCATCAAAAATTCTTTATGCATTTTAATTCTCTTTTTGAATATTAAGGCGATTAAGCCTTGATAAAACGTAAATTATATTATACCACGATTTTATAAAATATTCAACCGAAATGATTTAAGAGATATTGAAATCAGAAGCGATATGGAATAAATGATTTTTATATTTTTAATAAAAAATCTCCGGTGATTATCCCGGAGAATATGTTGGTTATAATAAATATTCGATGATATGTCATATTGCGCCTTATTTATGCCCCAATATCTCCTGCTTTGCCGGGGAGCTTCTTGCGGCGAGGTCGGGGAAACGGCGCTCGAGGGCTGCGAAGGAGATTTCGACGTCCTCATGCACCTCGGCTTCGGATGTTGCTCCCACCGTTATCATATCGCAGTCGCGGATGACATTCCAGTTGAAATTCAAACCGACAAAAGGAGTGGTGCGGCCGGCGGCAAAAGGCTTGATGGTCATAACCGGCTTTTTGGCGTTATTTATGATTCTCGCGACGCTTTCGATCTCGACTTGCATCAGAAAGCCCATGCAGTTGAAAATCTGGATATACGTTTCGACATCGTAGCCGTTTGCATCGCAATATAGGATTGCCTCCGGCATATGGGCGGAGAGACCCGGTATCAGTCCCGCATCGCGTATCATCGAAAGATAGTCGGGCAGGCGGACGATTTTTCTGAGATTTTTATTTACAAGCTGCTCCATGCTGGAATGGTGGATAAGGCAGAAGGTCGAGCCTATTTCGGCGCTGTGTTTTATAACTTTCTTGGCTTCGGCTCTCGCGGCGGCATTGTCGTCGACATTTATTATGGGGGTATCGATGATTATTATTTTCTTTCCGGATTTTTCTTCGGCGTATTTTATCGCTTCAAGGCAGATTGGGGTGGTACTGACGGGACCCATTACCGCATCGATGCCGTATTCGAGATAGGCTTCGAATACCGGGAAGAAATCCTCTTTTCTCTGATATCTGGCTTTAATTCCGGCGTCTGCAGCCGAGCTGCGGTGGCTATAACCTAAAAGCCAGTTGGTTCCGATTAATATACGCGGCAAGGAAACGCCGCCCACCGTGGTTCTTGGGAATTGTTTATTCATGACAATTACCTTTATTAAAAATCATTATCCGTTGTTTTTAATTATAACACGACGGAATTTTAATGTCAATATGTCTTGGATAACTCAACTGTTTTTAATAAACAAACATAATCTGATACGCGCAAAGGGGCTGTATCAAAACTCAAATTTTGTTACAGCCCCTTTTTTTATGAAACCCCGGTTAAAATTCACCCCAAACCTTTGGAAAAACGGCAAAAGAAAACAAAAAACATCATAAAAACACAGGGCAT
>JAAZIU010000038.1 GCA_012800735.1 Clostridiales bacterium | reverse complement strand
TTGCGGTCAACACGGATCCCGACGCTCAGATTTTCAACTACTGCGATTACGGCATAGTCGGAGACATGAACGAAGTCTGCGACCTGATGATTTCGAGACTCAAGGAAAAATAAACTCCCGTTAGGGAAAACTCTTTAATAAAATGAAAAAACCGGAGCTGCAGCAATTTGGTGTGCTACCCGTCAATAGGACAATGAATAATTAAAAAACTTTGTGCCGTCAGTTGTGAAAGCAACCGGCGGCATTTTTATGCTGCCGCATAGTACCGCTCATGATACTCCAAAGGTGTCATTAGATGAAGGTTCCGCTGTATTCGCCCCGTATTGTAGTAATCGATATAAGATTCTATCGCAGCGATTAGATTTTCTTTGGAGGTGAATCGCTTGCCATAGTATTTCTCGCGTTTCAGGATACCCCAGAATCCTTCCATGGGTCCGTTGTCAATACAGTGTGCAACTCTGGACATGCTCTGCTTCATACGGTGTTTCTTTAATCTGGTGTAAAACTGTTTACTTGTATACTGAAATCCCCTGTCGCTGTGGAACAGTGGGTGAGCATCCGGCTCAAGCCGCACTGCTTCATCAAAGGTGTTCATGACTAAGGGGTTGTCATTATGATTCCCTATCTTGAATGCTACGATTCTCCGGTCATAAAGATCCAGAATGGCACTTAGGTAAACCTTATGAACCTCAACACCGATGTAGTACTTGAATTCCGTCACATCGGTTAACCATTTCTCGTTTGGAGCATCTGCATGAAATTTCCGGTTCAGATAATTCTTTGCGATGTGCGCCGGATTATCACTGTTTTTCGTACAACTCTTTGGTCTCCATTTAATCATGGACCGGATATGTTCCTTGCGGCAGATACGCAGAACACGCTTATCATTGACATTAATATTATGGTGTTTATCCAGTTCATACCTGATTCTGCGATATCCCATATCCGGATGTTCCTCATGAATGTTCCGGATTTTTTCTGCGATTTCCTGATTGCGTCTTTCGCTGTTGCTCACAGGATTCTTCAACCAGCGGTAGTATCCTCCTCGTGAAATATAAAGGTATTCGCAGATTATTTGAACCGGATAGTGCTTCTCCTCAGACAGCTCCTTGATCGCTTGGTATTTATATAGATGACGAGTTAAAGATAGCGATCTTTCATCTCTAACTCTCTGACTTTTTTTAGCAGATCATTCTCCATTTGAAGCTCACGGTTCTTGCGTTCCAGTTCCGCTATCTTGTCGCGAAGTTCTTCTTCGGGTGTCCTAGCCGCTTGCATTTCGGCGCGTCGTCCGCGTCGGTCTTCCAGCCCCGCTGAACCCATCTTTTCATAACGAAGCACCCAGTTCCGCACCTGCTGATAGGAACAATTGTATTTTAATGCCATCAATCCATAGTTCTTATCATTAGCAAGGCTATCCAAAACAATTTTAAGGCGTTCTTCAACAGTTGTCTCCCTGCCTTTCCTCATGTAACTACCTCCACCGCTTCCTCGGCAGTTGATTTCTCCACGAGTATTATACACCTTAACCCTTTCTCGAAGCTCCGACTCCGAACGAAGGCCAAAACGTCTTGCAATTTCATTTCCCAATCCTTCACCATTCAGATATGCATTCACAGCAGCTAGCTTGACCTCTTTTGAATAATATCGGTTTTTCTTTTGATCTAATAATCCTGAAGGACCTTCGTTCTTGTAGATGTTAATCCATTTCTTAAAAAGAGCAGTGGTTTTACTTGATAAACCTGCCATTCCGCATCCTTCCATGATTCCAATCTCATCTCTAAGATATTTCTCTACCAGTTCGACTTTTAGAGCCGGATCAATTTTGCTTTTTCTGGACATAAATATACCCCCAAGTAGTTTTTATATTTCACTGTCCTACTTGGGGGTAGCATATCAATTGCTGCAGCTCCAATTTTTTTGCTTTGAATTTGTTAAATAACCGGCCCCAAGCAGTGAATATCTATGTTGTTGAAGTAGCGCAGAGCCTCGTTTTTGGTCTGCTCTCCGCTTAGAACTCTGAGCAAAAGCTCAAAGGCCCCTTCTCCGACATCGTGTATGCTCTTTTTGCCTTCCAGAATCACGCCGGCATTCAGGTCCATGTCATTTATCATGCGCTCATAG
>JAAZIU010000037.1 GCA_012800735.1 Clostridiales bacterium | reverse complement strand
TTTTCATCCAATTTAAAGCTCAGATTATCAAGCACCAAATTGTCTTTTTTGTATCCGAAGCTTACATTTTCAAATTCTATATCGTGGTTTTTGAATACCGTCTTTTCTCCGAATTGAAGGACATCCTCCTGCATCTCTTCGTAAAGATTTTCAAGCTTCGATACCGCATCCTGAGCCTGAAATATATACATCGAAAGATACATTATTTTCATTATATAGGTAAACAGAACTCCGCTCAGGAAAAAGACCATAATCAATTCCAAGCCGAGAAATTTCAAATCGCCCGCCGTGTTTACAAATAAAAGTATTATAGGAATCAATATTGCAACAATGGCAAAGAACATTTCCTGAAACAGCACATACGGCGCTTTGCAGCTAAGTGAATAGTTGAGAGCGTTTTTCGCGTATTCTTTAATGGCGTTATTCAGAGCTTTGAAGCTTCTGACGTCAATGCCGAAAATTTTGACGACCTGCATACCTCTTATATATTCAACAGTTTCGGAGCTGAGTTTTTCCAAAGAAGCCTGATAGGTTTTCATAAACTGTTGTTCGCCCATCATTAGCTTCAATAATATAAGGCTGATAATTGTCAAAGCAACCAAAGTAATTCCCACTCTGAGACTTATGAAAAACCCTAATATTAACACCAAAACCGGCGTAATCATGGCGCCGGTGTTATCGGGAATAAGATGAGCGACCGCCATATGAGTTTGAGCTGCGTTGTCATCGATCAGTTTTCTTATTCTGCCCGAAGAATTCACATCGAAAAACTTGAAGCTTGCATTCGTAAGACCGTCAACGCCGAATTTTCTCAAGTTGGTTTCAACTCTGAAGGCAAACAAATGCGAAACTATCAGAGACAGGAAATACAATATCCCGCCGCACGCCAAAAATCCGGCAATCAAAAACGCATAGCTTCTTGCATCTTTCATACTGTTAATCAAGATGATGTTTTCCAAAAGCTTATACAGATGATAAAATGCCGTTACTTGCATAACTGCCGCAAAGACAGAAAACACAATCGTCATGAAAAGAAAGTGCTTCTTTTCCTTTGCGTAAGATATCAATTTCTTATAAACATTAACCATAAAATATACTCCTGCTTTTTATTAACAGAGATTTTTTAAAATGCTTGAGTTAACCGGTTTTATGGGTAAAGACTTACCGTGTCTTTTCCGGATATTCGCACATTCGTTTATCGTGAACAACGGCTTTTTTTACTCGCCTATAACAATAGCTAATTAAAGCCAAAACGTGTTCAATACTTTATTGCTCGTTTTGTTTTTTTAATAATTCACTCTGTAAACAATAAAATTCGCGCTTTTGTTAGTTATCACTAACTTTGGACGCTAAAAATCAGTTAGCTAACGCTAACTGAAGTTATTATACTACATTTTCCGGAATTTGTCAAGAGATTTTTATCGTTTTTCCGTTTTCTATGTTTTTTATTATAAACGCATATTTCTTGCCGTTGATTTTTGCGTTGATTTGTGGTATCCTATATACATGTAGTTAAATCAGTAATCCGAGGAGTTTGTCATGAAATTAACACCGTCCGGCGAGATGTATCTCGAAACCATTTATGTACTTAGCCGAGAGAAATCTCAGGTGCGTTCCATCGATATTGCAGAATATATGAATTTTTCCAAACCCAGCGTCAGCCGTGGTGTCAATCTTCTGAAAAAGGATAATTATATCAACATAGATGAAGAAGGTTACATCACTTTAACTGACTGCGGTCTTTTATTTGCGCGAAAAATCTACGAGCGTCATACCGTATTGAGCAAAGCTCTGATAATGCTTGGCGTTGACGAGAAAACCGCGGCAGATGACGCATGCAAGATCGAACATGTCATCAGTGAGAAATCTTTTCAGGCTTTAAAGAAACACATGGAGGGCAGATAACTTTTAAAAGCAGGTTTCGGACCCGCAATCACACCTTGACAGAAATGTGTGATTGCGGGTCCGATATTTTTTTGCTTTTAACTCTTATTAATATGTTTAAAAATCGCCGCTGCCGGTCAAGCGCTTATTCCCTCGGGTAAGGAAAGCAGGAAGAACTGCTTTACTTCCTCCGCTTACTTTATGTCAATCACCTTATATCCGTTGTTTGTAATAACCTCCGCAAGAACATTGTCCGCAACGGGAAATGACAGTTTTACGACTGCCGTCCCTTTTTTATGGCCGACGACAGCTTCAATTACCCCGTCAAGCTCTTCAAGAACTTTCTTCACCCTTGCTTCGCAGTGCGGGCAGGTCATGCCTTCGATTTTTATAATTTTCTCCATTGTTTTTACCTCTTTTCCTGATTTCTGTTTAATTTTCTTATCGTGTTTATCCGAGCGGATATCAACTAAATTAAGTCTCAGCGCGTTTGTTATAACGCAAAAACTCGACAAGCTCATCGCTGCGGCGGCAAGCATGGGATTCAATGTAAGTCCAGCCCATACAAAAGCTCCGGCTGCAACGGGAATACAGATGACATTATAAATCAGCGCCCAGAACAGGTTCTGATGAATCGTTCGCAAGGTCGCTCGGCTGAGACGAACGGCTGCGGGAACATCAGAAAGATGACTGTTCACCAGTACCACATCCGCCGCGTCTATGGCGATGTCTGTTCCTGCGCCTATGGCGATGCCGATGTCAGCTCTGGTAAGCGCAGGCGCATCGTTGATGCCGTCGCCGACCATTGTGACGAAACCTTCGTTTTGCAGGCTTCGTATTACACCCTCTTTCCCGTCGGGCTTAACTCCCGCGATAATTTCATCCACGCCGACTCGCTTGCCGATTGCCCCTGCCGTCTTATCATTATCTCCGGTCAGCATAATGACGCGAATATCCATGTTTGTTAGTTCAGTTATCGCCTGTCCGCTGTCCTCCTTAACGGTATCGGCAATCGCAATAATACCGACAATCTCTCCTTCTTTTGCAAAGAAGATCGGCGTTTTGCCTTCGCCGGCAAGCTTGTCTGCGCTCGCAAGCATTTTAGGCTCGATTACTGCCGCTTTGCCGACAAAATCCGCATTTCCGCCATAAACTGTTTGTCCGTTTATAACCGCTGACAGACCGCCGCCGGGAAATATTTCAAAATTGTCGGTTTCCAAATAATCGACACCGATTTCTTGCGCTTTTCTTACAATGGCTCTTGCGAGCGGATGTTCGCTTTTTCTTTCAAGGCTGTATGCAAGCTCAAGCAGCTCTTTATCTCCGATGATGTCGGTAACTTCCGGCTCTCCCTTGGTAACAGTTCCTGTTTTATCCAAAGCGACAATCTGCGTTTTTCCTGCCGTTTCAAGCGATGCTGCCGTTTTGAAAAGTATGCCGTTCTTTGCTCCTTTTCCGTTGCCTACCATAATAGCAACCGGTGTGGCAAGTCCGAGAGCGCAGGGACAACTGATTACAAGCACGGATACTGCCCTGGCAAGCGCAAAACCTGCTTTCGCGCCGACCAGAAGCCATACGGCTAAGACAACAACTGCGATGAACATGACAATCGGAACAAAAACACCGGAAACCTTATCCGCCGCTTTTGCAATAGGTCCTTTTGTCGCCGCCGCATCGCTCACCATTTTAATAATCTGCGAAAGTGTGGTTTCCTCTCCGACACGGGTCACCTCACACTTAATGTAGCCGGAAAGGTTGATTGTCGCGCCGCTGACCGTATCTCCTGCTTTTTTATCCACAGGGATGCTTTCCCCCGTCAAAGCCGACTCATCAACTGCGCTGTGTCCCTCGACAACGATACCGTCAACCGGAATGCTTTCTCCGGGACGGACAACGAAAATATCTCCTTTTCGGACATTTTCAATACCGATACTGATTTCTTTGCCATCACGGATTACGGTTGCCGCCTTAGGCGCAAGACTCATCAGGCTTTTTATGGCATTAGTGGTTTTGCCTTTTGAACGAGCCTCAAGCAGCTTTCCGAATGTAATGATGGTTAGTATCATTGCCGATGATTCAAAGTAAAGCTCCTTTAGGTACTGTTCGGGAGATGCGGAAACCGTCATAGCCAACAGGGCATATACACTGTATATAAATGAGGCTGACGAGCCGACAGACACAAGGGTATCCATATTCGGAGAGCGATTGATCAGCCCCTTGAATCCGCTTACAAAGAATTTCTGATTGATAACCATTACAACTGCGGAGAGCATCATTTGTACAATGCCGACAGCAATAGGGTTATTGTCAAAAAAAGACGGCAGGGGAAGACCCCACATAGTGTGTCCCATTGAAAGATACATAAGAAGCAGCAGGAAAACAAGTGATGAAATTACACGATTTAATAGTATGGGAGTATCTTTATCTGCCAAATATTCTTCATCGCTGTTTTCGTTTTTCTTGTCTTTTCCTTTTTTTGATACACCATATCCCAGTTTTTCTATCGCTGCCATTATTTCGCTGTCACTCGCTTTGCCTTCAACACTCATTGAATTTGTAAGCAAGTTTACCGTACATTCTGTGACGCCCTCGACGCTGAGAACCGCTTTCTCAACTCCGGCGCTGCAAGCGGCGCAGCTCATTCCCGTTATATTATATTGTTCTGTCATATGTATGCTCTTTCATGTTTAGAACAGAATTAATCATTATATATCACAAGATTATATAGGTGTTGGTTAGTCTTGACTAACTTGGTTTAAGTATACATGTTTTTAAAACAAAAGTCAACAGCCGTAACTAAACAAAATGTAAATCTTAGTTTGATTACGGTAAAAAAGAAAAGACGAGGTAGCCGATCATCGTTTGATTATTTCACACAGCAGGCCATAAAAAAAGCGCGCCTGATAACCCAAGCGTCACTTTGGGTAACAGACGCGACATGTATTATTTTCCGAATATGTTTTACCTATAACCGCAACACAACAGTAATTTTTTAAACATACAAATTCCTTACCGGCAATTACCTGCAATTACTCGGACAATCGGACGTATTCTTCGCAATTCTCTGTTTTAATTTTCTGCACTTTTAACGAAAAAACACCGTGAACACGGATGGCTGTTAACGGGAAGCAGTCAGCGCCGAACCTCATTTTTGATGATATTTAATAATTTCGGAAGTGATTAACAATCATCCGATTGTATTCTTAATCGGCAACGGAATTTTGCCTTTTTTTGCTCTCGTTGAAACTGAATCGGAAAAACAAAAACCCTCGAAATCACAGTAATTTCAAGGGTTTTCGGTTGGCTCCCCCTGCTGGGCTTGAACCAGCGACCCGATGATAAAGTTAGGGAAGTAAATATTACCTGTTATCCAACTTATTGTCAGAAACCGACTTTACGATTACCTATGGTTATCCGTGTATACGGTATTCAACTGCGATTTCCTGCACAGGTCCGTTTTCTGTCTGAACTTTGTTCCCTACTCTTATGGATTTAATCAGACGGTTCAGCAGCTCCTTATCAAGTGCGGTGACATTCTCATACTTTTCAGCGGCTTGTATAAACTTCTCTATATTCTCAACGCAGCTTTCAGATTCGCTGTATGTTTTAAGCAAGGTATTAAGTCGTTCTTCAGCGTCATTCTGTTCTGTTTCACATCGTTCTGCCATTTCACGGAACTTTTTGTCGGATAACAAACCGTCAAGCCGATCTTCATACAATCGGTCAAATTTAATGGTAAGGTCTTCGATTCGTTTCTTCAAATTAGATATTTCCCTTTCCATCAGCTGACGACTGTTGTCATTATCGTCTCCTAATTTACTCAGAACCATCCTGATATAGGCTTCTTTGTCCTCTTTTATTGAACGAAGCGTCTGCTTTACATCGGCAAGAACGGTTTTGTAAAGCGAATCATATGTGATATAATGACAGGAACAGTAATTTTTTCCCTTTTTACTGTAGGTCTGACAGACAAAATAGTTGTTTCTGCCACTTGCATTTGAGAGTCCGAGAGTATAGCCGCAGTCTGCGCACTTGACCAATCCGGCAAATATATTCACTGAATCTGTTTTGGATTCTCGTTTTCTTGTTTTCAGCTTATCATGGGCATCATTCCAGAGTGTTTTCGATATAATCGCCGGAAAACGATTTTCGACGACTATCCAGTCTTCTCGAGGCTGATGAATGACTTTCTTGTTTTTGAATGAAGCAACCCTTCGTTTTCCGCTGATCAAATGACCGAGATAGGTTTCGTTTTTAAAAATCTTGTATACAGTCGCCAGATTCCATTCATAAGGATTTCCCGGATATGAGCGACCCGAGCGCTGTGCCTGATTTGCAGAAGGATTGATTACCTTTTTCTCTGTAAGAACTCTGGCAATCTTGTTGTAACCGTAACCATGATATGCCGCCATCTCAAATATCCATTTTATTACCCATGCAGTCTGATCATCCGGTTCAAGGACATTTTTGTCGGACTCACTCTTTTTATATCCATACGGTGCCTGTGAGCCGATAAATTCTCCGTTTTTCGCTTTTGTCTGAAAAGCCTGCCTGGTTTTCCTCGAACAATCCGCCGGGTAATACTCATTGAATATGTTCTTTATCGGAATCATCAGATCATAGTCCAGACTGCCTCGTCCGGAATCCACATCATCGCCGATGGCAATAAACCTGATTCCCATATTCGGAAAGACCATTTGAAGATAGTTGCCAACTTGGAGATGTTCCCTTCCGAATCTTGATAAATCTTTCACAATGATGGTATTAATCAGATCATTTCCCGCATCTTTCATCATGCGTTGAAACGCGGGTCTGTTGAAGTTAGTGCCTGTATAACCATCGTCTGTATAGAAATCATGGATTTCTATACCATGTTCCCGGCAGTAATCTCCAAGTATTTTAGTCTGAGTTTCTATGGATACGGATGTGCCGTCCTGATCGTCATCATCGCTGAGGCGACAGTAACACGCCGCTATTATTCTTCTCTGCTCTATGTCTTTCATTCAAATCTCCTTTTCCGAGCAGAGCGGTTGGGATTTAATATATTATACCACTTCATTATTCCGCAGTCAAGCTTCTCTGCTCTTCCTTTTTTATTCTTTGTTTTTCTTTTATCTTATGCGCCACATAGTCGGTGTAAACTTCAAGAACATTCTGATCGCCGAAAGTCCTGCTGACAATCACCTTTGTTCGTCCTGAAAAACTTTTTTCTTTAATCTGTTCTGACATCGATATAATCATTTCCTCTCCATATAATCCAAGTAAAACTTATTCTTATAACAATTCATGATTCTCAAATTCATATTCACCAAATTGTATTACCATGCTATATCACGGCGCCTCTATCTCTCCGGGGATTTCGACATCCCCTCCGATACCGCTTAAAACCGCATCCCTGATAGCATAAAATAATGTGTAGGCTGATCCGACTTTTATAAGTTTTTTCGCTCGCCGTGTATATCCCGATGATAGTTTTGCGTTTTAAGGAGCAAGGTTTATAAGAGTTTGCGAGAAAACCGAATCTCAATCCCGTTTGGTGAGATTTTGTCTTCTCACTTACCAACGGACATTTTTGAGCATAAAAGCACAATAATTTCTGTAAACATGTTATGAATTTTGCGCGGATGATGCTGATTTCGCTCAAAATGATATACTCGACAGAAAAGTTATCCTAAAGCCAGTATCATGCGCTTTCATAATGAAGCGAAATCGAGCCGGATATGTCGATGAAAAAAGCGCCGATGAAATCAACAGCATAGATAGACTATATCTGTTGGCTTCATACGGCGCTTGATCGTTCCGGGATTTCCCGTCCGTCGCTTACTCGATTATGAATCGTTTGGTTTTATTCAGTTGTGTTTATTCAGCGGATTGTATTGTGGCTGCCGGGATATCTTCCGGCATGGTATCGCTTTTGTCTGCGGAAATACGAAAGGTTGTATGTGGTGATGACCTTGCAGTTCGGACACTTGACTTTCAGATGTCCCGATACATCCGAGAACAGAGTCTGGATATAGAAGCTGCAGCTCGGACATCGGAGTTCCCGCTCCGTCAGCTCAAGGCTTTCGGCATAGGACTTCAGAACCTTTTGTTCCATTTCCGGAGACATTGGCTTTATCTTATAGGTTTTAGGCGGCGTTGTCTGAATCATATGCCGCCCCCTATTCCGAATTGCTCGGTTACGAATTCATCGATACTCCGAAGTTCAAAGTAATTCAGATTTCTCAGACGTATTTTCAGGGCAGTGTATGAAACTCCCATCTCGTCTGCCATTTCACATATCAGCATTTTGTCGGCAGGTTTCAGGGCATTGTGTCCGTAGAGCATTATTGTATGCCCTTTTGTGAATTCATCGAAGATATTCTGTACATTTACCTGCGGCATCAGCAGCACTGCTGCCAGATTGTCCGCTTGTGATTCTCCCATGTTCAGAATAGCTCTCAGTTCGTCTACGGTATAGCTCTGTTCCGGATCAAACACTCGATTGTAGCTGTGTGACGGAACACCATTGTATGAGCGATTCAATATGATATGCGCGGCTTCATGAGCCAGCGTAAATCTTCTTCTTGCGCTGTTCCTCACCTGCAAAAGAAAACGGTCAATAACAACCGTGTCGGCGGGAAACACTATCGTTTGCGGTTCGCGGTTTCTGATTACCCGAAGCGGCGTCATTCCGTCTGCGAGGAAACCTATCTTGTTATGATCATCTTCGGAAAAATGTTCGTATTTGACATCCGCTTTCTACTTCGCAGTTTGCGTCAACCCAAGCGAATTCATGAATTCATCAGAGTTCCATATCTTAAATCGTGAAATTGAATGCGCATATGCCATCTTAAAGAACGCCACTATAAGTTTTATCAAGCAAGCCATATGCCTGAGTAAAAGCCCCGGAGCGTGCCCAGTGATTTCCTTATTAGCCGAACTATTTGAAGCTATAGCAGGCTACATAGCTGTCGATCGTTATCGTTGCTACCGTTTTAATTATACCGTAACCATATTTTAGTTAAGAGAAAAACATAATTCAGGAAAAGCGGAGTCAATTCTTAACTGTTGTTTTCGATAATGTTATCGAGAAATTCCTGTAGAACCTTAATGGTTCTTGCTTCACTGCGCGCCCAGTTAGACGAGAAGTTGGCAGAGCCCTTCTTAATCAGAGGAGCAATAATGGTTACGATTGATGAAGTACCTTCGGAAGTACCGGCATAATATGTCCAATTATAAATTCTCGATGCAATTATTATATCAAGCATTTCCTCCGACTGCTCGTCGCGTGCGATCTTGGTCTGAAGAGCGATATCATAATACGCGGGAATATAATAATAATGAGACGATATCGCCATTGCTTCGAGTATGTCGGCGAGCATCTTGTCGTCTGCGACGTTCGTTTTCGGGATCGTAAGAATCGGTGAACCGATTCCCACATGAGTGTAATAATTCTCCTGATGGTCGTCAAGCTTCGGATAAGGGATTATACCGAAGTCTACGTCCATATCGCGCATGAGCTCGACGTTGCGTAGGATGATTGCGTAGATGAATATAGTATTTTCTTTAAAGTAGTTAAGTCCTTCGTAAAGATCAAGATTGGTATTTACATTTTCGCTTTTCATGATTGGTGAAAGAGCCTCAAGCGTTCTGTTGATCCTATCGCTGTCGACATTGAGAGACAACGTTCCGTCATCCTCTATCTTGTCATGTAACAGGTCGCACGAGAATGCCCAGTTGTTAGTCATAGAGATTGGATCCTGAATGTAACCGTAAAGATCGTTGCCGGGTTTCATCTTAGAGTCTCCGTCGAGGTCTGCTGAGACGAGTGCAACCATCTGGCCAAATCTTTCGATCGTCCAATCGCCCGTCTTGACGGTCTCATAAATATCGCCGACATTGTAATCCTCAGCTAGCACCTTGTTGAACAACATCGCGAGAGTATCATCAATCTCCGACATAAGCATGCTGCCACTCATGAAGAGCTGTATGCCGCAAATATTCAGATTCTCAAGTGCCGATTGGTTCCACCACTCGCCACGGTGATAGTCTATATCCAGCTCACTCCAATTGCGGAACAGCCCCTCTGCAGCAAGCGAGAAGGTGAAGTGCTTGTAAAGCGAGATAAGATCGTAAGCTCTGTCGTTAGCATGAACGGATTTTCTAACGGTTGAGGCGTAATCCGAGGTTGGAATCGCATGAATATTTACGTTGAGCTTGTTATTAATAAACAGGTTACGGTACCAAACGGCGTCATTGATGACCTCGCCTTTTTCTCTTTCGACGGCTATCTCGTCGACAAAACGGGTCGGGTTGTTGATGTTTGGATCAGGGGCTGTGGCAAGTACATTAAAGTCGTATCCACCATAATCTTTTTTCTCGATCATATCGAGAAGGTCATTATCACTTGACTCGGATTCAGCAGCGGAAGATTCATCAATTTTAGTTAATTCAGTCTGTGCGATATTATCGTCAGAACTGTCTTTTTTAACGCATGATGTTAGTGCGAGCAATGTGAGCAGGAAAGTAGAGGCAACTAGCAGAGAGACAATTCTAATTCGTGTCATACTGTATCCTTTCTATTTATGAAAAATTTGGAGTTAAATGACAGCGGTTTAAAAGTCATTTGTATTTAGAAAGCATTTTGTCGACGGTCTTTTTTCAGCGTCATTACTACAAAACGCTGGCTATGGGATCAAACTTACATTACCTCGAGAATACTGGCGGGTCTTTTTTAATCGTTTATCGTTGTTTATCGAAATTACATATACAGAGGATGCCGCAAAGACAAGTGTTTTATAGTTTTATTTTCCTCGTCGAGTTTCGGATACAAAATTACAACTAAACATGGAAAACACTTCTGTAAAGTAATCAGCCACATCAAAATTGTCGGGAATTGGTATTGCGGTATTTTCCGTTATGTTCATGCAGCTCATACGATCAACACGGAATTTAGCGATACCGTTATGGTGAACGGAATATCCGATGGCATAATAACAGTCATCGTTCCATATCAACGCATACGGCGATAATTTATAGATTTGTCCGTTGTGTTTGAATTCTTTTTCCTTGTTGGGCAGATAGCTGTAATACTTGAAAGTTACCGTTTTTTTGTTCTGAATAGCGGTATGTATCTGATCAACCGAGTAGTATATGCTCTCGTTTAGCGCTTTTATCCGCTCATTAACATAAAGCTGGCGGTTCAAAATGCTCGAATGCTCCGGTCCAAGGTATCCGGAAAGCTTTTCAATAAGCTCTCGGCTCTTTTTCTTTGTGAGGAATCTTGCCGACTGGACGGCATCAATCAGCAGCTTTATCTCGGGTGTTTCAAAACCCCTGTCAGCGAGGAAATAGCGGTTCTGTGTGCTTCGTACACAGACAATATCATGCCCGAATGCGATTAGTTTCTCGATATCCGCAGTTATAGTCCCGCGGTTTCCGCTGCAGCCGTTTTCGTTCAGGTAGCTTTCTATATCTTTTATGGTAACCTGATGGTTTTCATCCGAATTTTCCCAGAGATAGCGTAAGACCAACAGGATACGTTCCTGTTTTACAGGTTTGCTTGGTTCGGGCATGACAGTTACCTCGCAAGAAAAACAATAATATATACGCTTTATTCTATTATTTTATAAAGCTAAATACAATGGTTTAAAAACAACAATACCGAAGTTTTGCGTTTCCTTTTTAATAGACATATGTTAATGTCTGTCTTTGAAATATCAGCTTCAACAGCACTTGTCGCAAGCTTTTCAATGTCCATCTGCCCCCTAATTCCTTCTGGTATGATTTTTTGCTTTGCCAGCTCAAATATCTTTAATAAATTGCTTTATCGGTACATGCTAACTTTTTCCAGCTATGCAATCTCTTTTTGTATCGCTACCTTCTGTTAATCGAAAGCGATGCATAAGTTATACGCGGCATGAATGGTCAGGAGCCAAAATACCCGATTAACTTCTCTACTCAACCCCTAACGCCTTAAACACTGCATCTTCCGCACTCTGATACGGAATCAACTGAAATGCTCCCATTAAATCAGACGGAACAGTTGCAAAATCTATCATTGAGGTTGCGGGCAGCAAAACCTTCTTTGCACCGCTGTCCAAACAAACCTGCAAAGTATTCGCAAGTTCGTCAACCTTTATAAGCGTTCCGCTGATACTGATTTCTCCCAATACTGCCATTGAACTAAGTGCGGGTTTGCCGAGTGCTATGGAACAAATGGCTATCAAAGACGGTAAAGCGAGTTTTCCGGTGATACCGATACCTTGCAAATCTTGATAGTTAATGATATAATCCTTCGTCGTTGTACTGATGCTTCCGCTGATGCGTTTACTGTTTGCCTTAAGGAAATTAAAAGCGGTATTTGTCGATTCACGGGCATCACGGTCGGAGCCGATACCCGTTCTCTCGAACTTTCCGCTGCCGGGAAGCATTTGAGACTCCAGGCGAAAAACACCTATCATACCGGATTTGCCGCGTGATACCGTATATACCTGTCCGGGATTACACATGCCCTCCGGAATAAGTTTTCCGCCGCCCTGTTCCGGGACGGAGACATATCGTTCTTCAAAGCTTTCGTTGTCTATGTAGGAGAAGTTCACATCATAGAACTCCATACCACCAAGCTTTTTAAGCTGTTCTTTGACTCTGCGGCGCATTTCAAGAGAAAGAATGAGAATTTCTTCAAGCTCCTCCTTATCGAATTCCCCATCAGGATATACAAGTTTAAGCAAACCGTCTGTCATCTTACGTACTGCTATGGTGTCTCTTTGATTCAGGTTTTTACCGAGACGGAAATAGCGATCCAGAGCATCACCATACTGCTCTTTGCGCAGTTCACGGATAAATTCGGCAAGATAGTCGGTAATGAATCCGTAGTCATTGGTAAAATGTTCCGGCTTAAATTTTGGTATTTCCCAACCGGGCAGATAACAGTGTATACGATCAAGAAATGCGGTGTCAGTTCCCATTTCCGGCGGGAAGGGGTCAAACAAGCTGGAAGTCTTCAAAAGTACATCAACACTCTGATTAATGTTGCCGATAAATACCATCGAAGCAGAGGCAGCTTTTTCTTCTTTTCCTCGAGCAAAGGAGCCGGATGCCATATAGTCCTTCATGATTTGAATGCCGTCTTTATCCTTGAATCGGATGCCGGCAA
>JAAZIU010000003.1 GCA_012800735.1 Clostridiales bacterium | reverse complement strand
GTTTGAGAGTCGTGTAATTCTATAGGGATAGAAAACAATCTGACTAAATCAAAAGCGTTCACAAGTGTTTGAGAGTCGTGTAATTCTATCAATATTCCTTCTGTTCGCCAGTAGCACATTTATTACCGTTCGGATTTAAAATATCAGTCTCGTCACTCGCCGTCAATGCATTGAAAATTCTTTATTTATCCAACTTTAAGTAGAAAAAATTCGAAAATAATTCACTTCCGATTCTTAGAAAACCACGGATTTTAATATATAATATACTTATAGTGTCGTGTTTGTTCATTGAAGGCTGAGAGGAGCGGAGGAAAACCTCATCCTTTTGTTAAAGAACTATCGTATGGAAGGAATTTCCGTATTATTATCTCCGGAAAACCACACCGCTTGCATCTTGCGGACAATGCGATATCTGCAGTTTTTAAGAGGGACTCTGCGGAACACTGCTCTGTAATTATTATAATATGAGGTTGTTAAGATGGGTAATACACGCTTAAATGATATATATATAACACAGCGTCTGAAAAGGAAGCTTTCCGAAATCGGCGGTTATCCGATTACAACGGTAATCGCTCCGATGGGATACGGGAAAACGACTGCCGTCAAATGGTGGTCGACGCGAAGAACCAAACACAACGAATCGTCGCAGTTTTTCAAGCAGATCGTTATGACAAATTCCGTGACCGATTTTTGGATCGGTTTTTGCAGGATGTTCAGAGATTTCCCCGATCTTTACGAACAACTGCTGACGCTTACTTATCCGAAAGATGTTCAGTCGCTTGCCATATGTTCGGAGCTCTTTCATGACGCTTTATCGAATTATGAAAAGGATATTTATTTTATTATTGACGACCTTCATATCCTGCCGTCAAAGGTGATAACGTCGCTCGTCTTGTTTTTCGCAAAGAATCTGCCGGAAAATATTCACATTGTACTCATGTCGCGAAATCAAATTTTCAACGAAGAGGAAAAAATGAGGCTCGGGCATCAGCTTTACGAGGTTTCCGCTTATGATTTAATGTTAAAAAAAGAAGAGATATACGACTATGCGGAGTGGTGCGAAATCGACGCATCGGAAGAAGAGCTCGACGAACTGGCGACTTTAAGCGAGGGCTGGTTTTCGATAATATATCTGAACTTCAAATCGTATATTAAAAACAGGAAATGGCTTTCCAGTTCCACAGATATTTCAACATTGATTAATGAAGTTTTGTTGGAACCTCTGAGTGAAGAGGAAAGAGAATTTTTGATTTTGATGAGTATAAGCAATGATTTTACCAAAGAACAAGCTGCTTATCTCTGGGAAAAAAGCGACGACGAAAGCTCAAAACACTTGAACTTTCTTTCTAAGAACAACGCATTTATCAAAAAAACAGACAACCTTTACCACTACCACTATATGCTTCGGCAGTGCGCGCGGCACTATTTTTCACAAAAACCGACGGATTATCAGCAAAAAAGCTATACCCGCCTGGGCGATTGGTATATGGAGCAGGAGGACTATATTCCCGCCTACTTTTCCTACGCGAAGGCGGAAAATTTCGAAAAAATTTTGTACTGCCTTCAAGAGGACAAAGCTTTCAGCTTGAATTTCGAACACCAGGATGATTTTTTCTCATGGATTGCCAACTGTCCGGAAGAAATACTCCTTCGGTACCCCGCAGCTCTTACGGTCTCTATGGTTTCGATGTTCACTTATAATAATATCGAAGAGTTTTATCGCCTGAAATCTCTTCTTTTGAAATCTCTCGAAATAAACGATTCGCTTTCGGATGAGGAAAAGAACAATCTGTTGGGCGATGCGGAAGTTTCCGAGAGTCTTATCGCCTTCAATAACATCTCAGCGATGAGCGAATACCACAGAAGAGCCTGCGCTTTGCTCGGGAGGACGACATATAGCCTGGACCCCGATGACTCGTGGACTTTCGGTTCCCCGTCCATTCTGATGCTCTATCACAGAGCTGTCGGTTTTGCCGATTCGGAAAATGAAGAAATGAAGGATTGCATGCCGTATTATTATCAGGTAACCGAAGGGCACGGCAGCGGCGCGGAATATGTATTTGAGGCGGAGCTTCATTTTGAGCGCGGGGAATTCAGCAGCGCCGATATTTCAAATAAGATGGCAATGTCGGCGGCGAAAAGAAAAAATCAGATCAGCATCATGCTGGCGAGTGAATTTCTGAATATGCGTTTGGGATTGGTCCAAGGCAAATTCGACAATATCGAACAAAATATAAAAAGGATTAGAGAACTGCTGCTTGAAGAAAAACAGTTTGACCTGATAAGCACTCTGGATATCTGTCATATGGTTATCGCATCTTCGCTTGACCGCCCGCAGGATATACCCGAGTGGCTGGCGGAAGGCACCCTCTCCGAGACGGTAATGATGTTCCCCGCTATGCCGATTCTGCATACTTACTATAATCAGATGCTTTTGGCAAAGGGCGAGTATACCTCCGTTATTGCAAGGAAAGACGAGTGTTTGGAGATTTATGGGATATTCAGCAATGTCTTGTGTATACTCTGGCTGCATATTCAGCTTGCCGCCGCTTACGAAAAAATAGGAAGGGCAAAGGACGCGTGTGAAGAGCTGAGAATCGCTCTGAGTTTGGGTATGCCGGACAATTTTATTATTCCTTTTGCAGAAAACACCCCATATATCGCAAAACAGCTCTCAAAGCTGAGAGAAGAAAAGGAATACTCGGAATATATCGATAAAATATTCGAAATTTCAGAAATACTGCAGAAAGGCAAGAAAAAAATCCTCAACGAGCATTTTGAAAATAATGCGGATTACGGGCTGTCTGAAAGAGAGCTTGAAATTGCAGTTCTGGCCGCTCATCGTATGACTTCGGCTGAGATTGCGGGAAAGCTGCATCTTTCCGAGGGAACCGTCCGTAATCACCTTTCACGCATTTATAACAAGATGGGAATCGCCGGTACTAAAAAGAATAAAAGGCTCGAACTTGAAAAGCTGTTGAAAAATCACAAAACTCGCAACTGATAATATTATCGAAAAAATACAGATATAATTAAGAAGCGACGGTCATCCGCGAAAAACACTTCGATACAGAATATGTATCGGAGTGTTTTTTATAGGAAAATTAACCGAAAAACAGTAAAAACCCGCAAAAACAGAAAAAATAGTGACAAATAGTCACGCTACAAACCGACTTTTATGTGATAGAATGTAGTATGAATCATAATCTGCATTTTTATTGGGAGGTTGTGAAAATGAAAGCTCCGATTTCAAAAGTAACAGCGCGGGAAGACGGCGTTCTCCTTGTGAGTTTCGACAGCGGCAACTCGGTTGCCCTGGATATGAAACCCAGATTTAATGCATATCGCTTCGGCGTACTCTCAAATCCAAGCATTTTCGCAACCGCGGATACCGACGGAAACTTTGTTCGCTGGTACAAAGACACATTAGTGGTAGCGGAGCTCGGATTTCGGGAAATCATAAAAATGTTGCTCGGAGAAGCATATTAAAACGCATGCGCCGGCAAGAGTAGGAAATTTCGTATTATAAGTCAACAAACCGGCAGTCACACCGTAAATCAAAGAAAACATGACATTTATCGCGACCAACAACGAAAAAATACACTTAAAAGAGGATTGAAAAATGATAGGGAAACGCTCAAGAAAGCTCCTTAGTCTGCTGCTGCTTTTCAGCATGATACTAAGCATTATGTCGACCATAACGCTGCCGGTATCTGCGGCTACAAACTTGGCAGGCGGATTTGAGGGACAGGATTCCGATATTTTCACCGCTTTGGGATTTGATACCACGGAAATACCCGAAGGATACGACGAAGAAACCACCGACAACCCCTACGGGCGCGACAAGCTGCCCGGGAATCAGGTGTTTGAGCTTCTGACGGCATCTTCGGGCGGAACCAGAATCTACGGAAAAAACGATAATACCGTTTCGCCGACGTCAATCTCGGGCGTGCCCAGCGGCGGCGGCGCCGTCCCGTTCCAGATGTTTGCCGTTGCAAGCGCAGACTTTGACGGTGACGGACTCAACGGCGAAGCGGTTTATGTTGGTTACACCAATGTAAGTTACTCGACTTCCGAATCGGAAATGTTTATTTGCGTTTACGACGGTAAAGCCGAAACATTCAGCGGAACCAAAAAGGTCGGAGCAGTAACCCCAGGAGATACATTAAGCGATTCATTTGAAGATTCCGGTTACAAATGGATGACGGTTAAAATGGACTACGCTTGGCAGAATTTCCTTCAGGTTGCCGCGGGTGACTTTGACGGAGACGGCACAAGCGAGATTGCTGTTTACGTTGTCGAAAACAAGAAGGCTCGCGTCGATATTTATAAGTATCAAAAAACTTCTCAATCCGGCCCGAACGATTGGCTTGACATGGCAAATTGGAGACGTGTATGGAGCCATGCGATCAGCGGATCGGGTATTGTTCCCAACATGGTCTCTCTCTGTACCGGAGACTTTAACCGCGACGGCGTTGACGATCTGGCAATCTCCAGCGGCAGCGTGGTGGTCCTTAACTGGATTGATGAATATTACCATTTTGACCTGTGGTCTCACGAAAAGAGCAAAGCTGTTGTTTTGTGGGGCGGAAAAAGCAATATGCTCCAGACCAGCGCGCCTCTGGATTTAAACGAGGATAAACTCGGCGAGCAGGTACGCGTAAGCCTTATAACCGGCGACCTTAACGGCGACGGTTATAAGGAACTTATTGCAACCGGTCAGCCTGTCAGTGACATACAACACCTTAATCAAAGCAGTTATCATTCTACCGAACCTTACCGGGGCAATACCCGGCGCACAATCACAACCTATATATATGACCCGGATCTGATGATGCTTCGTGCCGATCAGAGCGACGTACATAAGCCGATAGAAGGGCAGTATGTTGAAACAGAGACTGAGGATGGTAAAGTAATAAGCTGGCAGAGCAACAACGGATTCGATGAATATTACTTCTCCCAGCCGTTTATGCGTACCAACGCGGCCGTAATCTATCCCGAAGGAGCAGAATACAGATATCTGTACCTTGACAGTTATCTGTATGAGAACAGCGAAGGAAAACTGCTCACGCTTAAGTCATCGTTGGACGAAAGCAAGTATGACGGACAAAACACGCTTAATGCCAACTGGGGTCCGCAAAAACTGGACGGGTCAAACAAAGTAAAAGCGGAGTATTGCGAATACGGCGCTGTTTCCGGAGACATACACGGAAACGGATACAGTATTCTTGCAACTAACTTCTACCGCGAAAGTTCCAAGAAAGATACGGATGGGACTGATCATTTTGTAGCCTATGAAGTGCTCAGCGGAAAGGAAGATGGTAAACTTCAGGTATCTTTAACGCAGGATACCCTGAAACCGGCAGAAGGACAAACGCCCGCAATAAACTCTTCTCAAACATTGAACACTACGGCGCTTGCTTTTGTCGACGTTGATATTGATACCGTGTTGATTGAATACAGCGGTATTCATTATCTTACCTATTCCGACCCGAAAGTGCTGGCTATCATCGCGGCGGCGCCTTACTATGAAGATGTAGATGTAATCTGCGACTACGACTACGCCTGGCAGAACGCCACTTCCTACAGCCGTATCGTGGGTTCAGGCGAGAGTGATCTTGTTGCGGTGGACCTTGAAGTCGGCTTCTATGTTTCACACGAACATGAACTCTCCGGCGGAAAGCTCGAGGTAGAGGGCAGTCTTAACTACACTCTTGAATGGGAAAAGGAAACAACGAAGAGCGTAGAATACGAGCTTACTTTTGAAACCAGCCAGGATGAAGATGCCGTTGCGTTTTTCTCGATTCCGACGGAAAATTACGTTTACTATATTTACACGCCGGACGGAAGAGGCGGATATAACAAAACGGTAGATATCATTACAAACACCTTTACTCCCTGCTATCAGGTCCTTACTCTTGATTATTACGAGTCTATTCAGGGCAACTATGACGCTTTGCCTGAGATCAAGGGCAAGGCTATAACTTCCACACCGGGCGATCCTTCGTCCTATCCATCGTCTTCGAGTCCGTATAATGTAATTGCCGAGTGGAACGATTATCCCGCCGGCGTCAGCTTCGGAAACGGAGCTATCACCCAGACAATTACCGTAACTGAAGAAACTGTCGAAAGCTACAATATGGGTTGCGCATTCGACTTCAAGTTTGGCGGAGGAATGGGTGTCCAAAGCCCTCTCGGCATAATGGAAGTCGATACGACCGGGGGTATCCAATTTTCACTCAACCCATCTGGCGGATGGAGTACAATCAACCTTGAGGGAACAAGCTTTTCGGGAACGGTAACCAATATGCCGCTCGAATTCAGAGATTACGGCTATTATTACTCCTGGAAACTGTTCTCCTATAACTATAAATTTCCCGACGGCAGCAGTATTCCGGTCGTCAGCTACATTGTAAACGATGTATCTCAGCCGCCCCTGCTTCCTACCGACTTCCAGCAGGACTATGATCGCACTACAAGCGAAAGCAATGTTCTGACCTGGACTTATGACGACGACTTCCGTTACTTCTATATTTATAAATACTTTGATTTCCCGGTAGGCGGCGGTTTAGAGGAAATTGCCGTCATTGAAGCCGACACTCCGAATTATACCTTAAAGTATGATGAGGAAGGAAATCCTTATAAGGAATATTATTTTGTAGATGAAAATCTGACGCCGTATACCGAATATCAGTATGCCATTCAGGTGGAGAGGCTTCGTCCCGTTCCGCCGCTTTCGTCGCCCTCCGGATTGTTAACCGTTCGTACAAAGGCGGAGGACGGTTATCCTTCGCTGCTGGTTGTCGAGTCGGACGGCGATAATGATGGCAAACTTCTTGTCTATCCCGACAAAAACGCATACCTTACCGCGGATGTAAGAGGTCCCGGCGGTGAGGCGAGGGACAACTACTACTCCACGGTACAGTACCAGTGGCAGAAGATGGAAAGAGGCGCCTGGGTTGACATGGTCAATGAAACCGGCATAACCCTGACCTTCGCCAATTCTGGAGTTGAAGTTGTCGGCGATTACCGCTGCCGCACAAATGTACAGGTAAAAGCCACCGGACAGCTGATATCAGCCTATACGGCGCCGGTTACGCTTACTCATGCCAAGCGCACTGCTTTCATCGAATCCGCTTCTCTGCGGGTCAGCGATGTGCCCTTCGGCGGAGTTGAGTTGTTCGCCAAGGTAGTGAATGCCCATCCTGACAGCGCGTCAATCCCCAGCGGTACGGTCACCTTCACTCTGACCTCAACGGCAACCGGCGAAACTTATACGCATTTTGCGCTGCTTGACGCATCCGGCATAGCTACCAAAGTACTTGAAGGTCAGCTTCCCCCCGGCCTATACACCGTATACGCATATTACAGCGGCTCCTTTATCTTTAGGTCAGCCTCTGCGGAAACGCTCTATCTGTCACAGATGAGCGACGGTTACACAATCGACAGCCCGGTGCCGATTGTTTACGGTGACGGAGCAGAACTTGTGTTTTACAAAGTTTCAAAATCGGCCGGCATAACAACCTCAGTTGAAGAAAAGGCCGAATCGCACGAAATGCACCCGGCAGATCCTTTCATATCTTTGTTATACTACATGCCTACAACGCCGTATCCGGGGGAGAACGTACAGGTAAATAAAGGTACAACCTACAGATATACCGATGCCGACGGTTTCGCCTCGTATTTCACCGCATCCCGCAACGGAAAGGTAAGAATCGAGAACGGGCACGCGGTGTATTACGAAATTGATGCCACGCAGTACATTACCTATACAAATATCGGCGGTAAATACATACTTGCCGAGAACACTCCGGCAGATATATATCTGCTGAAGATGGAAGGCACCGCATCTGATATACCGGCAGCCTATTTATCGGTAAATATTCTGCCTCGGAAACTCATCCTTCAGCTTCCCGACCAAAAGGGCTCTGAAGGCCAAAACGCCGTAAAGCCGAAGCTTGGCGAACTCGATATTGTTTCCGGCAGCTGGGCTGAGTGCGATAAGCCAAACGATATATTAAAACCCGATATTGCCAACACAGTGACCGATCCCCGGTATTACAATACTGCGGGGGAAGAGTTCACCTATAATACCGTAGATAATATTTGCGGATATTATACCATTGTTTGCAAAGAATTAAATATTACAAACTACAACATTACCTTCGAGGACGGCTCGATCACAATTCTGGGCGCGACGAATATCGTTTCAATCGGCGTTCGCCCGTTTGAAGGGCAAGCCGTAGGTACGCTTTATTCAATCTCTCCGGAATACGGATATACCCGTAAAACGGTAAATGCCCCCGGTAAACTGACCGTGGAATACCAGACCGGTACGCGCATGGTCTTTACCGCCACGCCCGATACCGGATATGAAGTATACGACTGGTACATAAACGGCAGAGCGCAGAACAAAAAAACCACTTCTCTTGCATATGTGCTTCTCAATGAGGCGACTACCATTGAAGTTCAGTTTTCCATCAAGCATAACACTTTGAGCTTCGGCACAGCCGGAGATGCAGACGGCGGTACTATAGTATGCGACGATTCTGACCTTACCAGCGGAAGTGTTGTGCTTGCAAACTCGATCTTTAATTTCCATGCAACTGCAAAGGAAGGCTACCACTTTAAGGAGTGGCGGTACACCGAACTCGGCGCCGGCACTATTTATGACAACGAAGACGGCGGAAAGAACGAAAGTGACTTCCTGCTGGTTATGCCGACTATAAGCTGCTCTGTCTTCGCGGCTTTCGAACGCGATTTCTATACACTGAAATATTCCGATCTCAACGGAAACGACGGCTTGACAGCCTGGTATTATAAGGAAGCGTTAGGCTCTTCCGCGCCGAGCGAGAAGGTCTATGTGGACAGCGGCGCAAAGATTAAGGGCGGCACCGTGGTTACCGTGGAGCTGCGCAAAGGCTGCGTCTGGGACGCAGAATATCTCTATGTTTCAACCGGCAGTCAGGGTTCTGCCGACTACGACGAGGGAACCTATACTTTTACCATCGATCGCGACACCGTTGTTACCGGCTATACAATTCGCTCGAATTTCGACGTTACTCTTTCCTTTGATATTAAGGACGAAAACGGCCATGCGGCAAACGACCTTGAAGCCCATATCCTGTATACGATCGGCAGCGAACAAAACAGCTTTTATTACAATTATTTCGAATCTACTACCCTTACTCTTACCGACGTGCCGGGCGGAATGCCGGTAACGGCAGAGATTATCTATCCGGAATATTACGACCTGAAAGGCTGGACAGCTAATCTGACCAAACTTACGGCAACCGAAACGGTCAATAATCTTGCAGTTCAGACAACGAGCGGCGGAGCTTTGACAAAAGGCACGGCTTATTACTACAACGATGTCGTAAGCGGTAAAGTATACTACTTTACGGCGACAGTCACAGGTACGCTTGAATTTACAGGCGATGCCGTCACTATTTACTCTTCAGGCACAGTGTATACAATTCCGGAGCTTGATGAGGACGATGACTTCACGGTACATCTCACCGAGAAAGAAACGCATGGCGTTATCCTGAAGGATATTGGCGGTCAGGGGTCATACAGCTATGATCTGCCTGCCGGCGCGACTGCGTTGCTCAGCGGAAATGATACCGTAATAAACCTCCATGATACCGATGACTTAACCGTCATGGTCATGCCGAAACAGAAATGGACGGTATCTTATTGGGAAGTACAGCAGGATGGCAATCCCGCCATGCAATACCGCGCCACCTCGTTGAAATATACCATTCCAAATATCACGTCTAACTTTATCTTTAAACCGATCTTCTCTCCCACAACATACAATATAGTCTCCTGGCCGACAATCGGTCCGGATATAAACGGTATCACCTTATCGCCCGAGAGCGGCTATCTGCCCGATGTTGCAGCAGGAAACGACTTCAAGTTCAAGCTTTCCGGCAACGGAATGCTGCTGTTGGATCGGGTATTCGCAAACGGCGTATTGCTGACACCGGGATCGGACGAAGTATATACAATTTCCGACATCAACGAAAACCAGGTCATAACAATAACTTCTAAGCAAATTGGTGTGACTGTTAACGGTGTGGATATCAGTGCTCTTTCCGGAACCGGCTGGAACTACAACATCAACAATCAGGTATTAACGATTAGCCGCGGCGGTTTGGTTCTCGGCGGTGAACACATAATAGAAAACGCCCCCAATCTGCGAGTTGTACTTTCGGAAGAAGCAGGCAGCCTGACGCTGAACAACCTTACCATAACTACCGATGTAGCGGCAAGCCTGCTTACTCTTAAAAACGTTGAATCAACCATTACCATGGTTGGAAACAGCTATCTCACCAATAATAAAGTAGATAATAGCGCGGATCTGATCACGGCGCCGCGTAACCTTACCCTGCGCGGAAACGGCGCGGTGTCGCTGGTAAGCAAAGGTGATCACCCCAACAGCAGCGCGCTGTATGTACCCAACGATCTTCTCATCACGGGCAACCCCAAAATCAAAGTGGAGGCCGGTTGCGAAGGTATGAACAGTCACGCGGTGGAAGTCGGCTGGGATGTAACGATAGGTTCTTTTGAAGGAAACACATCACCAACGCTGCAGATTTCTGAAGGCGGAGATTATAGCGGCGGCTTGTCGGCTTACTTGATAAAGGTTTTCAGCGGTGAAGTGGCAATTCGCGGTGACGGGCATGCAATATACTGCAATAATTTGGAAAACCACGGCGGCGTAATGGAGTTAAGCGTCGTCGATAGTTACAGTCCGGTGGTGATATTGCGCGATGAAAGGTCTTGGGAGTACCCCCAGCCTGCTTATTGGCATGCGTACTATTCGGACGGATACATGTCGCGTTGTCTTGATTACGGAGACGACTATATCACTTACACAAGACTTTCGGAAAACTACACCCACAACAATTTCGGCACTCGTTTCGATACTTTAGCCTTACCCGGCGGCTATGACAGCTCCTATAGCTGGTGGTGGGGTGAAACTCAATTCTTTGACAGGTATAACTATGTACGCATCAGCCCGCTTGCAAAAAAGGTAGATGATAACGATATCCAGTTGTTTGTACAAACAGATGAAGATACCGTCTATTCAGATGATCTGCCGTCTGCAGCGGGGACTGACAATACATATTTCTATGTAGACCTCGATCAACAGCCCGGTTCGTCCTCCGGAGATTTTAAAGAACTCAACTCGGATGACCTCTATCATCGGGAAACAAAGCCAAACTGGCAGATTATCGCTGTAGCTAATACATCGGCAGACGGTACGCCAACTGCGAAGCTTGAGGCGCATGACATCATATGGTTAGAGGCAACATGGTTTGAAATAGAAGGACAAGAACAGGTCGAAAAAACCGGTTATAACGGAACAATAGTATCCAGCGGGGCGCAATTCGACTACACCGTAAGCGGTCTCATGGACATTGACGCTTCAACCAAAGGTTTAATCGAAGCTACTTCTTCAAACGTCGCAAGCCTGACATTAAAATCTCTTACCTACCCGAGCCTTAAGATACACAATGTCCCGCTTTATCTCGAAGGCGATAACTACCTGTTGAATCACTCGGGAACTGCGTTAACAGCGGTCATTGGTACGCAAGGCAATCAAGTCGAAATCCATAGTGAAGACGGAAATGGCACCCTGACGGCAATCACCGGCAGCAACAATCCCGCTCTTATAGCTCATTCGGTAGAACTATTCAATGTAAAGGCTCTGACACTCTTTACCGAAGGAGGGCAATCTGCATTGGGCGGAGTGCAGGGAGGAGACTATTGCAGCATCATGTATAGCGATAGTATACTCGCCGAAAGGCGGTGTGCTTACGGCGAAGGCTGGCTTGTCGATACCGGCGAGACGGCAGCCAGCGCCGAAACACTGTTGGTGAAGCCGCCTGAGTATGCTCCCTCAAATTACGGATCTTACATAAAGGTATACTCGATAACATCCGACGGTTATTCCGAACCGCTTTCTCTGACCTATGACAAGGGTTCGGGGGTCGACTTCGTGATAGTCTATCCCCACAGATTACCGGCTGTTTCAGGTCAATTACACATATTTGATCCCTACAAACCAGAAGAAGGCGACATTAATTACGGTTTTTTGAAACTGATTGATTCAAAGGGCAATGACAGAGAACTGATATTGGGTGAGGATCAGGATTACCATTGGATACCACCCACCGGACAGGCCTTTTCTAATTCAATTAGGCTGTACCCGCGTTTGCTGGATACACTCGAATTGGGGGACTACACTCTGCGTGTTTTCTGCTATGACGAAGACAAATCGGACAATACTTTCTATTCCTTTGACATCCCCCTAAAAATCACCAGTGTCGAAACCACCACCGGAGACCTGATACTATCTCCCGAAGGACACATCAACAGCAGCCGCGGCCGCAGCATTACCTTTACGGCTACGCCGACAGGACCGGTTCCGGCAGCGTATGAGTGGAAACTCGGCGGCGAAATTATTCAGAACGCAACCGGGCGTACCTACACCCTTGAAATTCCTTCCGATGCGAACCTCGGAGATCAGTATAATATTACGGTAACTTCATATTCCGATTCCGGAAAAACAAACGAACTGGCAAGCGCTTTTGCATATGTCAAAGTTACTCCTTCCGCAACGGATATTGAAATCACATGCGAAGGCGAAACCCCGTCCGGCGACGGCAGCTACACCCTGTATCATAACACCTTGGACGGAACGGATAAAACATGGAATTTCAACGCATTGGTCACGCTCGACGATGCGAACACCTCAACGGATGTAACCTGGTCGCTGTGGGGCGCAAGCAAACGCGATACTAATCTGACTTCAGAAGGCGCGCTGACCATCGATTCCAATGAATTCGGCACCGGCGGAATCCTTAAATTGACCGCTACCTATATAAATGTCGACAACACCACATTTGAAAAGACCATAACGATCCATCTTTCCACCGACGCGCACGTTTCCTACGACAATACCGGCGCCGAAAACGGCAACATATCCGGCGCTGTCTACGGCGTGTCGCAGACGGCTATCCCCGCGGAAGGCCTGTGGGTCCCCGAAAACAACCTCGTTGTTGTAACGGCGGAGCCTGAACCGGAATTTATCGTTCGTACCTGGTTCGTAAACGGCGAAAGCGTGATGGATAATCCCGACTATACCATAGACGCGGAAAACCATACGCTGAGCTTTACGACTGAAAAGATGGCTCATTATGTAATAACGGCCAACTATATCAACAGCAGCAGCTATATAATAACCTATGCTGCAGGCGAAAACGGAGTCCTCACGGCTGGATGCGACAACGTGACTCTTCCTTCCGGAGATCGGGTTGAAAAGGGCAGCGAAGTTGTCTTAACCGCAACTCCGGATGCAAACTTCCGCGTAGATTACTGGACGGTGAACGGCGAAATATATGAATTGCCTCTCGGCATTCCCTATACCGCAGAGACTCTGACGCTTACCGATGTTTCCGAAGACTATGATATAACGGTCTCCTTCGTCGGGGTTGACCTCGTGATTAAGTTCATGGCGGCTCCCACCGACAGCGGCGCGCCGAAGGGAACCCTGAGCCTGATGGTAAACGGCGAAAATGTTCCGGTAATCGGCACGCCGAACAGCGATCAAAGCGTCAGTTATTCCGCTACCGTTAAAGCAATGGATGATATAGTGGTATTCGCCAACCCAGATATCGGATATATTGTCGATTCATGGTATGCTAAAAACAGTCTCGGCAATTATGTAGTTATCGAGGGAAGCGAAAGAAAGACCACATACACCGCAGATGATATTACAAGCGCATTCGATATAAAGGTTGACTTCAAAGCCATCCCGACTCACCAGGTAACTGTATATACCAACAGCTATCAAAACGGTTCCGGTAAAGTACAGAGCGGCTTTATAGAGGTTCCCATGTCAGACAGCCGCGTATTTACCGTGCCTCAGCATGATAACCTCACTCTATTAGCCCTGCCCGACATCGGCTGCTATCTCTATGACTGGATAGTCAACGGCGCGGAGTATGAGGAGAACGGCAATTCCATCACACTGATGGATATAACCGGACCTGCAACGGTAAGCGCTACCTTCCGACGCAACTTCTACACCGTAACACTGACCACTGAAGGCAGCGGAACTCTCAGCGGCGCCTACACACTGACTATCGGCGACGATACCTTTGCCGGCGCAATTATCGACAGTGAAAGCATTCGCGGCGGTTCTGCCGTGAACCTCAGCGCCAAACCCGATGCAGAACATATTCTCAGCAAACTGACGATAAACGACACGCAGGTTACGCCCGTCTGGGATGACATAGCAAAAGAATATGTCTACTCGATTGACGCGCTTACCGAAAACATTGTAGTCAACGCAGTCTTTACAGACGTCTCGGAACTCTTCTCGGTAATCGTGAATCCCACGTTTACAGTAGTCACCAATCCTAACACTGAACCTCCCACAACGGAAACTTCCGGAACCACCGAAGTCGCCTTTGTTCCCGACGGAATCAGCGGCGATGCGGACCTGCTTGACAGCGCCGTTGAGATTGCCGAAGGCGGCGCCGCAATACTGACCTTTGCCCCAGCTGTCGGCTATATCATAAATCCCGCCACACTTGAAAGCTCGATAAACAGCGTTCTTGCGGCGGCAGGCTCGACTGCAGCTCTGAGTATAACTATGGAAGGCAACAAGTGCATCGCAACGATCAGCAATGTTGATAAGGCGCTTGACTTCACAAATATGGCAAGTCCCTTTGAAGCATCGACTGCCGAGATGTGCATTCTGTATCTCACAAGCAGTGGTCCCGGAACACTTACCGCTACTTACGGAAACACTGTGCTTACTAACGGATCACAGTTGCCCATGGACGCTGAAATAAGCATTCAGGCTGTTCCGGATGCGCACTGCAAAGTTTCGGCGCTGACGAAGAATGCGGAAGACCTTACGGCGCTGTTCCCGACGGATCCCAATGACAACTCGCTGTCCGGAACAATTACCATGGATGCTCAGACAGTATCGGTTACCGCAACCTTCGCAATAAGCGAACGCAAAGTCACAGTCAATACCCTCGGCACCGGCGGCGGTACCGTAGACATCAAAGAGGCATCTGACATAGACTATACCCCGTATTTGTCGGGAACATATTACCTGCCTGCCGACAGCGAACTTTCAATCAAGTTTACCCCTGATGAGACCTCCGTTCTGAACACACAGAACATCACCGGAGTCACACCTATATATGATTCCGTTACCGACACGTACACCTGCGCATTGACAGCTGATACGGTAATCTCCGCCGTGTTCGACATGACCATGTGCGTTGTCACCTATAACACCCCGGAAAACGGCATACTGACTGTGCGCGACGGTATTGGTCAGACGGTAGACAGCGGTACGGCAGTACCTGTCGGAACAACGCTGATTATCGTTCCCACTCCCTTCGATCATTACCGACTCAAGACTCTGACAGCCGGAGGAACGGCGCATGTTCCCGCCAGCGGCTATATTGTAAACGTACACAAAAACAACGTAATCTACTGCGAATTTGAAGTCGCGGAAGTACCGGTTACCTTCGCAGCTACGGGCGGAACGATTTCGGTTTCCGTTATGCCTGACGGAAACGGCATTGTAAACGGACAATATGTGCCGGTCGGAACGCAGCTCAATGTAACCCCAATCCCGAATGTAGACTATAGGCTTGAAAACTTATATGTCAACGGCGCAACGCTTAACAGCAGCGGATGGTATACCGTCGGCTCGTCTCCGGTTGTAATCACCGCAAGCTTTACCTACGCCGGCACTGCGCCCGCCGGTCCCGAAGGTCCTGCCGGCCCTGCCGGTCCCGAAGGTCCTGCCGGCCCCGCTGGTCCCGCCGGTCCTCAGGGTCCTATCGGACCTTCGATTCCGGGTCCCGCGATTCCCAGCATAATGCCTGTAATCGTGACCACTCCCGCTCCCGAGATTCCCGAAGCACCGGCAGCCGCTGATGTTCCCAGAGACCCTGTGACATCTCCCGCGGCAGGCGGAAAATCCATCGCGATCAGCGCAAGCGGAAAAGGCAGCATTGTGGTTACAAGCAACGGTCAGGAGATTAAGAACGGAAGCGCCGTAAGATCCGGCTCCAAGCTGAGCATATATGCGGTTCCGGAAGACGGAATGGTTCTGAAGAGCCTGACGTTAAACGGTCTTGAAATCACAAACGGCTCTGAGCATGAGGTTTATTCCGATACCGAAATTAACGCAGTATTCACCCCGCAGGAGGGCGTGCCGTATTATATCAACGCCGAAGGCAACAGAGTGTATCTCGGATTCGCATACGATGCCAATAAAGACGGATTCATCACCGAAGACGAGTATATAGCGCCGGAGGGAAGCAAGATTCTGTATGGCGAATCCCCGAAAGCCTTTACCGACATAGCCGGCTATTGGTGTGAAGACTATATCAACTTTGTAACTCAGAGAGAAATCTTCCTCGGCATTACCTCCACAACCTTTGGTCCAAATGAAACCCTAACACGCGCTATGTTCGTTACCGTCCTCGGACGCCTCTACGAACGCAGCTACGGCGAGATCCGGGATTCGCAAGACCATAGGTTCGCAGACTGCGATTACGACAGCTATTACGGAAAGTATGTCGATTGGGCTACGTCGTTTGGAATCATTCAGGGTTACGGCGACGGACAATTCGGACCCGGCGACGCGATTACCCGTGAGCAGATGGTAACCATTGTTTATAACTTTGCAAAGGCTATAAACAAAGTTCCGTCCTATATGGATACAACTCTGAATTATCCGGATTCCGGTTCAATCTCCGGATGGGCATTCGACGGAGCAATCTTCTGCCAGACAGAGAATCTGTTTACGGTGAAGGAAGACGGCTCGTTTGCACCGAAGGAAAAAGCGACCCGCGCGGATACGGCAGCTATCCTGGCTCGTCTGATCCAGTATGTATTGAGGAAGAAGTAATACCTCATACTATAATTACCTGAAAAATAAATTCACATAAGCAGAAAGCCGTGCGGAGAATCATCTCCGCGCGGCTTTTTCTGTAAGATTCAAATAATATCGCCTGTTTACAAAAAATATGTAGAACATCAATAAATAAATTATTATAATAAAATAAATTAAAGCAAATGTCATTCAATATAAAAACGGAGATGCCACATGATAAAAATCGATTCGGGAGATTTTTTTCTTACAGAACCGACATATGCATATGCGGAGCAGATTAAAGAATATCGGCAGGAATTTCTCGATGCCGGCTGTTCAATGAACGGCTGCGGTCCCCTCCGCAAATACGAAAACCCTTTAGACTATATCTCCGAGTGCGAGAAATACAAATCCCCCGAAACCGTTCCCGCAGGTTATGTTGCGGCAACGCAGTTTTTGTATATTCGTAAAACCGATGACCGCCTCGTCGGAATGATACAGATAAGGCATTATCTTAGCGAATACCTCGCAAAATATGCCGGACATATCGGATTTTCTATAAGACCGTCGGAGCAAAGAAAAGGTTACGGCACATCAATGCTGCGCGCCGCTCTTCTGTATTGTCCCGAAATCGGGCTTGACAAAATACTCATTTCCTGTGATGAAGGAAATCCCGGCAGCGAAAAAACGATCCTAAACAACGGCGGCGTCTACGAATCCACGGTTTTTGAAGAGGAAAAAGACCGCGGGATAAAACGCTTTTGGGTAACGGTTTGAAATACAGGTCTGCCGGCAGTTGGCAGCGAGCGCAGCTTTTTTGGGCGCGAAATGGGGCTGCATCCTGTTTACCGCAGACAATTTGGCAGATATCAATAATTACGCCCCCCGCGGCCGGGGCGGCTATTCGTTTGCCTATACGCTTGAATTATGCCTTGATGGACTGTGTAAATCTGAAGTTTTTTGGTTTAGATATCTGTCTCACACGACAAACCAAAACAACAACCCAAATTTTACCTGAACTTTTCTCTGCGACTATGGAATTTGTTATACAAAAATGTTATAATTGACAAAACAGGTACCGCACTATTCACGGCGGATAATAATACCGCCACTCTTTCGACTCCTTTATAAAAAAATGAAACACAAAATAACTCCGGCAGTCGCCATTCCCGCGCTGTTGATTGCAGCAGGCTTGTTGCTTCTTATCTACCCGACGCTGCGAGACGCAATAACCCGCTTTTCGATGTCGCGTCGGATAGCCGAATATAATACCGTAGTCGCAGCCGATAAACCTGACTTTTCGGCGCAGTGGGCCGAAGCGGACGAATACAACGCCTTTTTGCGTGATAAAAAAGATCAATTTATCTTTGAAGAAGGGGAAATTGAGCGGCTTTCCGCTCTGCTTGATCCTCTCGGAGTCGGCATAATGGGTGTTGTGGAAATACCGAAGCTTTCGTTGAATATTCCCGTTTATCAGGGATTTGACGAGGCATATCTCCAATCGGGAGCCGGTTTCTGGCAGGGAACCAGCCTTCCGACCGGCGAGTCGGGCACGCATTGCGTAATATCCGCGCACAGCGGTCTTGTAAAGGCAAGACTTTTCTCCGACCTTGACAGGCTTGAGCTTGGCGATCGATTCACCCTTACCGTCCTCGACAGAACTCTAACCTATGAAGTTGATAAAATCACGGTTGCCGAGCCGGAGGACGGAAGCGAACTTCGCGTCATAAAGGACGAGGCGCTGGCAACGCTCTATACCTGTACCCCCTGCGGCATCAACACCCATCGCCTGCTTGTCCGCGGCAGACGGGTGACAGATATGTCAGTCGGGGAGCTCGATTTCAGAACCGGAACGCGAAAAACTTCACCGTTCGACTGTTCGCTATACGCCTTATTCATCGTTTGCGGCATCGCGCTTTTCACTTCCGCGGCGCTGTGCGCTGTTCAGCTTCGGCGGGAGAAGAAACGGCGCGCCTGAGCTTAAAAAAATGTGTAAAAACGAAGAAAAGAGACCAATGGCGATTTTTCTGTTATGTAATATCCATGTAATAGATATTCAAAATGTAAGCCAAATCTATTGACTTTTTTCGATTATGTGGTATAATTGTAATACAAGTTTTGAGGACGATTCTAAGAAAATCGATACTTTTAAATTATAGAATTTCGATTGTCGAAATTCAGAATTTGTTCACTCTCGGGGCGAAATATTACTATAAGTAAAATTCGTGTAATTATATTATTAAAATATTCTCTCAAAACTATTGACAAAAAACAGTTACATGGTATAATAATATTACTGTGTGAAAATATATTTGGACGGTATTATTATTATGAAATATAAGAAAAAGCTTCTTCTATTAGTAATTATACATTTACTCACCGTTTTATGCAGCTGCGGCAACTCAGAGGCTCAAATAACTCAAGAGACTGAGATTTCAGAGCCGCAATCATACATCGACCTTGCATCCGCGGTAATAATCAGATCCGACTACGCTTCGGACGCCATCGTTAAAACCGCCGTCGAACTTTTGGGCGCTTTCAACGAACAGTTCGGAGGAAACGTAAAGATTACAAACGACGACGATATGATGTACGGCGCAGACGCAGAAGGCGCTGTCAGAGTGCTTGTAGGCGACACAAAACTTTCTCCCGACGGGTCGGACGCGACGTATTATTCATCTGCGATGGAAGCTCTCGGAGACAGCGATCATATAATAATGATTTTTGAAGACAACACCATCGTGCTCGCGGGGAAAACGGAATCTGCGACAAAGCGCGCAGCCAAAGCCTTTGCCGGCGAATACCTCAGCGGCGGGGAAAAGCTCATGTCAAACACTCCTTTTTCCAGAACAGGCGAAAAGCCGCAGCCCGCAAGCGATGATTTTTCCGACTTTGTTCCGACGCTTCGCTTTATCGCAGCCACCGACATTCATATAAAGGATCAGGACACCGTCGAAAAAGAGCGGCTGCTCGATATGTTCCGGTATTCATACGCTTACGCCGACTCTCAAGAGTATAAATCCATAGATGCGGTTGTTTTCTCCGGAGACGTTACCGATCACGGCACCGCAAAGCAGCTTACCCGCTTCCGCAACGCAGTGGAAAGTTCAATCCGCGAAGAAACTCAATTCATTTGTTCGATGGGCAACCATGAGTTTTTCAACGGTTCGCAGAGCATATTCGAGAGGGTTATTCAGCAGGACGCCGATCAGCACAATATAATAAACGGCTTCCATTTTATAACAATAAGCCCGGAAGGGGCGGGGGCGAATGATTATTCGTCAAAATACGATTGGGTCAGAGAAGAGCTTGATAAAGCAATCGCCGATAATCCGGAAGCGCCGATATTTGTCTTCCAGCATCATCATATAAGAGACACGGTTTACGTTTCCGAAGAATGGTACACCGACCAGCTCGACGAGATATTCAAAGATTATCCGAACATAGTCAACTTCTCCGGTCACAGTCACGGCGCGATAAACAATCCGCGTTCGATATATCAGGATAAATACACCTTACTCGGCGCCGGCACTCTCTCGTATTTTGAGATGAATTCCGGAATGTCCTACGGCACGGTTCCCCCGAGAGCCGGACTTGCGGCGCAGTTCTTCATAATTGAAGCCGACGAAAACAACCGCGTTCGGATTTTGCCTTTCAATATCCTGACCGGCAACTTCTTTACCCGCCAGACCGAAGGCAAGCCGGAAGAGCAGCTGATCTGGTATCTGACAGCGCCGTCTGATCCCGACACCTTCGTTTATACCCGCGAACGCTGGACTGACTCCGCGCCGCCGTATTTTGATGATAACGCGGTTATCACCGCAAAAGTCACCGCGAACGGCAGCCGCGTCTCCATTACCTTCCCTCAGGCGCGCGATGACGATTGCGTCTATTCGTACAAGCTTGAGCTTAAAGGCAAAGGATACTCATTCAGCTACTCGGTATTTTCCGAATACTATTTTGAGCCGATGCCGGAGACTATATCAATTTCAGCTACCGGAATAAAAGAAGGGAATACCTATACCGCGACGATAACGGCTTACGACTGCTACGGCATTCCCTGCGAAAATCCGCTTGTATACGAATTTACCGCCTGAATCAAAGGCGCAAATAAAAGTCAACCAATTTGCACAAATAAATTATTTTCAGTTTTTGGAGGAAAAACCAATGAAGAAAACATTAACCCTCGTCATAGTCGCTGCTCTTGTCGCGGCTCTGACACTCTCTTCCGCAGCGGCGCTCTTCACCGATTTCGATTCGTGGAGCGAGTTTGTTGCGGGCGGCAACCCCTGCTATAACGACGAAGACGCTGCCGACTATTGGATCGGCGAATGGAACGGCGGTAATCTCCATGAAGACACCCCCGCGTATGCCGAGATCACAGCCGGTAAAGGCGTTGACGGCTCCAAGGGTCTGGTAGTCTATGAAGACGGTATGTCAAACGTCGGTCTTTATCTTTTCGCAAAGAAGGCTGGTCTGACAACCGATTACACCGGCGCAAATTATCTCCGCGTCTGGATGGATCTTACCGACGTCGGCTTCCGTAAGGCTAACTGGGGCGTATTTGACAGCTCCTATTCGCTCTTCACCACCGACGAAGGCGACATCGACGGCATGCCTTTCTACTACCTTGCGGACGGCTCTTCCGATTGGGTTGAGATGTTCCACGGCGGCGACGGCTGCTTCGGCGACGCTCAGGATTCCGACGTATTCGGATTCAAGGGCTATTTCGCATTCCCTGTTGCTGACTTCTGGATTCGTGACAACACCAACTGGAACGCGCTTGATGCAGGAACCCCTGCCAATATGGCTGACGTTCAGGGCGTATACCTTTTCTGGGACTACTCCGACATGCTCATGGGCGGCGAGAAGTTCACCATCGACAACATCGAGTTTGTAGACGATTATAAAGCTCCCCTTCCTGTTCCCGCAGTAGAAGTCGAGGAAGAAGTTGTTGAAGCGGCTCCCGCAGAAGCAGCTCCCGCAGAAGCTCCGGCAGAGGCAGCTCCCGCAGCAGCAGAAGCTCCGGTTGCCGCAGCAGCTCCGGCAAAATCCGCTCCCGCCGCGCAGACCGGCGACATCGTTTCCATCGCAATGGTAGCTCTCGTAGCTACTCTCGGCGCAGCCGTTATTATCAAAAAGCACAGATAAGTAAAGACTGAATCCGCGCTATAGCCCGGATTGACTGCGATGCCGGACGGCAGGGACTTGAATAACCCGGCCGTCCGTTTTTTAAGGCAATGCTATATTAAAAAGGTATTTTATATGAAAATTTCCCTTAGACTTCTTTCACTTCTTTCAGCAGCTCTTTTAATTGCCGGGGTAATTTTTGCCTGCGGCAGCGCCTCGGACGAAAAGACAAATACTCCCGGCGCGAATAATGCGGCTGCTGCCGCCGAAACCACTTCAGAAGGGAATACGAAAAGAATCTATTCCAGTGAAATCGAAGCTGTCGATTACGGCGGGTATGAGTTCCATATGGCGACAAACGGTTTGAATATCGAGTATCACTCCGCCCTCGATTTTGAAGAGATGACCGGCGATGCGCTCGACGACGCCATTTATGAGCGGAACCGTCGGGTTGAAGACAAATTCAACATCAAAATGTCCTGCGTCAACGATTCCGCCGCAAGCAAACTCAAAAATTCTGTTATATCCGGTTCGAACGACTATGATTTCGTTTACGTGCTTTGCGAAGAGGTCATGGACCTTGTGGCAGGCGGCTACCTGATGCCGATAAATGACCTCGGATGCATTGATATGACAAAGCCGTATTGGGATATCGGCGCGCAGGAAACCCTCAAGATTACCGGCAAGATGTACCACGGTTACCTTGACATCGGTTTTGACCATTATGAGTCGATGGCGACTCTCTTCTTCAGCGGCGAGCTTATCCGTGACTTCAACCTTGATGACCCGTTCCAGCTTTATAAAGACAAAGATTGGACGATGGACAAGATGTTTTCGATGATGACCGCGGTTGCGGCAGACTTAAACGGCGACGGCAAATTCACGGTAAAAGACGACCGCCTCGGATTTGTCGGCCGCGAATTCGAATACCTGCCGATGCTTTATTCATCGAACGAGCCGCTCGTTGATATTATCAATGAAAACGACGAATACAGTATGAGATTCAATATCGATTCCGAGCGCCTCATCTCGATCGGCACTCTGATAGACAAAATGCTCAACGACAAGACGATATCCGCGCTTGCCCGAGACGACGCGACAAGATCTATGTTTAAGGAAGGCAGAGCGCTCTTCTATTCAAGATTGATGGGCGACTTCCGCAATCTTCGCGACCAGGAAGACGATTACGGCGTAATTTCCTATCCGACGTTTGACTATGCGAAGGACAGACAGTATGTCTATGTTCAGAACCCCTTTGCCGTTATAGTCCCGATTTCTACCGAAGATATCGACAGAACCGGCATAATAATCGAATCGCTCGCCGCCGACACATATGACCACGTTCTTGATATATATTTCGAGAAAGCTGTCATCGGCAAAGGCACCCGCGATGAGAACTCAGCCGATATGATGCGGGATATGATAACCCGCCGCGCGTATGACATATCATACGCCTACGGTCTGAGAGGCACGTCTGTTAACGCTTATACCAACGCTGTTAAAGCGAGCTCATATACTTCGATCGGCGCAAGATTTATCTCCGCTTTTGAAAAAAAGGCGGAAAAGAATCTCGAAAAGATTTTAGAAGGCTTCGATTATTAATCTGTATCAAAAACAAATACGACGCCGCGGGAAAATTCCGCGGCGCCGTTTTTTGCCGTTTTATCATTCTGTCGGATTATCCCACCCTACCCAATCATATTTGATCGTAACATGGAATGTAATCTTATGGCCGTAGTTATCGGTAATGATGCAATAAGCATGTTGGTATAAACACAAATCATAAAACCGTAATTCATCCCGTCCCTGCAGCCAGCCGGTTCCTCCGACATGTACGGTATAAAGTCCCCATGTTCCGGTCGTGCTGATTCCTAATTTAGGTCCGTCGACTTCTGTTCTTATTACATGAACATCAGAGCCGTACTTCTCAACGCGATACTCCGGCTCAATGACATAACAGTTTTCGGGTACTATATTATTGTATCCTTGCCATTCATAAGTCAGTCCTTCGCCGCGGACATATTCTCTCATGTCTATCCAGTGTAAATTTCCGTTCGTTTTGACTGTCATTGTTGTTTCCGTCAGCCCCTGACGTCTGTATGTAATCGTGCCCTCGAGCTTAGCCGGCATCGTTGTAAATTTATGACCGTTTACCTTTCCCGTGCAGCGGTACCAGCAGCCGGAGGTTGATTCATTGATATGGATTTCCAGCTTTTTGGAGTTATTGCCGGTAAGGTCGACCCACTTCCCGTCGCTGCCTTTCTGTTGCCACACGCATTCGAGACTGTTGACTTTCAGTCCGACAAAATCGAAATCGAAATAGGCGTCTTCGTGGAATTTGCCTCTGAAAGTTTTAGGGTGCCGTATCTGGTAATCTTTCGGCGGAAGGTCGAAGGTGATTGTTACTTCGCCGGAAATGACCGGTTCCGAATTCGGTCCGTCAACTACGCATCGGAATTTGAAATTGCCGCTGCTGTCTCTGTTCCAGGAAAGCGTCGGGGTGTCGACGCCTGCGAATTGTGCGTTTTCTTCTGGAACATCCGCCCAGTTTCCCAGCCAATAAAACTGCCAGCGATAAGAAAGCGGGAAATCCCCCTCCGCTTTTAAACTGATTTCGGCGGGAGCAAATTCCTTCTGCACAACATTTTTCGGCTGCTCGGTTATCTTGATTTCCCTGTAAGAGTTGATTTTGGCAGGGGAAGAAGATATTGTCATACCGTAGCGGTCGGTGATAAGACAGATGTACTCTTGCCGTCTGCCCGGCATGAATTCAAGGCCGCGCAGCGGAGGCGGATCGACTTTGACCGTCAGAGTACTGGTTTTTGTGCCGGAGAACTTGCCGTCGTCCTTAATATTTTCGTATTCATAGGACAATCCTGCGAATGATTTGCCGTCCTCGAGTTCGTATACTTTACTGCTTGCGACAAGTTCCTGCCATTGATATTTAAGGTCGAGTCCGGTCGCTTCGACATAAAGAGTTGCGTAATCCCCCGCCTTCTTCGTCTGATCCTGCGGCTGCGAAGTGATAGTAATTCCCGGGCTTATCGGAATGATTGACGCATAATCGGATGTAACGGACTTGCCGCCGCTGTCCGTTATGACGCAGCGGTAGCTTCCCGAGTTGATGGTGTCGAGGTCCGCCAACACGGTTAGCTTTGATGTTTTCGCGCCGGAAATCCCGTCCCCGTCGGAAAGATCAACCCAATTCCAGGTATTCCATATAGAGAAGAAATCTCCGATAGGTAAAATTTCAAAGCCTTTTGTCTCTTTGGCAGTATTTCCGGGCGAGCGCATCTCGTTAAATACCCGGAAGCGGTCAAGTTCTGCGATTCTTATGTCTCCATAAGCCTTGCTTGCCGGTTTTTCGGCTGATTTACCGCCTGTCAGTATTCCCAAGATTGATGTAAATAATCTTTCGTCCCGCTGCCATTGATATGTAAGGCCTTCGCCGGATGCTTTCACTTCAAAGGACGCATATTCGTCCTCTTTAACGTTGCAGTCTTCCGGCTGCTTTTCAATGACCGGTCCGCCGGACGAATCGGAATCCGTCGGAGCGGCGCCCGACGACGCGCCTTTCAGCGTCAGGCTAAGCGTCCGGGCTTTCGGGTCCCAGACGTATTCCTTCGCGTAGAATTCCGCCAGATCGTCGACATAAATTATCGTTCTCCCGCCGACGTTGTAGCTTTCGACCTCCTGGCTGTCAAGATAGGTAACGATATCGGTGAAATACACCGGCATCGCCTTTGAGCCGATAGGCTTTGTGTTCTTCTCCGGCGTATATCCGCCGACAATCGGAACGCTTTCCAGCCGTGTCACCGAAAGCGTTCTTTTTCCACCGTCCCATACGACATAAAAGCCGTAATTTGAAAGATCTTCAACTATGACGGCGGTATAGCCCTTGATGTTGTACGAGCGTATCGGCAGTCCGTTAATATAGGTGACAATGTCGGTGTGAAGGACATAGTCGACCACGTCTCCCACCTTCGGCGCCGCGAAGATAACCTGCGGCAGCCCCGCGAGCATTAAAACAGCAAGCGTGAAGGCGATGAATCTCTTAATGGGTTTCATTGTCTTTTCCTTTCTTTGTGGTTTTAATGTCGTGTGCGTCTTACTTTGAGTTTGGGATGCCGGCGGCCGATGCGGTCAGCCGCCGGTCATCCCGGCTTTATTGGTTATGGATCAATGTATTCCAAATAAACCGTAAACGTCAGCTTCTCGCCGTATCTGTCGGTAACGCGGCAATATAATTCCGTGTATAAATTAAGGCTGTAAAAAATATAATATCCCTCCAGGGGTCCTGGATTTTTCTTTTTGATTCGACCGCGCCTTGCGGTAGTGCTGATTCCCACTTTGGAACCGTTGACTTCCGTCCTTATTATCTGATCCTCAAAGCCTTTCTCATGTCTGTCGACGCGATACTCGGTTTCGACGATATAAAGGTTTTCGGGCACTATTTGCTTGCGTCCTTCCCATTCATAAGTCAGTCCTTCGCCAACGACATAATCTTTTATGTCTATCCAGTGCAGCTCGCCGTTAGTTTTGATTTTCAATGTTGCCTGATTCAGCCCCTGGCGTCTGAATTTAAGAGTTCCTTGAAGCTGAGCCGGCATCGTTGTGAATTTATGCCCGTTTACCGTTCCTGTGCAGCGGTACCAGCAGCCGGAGGTTGTTGAATCGATATAGAGTTTAATGTAGGTATCGGTAGGACCGGTGCCGGGAATGTCGACCCACTTTCCGTCGCTGCCTTTCTGCTGCCAGATGCATTCGAGACTGTTGACCGTGATACCTTGAAAACCGAAACTGAAAAAGGCTTCCTCGTAAAATTTTCCCCTGAAAGTTTTAGGTTGGTATATCTGGTAATCCTGAAGCGGCAGCTTGAAGGCAACCGTGACTTCGTCGGAAATAACCGGTTCCGAATTCGGTCCGTCAACCACGCATCGGAATTTGAAACTGCCGCTGCTGTCTCTGTTCCAGGAAAGCGTCTGGGTGTCGACACCGGCAAATTGGGCGTTTTCTTCGGGTACATCCGTCCAGCTTCCCAGCCATAAAAACTGCCAGCGATAATAAAGCGGGAAATCTCCCTCCGCTTTTATATGGACTTCGGCGGGCGCATTCTCTGTCTGTGTAACGTTTTGCGGCTGCTCGGTTATCTTGATTTCCCTGTAAGAGTTGATTATAGCCGGAGAAGAGGATATCGTCATGCCGTAGCGGTCGGTTATAAGACAGATATACTTCTGCGTCCCGCCGGGCATTACTACCCCGAACAATTTCGATGCGTCGACTTTAACCGTCAGGGTATTCGTTTTGGTACCGGAGTATTTGCCGCCGTCATCAATATTCTGGTATTCGGAGCTCATTAATATTCCGGAGCTGATGTCGGTGTTGTATTTTAATACCAGCTCCTGCCACTGATATTTTAAGTCAACACCGGTTGCTTCAACATAAAGGGTGGCGTATTCGCCCGCCTTCTTTCTTTGATCCTGCGGCTGTGTGACGATTTTAATGCCGGGCTTTAAGGGAATTATCGACACATGATTTGATGTAACGGTTTTTCCGTCGCTGTCTGTTATAACACAGCGATAGCTGCCGGCATAAATGGCGTCGAGGTCCGCCAATACCGAGAGCTTCGGCGTTTTAGCGCCGGAAATCCCTCCCCCGTCCGAAAGATCAACCCAATTCCAGGCCGTTGATTCGGAGTCTGCTTCTTCCCGCTGCCATTGATACGTAAGATCATATCCGGATGCTTTTACTTCAAAAGTCGCGTAATCGCCCTCTTTAGCGGTGCAGCTCTCCGGCTGCTTTTCAATAACCGGCCCGCCTGATGGCTCGGTTCCGGTACCGGTATCGTTTCCCGAGTCTGAATCCGTCGGAGCGGCTCCTTTCAAAGTAAGGCTGAGCGTCCGCGCTTCCGGGTTCCAGACGTAATCTTTCGCGTAGAATTTCGCCAGGTCGTCGACATATATAATTGTTCTCCCGCCGACGTTATAGCTGTCGACCTTTATACCGTCAAGATAGGTAACGATATCGGTGAAATACACCGGCATCGCCTTCGAGCCGATCGGCTGTGTGTTCTTCTCCGGCGTATATCCGCCGACTATCGGCACGCTTTCCAGCCGAATAACGGTCAGTTTTCTTTGATCTCCGTACCATACGACGTAAAAGCCGTAATCTTTAAGTTCCTCAACTATGACGGCGGTATAGCCCTTGATGTTGTAGGAGCGTATCGGCAATCCGTTGATGTAAGTGACAATGTCGGTGTGAAGGACATGGTCTACCACATCTCCCACCTTCGGAGCGGCGAAGATAACCTGCGGCAGCCCCGCGAGCATTAAAAGGGCGAGCGCGAAGGAGATAAATCTCTTCATAAGTTTCATTGTCATTTTCCTTTATTAATAAATTAAACATGTGTTTCGTCTTGCGTTGAGTTAGGGACATCGGCGGCCGATGCGGTCAGCCGCCGATTACCCCGGTTTTACGGGTTATATCTCAATATATTCGATATAAACATTAAATACCAGCTTCTCGCCGTATTTATCGGTAACGTAGCATCTTGCTTGGGTGTATAGATCAAAAGTATGAATAATACTAATTTTATACAATGGTTGAATACCCTTTGTTCCGGTTGTACTGATTCCCAGCGCCGCTCCGTTGACTTCTGTTATTATTATATGAGTTTCAGAGCCACACTGAAAATTAAAATACTCCGGCTCGATTATTTTAAAGATTCCGGGATCATCCTTCTCCTTGTGTCCTTCCCACCTGAAAGTAAGTTCATCGCCCTCGATATAGTTGTAGAGGTCAAACCATTGTATACTGCCATTCGTTGTGATATTCCATGTTGTATACGGTCGCCCTTCCTTTCTGTAATTAAGCGTACCCTCAAGCAGAGCCGGCATCGTCGTGAAGTCGCGGCCGTTTACCTTTCCCGTGCAGCGGTACCAGCGACCGGAGGTTGCCGAATTAATCTCGAGTCTGAGAGTGGGATCGGTAACCGAGAGGTTGGTCCAAACGCCGTCATCGCCTTTCTGCTGCCACCTGCATTCGAGGCTGTCAACTTTGATATTGGTAAAAGCGAAATCGAAGGAGGCTTGTTCGGAATACCTGCCCCTGAAATTTTTAGGCTGGCGGATCTGAATATCTTCGGGCGGCAGGTTGTAGGTAATCGTGACTTCGTCGGAAATGACCGGTTCGGAATTCGGTCCGTCGACTACACAGCGGAAATTAAAACTGCCGCTGTCGCAGTTCCAGGTTAGCGTGGGAGTGTCGACGCCGGCAAATTTGGGATTATCTTTAGGGATGTCCGTCCAGCTTCCCAGCCATACAAACTGCCAGCGATAAGAAAGCGGGGAATCGCCCTCCGCTTTTACATTAAGCTCGGCGGGAACTCTTTCGGTTTGTGTAACGCTTTTCGGCTGCTCGGTTATCATGATTTCACAGTAAGAGTTGATTTTTGCAGGGGAAGAGGATATCGTCATACCGTAACGGTCTGTGATAAGACAGATATACTCCTGCCGGCTCCCCGTCTTAGGTTTAAAACGACGCTGCGAAGGCGTATCGACTTTGACCGTCAGAGTATTGGTTGTGGTCCCGGAAAACTTGTCGTTGTCCGTGATATTTTTGTATTCATATGACAGTCCGGCGAATTGTTTGCCGTCCTCGAGTTCGTATACTTTGTAGCTTGCGATAAGTTCCTGCCATTGATATTTCAGGTCACGGCCTTCGGCGCCGACATAAAGAGTTGCGTATTCTCCCGCCTTGACTTTCTTATCCTGCGGCTGCTCGGTGATTTTGATTCCCGGGCTTATCGGAATAATGGACGCATAATCGGATGTGACGGTTCTGCCGTCGCTGTCCGTTATGACGCATCGGTAACTGCCGGAGTTTATCGTTTCAAGGTCTGCGAGCACCGTGAGTTCAAAATGATTTGCGCCGGTCGTCCGCCCGTCGTCCTTAAGGTCGACCCAATTCCAGTCGGTCAGCGACGATCTGTCTCCTCTTTCCAGCTTTTCGATTATTGATTTAAAGTCTCTTTCGTCCCGCTGCCATTGGTATTTAAGACCGTCTCCGGCAGCGGTCACCTTAAAAATCGCGAAATCGCCTTCTTTGACATTGCAATCTATCGGCTGCTTTTCAATAACAGGTCCGCCGGACGAATCGGAGCCCGAATTATCCTCCGAACCCGCGCCCGGCGACGCGCCTTTAAGCGTCAGGCTGAGCGTCCGCGCTTCCGGGTTCCAGACGTAATCTTTCGCGTAGAATTTCGCCAGGTCGTCGACGTAAATAATCGTTCTCCCGCCGACGTTGTAGCTGTCGACCTTTACGCCGTCAAGGTAAGTGACGATATCGGTAAAATACACCGGCATCGCCTTTGAGCCTATCGGCTGTGTGTTCTTCTCCGGCGTATATCCGCCGACTAACTGCCCGCTTGCAAGCGGTCTGACGGTCAGCTCTCTTTCGGTTCCGTACCATACGACATAAAAGCCGTAATTCGAAAGATCCTCAACTATGACGGCGGTATAGCCCTTGATGTTGTAGGAGCGTATCGGCAATCCGTTGATATAGGTGACAATGTCGGTGTGAAGGACATGGTCGACCACATCCCCGACCTTCGGAGCGGCGAAGATAACCTGCAGCAGCCCCGCGAGCATTAAAAGGGCGAGCGTAAGGGCGATGAATCGTTTTACAAGGTTCATTTTGTTTCCTTTCCTTTCTTTTGATTTGAATATCGTGTTGCGGCTTGATTTGGGTTTATGATATATTCGTTTTTAGCTGAGCGTAAATCAGCTTTTCTTTGTTTTTAATGCCAATATAATATCATCGCTATGTATTATTATATCATTTGAAATTAAGTTCAAATCAATTAAATATATCAACATAAGTATATTATATTTAACAATCAATGTCAACGGAATAAAGAGAACATTAAAAATTTAACCAATAATTTATATAAAATCAATAAAACCGGCGCCGCCATAAAATAAGTTTAGTTTTAAAGCCTTCTCAATCACCTTTTTTAACAAGTTTGAAATATAACATTCACCGGTTTGATTTATACATTGTAAAATTAAATACAGCATGATATAATCAGAATATACATTTATATTGAACTGATTTGTCAAATATAAAATTGGAGGGAATTATGAAAAAACTGCTTATTTTCCCGATACTTGTCATGCTTATGCTTATATCTGCGTGCGCAGATACGGGAAGCGCGACAGAGGGCATGGCGACAACGACCGCCGCGCAGGAGACGCTTGAGCAAACGACCGCAGAGACGACCGCGGCGATGGATATCTTCAAGGACAGCGACCTTGAAGGCTTTGCGCTGCGAATAGGCGACACGGAGCAATACGACATATATCTTTATACCATGCGTGAAGAGGAAAACGGCGAAGTCATAAACGACGCTATATACGGCGCCAACCGCCTGGTCGAGGAGACGCTGAATATTAAAATCGAGCCGAAGCTGTATAGCGATCCCGGACCGCTTGAGCGGATGGTGCTGTCGGGGGACGACGAGTGCGATATCGTCACCTGTCAGGACCTCGCGCTCGGCAATATGGCGCTGAAAGGTTACTTTTACGATATTTACGAATTCCCGAACAATGATTTCTCAGCTCCCTGGTGGCCGGAAAGCGCGGTCAAGGCGTACCGTATCAACAACCGGATGGTTGTCTTTTCAAACCATATGTCGTACTTCGGCGTTTCGAGGATACGCGCCTGGTTTATAAACAAACAGCTCTGCGCCGACTTCGGCATGGAAGTTCCGTATCAGAAGATTTACGACGGAGTCTGGACGCTCGACGCCCTCGGGGAAATGATGAGCGCCGCATACTCGGATGTCAACGGCAACGGCGTGACCGACGCGGGCGATAAGGTGGGTTATATCAATCTTACCTCATTTTTGTCGTTTATTAATCCGACGCTCGGTCTTTATACCTATACTCCCGACGCAAACGGCGCGCTTGAATACACGGCTGATGTCAACCGTACCCAGCAAGCGGTCGAAAAGCTCTATTCTATGTTTTATGAATCTCCTTCCGTCCTTAATGTTACCGAAAATATCGTAATAGACACCTTCAAAAACGGCGATTCGCTATTTATCTATGATTCGCTGAATCTTGCCGCAAATCAGCTCCGCGACAGCGAGGTTGAATACGGCATCCTCTGTCCGCCGAAGCTTGACGAGGCGCAGCCGGATTATGTGGCGGTCTATACCGACTATATGCACGCAGTTCCGCTGACCGCGCCGGAAACCGATAAAATCTCGCTTTGCATCGAAGCGATGACGGTCGCCGGTTATACCGAAGTATATCCCGCTTTTGTTGAAATCTCGCTAAAAAATAAGTATTCATACGACGAGGATTCGGCAAAGGTAATTGACCTTCTCCGCTCAAAAATGTTCCTCGACGTCGCCTACACATTCGGCGCGAAGATGTCGACTTCGGTAAGGACGCTGCTTGACATAAAAGCCCCGAACACGAATGTTTCCTCATATTATGAAAAACATAGCTCCGCCGACATAGCCCTTATGGAAAAACTCAACTCTTTCGGGGACTGAAAACAATCAGGATTCCCTCTGCCGGAAAGATAATGCCCGGCGGAGGGAATTTTTATTATGTCAATTTAATTCCCAAACCGTCAATTGAATTTTTGTTTTGTTCCGAATTAAATGAAATCTGTTGACAAGTTTAAAATTGGAATGTTATAATTAAGCAAAGTGTCGCTATAAAATTATGGAGGAGAGAAAATGGAACCAAAACAAACGGTTGATACCGAACAAAATGACATCAACGGAAATAATCCCAATCAGATGAATTCAGGCGGTGCCGGCGGTAATTATGGCGGCAATAATAGAAAAAACAACAATTCTGCCTTCAATGCGCCCAAAGGCCCGAATATCTTCAATATATTCATAGTTGTATTTCTCATCACTTCACTGATAAACATGTTTTTCATGAATAGGGTGAGCAAATCGGCACAGACTATTGAATACAGTCAATTCCTTGAGCTGGTTGAAAGCAGATATGCGGATCAGGTTGTGCTGAGCGAAACTCAGTTATTGGTCACAATCGATGAAGAGGCTGATCTTGCCGAAGTAGAGAAAATACTTTATCCGGCCGGAAAAACCGAAAATCGGCTGCCTTCACCGAAGGCGGGTGACGGATATATTGCCGTTCGGGTAGACGATCCGGACTTGGTGAACCGTCTTTCGGATAACGGTGTTTCATTCAGTCAGATAATAAGCAATGATACCTCATCACCCCTTAAAACATTCATTAGCACATGGGTCCTTCCTACAATCATCATGTATCTGATTTATTTCTTCGTGATCCGCAATGTCATGAATAAAATCAGACAAAATCAGCCCGGCGGCGGAGCTGGCGGCATCTTCGGGATCGGAAAAAGCAAGGCAAAAGAATATAATATGGAGAAGAACACCGGCGTCACTTTTGCCGATGTAGCCGGACAGGATGAAGCAAAAGAAAGTCTGAAAGAAATGATCGACTTTCTTAACAATCCGAAAAAATACCGTGAGATCGGCGCAAAACAACCCAAAGGAGCTCTTTTGGTAGGGCCTCCGGGAACGGGTAAGACGCTTCTGGCAAAGGCGGTTGCAGGGGAAGCCGGCGTTCCTTTCTATTCAATTACCGGCAGCGAATTTGTCGAGATGTTCGTCGGCGTCGGGGCCTCCCGTGTGCGCGATTTGTTTGAAAACGCGAAGAAGAACGCTCCCTGTATCATCTTCATCGATGAGATCGACGCCATAGGCAAAAGCCGTGACAATCAACTTGGATCAAACGATGAAAGGGAACAGACCTTAAATCAGCTTCTTGCCGAAATGGATGGTTTCGGCAGCGAAGAAAGCATAATTGTTTTGGCTGCCACAAATCGTCCCGAAGTGCTTGATAAAGCGCTGCTTCGTCCCGGTCGTTTTGACCGCCGCATCGTTGTCGATAAGCCGGATCTCCCGGGACGCGAGGCAATTCTCAAGGTACATGCCGCCAAAGTCAAAATGGATCCGGATGTCGATCTGCGCGAAATAGCGCTGGCGACAAGCGGCGCGACGGGAGCCGATCTTGCCAATATGATCAACGAGGGAGCGCTGCTTGCAGTCAAAGAAGGACGCAAGCTGGTAACTCAGAGGGATTTGCAAGAAGCGGTTGAAGTAGTCATCGCCGGCAAAGAAAAGAAAGACCGCGTAATGAATCCCAAGGAGCGCAAAATGGTGGCTTACCACGAGGTAGGACACGCCTTAGTCAGCGCCTTGCAGAAAAAGGGTCAGCCGGTTCAGAAGATTACCATTGTTCCCCGCACCTTAGGCAGCCTCGGCTATACAATGAATATGCCGGAGGAAGAGCGTTATCTGCTGACGGAATCGGAAATCATCGCTCAAATCACCACTCTGTTGGGAGGGCGCGCCGCCGAGAGTATCGTCTTCGGGGAAGTGAGCACCGGCGCATCAAACGATATCGAGAGAGCGACAAAACTGGCGCGCGGTATGGTTACTCAGTACGGGATGAGCGATAAATTCGGCCCGATGGGTCTGGAAAGCACACAAAACAAATATCTGGACGGGCGCAGTGTTGCTCATTATTCGGAACAAACCGGAACATTAATTGACGACGAAGTTCGTAAGATATTGGATCAGTGTCAGCAGGACGCCATCAAACTGCTGGAAGAAAACCGGCCTGCTCTGGAAAGAATCTCCGCTTATCTCTTAGAGAAGGAAAACATCACGGGACAGGAATTCATGCAGCTTATGGAGGAATAACCATTTCTTTCTACCGTGAAATATTCAAATAAGAGGGAAAACGGCGCAAAAACAGGGAGGGTATCATATGATTTACGCAAATAACTTTGCCGCGCTGACCGACAGCGACACTCTTGACGCCGCGATAGCGAACCGTGACGGCGACGGGATAATTGTTATATCGCCCCGCAAATCGGATATCGAGCCGGAGCGTGACTGTTGGCTTATCGACAGAGCTATATTGATACCGGAAAACACTACCGTTATACTGCGAAACTGTAAGATAAAGCTTTCGGATAAATGCCGGGATAATTTCTTCAGAACGGCAAACTGCGGCTTCGGCTTCCCTTATCCCAAACGGATACGCAATGTGCACCTCCGCGGAGAGGGAATCGCCGTTCTTGAGGGAGCTGATTACCCGCGCGCAACCGGCGACAGCTCAAAGCGGCTGGCTTGCCCCTGTCCTTTTGAAGACGAGGATCTCTGTCGCCTTGCCGACTGGATTCCGGAAGAGCGTAGAACTCCCGAAAAACTCTCTTTCTGGGACAGACACGACCACTCTTACGGCACCGACGCGCTTGTCGAATCAGAATCTCAGTACGGCGACTGGCGGGGAATAGGCGTTCTGTTCGCGAATGCCGAATATTTTTCCATTGAGAATTTAAAAATCGTCGAGTCGCACGGATGGGGGATATCGCTCGAAGCCTGCGCTTTCGGCAACGTCAGGAATATCATCTTCGACGCCCGTATGTCCAAAAGAATCGACGGCATGCTAAATAACATGGAAAACCAGGACGGAGTTGACATCCGAAACGGCTGCCATCATATTGTGATAGAAAATATAAGCGGGGAAACCGGCGACGATATGGTGGCGCTGACCGCAATAGTGCCGGACGAGCCGGAATTCAAAGAAGGCGGCAGCTTGTGCAGCACGCACGTCATGCACAGCGACTGGTCGAAGCGGGAAAGAGACATACATGATATCGTCATCAGAAATATCACCGGCTATTCGTATCTCTGTTTTCTTTTGAGGCTGCTTCCGGCAAATACGAGGATATGGAACATAGTCATAGACGGACTTGTCGACACGACGCGAGAAATCGGCCATCGTCACGGCGGCACGGTGCTGTTGGGAGACGGGGGCGGTTACGGCAGAAACCTTGAAGACAGCATGTCTTCGATAACCATATCCAACGTTATCTGCAACAGCAACCGCGCGATAGTCATCGAAGGTTATATCAAAGATTCGGCAATATCAAATGTGATAAACAACAATCCCGACTGCGAGACCATTTACGTTGCCAGAGAAAACGGCGCAAAAAACCTTAAGTTAAGCAATATTGTCACGGCGTCGAAAGAATAACCCGAATATAGACCTTAAGGTAATTATAATGAAAAGACTTACGATAATTCTGCTTGTTCTGATATTCGCTCTTTCAAATATCGTCTCCTGCGGCGATAAAGGCGCGGCTCCGGCTGCGGAAGATACAGCTTCTCCGGATACCGCCGCGGAAGTGACCGAAACCACCGGATATACCGATTCGGTTCCGCAGCTTGATTTCGAGGGGGCAAAATTCAGAACTTTGCAGCAGAACCCCGGGCTATTATACAATTTCTATACCGATGCGCAGAACGGTGATCTTGTAAACGATGTCATATTCGACCGCATACAAAATGTCGAAGAGCGTCTGAACATCGATGTTGTCGAAACCGCTTGTTTTGTGTTTAACGAGGTATCGGACAAGCTTCAGAAATCGGTATTGAGCGGCTCCGACGAATACGATCTCGTTCTGAATCAGATATTCCGGTCCGGCTCGGACGCGATACAGGGTTTCATGTATGACTGGAATACCATTCCCTATATTAACCTTTCCGAGCCGTGGTATACCAAATCAATTCAAGACGCTTCGCTCGGCGAATGTCTTTATATGATCGAAAGCGACCTTTCGACCAGCTACATGAACCAGACCTGGTTTATCATGTATAACAAAAAAATGGCTGAAAACTCAGGGATCGTAAACCTTTATGAAACGGTCGAAGAAGGCAAATGGACGGCGGATTATCTTTACGAGCTTGCCTCCGGACTTTATCAGGATATAAACGGCGACGGCAAGGCCGATGAAGAAGATGTTTACGGTCTTGCGACATCGGTGGGCGACGGCTGCATGACTGCGGCAGTCTATTACGCCATGAACGGGCGGCTGGTCGAGCTTGCCGAAGACAATCAGAGCGTTATCCATGTCATAGAACATGAGAAAAACATAAACGTACTCGAAAAGGTATCGGAGCTGCTGTATCAGATGCCGAATGTCTATAACAAGCTCCCGATCGGTGGCGACGCGCGGATTCAGAAGTTTACATCAAATAAATGCGTATTTGTCATGGCGCAGGTCGGAGTGCTTATCAGAGAAGATCTGCGAAAATTCGAAGACAACTTCGGCGTGCTTCCGCTGCCGAAATATGACGAGTCGCAGTCTGAATACTATACGCTTGTCGACGGCGGCGCGGATATACTGACGGTACCGTCGAATGCGGTAAATCTTGAGCTTATCGGCGCGGCTGTCGAGATAATGAGCGCGTTCAGCTACAACAAATTCGTCCCGACATATATGAATGTCGCCCTTGAGCAGAAGGGTACCCGCGACGAGGAATCCATCAAAATGCTCCGCAGCATTCTTGATTCCCGCGTAATTGATTTCGGTTATCTTTATGATACGGGAAGCGGTTGGGTCATGAAGCTCAACGCGATAACCAAAAAGCCCGACGCTATAGCATCGCAGGTTGAAAGGAACAAAAAACCGATCGATAAATATTATACGAAAATAATAACACAATTCAACGAAAACTGAACAAAGATAAGCAGCAGGCTAGTAATCAGCCTGCTGCTTGTTTATTTTATTGCGATTATTGCCGTTCGGCTCCCTCGCCGAAAACCGATAAATAGTAGTCTTCGAGACCGGGGGCAACCGGAGCCGCGGCGGCAGTTTCCGGCCTGTCGGCGGATAGCACGCGCAAGACAGCTTTTCCGGTCACATCGTCGCGGGATATGTTTGTGACCCGGTATTTTTGCTGCATCGCCTGTACTTCTCCCTCGTCGCAGGCAATGTTCCAAACCTGCCCCGATACCTTCTTTATCAGCTCCTGCGGCGGGGCGTTGTCGGCGATAACTCCCTTTTTCAGCATTATCACTCCGTGAGCGATAAACTCGATGTCCGAAACCACGTGCGTCGCAATTATTACGATTTTGTTGAAAGAAATTTTTGAGATGTAGTTGCGTATCGCTATCCGCTGCTTCGGGTCAAGCCCTGCGGTCGGCTCGTCGAGGATCAGTATCTCGGGATTGCCGAGCACCGCCTGCGCCAGCGCCAGCCGCTGCTTCATACCGCCGGAAAGTGCGCCGATACGGCGGCGGGGTACATCGTCAAGCTCGACGGCGGCGAGGATTTCAGGTATCTGCTTCTTCGCCTCGTCTTTTTTTATGTCTTTCAGCGCCGCCATGTACCACATGAACCGCTCGACGGTGAAATTCGGATAAAGTCCGGGATACTGAGGCATAAAACCCAACTTTTCGCGGAATCGGACGCCCATTTTCAGCGCATTTTCCTCTTCACCGCTGTCCGGTACATAGGTAATCTCTCCTCTGTCGGCTTTGAGGTTGTCGGTGATTATATTCATCAGAGTCGACTTGCCTGAGCCGTTCGGACCGAGCAGCGCCCAGATTCCCGGCGTAAATGTCGCCGTAAAACCGGAAAGCGCAAGATTCGAACCATAGGATTTTGTCACGTCGTTAAGCTTTAGTTTCATTGTCTGTCACCTCAATCCCGGATTTCCCGTCGCATGAACTGTATTCAGTCGGAGATTATCTCCCCCGCAACAAGCAGATGAACCTTAACCCGCCTCGTTCCGTCAGCCTCGCCGTTAACGACGACTTCATTTTCGCCGCCGGTAAGCTTAAGCGTCCCTTCGACACCGATCGGATCGGAATTTCCGAGACGGTCGAAGATAGCTGCTTTGCCTGTCTTCGGGTCGTATTCAATGTAGCGTCCGGGGGTAAGGTCGCAGTTGAAGTTGAGAGTCGCGCCGTTCGCGCTCAATGAATTGATTTTGATGGCAGACGGTTTGAACGGCCGCGCGGTAAGCGCTCCGAGATAAACTCCCTCTCCGCCCGAAGTAAAGAGTATCCTTATCCTCGCAATTCCGCTGTATTTGTAATCTTCGCGCAGGCGCTGCCAGAGATAGCTCTTGCTGTCAATATCGAAGATATCGTTTTCAAACGCCACATAGGCGTAGTCGCCGTTGTCGCATTCGCAGAGGTTAAAATATCTCCAGCCCTCGAAACCCAAGTGTATTACATTGTCGCCGAATCCCTCTCCCCAGGGGTGCTGTCCCTCAAGGCGGACATTCATGTATTCGTCCTTGCCGTTGCCTTTTACCCAAAGCCCCAAAGCTTCTTTTCCGTCGATGTCAAGCGGCTTGTCAGCCGGATATTGATACAGAAGCTGCTGTTCTGCGGCAGGGCGCTCGCGGTCGAATTCAATTATCGTAATCGGCTCAACAGATGCGTCTTCGGTACATTCGCCGACAATGCGGACAGTCGGCTGCTGGCTGTCAAACGGATTTAAAACCGTTCCCGCATTTTCGCCGTCCTTGAATGAATACGGGCGCGTATAGAGCCGCTCAAGCCGCTCGAAGCAGTATTTTCCGTCTTTCTCGATCAGGCGGTAACCGGTTTTGTATGCTTTGAGCTTTTCGCGAAGCTCGGCAGAGAAGTATTTCTGCTCCCGAAGCTTTGAATAGACGGCCATCTTGTCCGCTTTCCGACAAAGCCCCGGCGATTTTTCGTAATCGGATGCTTTCGGCATAGCGTAAGAAAGTCCTGAGTCAAAGCCTATCGACTTGCAGCCTAAATAATCCGCGTCGTCGTCGAACTCGATCTTGTCCATCCAGTTGTCGTGAACCGGTGGATTGCCCAAGGTCGGCCAGAGAGAGAGCCAGCCGAGCTGCGACGGCAACAGCCGACGGTGCGAACTGCTCTCGTTGTCGCGGCAGTGGATATCGTGGAATTGCTTGTATCCGGCGTAAGGCATATCATAAGCGCCGGCGCGGGAACGAGACCCCCAAATCTGCGGATGCAGCGTCGAATACTCGACTATCGGAGTCTTTTTGCAGCCGCGCAGCACTTCGCGAACGAACAGCGCTTCATAATACCAGCCGAGCCCCTCGGTTTTTTCATTTCCCGGACAGCTGCTTCCGATGCACTCAAGACCGTCGAAATACATCATGTCAAAGCCGCCTTCGTTGAAAGCGATAGCCTTATTCTGCGCGAGTTTATAGAAAAGCGGGCTTCCCGGTATCGACTGGAAATAGCCGTACATATTGCGCAGATGACGCACCGAAGCGCCCTTTTCATGCGCCGCAGCTTTTGTGCCGAGCGCGCCGCGCTGGAGAGACCCGAGAGCGCCGCCCTCTCCCTTTGATTTGAATATGACTATCTCCTCGTCGATAAGAAGACAGGTCACGTTCGAATAAGCGTGAGGACCTTGAGTCGTTGCTACGGACTCCGAGCTTCCCTCGATATAAAGAGTTTCATCATCCGCGCCGAGATCGCACGCGAGGGTGTATTCCGCCAGCGCGTATAAATCCTTTGACGGAATCGGCGTTACATATCTGGAATTTACGTCGACCATTCCGCTGTATGAGTGAAGTCCGGCGCGCATTCCGTTGCGGTGAAGGGTGTCGGCGACTTTTCTCTTGAAATCGGCCGCTCCGCCGGGGAAAAGTTCCGGATGGAAAACGTAGTCCGACTGGCGGTACATTCCGCCCTGATGGAAGTCGACCTGACGGATATTAACCCGCTTCAGCGGCTTCAGCCATTCGTCGTCGTCGATCTCTTTTATCAGGCTGGCGATAACATAATCTTCGTGCGCGGCGGGAGCGTCGGCGCCGTGCTGTCCGCCGAAGGCGGTCATCGGGATGTCGTCTATGGTTAGAAACTCAATGGCCGAGTCGAGCGCTTCGACGAGTAAATCTCGCGGAACGCCTATCAAAGCCGACGAAACGCCGACCGCGCCAAGCTTCGAGTAAGCGATGGAGCCGACCTTTTCGCAGCGCCCCGGCAGCTCAAGCATATTGCACTTAAGGCAAAGGGATCTTGCGGTGCTGCTGAACGGCGCAAATCCGTCCCTGTCGGTAGTGTTTACGGCGGCTAAGATAAAGCAGCCGTATTTGACATCCTTCGGATTCTGGTCAAGAATGGTAAATTTGATATATTTTTCCTTTTCGAGATAAACTATCTTAAATTCCAGCTCCGGATTGTCAAATCGGACGGCTATAATGTTCCCGCATACCGAAACCGAACTCGGAATTACCTTTTCGCCACTGAATGTACTAAGGTAAAATGCGTATGAATCCGGCGCAAGATACGAGATGCCCGTCGAGACATCGGCGTATTCGCGCACCAGCCCCTTTTCATCAAAGCTGTATCTGAGATACTTGTTTTTTAATGTAAACACGGTATGACCTCCATTGTGAAGTGTTAAATGTTACGGATTTATTATACCATTAATTTCCGCGTTATTCAATAGGGGATATCAAATTTGATAAAATCTTATTAAAAAAGCGCGGGATATGAGCTGATTTTTATTTTATTAAAACTTTTCTGCTTATATTTAACGAAATTAAAAAAAGTTGCAAGTGTTTTTTATAATCATTGACAATTTGTTAAACATATGGTACAATTATCTTGTGAATTTAGTTTGATTTGGGAGGTATATTATGCAAAAAAGACTGTTATCTGTTTTATTGCTTGTCATTTTAATTATCAGCACGGCGGTTGTATCCGGCTGCGGCGGTAAGGACGGCGCCGCCGTTACAACGTCGGCGAATGAAACTGCGCAGACCGAAGCCGAGACGACATCGAAGTTTTCCGAGTATGCGTCGAAATATCTTGTCTTCGACGACCCTGTCGTTCCCGATGAGACTTTTGACGGACTTGAATTTGTAATACTCGGCATCGGAGATGAACCGCCGAAGGATGAGGAAACCGGAGATGTTGTCGAGGACGCGATTTATCTTACCCGCAGAGCCGTTGAAGAGCGGCTCGATATCGACATCGTTTATAAAATGATTCCGAGTATAGTCGATACCGAACCGACGCTTAAAAAAGCGGTAATGTCGGGCGACAGCGCGTATGATCTTGTAATCAACCACTCTATCCACGCGATTCCGGACATTATAAGCCAGCGGCTTGTCCACGACTGGAATCGCGTTCCGAATGTCGATTTTACACAGCCGTACTGGAATCAGAGCATGAACGAAACCCTTTCGATTAAGGGCATTCTGCCTCTTGCCACCGGCAACTACTTCATCACCTCGCCGATGTGTATCTTTTTCAACAAGCAGATACATAAAGATTATAATATTGAAGACCTCTACACCCTCGTGGATGACGGCAAGTGGACGCTTGACAAATTCTGCTCGATTTCGAAGATGGTTTCGGCGGATCTGAACGGCGACGGAGTTTACGGAGTCGAAGACCTCTACGGCATGATAGGAATGGCGGACTACCAATTCATGGGCTTCCTTGCCGGCTGCAATCAGTTCGTCGTCGAAAAAGACGAAAATGACTTTCCGACCGTCGCCGTCGACAACGAGAAGACATTTAATATATTTACGAAGCTTCATGACCTTATTTACGGAACAAATGCCGCAAAAGTCTGGAAATACGGCTCCGATCCGGCGACCTGGGTATCCTTTGCCGACAATCACGCGCTGTTTGAAATCGAGGGAGGACTCGGATACGCTACGCATTACCGCTCGATGGAGACGGATTTCGGAATTATCCCCTTCCCGAAATACGACGATCTTCAGGCAGACTATATGTCGTTTGAGCTGGGCAGCTTTCTTATGGTTCCGATCAATGTCAAGAACATAGAGCTGTGCGGCACCGTTTCCGAGTTGCTTTGCGCCGAGAGCCGCCGCAATGTGCTGCCCGAATATGTCGACAAAATGCTTGTATCAAAAGCCTCCCGCGATAACGAGTCGGAAGGCATGATATATCTTATCCTCGACTCGGTTGTATATGATTTCGGCGTCAACCTCGGTTACTATAACGACTTGTCCTATATTCTGGGTTTTACCCTGCGCGAAGACACAACCGACTTCACTTCATATGTAACGAAGCGCCTTAAGAAAGCAAATAAGCACTACGAGAAGGTCTACGAAAGCTACCTTGCGTATGAGGATATGTATTAAGATATACGTGTAAGATAAATAATCAGCATTTAAATCATCCGAATTCAGTTCCCGCCGGTTTCATGCCGGCGGTTTTTTATATATAACCGGCGTTTATTTCTGACAAAAAAATGAATTTCAGGTTAAAATATCCTCGAATTATTTTAACAAAAATACTTATGATTTCATAGATTTTTTTGTAATTTTTATTGACTTTTATCATAGTATGTGGTAAAATATTTTTAGAAAAGGATTTCACTATGAACTAAAAATGAAAGGAATTTATCATGAAAAAAATGCGCCGGACTATCTCGGCTGCGCTCACGTTTTTAATGCTTCTTACGTTTATGATACCTTCGGCGGCGGCGTTTAAGAACGGAGATGTGGTAAACTATTACCTCTATACCGACATAGTCACTTACATCAACAAAATCCCGATCCGCTCCTATAATATTGACGGCTACACCGCCGTAGTCGTCGAAGACCTTGCGAACTACGGCTTTGATGTCGTATGGAGCGCAAGCGCGCGCACGCTCAGCGTGACTCGTAATACGTCAAAGCGTATTATAGGCGGATTTGAGCCGGGAGCAAACACCGGAAAAGTCGGCAACCGCGCCGGCGAGGTGTATTTCACAGACATAATCACCTATTTTGACGGTCAAGTCGTAAAGAGCTATAACATCGGCGGCCGCACGATAGCTTATGTCGATGACCTTGCGGAATTTTATAAGGATGCCTATGTCTGGGATCCCTATGCGCGTACTCTTTCTCTGACCCTGCGCGGCGCTCCGCCTCCTCCGCCCCCGCCCGCATCGCCGCTTGCGATTACGGCTCAGCCGAAAAATGTCGTGGCGAATAAGGGCGATGCGATTTCCTTTGAAGTAACGGTAAAAGGCGGCGCAGCTCCCTATTCCTATCAGTGGCAGGTAAAACAAGGTTCGTCCGGAAGCTGGAGCAACACAACATATACTTCAAGAAAGATGACTTTCTTCGTCTCCGACGCAGACCTTGACAACCCCAACTATTACCGCTGCGTTATCATTGATTCGGAGTCCGACACGGTTACATCGGAATCGGTATCGGTATCAACTGCTCAGTCCGGTACTTTTACTGTAACTCTTCCTTTTGAAACAATCTCGGTTTTCTCAACCGAAACTTTCACAATATCGGTAACCGAAAACGGAGGCAAGGCTCCTTATACATACCAGTGGTATCACGGTACCTCTTTATCAAACTTCACCGCAATAGCATCCACCGCAAAGACAATCAGCTTCAAGCCAGATCCCGCCCCGACAACTCAGTATCTCAAGTGCGCCGTAATCGACAAAAACGGTACGGTAGCCGAAACGGCTCCTTTGAAAATAACGCTTAAAGATTTAGTTCCGATAAATCCCCTTACGGCAACTCTTGACCCAAGTTCGCTCAATGTTTACGGAAGCGATAACTTCTCAATCACCTGTAATGCGCAGGGAGGAGTAGGATCATATACCTATGAGTGGGAATACGGGGTTAAGTTGTCAGTTTATCAGGGAATCGATTATTCCAAACTTAACTGCACTACGAAAACATACAAAGGTACAGGACTTGGCGACGGTATTCTTTTTATACTAAATCCAACTTATTACCGCTGTATAGTTACTGATTCAAACGGTAATGTTTTCGAGACAGAACCCTGCAAAGTGAATTTTTATAAAACTCCGTCCACGACTCCCCTTACGGCAACTCTTGACCGCGAATCGCTGTCCGTCCTTTCCGGCATTCCTTTCACCATTACCTGTGAGGCGGAGGGAGGACTCGCGCCTTATAAATATAAGTGGCAAATCGGGTCCTGGTTTCCTTTATTAGGTATTGTTTATACAGATGCCGGCTGCACGACGAAAACAATCACCGATTACTATCCGGGAGACAAAAGCGCATATTATTATCGCTGCACTGTTACCGATGTAAAAGGCAATGTCGTCGAAACAAAATCCTGCAAAGTGGAAAAATTCACTTTACCTCCCATATTACCTTGATATTTTCGTCGATTGAGCGGCAGAATCCTTTAGTACCGTTTAAAGCGATATCATTCTATTGAAAAATGCCGCTTTTGCTTAAAAACCTGATAAAAATCGGAGCTTTTTACGGCTCCGGTTTTTTGATTGAATTTCTTTGCAGACCCGCCGCCGCGTCAATTTATATTCTTGACATTTTGCCGGTATTATGGTAAAATAAAATCAGCTGTAAATCACGAACACAAAACCGAAAAACCGAAAGGATTGTATCATGAAAAAAACGCTGCGGATAATGTCGGCGGCGCTTACGTTTTTAATGCTCCTTACATTTTTTATCCCTTCTTCGGCAGCATTCAAAAACGGCGATGTCGTAAACTATTACCTTTATACCGACATAGTCACTTATATCAATAATATCCCAATCCGCTCCTATAACATTGACGGCTACACCGCCGTTGTCGTCGAAGACCTTGCAAATTACGGCTTCGACGTTGTCTGGAGCGCAGGAGCGCGGACGCTCAGCGTGACCCGCAACACATCAAAGCGAATAATCGGCGGGTATGAGCCGGGCGCAAACACCGGAAAAGTCGGTTCCCGCGCCGGCGAGGTATATTTCACCGATATCGTCACCTATTTTAACGGAAATGCGGTAAAGAGCTATAATGTCGGCGGCCGTACCATAGCTTATGTAGACGACCTCGCCGATTATTATAAGGAAACCTATGTCTGGGACTCTTACGCGAGGACGCTTTCGCTGACTTTGCGCGGCGCGTCGCCTTCTCCGTCGCCGT
>JAAZIU010000036.1 GCA_012800735.1 Clostridiales bacterium | reverse complement strand
ATTTGTGGGATAATTTACTTGGTTAATAGCTTTTTTCATAATACTATTATACCAAAAAACAGAGCCGTTTGCACTACTTTACTGCAATTTGGCTCTGTTTTTTCGCGGGCTTTTGATACAGGCCCCTTTGATTTTACCCTTGCCCGCTTTATCCTCTGCCAAAGCTTTTAAAAACTTCATAAATCTTATTATTTTCACAAGGTATACAATCTTCCACCCAACACCACCAGAAATATCCCCCCACGAACCTTTCATGGTATTTCGGCATCAGGTAGTATTTCCTTGCCATATCGATTTTGCTTTCCAGCGTCGCGTTTTCCGCGGTATTTCCGCACTCTCCTATGCCTAAATATGCGGCAGGAAATAACTCTCCCAATTCTTTGAAGATATATTTCCATTCCGGAAGATAACCTCCGTTGTCATCCTCGTAATAGCTTACAAAACAATAGTCGGCGGTTTCCCTCAGTTCGGACGGGATATACTTTTCCGCCCAGTCTATCATATCACGGCGGGGAGAATCGGTGCAATACAGCGTCAATGCGATTTTTCCGTTTTTGCTTTTGATAAACTCCGCGGCGCAGGATATTTTATCAATAATCAGTTCGGGCTCCTGTTTTATCCACTCGGTGCCGTTTATTTCATTTCCGATCTCCCAGATACTCACATAAGGAGATAACTCTTTATATGAATCTTTGAATCTTGTAAGATAACTTTCGGTATCTTTAAAATTTCCCATTTCAAAAGAATCAACGGGACACGCCATAATATCCGCATATTTCTCGACAGACCGAAACAGGTTTACATAATCTTCCGGATTCGTCTCATCGGACATCACTATTCTGACCGTAGGTCTGATATCAAGATTTTTCAGTCCCTCGATCACATCCTGCAATTCGATCTTATAATACCAGGAGTCGTCAATTGTAAGTCCGAAAATCTGTTCATGTTCAATTATTTTCCTTTTTGATATTTTCATATCATCGTATTTGCAAAAAGAAAGATTAATAAAACATAATAACAAAATAAAGGAAATAATTATTAATTCAGTTGCTTTTTTTGATTTTATCTTCATGTTTCTCATGATATGCCTCTCTCCGCATTCCGGAAAACGCTTCATTATGTCGAAAATTATTCGCAGATCGATTCTTTTTGCATTGCAGCGAATATATGATTTATAACGATTTAATAATGCCATTGATTTTATTGGTATTTCTATTTTACCATAAGATTTTAGTTATTACAATTAATTTTCAATTTCTTCTCAAAAGGAAATCGCTTTCACAAGACAGCGAATCGTCTCCGCCCAAAACTCGCCTTACAAAAACTTTACAATAAATGTAAAGCGGATTTTACAATAGAGTTTTATAATATAATGTGGATTTGTCGAAATTAGATAAGCATTATTCACTAAATATCCGGCATTTGTTAATGGTAATTTCAATATATCAAACGTAAAAAGGAACAATTTATAATGGTAAATTACAAACTGCTTACCCCCGGTCCGCTTACGACGACCGACACGGTAAAAAAAGAGATGCTGACCGACCACTGCACCTGGGATAACGATTACAAGAGCATAACCCAGAAAATCAGAAAAAGTCTGCTGAAACTGGCGAATGTCTCCGAGGAAGAATACGCCGTTGTATTGATGCAGGGAAGCGGCACCTTCGGAGTAGAGTCTGTGCTTACAAGCGCAGTCGGTAAAACCGGCAAAGTTCTGATCGCCGCAAACGGCGCATACGGAGAACGCATGGGGAGTATAGCTGCTCATGCGGGACTCAAACATACCATTATTAATTTTGACTATAATGAAGTTCCTGATGCTGAAATAATCGCAAAAGCGATTGAAGAAGACCCGCAGATTACCCATGTCTCGATGGTTCATTGCGAAACGACCTCCGGAATACTGAACGATATCGAGTCTGTCGCAAAAAAAGTAAAGGCTTTGGAAAAGGTATTCATCGTAGACGCAATGTCGAGCTTTGGTGGAATTAATATTGAGGTAGAAAAACTCGGCATAGACTATATCATCAGCTCCGCCAATAAATGCATTCAGGGAGTACCGGGATTTTCTTTCATCATCTGCAAAAAAGAAGAGCTTGAAAAGTGCAAAGGGCAGGCTGTAAGCCTTTCACTTGACCTCTACGACCAATGGAGAGAAATGGACAAAGACGGCAAATGGCGCTTCACATCTCCCACCCACGTCGTATTGGCGTTTGCAAAAGCCCTTGAAGAACTCGAAGAAGAAGGCGGTATCGCCGCGAGATACAAGAGGTATTCCGAAAACAATCATCTGTTGATAGAAAAAATGAATAAGCTGGGATTCCGCTCTTACATAGACAGAAAGCACCAAAGCCCGATTATCACGACATTTTTCTATCCGGAAACCGGTAATTTCTCCTTTAACGAAATGTATGAATTCATCAAAGAAAGAGGATATGCGATTTATCCCGGCAAGTTGACTGACGCCGACGTTTTCAGAGTCGGTAATATCGGCGAGATTTACAAAGAAGACATCGAAAAACTCTGCGATATTTTCGCGGAATACCTGAACGAAAAGAAATAGAGGAGAAAAAAACAGTGAAAAAGATAGAAGCGGTTATTTTTGACTGGGCGGGAACAACGGTAGATTACGGTTGTTTTGCGCCGGTACAGGCGTTTATCGAGTCGTTCAAGGAATTCGGCATCACGCCGACATTTGCCGAAGTAAGAGAACCGATGGGAATGCTCAAGTGGGATCATATCAACACCATGATGAAGATGCCGCGGATCACCGAGGAATGGAAGAAAGTTCACGGCAGAATGTGGACTAAAGAAGATGTGGATGAGATCTACGCAAAAAGCGAGAAGGCGATTTTCAAGATTCTCCATAATTTCAGCGCCCCGAAACCTTATGTAAAAGAAGCAATCGCGGAGCTGAGAAATCGCGGGATAAAGATCGGCTCCACTACCGGCTACACCGACGAAATGATGTCCTATGTTGTCCCGGCGGCAAAGGAAGCCGGATATGAGCCGGACGCATGGTTCACTCCGAACTCAACAAATAATATCGGGCGCCCGTATCCTTATATGATATATAAGAATATGGAAAAATTAAAAGTCAGCGGCGTAGACGCGGTAATAAAAGTCGGCGATACCGTTGCCGATATCAAAGAAGGCAAAAGCGCCGGACTTATCTCCGTCGGTGTTATAGAGGGAAGTTCTATAATGGGTCTTTCCGAGGATGAATACGAAGGACTGTCGGAAGAAGAAAAAGCCGTCAATATTAACCGCGTAAAAGAAGTCTATAAAAATTGCGGCGCCGACTATGTTATTATGAATATGTCCGAATTGCCGGATGTAATCGATAAAATCGAATCCTGACCGCATACAGATAATATAACACGAAATATTCAAAAAACACCATCCGTGTTTTTTCGCTGCAAAAAGCAGAGAAAAGGACTGCGGATGGTTTTCGTATAATATTAAATATTAAACTTTCATTACTTCTTGCCTTTTATTCGTTGTTTGTGATATAATATTCATGGTAATCAAAACTAAATTCCCGGAGGATTTCCGTAATGGGAAAAAGGTCTGAAACTCCTGACATCCGCAATCATAAGCCTGATTTTATCGGCTTAATCTTCCGGCTTGCACTTCGGGCGGCGGCATCGAATTATACATAATCATTATGTTATTTGTATTATTTTTCAATTATTGTTTAATTTTAACGCTTGATTGATGTTGTTTCTGCTGTTATAATTCTAAAAGGTAATTAAAAACCAAAATAAACTAATAAATATTAAGGAGGTAAAAGAATGAAAAAAACATTTATCACAAGACTCATTGCCATTATTCTGCTTTCATCGTTTGTTTTCGCTTCGGCATGCGGGGAGGCTGCGAAAACACAGCCGGATGTAACAACTGCCGCTGAGATAGATGGAACCGTCACCGAAGATTTGAGTTCCGGCACCACCGACAGAGCCGATTATGTAGACTCTGTACCGGATGGTCTCGATTTCGGAGGCGCGAGATACAATATCCTGTGTCAGAAAAGCACCGACTTAAGTTCGCTTGCCGCCGCTAATGAAATGGTTTCCGAAGAGCTTGACGGCGACGTATTAAATGACGCAGTCTACAACCGCGCTCTCAAAGTAATGAACCGGCTGAATGTCGAGATTTCCAAAACCGTTGTCGACGATGTTAATAAAACTATCCGTCAATCTGTGGCGGCAGGTGACAACGCGTTCGAAATAGTTGCCGCGTATGCCTACTATATCACTCCTCTCGCGCTCGAGGAACTGTTCGTTAACTGGCTTAAGATACCGTATATCGACCTCGCTCAGCCCTGGTGGCCGAGTACCCTGTCCGAAGACCTTATAATACAAGACTCCCTTTTCTTCGTCAGCGGCGATATATCCATGCGTCTGCTCGAGTATACCTATTGCATGTATTTTAATAAGGCTATCGCCGAAAGCTGGGATATCCCGGAAATGTATCCCTTAGTGATTGACGGCAAGTGGGTGCTCGATAAATACATGGAAATAGCGTCCGGAGTCTCAGCTGACCTTGACGGCGACGGCAAATACACCGTTAACGACTTGTTCGGAACGATGAACAATCACTACTGCGACGTCCGCTTCTCCTGCTATGACATTCCAATTTCAAAGCTGGCAGCCGACGGTACGCTCGAGCTTTGCGTTATGACGGAAAAATTTGTCGATGTTTATACCCGCCTTTATGAATATTATCGCAGTTCTGACGCCATATACAGGCATGTCGACAATACGACCTCTATTAAAGCCTTTAAGGAAGACCATCTGCTGTTCTATCCTTACCTGATAGTCGGAGCGGAGAATTTCCGCGATATGGAAAACGATTACGGTATTATACCGTATCCGAAATACGATGAAAAACAGGAAAGATATATGACGCTTGCGCATGACAACTATTCTCTCATGTGCGTGCCTCTCGACGTTCCCGAAGACAGCCTCGAGATGATCGGCGCCGTTACCGAAGCGTTTGCTGCGGAAAGCTACCGCACAGTTACTCCGACATATCTTGAAGTCGTTCTTAAAAATAAATTCCTCCGCGACTCCTATTCCTCCGCGATGCTGGATATAATCACTTCCGGTATGAAGTTCGACCCGGCGGGCATATATTCCAACAGCCTGGGCGACGTTCTGCACCTTTTCAGAGGTGTCTGGGACGGAAAATTAGATATCGTCTCGACATACAGCAAAAAGGAAAAAGCTTTCAACAAGTTCTTCGACAGATTTAATGAAAAATACTCAGAACTCGGAGATTAAGTCGGTATTTAAGAAAATCGTAAAATATCGCATTATTTTTCAACAATAAAAATAACCTGCTGAAAAATACAATGGCTCGGATTTATCCGAGCCATTATTTGTTATGCATTGGAAGTGTTAAGCAAAAGATTGTATCTGAATATTTCCAAGAAAACGTTTGTCTTTACCTGAAGAACGACTCAACAAAATCCTTTTCGGTGCCGTCATACACAGCCTCGCACAAAAACGCACAATTCATCTGATTGCCGTTGCAGTAGAATATATGCGTTTTTCCTTTGTATTCAAAGAAGTCGAGGTCGCTGTTATTGATATTCAAGACATTTTGCAGCTTGTCAAGCTCTTCTTCATTGAATTCAACTCCCGGTTTGGGTACTCGGTCTTCGTCGCCCCACATCATTATCGGATTGTGGAATCCTACTTCCCAGTCAAGGAAATTCTGCGTTCTGTAAATATACGGAGCGTATCTGACGCACGGCAGCGCTTCAAGGCATACCATGTAATACCATCCGTCGTAATACCTCAGCGCCGGGCAGGCGTTGTAACGATCTTTGGTGTATGAATAGTCATCCGGCATCATCTTCCAGTTAAGCATATCCTTTGATTCGGCGAAGAAGATGGTAAATGGAACGCCGATCTGCGGGATGTCATATCCCTCCTGATGGCTTACTTCGATCGCCATAACATAACCGTCGCGCCCTTTGCATACCGACGTATTCCACATCCGCCTGTCGGGGCAGTGAATGATATCGCGTTCTTCCCAATTTGCAAGGTCCGTCGTTGTGAACATCCGGACGGTATGTCCTCCGCGGGGGTCGTGCCAGACCGCGCCGTCTTCCGACTGATACATTGTCATCGGCTTTTCATCCCGCAGTGATGTCGCAAACGCATATAAAGTGTCGCCTTCAACAAAAGCGGAGGCAAAATAGTAATTTTCCCCGAATGGCCGCGAAAGCTCGCCGGTTTCGATATTCCGCACATGGAGATGTTGCACCGGGCATCGTTCATTCGCAAATGCGCTCTCTACCGAATATGCAGTGCCTTTGAAGATTACCGGTGTATGTTCCACGGCGTTGGCTGATATCGCGCCGATTTTCCTGATTATCGGTCTGGGACCGGTTCTTTGGTTGATTGAATAAACAAATTCGCTCATTTACCGTATTCCTTTCCTTTTCCGAGCGAAGCAAGTCCGCAGCGCTTCACATCTTTATTTTTGTTATATTCTCTTTCATATTCCGGTATATGACCGGCGCTTGTGATATGAATCCATTCATCAGGCTTTGTCTCAAGAGTATAAACGCCGCTGTCGTCTTTTTCTATATTTTTTCTGTCGACGAAATCCGGTTCATATCCGGTGTTTTCAAAGGCTATTTTCAAAACATTTCCGAGTTTGGAATGTATGCGGACATCAAAAGCGCCGTTGTCGTATATCGCCTGGACGTCAAAACCTCCGACCGCCTTAAGATTGAACGCGGTTTTGTAATTATCCGGCAGCGCGCAGAAAAGTCGAACAGTTCCGTCATAGCTCTGCATCAGCATTTCGTTTACCGACGCTGAGAGTATCGGCAGCGTCTCGTAATCGAAGTGCCGGAAATTCCATGCCGGTATTTCGTGCTTTTCACCGGTTTCAAGGTTTTCTGCGCTGTATTTTTCCCAGCGCAGATACCAGGCTTTCTGAAGATCAGAGGGGGTATAATGTCCGAATCCCTGCGGATATATCATCCAGGTGGATATCGTCTCTGCCTGATATTTCTTAAGGAAATCTCCAAGACCCATCCTTGCAAGATATATCGGCATCATGCACCATCCCATACATACGCTGCCGGCGCTGTTTTTACCAACCGGCCCATCTTCCATCTCCGCGGTATGGTGCAGGCATACGCTATTGTATATCAGATCGTAAAGTTTGGTGCCCTTGTCTTTTATGCCGATAAGCCCTGCCGGAAACACCGGCGCTATTTCGGTATCCGGGAATCCGTAATAGTCGCGAGCAGGATTGCCGTATGTTTTGCGGATATATTGACCGTTATCGCATTGCAGCCCAACCGATAACACCTTGTTGCTCTTAATCTTTTCCCCTTCGCCGATACCGAATGTAAAGCGACCGTCTTTTACCTCTTCGTCAAGCATATCGACCGTTACATAAGGTACAAGCTTATCAAGGCGCTTTTTATATTCGGCGGTTTCTTCTGCCGGCAATATTTCGCAGAGCGTCCCGAACAGCGCCCGTATCATGACAAGATCGGTTATGCTGTCGTCAAGTATAGGCGACCCTTCGTAACCCTGAGTGCCGTATATATGATAATAACCGTCATCGCCGATTTTTAGCATATCAAGATAAAACGCAGCCACTTCTTTCATTATCGGCAGAGCCTTTTCATTTAAATAACTCTCATCGCCCGAATAAAGATAATGGTTATACAGCGAAAGAGCAATCTGCGCGCCGCAGGTGCAGTTCAAATCAGTTCCGGTGTCCATCCTTCCGAGGCTGTCGCAGACATCGGTGTAAAACGCGCCGGAAGTTCCTTTTATTTTCCGCGCAAAATGCTGCGCCTGCGGCAGTTGGCTTATTCTGAAATTGTAATAGGTCTCAAGCAATTCGGGATGCCCCGCCGCTTCAAGAGGGAAGGTTGCAAGCTGCATATTATAATGGAAGAAATATATCCACGGCACGAAGTCGTAATAAAACCCCCAGATACCGTTGCAGAAATGCGCCGGATACTTGGCTTTCATCTGAGAATTGGCGTAATAAAGATTCAGATACCAAAGGTTTTCAAGATAATCCTGCTCTTTCGGCAGGCTTACAAACGACTTTGTCCAGAAATCCGCCCAAGCTGCCGCGTGCGCTGCGTATATCGCATCCGCTCCGGCTTTTTTTGCTTCATTTACCGCTTCGACAGCCTGCTTAATAGCTTCATCTTCGGTGTCAGCCGTCTTTACCGAAACATATATAGTCGCGCCTATCTCATCAGCCGCCTCAAACGAGCAGTTGACCGCGCGAGAACTCGTTGTCTTGATTTCTGATTTATTATCGGTAACCGGCAGAACCGCAACCGCAAAGCAGGTGCCGTTCAATACCTGAGATATTACCATCACATCGCCGATAACCGAAGAATCGGTTCCGGAAAGCCCGTATTCCGTTCCGGGTTTAAAGCTCAGATACCAGTAGATGAAAGACCTGCTTCCCCAACGGCTGAGTTTTAACTCCGCCGGCATCGGTTCGGAATAGGATATCTTTGATTTTATAACCGTTACGTCATATTGCTCGGAAGAAAAAGCCGAGATATCCGTCTTGCAGAACGGCGTATCCGAATAAATCATACCCACCGCGTCATGCAGCGACAGCCTCGCTTCAAACTCATTCTGAAATATTGTCTCAAACGCGGGACAGCCCATTTCGAGCGTCAGATCGGCGCCGCCCCTGCAAACGGTAACTTCTTCGCAATCCATCGGGCAGAACTCACGATCTTCATGAGGCGATCTGTCCCAAAGGTCGGTTTTGTTGAACCGCATCCGAAGCCGTTCGTTTTCCGTCCAGATAAGGCAGCCGGTGTCGCCGTTTCCGATCGGCAGCCCGAAAGTAGGTTCGGGAACCGGCGCTTTGAATACAACGTCGTGGCTCGAAAGCAGCTTTTCGCGGTCGAATCCCCATCCGTTTAGAGGGTCAAAACTCATTTTCATGTAACTATTATCTCCATTTCATAAGGTTTATTGAAGTTCGTCGAAACTGAAAAAATATGTTTTTTACACTTGAAACATTATATCATAAACCCCGCAAAGATTCAACAGTTATTTAGCCTAAATGAAAAACAATGCATTAAGCCTGTCCGGGCAATTTTCATAATTAAAAAAACTCAAAATATTCTCCACAAGTCAACAAAAGTATGGTATAATATAAAGCGATATAACAACAAAGAAAAAAGTAATAAGCAAAGCTTTTAAATGAAACGAGGTATCCCATGAGCAGAATACTGGCTGCATATTTCTCCGCAACCGGAGTGACGGCGGAAGTTGCGGAAAAATTATCCGAAGCAGTCGGCGCAGACCTTTATGAGATTCGACCGGAAATCCCCTACACAAAAGCTGACCTTAACTGGCGGGACAAACAGTCTCGCAGCAGCATTGAGATGAGCGATCCGAAATCCCGTCCCGCAATCCTCGGCAGGTGTGATAAACTTGAAAATAAAGAATACGACATTCTGCTTGTCGGCTTTCCCATCTGGTGGTATGTCGCGCCGACTATAATTAACGCCTTTCTTGAAAGCTATGATCTGACAGGAATGACCGTCATTCCATTTGCGACATCCGGCAGCAGCGGCATTGGCAAAACAAACGAAAAACTTGCACCGAGCTGCAAAGGAGCAAAACTGATTGAGGGAAAGGTGTTCAAAGCTAATACAGGCAAAGCAGAACTCGCCGAGTGGTTTAGCGGACTGAAGCTGTAATCTGACTTAATAACAAATATTACAAAAGCGAGGTTTACCCCTTATGCCCTTACATATAGTAAGAAACGACATCACAAAAATGCAAGTCGACGCCATAGTCAACGCCGCAAACGAAACTCTTTTAGGCGGAGGCGGCGTTGACGGCAGCATCCATCGCGCCGCCGGCCCCGAACTGCTAAAGGAATGCATAACGCTCGGCGGCTGCGAAACCGGGAGCGCCAAAATCACAAAGGGCTACAAACTGCCCGCAAAATATGTCATCCACACCGTCGGACCGCGCTGGCGTGGTGGTAACTGCGGAGAGCGCGAACTGCTCATCTCCTGTTACAAATCTTCCCTCGAATTGGCAAAAGATTATGAATGCGAGACAGTTGCTTTCCCGCTGATTTCCTCAGGTATCTTCGGCTATCCCAAAGATCAGGCGCTTCGGATAGCCGTCGACACCATCAGCGACTTTTTGCTCATGAACGACATGACGATCTATATCGTCATTTTCGACAGGAAGTCATATCAGATAAGTGAAAAGCTGTTCTCCGACATCTCCGAATACATCGATGATAACTATGTGGACGAACAAACCGACCGTTTCCCCGAACGCAGGCGTCGATTGGGCATTTTCCGGGACGGCAAGTCGTCCCGCGAGTCTGCTGTTGTTAATGAAGCAGCTGAAGCGCCGGAGATGCTTTCCTACGCATCGCAGCCGGAAAAGAGCGCAATGTCCCTCAACGATGCGCTGAATCAAATAGACGAAAGTTTTTCTCAGATGCTGCTGCGTAAGATCGACGAATCCGGAATGACGGACGCCGAGTGCTACAAAAAGGCGAACATCGACCGCAAGCTCTTCTCAAAAATCCGTTCCGATAAGCTGTATAAACCAAGCAAGCCGACGGCTATCGCTTTTGCCGTCGCTCTCGAGCTGTCTTTGGATGAGACGAAGGAGATGCTGATGAAAGCCGGCTTTGCCCTCTCTCGCTCAAATAAATTTGACATAATAATCAGCTATTTCATTGAAAATGAAAAATACAACATTTTTGAAATAAACGAGGCGCTCTTCGCTTTCGACCAGAGTTTGCTCGGAGCGTAGAGCGCCGGAGGACACATGAAATTATTAATTGAGCTTTTTCTTACCTTCATTAAAATTGGATTATTCACCTTCGGCGGCGGTTACGCCATGATTTCCGTGATAGAAAATGACTGCGTTAAACGAAAAGAATGGATCACCGACGATGAGCTGATGAATCTGACCGTCATCGCCGAATCAACCCCCGGACCCATTGCCATTAACTGCGCCACCTTCACCGGATATAAAAAAGCCGGCATAATCGGCGCGATCGTCGCCACATTGGGAGTCATTCTGCCGTCATTTGCGGTTATTTATCTGATTTCGATATTTTTCGATAACTTTCTCGAGTTTACCATTATCGCAAATGCTTTCAGGGGCATCAAAATCGCCGTCGGCATTTTAATTTTAGACGCAGCGATAAATATGGCAAATAAAATGCAAAAAGACATATTATCGACAGCTATCATGGTATGTTCCTGCGTTGTTATGCTGTGCATAAACATCTTTGCATGGAACTTCTCATCCATCAGCTTGATGCTTATTGCCGCTGCAGTCAGTTTAACTATTTTTATCATAAAAGACGTATCGAAGAAGAAAGCCGGTGCGGCCGAATGATTTATCTTGAGCTGTTTCTCGGTTTTCTGAAAGTCGGATGCTTTGCCTTCGGCGGCGCTTACGCAGCCATCCCTCTGATTCGTGATGTTGTTCTGTCATACGGATGGATGACAGAAGAATCACTGACATACATGGTAGCTGTAAGCGAAAGCACTCCCGGCTCAATTATGGTAAATGTTGCGACATATGTCGGAGGCGCTCAGGGCGGAGTTTTGGGCGCCGTGGTAGCCACTCTCGCGGTAGTTCTGCCGGCATTCCTGATAATTTTGTTGGTGACGGTCTTCCTGAAAACCGCGCTGAAAAACAAATATGTTCAGGCAGTTCTGCGCGGTTTGTCCCCGTGTATGATAGGTATTATCCTGGCAACCGGTCTTTATATGATATTTAAAAACTGTCTGGGAGAATTTTCAAGCCCGAAACTCAGCATTGAATCAATCGTCATCACCGCGCTATTATTGATTGCCATGTTTGTATATAAGCGGATAGCCAAGAAGAAACTGTCTCCGATAATGCTTATTGTTATATCCGCCGTAATCGGCGCCGTTGTTTACGGTATATAATTAATCAAACTAAAAACATGGCAGTGTTAAATATAGCCGGAAGACAAAAAAGAGGTAAAAAATGGACTTCGAAAATAAAGTTGCAGTCGTAACCGGCGGAGCGCACGGCATAGGGAAATGCATCTGCGAGGAATTTGCCAAAGCCGGAGCAAAAGTGTGCCTGATCGACATTCGCGAAAACGAATATTTCAGGGGCGATCTTGCCGATAAGGCGACATTAGAGCGCTTCGCTCAAAAAGTCATACAAGACTTCGGTCATGTCGATTATCTTATCAACAACGCCGCGCCTTTTTCTGGCGGCATCGATTCGATAAGCTACGAAGAGTTTGAATACGCGCTTAAGGTGGGAGTAACCGCCCCATTTTACCTTTCAAAACTGTTCATGCCTTATTTTTCAGCCGGAGCAAGCAT
>JAAZIU010000035.1 GCA_012800735.1 Clostridiales bacterium | reverse complement strand
TCATGCCCTGTGTTTCTATGTTGTTTTTTGTTTTCTTTTGCCGTTTTTCCAAAGGTTTGGGGTGAATTTTAACCGGGGTTTCATAAAAAAAGGGGCTGTAACAAAATTTGAGTTTTGATACAGCCCCCTTGTTCATTTGTTCCGGACAATAGAAAAGTTCACAAATATATATTACGATAATATTATCAATTATTTTTTATGTGTTTCATATAATCACAAACAAAGATGTGTCATAATATGTTGATTGACAACACATTCATGTTTTCTATTTGTTTAGTTATTTATATTTCAATTATAATTCAACATATTATGACCTAATCCTATAATTTTCCCCGCCGGCATAAATCGCGCCGGCGGGGAAAACTTCTGTCTGTATATTATTTGTTTCCGCCCCTGATAACGTTTCTCCGTATCTTTCCGGAGATCGTCTTCGGCAGCTCGTCGACGAATTCGACGACGCGGGGGTATTTGTAAGGCGCGGTATGGTGCTTGACGTAGTCCTGAACTTCTTTTTTAAGCTCCTCGCTTGTAACGGTGCCTGCGACGGTGACTATCGTCGCCTTGACTATCTGACCTCTTACCGGATCGGGCACGGCGGTAATGGCGCATTCAAGGACAAAAGGCATCTCCATGATAACCGACTCAATCTCGAACGGCCCGATTCTGTATCCGGACGATTTGATAAGGTCGTCGTTGCGGCCGACATACCAGAGGTATCCGTCCTCATCGACCCATGCGGTGTCGCCGGTGTGATACCAGCCGTCATGCCAGGCCTCGTCGGTGGTCTCGCGGTCGATGCTGTCGGGAGCGGTAGCGCTGTAATAACCGAGCGTAAGTCCCGGCTGCCGTTTGCCCGGATTATAGGCGTTTTCGCCGTCGGTCTTTATGCAGATCTCGCCGGTTTCGCCGATTCTCGCTTCATTTCCGTCTTCGTCGAGCACGGCCACCCGGTACATCGGGTTCGGTCTGCCCATCGAGCCGGGCTTAGGCGTCATTCCGAAGAGGTTCGCAATGGTAAGCGTCGTCTCGGTCTGGCCGTAGCCCTCCATCAGCTTGATTCCGGTCGCCTTCAGCCACTGATTGTAAACTTCGGGGTTCAGAGCTTCACCGGCAACGGTTGAATGCTTCAGACTCGAAAGGTCGTATTTTGACAGATCATACTTGATGAAGTAGCGGTACATCGTCGGCGGAGCGCAGAAAGTCGTGATGTTGTGTTCGCGGAACATCGGCAGTATGTCTGCGGGATTGAAGCTTTCAAAGTCATAGACAAATACTGTCCCGCCGCAGAGCCACTGACCGTAAAGCTTGCCCCAGAGCGCCTTGCCCCATCCGGTGTCGGATATGGTAAGATGCACTCCGCCCGGCTCGACCATGTGCCAGTATTTTGCGGTTATGAAGTGCGCGAGCGGATAGGTGTAGCTGTGCATGACCGCTTTCGGATAACCGGAAGTGCCGGAGCTGAACAGCATGAGCATATTCTGCTCCTCTCCGCAGGGAGTGTCGGGACGCCGCTCGAATACGTCGGACATCATTTCCATGCCCTCGTCGAAGTCAAGCCAGCCGTCGCGCTTGCCTCCGGCGCTGATGCGGAGCTTGAGGGAAGGAGAAGATTTAACGGCCTTGTCCGCTTCGTCGGCGACGGTTCCGTGCGTGGTGCAGACGAGCGCCTTGATTCCCGCGTTTTCAAAGCGGTAAACGAAATCCTTCTCCATCAGAAGATGAGTAGCCGGAACGACTACCGCGCCCAATTTGCAGAGTCCGAGGACGGCGAACCAGAACTGTTCCTGCCGCCTAAGTACAAGCATAACGCGATCGCCCTTTTCGATGCCGACCGATTCGAAATAGTTCGCGGCTTTTGCGGACAGACGCTTAATATCGTCAAAAGTGTATTTCTTTACCGTCTTGTCGAGAGCGACATGTATCATCGCAAGTCCGTCCGGATTTTCCTCCGCCAGCTTATCGACGGTATCGAAAGCGAAGTTGTAGCGGTCGGTATTTAAAAACTCGATATTGACAAGCTCGCCCGCTTCGTTTTCTTCAGACTCGATGAAATCGCCGTATTTAACCTTCTTGGTGAGAGGTGCGACGGCGGAAACAAGCCTCGGGTCGTATTCATAAGCTTTGCCGGCGGCGTCGGTTACCACCGCGATAAATAAGCAGTCTTCTCCTCCGACGGCAATCATTCCGTGGGGTTCGCTTGAATTGTAATAAATCGCGTCGCCGGGATAAAGGGTGTCGATGTGTCCGTTTACATTGACTTTCAGCTGTCCCGAAATGACATAATCGAATTCCTCGCCTGCGTGCATTGCGAGCGGGATCGGTTTTGCTTCTGCATCGGCGTCGTATTTGGCGCGGACGAGGAAGGGCTCGGAAAGTCTGCCCTTGAAGTTCGACGCAAGGTGGGAATAATTGAATCCGCGGCGTCGCTCAAGCTTAAGCCCTTCTCCGGAGCGGACAATGCTCATCGTGGTAAGCCTGGGGCTGGTACCCGTCATAAGGTCGGTAATCTCGACCCCGAGCGCCTTTGCGCAGTTGTGGACAAAAGTGAAGCTGAGGTCGCTCTCGCCGCTTTCCCCCTTAAGATAATCTTCAACCGAAAGATTTGTTACGGCTGCCATATCTTCGGCGCTTTTGCCGAGGATCGTGCGGAGCTCCTTTATGCGCGCCGCTATCGCCATTATTTCTTCTCTTACGCCGTTCTGGAATTCATTCATTGACATTGATTAAATAACCTCGTGTTCTGACAAAATATTCTTCGTCTGACAGGAAAAAAACAAAAAACGCCCCGAAAAATCGGGACGAAAAACATTCATTTTCCGCGGTACCACCCGTAATTTGCCCGTCTCGGAGTTATGTGTAAAAACAAATCGAGACAGACCTCTTTACTCGGCTCAGACAAGCCGCTTGCCTATAACGTAGCATATACGTCGTTCCTTAATGGCGGAAAATACGTCTCGAGCTCGTCTTTCCGTTTTCGGGAACGCCGCTTGGGAGTGATCTGTTTTGCTGCCGCAAGTCCCGTTTTCACCAAAATACGGGCTCTCTGGCGCCTGCGAACCGGCAAAACCGTCTCCGTCACAGCGTTTGTTGGTTTATTGTGCAATATTATACATAAAAAACGGCGGAATGTCAATACCCCGCCGTAAAATGTAATGAAAAATTAACATAAGCCGATGTTATCGCTTTAGTATTTGCAGCTTGTTCCTTCTATCAACGACTTAAGCGACGAGGCTTCGCGGACAAGCTCTTCCGGTTTGCCGTTCGGCATAAATTCAAGCAGCAGCGCCCGCTCTCTGCCGTCGGACGAAAGGACGGAAAGATAGCTTTCCCATTCCGCCGCCTGCTCGCAGAGAGGGAATTTGTCATTGCCGCGCCATGCAAATACATGAACATTGCTGACATATGGCAGGGCGGCTTTCAGCTCATAAATATTCGTTTCAAATTCCCTGAACTGGTTCGGCTGCCAGTAAAGAGAAAGGTTCGGTTCGTTTATATCTTCGATCAGACGCAATGCCGAATCAAGCGTGTCTGTAAGGGTATTCTGATGCCACTCGAAGGAAACGCTCAGATTCCTTTTATCTGCAGCGCGGCAGAAATTCCTCGCGGCGGCAGCGACATTCGCCCGATTTCTCAGGTTCATGTCTCCGGATAAGGCGGCAGAGCCGATATTTCCCGCCCAGATGCGGATATTCGAAGCGCCGAGGGCGGCGGCGGTATCAATCACATCTTCCGCTCCCGAATTTTCTTCGCAGCGGTAATACGAGCCGTATGATACGGGAAAAACTTCGGCTTCACGGCATAGAACGGATATCCTCTCCGCCTCCCGCAGATCTCCCGGGCGCAGATGAACGTCTCCGCCGATTTCAATCGCAGAAAGACAATTTTCGCGGCATAGGTCTATTATTCCGTCTATTGAAAGCTCTCTGAAAGTGACCGATACTATTCCGGGCTTAAACATTCTTGCTCCTTTCTTCAAACATATGCGTCATAGAAATAAAACGGCTTTTATTCGGCATATTTTCTCATCATGCCGCTTATCTCGTCGGTTTTTGCGGCGGCTTGATTTTCGTCGGGGGTTATTTCGCCGTAGCGCGTCCGTTCGTAAAGCTCGGTGATTTCGCCGAGACCGCTTGCGCTTGTCTTCTCTTCAACGCCTTGTCTCAGCTGTCGCGGAGAATCCCCGGGTTTCAGCCCGTATCCTGCCCGCCGCCAGGCGGCGGCAAGCTCTGCGTATGCGCGGCAGAACCGCTCGCCAGGATTTTTCACGGCGTTGATACGTCTTAAAAATCCGCGGAAGGTTAAATCGTCGGGGGTATCAGCCTGTCTTCTTCTCCTCGATTCGTCTTCGCTTATTTCACTTTCGATGTCCTGATATCCGATATTCTGCGGCTGAGGAGCTTTTTCTTTGCGTCTGTGACGAAGGTTGAAAAGCATGGTGATAAAATCAAGTATCATCTTATACAGCGAGGCGAAGAACTGCCCGATTTTTTTGAATAAACCCTTTCGCGCGGCAAGAATAAAGAAGACAATCACACCGATGCAGAGCAGAATGAAAAACCAGAAATAAGCCTTCGTCTCGGTTTCGCTGCCGAGGTCGTAAATCGTCGGATTAAAAGCGAATCTTTCTGCTTTTTCGGCGGCTTCCTCGGCCTCGTAATAACCTTCGTCGGCGTCTTTGAAAATTGCGCCCAGAACGACAAACAGCAAGAGCCGCATAAGCGAGGTAAAACCGACGACAACTGTAACGCAAAGGAGCAGCGCGACCGCGATCGCGCCGGATGTAAGCAATAGAAGGGCGATGTTGTAAAGCCGCATAGCCGGCGTGACCGTCCCGAACAGGCGGTCGGGAGCAAGCCCCCTGGTATTTCCGTCGCTTAATCTGCCGCGGGTAGCCGAGTCGGCCAAAACAACAGACTGTATCAGCTCAGACTGATTAATCACTATAAAGGCGAAAAACAGATAGAATGCGGCGCAGACGGTAAGAAAACTTGTATCCTCATAGCTTGCGACAAAACCGATACCGAGCGGCGCAAGCAGCCAGTAGAAGGTACGGGCGCTTATTATTCTGTAATAAGGATAAAACCAGAGGAATATCCCCAAAGCGCAGAGGGCAAAGGCGAGAAGGGTAAGAAAGATCGGCCAGGCGGAGTGCGCGTCAAAATATCTGTCGATGCCGATTTCATATCTCATCCGTATATAAAACCTGAAAAGCGAATAAAAGGGAAGCGTCACGATTGCCGACGCCGCAAGCGGCAGCGCCGCCGATTTCAGATCGAAGAACCTTACAAATCCTTCGTAAGAAAAATCCGTTTCCCGCCGCTCTATTTTCATTACCCGGGCATAAAGCTCCATAAGAGAATAACCGATAATGCAGAAAAAGACGGCAAAAATGACGGCGGTTATTTTAGGCAGTCCGAGCGATCTTGCCGTAATCGTCTCAAGCAGAGGAATTACCGTGCATAAGACCGCCGCGACCGCGAGCGCCTTGTAAAGCGCCGAAAAGCTGTTCGACAGCCGCCTGTTTCCTATGTTAAAAATTGAATTTACTGCGTTTTTCATGGCATATAATGAATCTCTGCGTCGGCGAGCTGATGCGGCGCCGCCTGAGAATATGTCGTCGTCAGCATGAATATGACATTCACGCCGGCGCTTTTCATGATTTCGCGGAAATTAAGCATCCTTGCGTCGATATAAGACGAGACCATGATAAGATCCCCTCCGCCGCAGTAATAATCGGCGGAAGCGGCTATGGTATCCATAAGCTGTTCCGTCGTGATCGATATCTGCATTTTAATATCGGCAAGCAGTCTTAAGGCGTCGATAAAGTCGCGCTTTCCGTGGTACAGCCGGGTTATGACTATGCGCTTTGCATTCGGGTCGTCGGTCGCCGGCTCTTCGAGAAATACGGATTCGATCGATTCGGGAGGCGTGTTGATATAGAGCCGCAGCGGAGAATCCTCGTCCGCGACATGGTCGATAAGGGAAGCGGCGGCGGTTATACATCTCTCGATATGGTCGGGAGAAGCGGGGGTTGTCGGATCTTTTTCCGGCGAGCGCGTCTGCATGTTCAGAACCAGATTGAACTGCCCGCGCCGGGTGAATTCCTCGATGTTTACCATCAGCTGATTGTGGACGGCGGTCGATTTCCAGTTGATCCGGTTCATCGGGTCTTCGAGGGTATATTCGCGCGAGCCGGCTATCATCAGCGGGTCGGTATGTATCGAGCGCATCGTGTTTTTTCCGCCGGTAAGCCAGAGGGATGGGGTCATTTCTTCGGTGATCCGGATTATCTTCGGCAGCACCACCACCCGGTTGTGCGCTGCCGGCTCGTCGACGAGCCGCTTCGACTTTGGATCCATACCGAAGAGATCGTTTGTCACAACAAGCGCCGAGCCGAAGTTGTATACCCCGCGGCGGAGGCATTTTATTCTCCAGCGTCTTTTTATCACCCGGTGAGAGCCTAAAACGAAGATTGACTGTACCGAGCGGCAAAGCTGTTCTCCGCCGTCATCTGTCATCAGCCGGAGCGCCAGCCCGTCGGGAATCTGCGCTTCTACCTTGGCGTTCGGAACCGGCAGCGCCTTGTCGTTTGAAAGCTCCTCGTAAATATATACGTCGTCGCCCTCAAACACCTCCTCCGCGCTGACGGTTACCCTGTAATGCATCCCGTTGAAGACATGCTTGCGATATATATGCCGCTGCAAGAAAAAGACTATCAGCAGCGCCATGCAAAGAGCGATAAAATACATATCATTCTATCGGGGCGGGGGTCGAATCAAGGATGTAATCTATAATGTTTGCCCCGGAATCGGCCATCCTTATCGTATTCTGTGAACGCGGAACTATGCGGTGCGCCCAGACTGCGCGGGCGACCGCCTTGATGTCGTCGGGAATAACGTAATCGCGGCCGCTGCTCCCCGCGTATGCCTGCGCCGCCCGCATAAGCATGAGCGAGCCGCGGGGGGAGACGCCTATCCGCACGCTTTCCGCGCTTCTCGTCGCGTTTGCGAGGGAAACAATATAATTCTTTATGCTTTCCGAAACGGTTATCTGTCTTACCGCCGCGCGGGCTTCGGTAAGTTCGTTTTTCGAAGCGACGGGTTTTAAATCATCAAGGGGGCTTTGCGTCCGGTATTCGTCGAGAATTCTTTTTTCTTCCGTCTTATCCGGATATCCCAATGACAGCCGCATCAGAAAGCGGTCGATCTGAGCCTGAGGCAGCGGGAAAACGCCCGCCGACTCAACCGGGTTCTGGGTAGCTATCACAAAAAAGCTGTCGGAGAGGGGATAAGACACACCGTCAATAGTCGCCTGCCGCTCTTCCATCGCTTCAAGGAGCGCCGACTGGGTGCGCGGGGTGGTGCGATTCAGCTCATCCGCAAGTAGTATGTCGGTGAAAATCGGTCCCTCTCTGAACTGAAATTCCTGATTTTTCTGGTTGAAGAAGTTTATTCCGGAAATGTCGGAGGGAAGCAGGTCGGGGGTAAACTGAATCCGCTTGAAAGAGCAGTCGAGCGATTTTGCAAGCGCCTTTGCGAGCGAAGTTTTTCCGGTTCCGGGGATATCGTCGAGCAGCACGTGTCCCGAGCAGATCAGCGCCGTCGTCACAAGCCGGATCTGGCTGTCTTTGCCGAAAATAACAGAGCCGACGCTTGCGTTTAAAGCGTCGCAGAAAGGCTTTATTTTTTCCTGAAACATTATGTTGTATACCTCGGACAAATTTGTTCGTATTGAATTATTATACCATAGTATATCATATATAGTTGCTGAATGCAACCAAAAAAACGGATATTTTTGCTCTGACTCCGTCAAAAAACAAAAACATTTCCGTCAAAAGCATCAAAAAGAAAGTATTTTTGAAATTGCCTTTTCTATGTAAATCCGGCAGCATAAAACGCTTGCGCTTTATCTTTTTAAATGTTATAATATATACAAGAGAAGCCGACCGACGTGTTGTTTTTCCGAGTTATTTTATTTTTTTGTAATTTCAGATAAAAAAGGAGCCAAACAATGAATGTACTAATAATGACTGATCTTGAAGGTATCAGCGGGATATATTCGACCGACCAGGTGCTGCCCGGCGAGCGGCGGTTTTCCGAGGGACGCGCTTTCATGACGGCGGATATCAACGCCTGCGCCCGCGGGCTGAAGCGCGCCGGTGCGGAAAAAGTCTATGTCCGCGACTGCCACGGCGGCAGCTATACGCTGCTTCAGGAGCAGATATCCGACGATGTCGATTATATAATCCTCGGCTCGACCGGACAGGAACGCTTTTTAGGCGTCGATGACTGCGGAGCGGTAATACTGCTTGGTTATCACGCGATGGCGGGAACGCCGTCGGCTATTCTTGAGCACAGCATGTCAAGCGCTTCGATCCAGAATTATTGGATAAACGGACAAAAAGCCGGAGAAGTCGCAATCGACGCCGGTATCGCCGGCGACTTGGGAAAACCGGTGATAATGGTATCCGGCGACGACAAAGTCTGCGCCGAAGCGAGAGCGCTGATTCCCGGCGTATACTGCGCCGAAGTCAAAAAAGGCGTCACTTCCTTCGGCGGAATGCTGCTGCCGCTTGCAAAGGCGCGGAAGCTGATAGAAGACACCGCGTACGAAGCTTATAAAAACGCGGACAAGATAAAACCGCTTGTATTTGAGAAGCCGATCCGCTTCAGGGTGGAGCTTGTCGAGCGACATCGTCTGCCGCTTGGGGCGTCAAAACCGTATATGAAAATAATAGACGGACGCACTTACGAAATTGAGGCCGAAAGCATGAACGACGCGCTTTTCCGTTCCTGACCTCTTTAATAAATATTCAATAAAAATCATCACAGCTATTGCATTTATGCAAAAATATGGTATACTATATCTGTACCGGCAAAAAAACACTATTAATGTCAGAAAGAGGTAATCATATGAAAACTTTGAAGTTACTTTCTCTTGTTTTATCCGTATTACTGCTGATGACCGCTCTGCTGGCTTGTGGTGAGGAAGCGGCGGAGCCGGCTGCCGAGGACACCACGGCAGCCGAGACCACTACGGTAGAAGAAACCGAACCGCCGATCGAAACCGAACTCAAGGTAAACAAGGCAATTAAAGTCCTTGCCGGAGCCGAGGGAGAGATAACCGCCCGTCTCAAGATAGACCCCTCAAAAGAAGCGACATTGACTATCGCCTCATCTGATGAGAACGTAGCTCTCTCCGCCGAAGCTTCGGGTGTTCCCGGCGACGACGGAAAACTTGCGATCAAGATAAAAGGAGTTGCCCTCGGCAAGGCTGTCATAACCGTCACCACCTCCGACGGCGTAACTGCCGAAACCGAGATTTCGGTATACGAGGAACAGATTATAAAAGAGATAGTCTTTACCGATCCCGAATTCAAATATTTCAGAGGATATCACTCGTTGGCTCCCGGTAAAGTCGAAAACGGAGTCTATATTACCGACATAACCGGCGGCGACCCGTTTATGGAATATCATGACAAGAAGATGGGACTTGCGGCTGACGATATAGGCATCATCCGCTTCTATTTCAAGTCGACCGCCGGAGACGGCTCAATGCAGCTCTTCTTCCTCACCGATACCGTGACCGGATATAACGAGTCTGCCTCACTCAAGACCACCGCCGAAACCGGCACCGCAGACTTCGAAATCTGCGACTTCGACACCTCCGAGAGCCCCGACTGGACGGGAGTGTTCAACGCTTTCCGTATCGACCCGTCATCCGCCGACAGCGGCAACGTCCAGTTCCAGAAGATCGAATTCATCAAGCGCGTAGAGGGCTGATAAAAACCTCCGGCGAAGCCCCGATAAGGGCTTCGCCTTTTTTATTTACTTAAACGTAAAAATCACGGCTTGAACCAAACCATAAAATGTGATAAAATAAAAAATCCACAGGAAAGGAGAATCCGGCGGATTGCCGTTAAAATTATAATGAAGAAATTCGCTGTTGCCGAAAGAATGTTTGTTTTCGGCGAGAATAAATACTTTAAAAGCTGCCACGCGTCAACCGTGGCTTGTCTTCCGGGCGCCGGAATCTGTGTTGCGGCTTTCGGCGGCACCGCGGAAGGGCGGGACGACGTCGGAATCTTCGTTTCGATGAAAGGCGAAGCGGGCTTTCTCCCGCCGATAAAAATAAAGATAAGCGACGAAGCGCACTGGAATCCGGTGCTGTCGGTTTTGGGCGGAAAATTCATCCTCTGGTTTAAGACGGGGAAGACTATTCCCGGCTGGGTGACTTATATCACCGAATCGGCTGACGGAGTAAACTGGGCAAAACCACAGCCGCTTGTGCCGGGGGATATCTCCGGCGGAAGAGGACCGGTGAAGAATCCGCCGTTGCTTACCGACGGAACACTGATCGCGCCCCGATCGGTTGAAACTCATACAGCCTGGACGACGGAGCTTGATGTCAGCTTCGACGAAGGAAAAAGCTGGCATGTTACAAAGCCGCTCGATTACAAGTATGACGAGGTGTTAGGCGAGGCTTTCAGAACAAAAAAACGCAACGGTATAATCCAGCCCTCGCTCTGGCGGGACAGCCGCGGCGTCCACGCTTTAATGCGCTCGACTTGGGGCGCCGTTTATCGCTCCGACAGCGAAAACGGCATAAATTGGTCTCCCGCTTATCGCACCGATATTCCGAATAATAACAGCGGTATCTGCTGCGCCGTGAATTCGGAAAATATACTCGCCCTCTGCTGCAATCCCGTGTCATCTTCCGAGCGCACCCCGCTGAAACTGCTGTTTAGCTATGACGGCGGAGATAGTTTTAATAACGGCATCACGCTTGAAGACGGGGAAGGCGAGTATTCATATCCGACCGTCATCGCCGACGGAAACGATTTTCTTTTAAGCTATACTCATAAAAGACGCGACATCGTCTTTTGCAGGATATCTGCCGTATGACAACCAAAAAAGATTTTACGGGAAAACAGAAGCTGCTTGTTGTAGTCCTGCTGGCGTCCGCGCTTATAGTTCTGGTCGCGGCGCTTATATTAACGCAAAGCGGGACTGCGTCTGACAAGCCTCTGCTGATGAAGGTATACGCCCTTAACGTCGGAAAAGCAGACGCTTTCGTTATAACCGCAGGCGGGCGAGCCGCCGTGGTCGACTGCGGTGAAGTTATCGGCGGAGCGGCGGTGCTGGGCTGTTTTGAAGATATCGGAATCGGTGAGATCGACTATCTGTTCATAACGCATTTCGACAGCGATCATGTCGGCGGAGCGGCGAAAATCATAAACACGCTGCCGGTCGGAAAGATATACACTTCATTTGAATACAGAGAAAGCCCGGAATACGACGCCTATTTAAAGGCGGTCGCCGACGCCGGCATTGATGCGGAAACAATAACCGCCAGAACCGAAATTGCCTGGGGAGACGCGCAGATAACCGTCTACCCGCCGCAGAAGACCGATTATGGTAAAAACAATACCTCCAACAACAGCTCTCTCGCTGTTATGATACGGGTCGGAAATCGCTCCGCATTTTTTACCGGAGACGCAGAAAAAGACAGGCTAAAGGAGCTTTCCGCAATCGAAGACGACATCTCCTGCGATCTTTTGAAAATACCTTCTCACGGCGAATACAGGGGCGCGCTTATTGAGTTTATCTCCCGCGCATCGCCGGAATACGCGGTTATTACAAGTTCGGCGGCGGAACCGGAAGATGAAGAAACCCTCCTGCTGCTCGAGAAAAATAATGTAAAAACCTATCTTACCCGCAACGGCGGGATTGAATTCAGCTTCTTTGAAGACGGTACAGAGGCAATTCAGCGCTGACTTAGGCAGCAAACAGAATAAAAAACCGGCATCCAAGTCACAAAACAGACTTGGATGCCGGCGAATTAACGCGGATGTTTAGTCAAAGAACTTAAGCGAGCTTATGATCGGGGCATCGATAGCTTTGCCGCTGCATACCCGGAAGAAACAAATAATATTTACTACGGCAAGTATTGTAAAGCAGATCGCCGCGGCAATGGGGACAATGATGGTAAATGCAAGAACGGCGGTAATCAATACCAAAAGAGCCTCTGTAACCGTAATTTTCAGTGCTTGTTTAATATGATACTTGGTATACGGAGAATCGGGGGCGCCGAGCATCGCGATAATTATTCCGGCAATGCTCAAGATATAGGGCAGCATCGCAAAAACTTTGTTGTCGGAAATGTCCTTGGGGTCATATTCCGCGGTGTGGTCGTTAGGGTTGACTGCGTGCTGAACCTGGTTCTGATCAGGGATATATGTAAGCGGTCCTCCGCAGCTGCCGCACATATTGGCCTGATCCGGAAATGTCTGCTGGCAATTAGGACAAAATTTCATTTGGTGCCTCCTCGTTTTTTTGCATAAGTTGACTTTCTTTACTAATTATATCACATTACTGATAATAAAACAAGATATTTATTATTTTTTATTGTAAGATTTTCATCAATTCAGCCTCGTTTTTTAATCATTCTCAATTATTGACAAGTTGTTCATGATGTGATATAATATTTTGAAGATAAAAATCTTTGATTTAAGAGGGAAAATATAAATCGGAGGATAATCAATATGGAACAAAAAAAGATATCAGCGCTTATCCTTTCCGCACTTATACTCATGTCGGCTTTCGTCTCATGCGGTCAGGACAGCTCGGTTCCAGAATCGGTAACTCAGGCTGCGGAAACGGAAACCACCGAAGCCGAGACAACCGAACCGGTCGATGAATTCGGAAGACCTGTTGTTGAAAGCAGTCTGCCGGACGATCTTGATCTTAACGGGGCGACGGTCAATCTTCCTTACCGCCCTATCGTAAACGCGGTTGAGTCGGCTTATGAATTTTTAGCCGAGTCCGAAAACGGCGAAGTCATCAACGACGCCGTCTTCAAGCGCAATCGCGACGTTGAAGAGAGACTTAACGTCAAGCTGAACTTCGTCGACCCCGGCACCGACGACAACGGCGCCTATCTGACCAACATCAAAAAGTCGGTCACGGCAGGCGACGGAGCTTATGACATAGTTCCGATGTTCGCCTATTACGGCTCTCCGCTCGCGGCGGAAGGCTACTTCACCGATCTTTTAACCACCGAATATTTTAATGAATCAAGTCCGTGGTGGAACAAGTCCTTTGTCGAAGAGCTTACCATCTTCGGCTGTCTCTGGACCATCACCGGCGACCTGTCGCTTACCGCCACCAATCGGGTATACGCGACTTTCTTCAATAAAAAGCTGCAGGAATCTTATTATAAGGATCTCGATTTCTATGACGAAGTATATCGCGGCAAGTGGACCATCGACCGTTTCGGCGCGCTGGTAAAAGACGGATACAGCGACCTCAACGGCAACGGCGAGCGCGATGACGAGGACTTCTACGCATGGTTTGCCCCGACCGCTTCGGTTCCGCTCGATTCCTTCCAGGCGTCTCTTAACCTTCCGATAACAGAAAAGGACGGGGACGGCATTCCGCGCCTCGTATATAATAATGAGAAGACTGCGCAGGCTTATCAGAAGGTTTACGACCTTTACTTCAACAACGACGGCGTAAACGCCGGATATTACACCTTCGAATCCATCGAAGCCGCGGACAAGGCTTTCCTTGAGGGGCGCTCGACCTTCCTTATCGATATGTTCGTCACAACCGACCTTCTCCGCGAGATGGAAGACGATTACGGAGTGCTGCCGGTATTTAAATGGGACGAAATTCAAGAGGAATACCATACAACGGTTCACGACTGCTATTCGATCTTCGCGATTTCCGCCTCCTGCCAACAGGTCGAAGCGGCATCTGCGGTACTTGAAGCGATGGGCGAGTATTCCTATCGATATGTTACCCCGGCTTATTTCGAGATCGCCCTTAAGCGCAAATACGCCCGCGGCGACAATGACGCGGAAATGTATGACCTGATCCTTGCCGGCCGCAGCTTTAACTTCGGCGTCGTAAACTCGAATTCATTGAACGACCTTATCCATCTCTGGCGTTCGCAGATGGATAAGAGAAAACTTGACTGGCAGTCGACGATTGATAAGCAGGTCACCAAGTTTGAAAAATCATTAGACAAGTTGCTTACGAAATTCGAAGAGCTGAGCGAAAGGTAAGTGGCTGTATTTATCTGCCCGATCTGCTCTCTGCCGCTTTTCAGGCGCGCAGAAAGCGGCGGGTCTATGATGGGTTCCTTTTATTGCGACAATGCTCATTGCTTTGATATTTCCTCCAAAGGAGCGGTAAACCTTTTGGGAAGGCGCGGTCACGGCGACAGCCGCGAGATGCTGCGCTCAAGAAGAGCATTCCTCGAAAAAGGCTATTACCTGCCGCTTGCAAAGGCGCTTGCGGCAGCCACGACCGAAAACAAAGCCGAATTGCTTGACGCCGGCTGCGGAGAGGGATATTACTCGAAATATATCGATTCGGCGTCGGGGGAGCGTTTCCCCTTATCGCTTGTCGATGTAAGCGCCGACGCCGCGGAAATGGCGGCTTCAAGATGGCGCCCGATGGAGCGGATGAAGCGTATTTTCTGCGCCGCCGCCTCGGTAAACGCTCTCCCTTTCGCCGAAAACTCGTTTTCCGCCGTCTTGTCGGTGTTTGCTCCGCTCGCGGCGGCGGAATTTTCAAGGGTGCTTCTGCCCGGCGGGCTGCTTATTCGAGTTACCCCTGCGGCAAGGCATTTGTGGGGATTGAAAGTCGCGGTTTACGAAACACCTTACGAAAACGACGAGACCCGCCCGCCGATGCCCGGATTCGCGCTCCTGAAAACCGAGAGGGTCGAATATCAGCTGACTCTTTCGGAACCGGAAGATATCCGCGCCCTTTTTGATATGACACCCTATTCTTATAAGACATCACGGCAAGACGAAAAAAAGCTCGCCGCCCTCGAAAGCCTTACAACCGAGGCGGGCTTTGAGATTTCTTATTATCGCCGGCTTTGACGGCGATGTAATTTTACACCGGATTTACAGCAGAGAAATAATTTTAACAGGAACAATCACACCGTTATCACATTATTGAGGTAAAATATAATAGGCGAAAGCGACGCTGCTTCGATGACGCGGCGGCGTTGGCGCCGCGCCTTAAAACAGATACCAATTTCGGGAGATGACTTGATTTGATAGAAGTAAAAAATCTTACAAAGAAATACGGGTCGAATTATGCTATCGACCATCTGAATTTCAATGTCAAAAGCGGCCATATATACGGTTTTCTCGGTCCCAACGGCGCCGGGAAATCAACTACGATGAACATTATAGCCGGCTGCCTTGCCGCAACCGAGGGAACCGTCAAAATAAACGGTTACGATATTTACGAAGAGCCGATAAAGGCGAAGAGAAGTATCGGTTACCTGCCGGAATTTCCGCCGCTTTATATGGATATGACCCCTTATGAGTATCTTCGCTTTGTCGCAGAGGCAAAGGAGGTAGACAGAGGTCTTGTCGACGAGAAGATCGAGCAGGTTATGCAGGTAACCGGAATCACCGACATGCAGGACAGGCTGATAAAGAACCTTTCAAAAGGTTACCGCCAGCGCGTCGGAATAGCGCAGGCGATGCTCGGAGAGCCGGAGGTTATAATCCTCGACGAGCCGACCGTCGGTCTCGACCCCAAGCAGATAATCGAGATTCGCGAGCTTATAAAATCACTCGGCACAAACCACACCGTTATTTTAAGCTCCCATATCCTTTCCGAGATAAGCGCCGTCTGTGATTATGTGTTAATCATATCCAAAGGCAAACTCGTCGCGCAGGACACGCTTGAAAACCTCGCCACCCACTATACATCAAGCTCAACCGTCCGTCTGCTGGTGTCGGGAGATGAAGGCGGTCTGCGGATGGCGGTCGATACGGTAAAAGACAGCATAACCGATTTTACCTACGGTCAGGATAAAGACGAACCTCAATATCTTGCGGCTGAGATCCGCGTTCCCCGCGACACAGATATCCGTGCTCAGCTTTCGACAGCCCTTGTTGAGAACGGCTGCACCATTCTTTCGATGACGACGGAAAGCCTTTCGCTTGAGGATGTCTTCCTGATGCTTACTCAGGACAGCTACGACGATGACGAAGCCGCCTCGCGCGAGGCGGACGCCCTTCCCGCCGCAGTTTCCGAATTAAGCGAAGACGAAACAGAGCCGGATGAGTCGCTCACCTATGATTCGCTGTTAAGCGCCGGATATGAAAATGTCGGTCTTAAGGACGACGAGTCAGAAGACGAAGCCGATGAAGACGAAGAAGACTTCCGGGACTATGAGCCTGACTTGGAGGCGCTTGAAGCCGCCGAAGCCGAGGAAAAAGCCAAAGCGGAAGCGGAGATGGCCGCAAGGCTCCGAAAGAGAGAGCAGCCGGCTGAGACAAGTCAGCCGCGCAAAAAGCAGGATGAGGGCGAATACCGTTCGCTGTTTACCATAAGCGACGATGATAAGGGGGAAGATAACAAATGAGAGCCGTATATCGCAAGGAGCTCCGGACCTTTTTCTCAAGCATGGTCGGTTATATATTTATCGGCTTTGTGCTGCTGATAGCCGGCATTTTTATTACGATGACAAATTTCCGCCAGGGATATCCGAATTTTGAATATTCCCTCGGTTCGGTCTCGATGATACTTCTGTTCGTAGTTCCGATCCTTACAATGCGCATCTTCGCCGAAGAGCGCCATTCAAAAACCGATCAGCTTCTCTATTCGCTGCCGATATCGGTAAAGGAGATAGTGCTTGGCAAATATTTCGCGGCTCTGACGGTTTTTGCCATCCCCTGCGCCGTAATGTGCGTATATCCGATTATCATGTCGTTTTACGGCAAGATAAGTTTTACGTCGGCTTACGGAGCCATGGTCGGCTTCTTCCTGCTCGGCGCTTCGCTTATCGCGGTGGGCGAGTTTATGTCGAGCCTTACCGAAAGCCAGCTTATAGCCGCCGTCATAAGCTTCGCCGCGATGCTTGTAATCTATATGATGAGTTCGCTCTCGATGCTTATTCCGGCGACCGCATCGGCGTCATATATAGCTTTTGCCGTCGTGATACTTCTTTTGGCTCTCCTTATATATTATATGACAAAGAGCTACTGGACGGCTTTTGCCGCAGCTGCGGTACTTGAGCTTATCCTCGCCGTATTCTATTTTACCGGAAGTGCGCGCTTTGAAGGGCTTTTCTCCAAAACCATCAGCACCCTGTCGTTCTGGTCAAGGCTTGATAACTTTGTGTTCGGCATTTTCGATGTTACCGCCGTCGTTTACTATATTACCGTCTGCGCGGTTTTTATGGTACTTACGGTTCAGTCTGTCGAAAAGCGTCGCTGGTCATAATTGCGGGGTATTATAATAATGGAAGATAAAATGAATGTAAATACAAAGGAAAGGAAGCCGGAAAATAATCAGGATACCCTTTCCGGCCGCAGTCTCCGCATGGGCGGTTACAGCGTCGCGATAACAGCGATAGTCGTGATAGCGGCGGTCTTTATAAACCTTATAGTAAACCGGATTCCCTCAAAATATACAAAGATCGACAACAGCTCGGTCGGTCTTTACTCGATAACTCCCGATTCCGAGGAAATTGCCAGGGACATCGGCGAGGAAGTTACCATTTATCTTGTCGCCGAGCAGGGAAGCGAAGACAACACCATAGTCGAGCTGATAGGCAGGTATACCGGACTTAACAGCAAGATAAAATACCGGCAGATCGACCCGGCGCTTTATCCCAACTTCACCGAGAAATATACTACGGCGACGCTCTCCGGTTCCTCGGTAATCGTTGAAAGCGCCAAGCGCTCTCAGGTAATTGATTATAACGATATCTATGTGACCGATTACAGCATAGACGAGAATACCTATCAGATTAAAACCAGCTCAAGCTATGCGGGAGAAGCGAGACTGACATCGGCGCTGAAATACGTCACGACCGATGAGATACCCAAAATATATATATTAGGCGGTCACGGCGAAGCCGATCTTTCAGAGACGATGAAAAATTATCTCCGTGACGATAACTTTGAACTTGCCGAGCTTAATCTGCTTACATCGGAGTCCGTTCCGGCAGACGCCGACTGCGTCTTCATAAATTTCCCGACGGCAGATATAAACCCGACCGAAAGCGATATGCTGCTGAACTACCTTAAAGGCGGCGGCTCCATGGTGCTGCTGACCGGATTTTCCGACGACACGCCGCGGCCGAACATTCAGAAACTCGGCGAGTATTACGGAATGACGGGAGACTGGGGACTTGTCATAGAGGGCTCTGCAAATCATTACAACACCTATCCTTATTTCCTGCTGCCGAAAATCGGCTCTCATGATATCATAAGCTCAATGCCTACCGATAATTTCTTTGTTATGATGCCGTATTCGATGGGGATAAAAGTCGCAGAGACGGCTCCGAGAGCGACGGTCAATGTCACAAGCCTGCTTTATACCTCAAACAGCGCCTATTCAAAACACGGCGAGATATCCGACCTTGAGCCCGGCGATAACGACACCGAAGGACCGTTTGCGATAGCCGCAATAGCCGAGGAAGGGAACACCAGATTCCTTTGGTTCACCTCTCCCTACCTGCTTGACGAGACAATCGATCAATATGTCGCGGGTGGCAACAGCAGTTTCTTCCTTACCTCGATGGGCTGGATAGGCGGCAAGAGCGAATCGGTTTCGATTGCGACAAAACAGCTTCAGGTCGCGGCTCTGATCCTTACCGAGACTGAGAAAAACATCTGGAGCGTCGTGATAGCGGCAATTATTCCGGTGACGGTAATTCTTATCGGTCTCCGCGTCTGGATAAAGCGCCGCCGCGCCTGATGATTTTTCGGGATTCTTACAATGCGAATTAAAAATCTTATAATCGCCGCCGTTGTAATGGCGGTGCTGATAGGCGGGTATTTTATCGTCAGCGCTCTGATAAAACCGGACGCGCCGCCGCCGGCGCCCGCGGGCGATATGATGATAGCCGACGACGATCCGTCAAAGATAAAAGAGATAAAATACACACTGAACGGCGAAACGATAGCTCTTAAGTTCGACGACATTCTTTATAAATGGCAGTATCGGGACGAACCGTCTTTCCCGGTCAAATTTGAGATCCCCGCGTCGATGGCGTCGGCGATAAGCAAGATAAAAGCCAACCGTCTGGTTGAAGAAACGAAAGAGAACTTCGCCGAATACGGTCTTGACAATCCTTACCTCGATATCACCGCGATTTTTGAAGACGCCGAGAGAAATTACAAAATCGGCGACTACAACAAGATGCTTGACGGATATTATTTCAATATCGGCGGCACCGACAAGGTGTATATAATACCGACAGGGCTTAACCCGTTTTTCGAATATTCTTTGCTTGATTTGGCGGAAGTCGACATTCCTCCGGTACTCGACGAAGACATATACGACTCGATCGAAATGACTTTTGCGGCGGAGGTTCTCGACGGCGAAAAAACCGGAGAGCTTGAAACTGCATTTTCAAATATAGTCCGCGGAGGGCTTGCCGTCGTCGGCTATATCAGCCCCGGAGATTCTCCGGAGGCTTCGCTTGCAGTCTACGGCTTCGATCGCGGAGCCACCGTCGATATCGCCTATAAAGAAGCTCAGACTGTGGAAAACACCGACAACACCGGCAAGACTTCAAGCTACACTTCGACCGTCCACATAGATAAAACCGCCTCGTTTACCGTTGGCACGGTTGAAGAAAGCGGATACTTCACCTGCGGCAGCGGTCTTGTATACGCGGCGGATGCAGAGGCTGTCAAAACCATTCTCTCCGTTTTAGGTATTGAATATTAAACCAAATAAATCAACGGCTGACCCGTATTAAGGGCCAGCCGTTTTAATCGGTCGCTATGTTAAATATCAAAATAAATAACATATTGTGTTAATCATATTGACACTCTATCAAAGTTTGTGCAAAATTAATGTATTGACTTGCGTATGAAGATATCCGTAAAAATCGACAAAGGGGGCTTTTTAATTATTCATCCGGAAAGTCGCCCATCAGCGAAATTCAGGAATAAAAATAACGCGGAAAGCGCGGAAAATAAGGCTAAAACCGTAAATCAAAGCGATTTTAAGCGGCAAACAACCGTATGATATTCCGGCTTGATTCATAAAAAGGTGTTTTTCCTTTGCGTTATCTATAATGTAGAATATTTATAAAAAAACAGCGGTTACACTCGAAATTGCCGCAAATTATGTGAAAAACACCCGAAAACAACGCGTTTTGCATAAAAATTCTGTCAAAGACGAATATTTTTACTATTGACATCCGGCTCAGGCTATGATATCATTATATGTAATAAGCGGGAATAATCGATATAACGGAGTATACACCGGCTTCTGCTGCCGGAATGCTGCAGAGCGGACCGGAGCGGGGCGTGTTGCTCATCTGTTGTTTCCGCATTATCCGCAAACACGGCGCATCAGCGTCGATTTTAGCGGGTGTTCCGAGGGGATGACCCGTGGAACTATATCAGGGCATGGCACCGAAGGGAAATCCGGCTGGCGCACGGTACGCCGCATACACGGTTGGCTGCCCGGGCCGAACTTGAAATTTTTCATAGTTTTGCCTGTTACGCCAAGTGTTTTGTATGGGCAGCATACCATGTATGCAGCGTAGGACATATTTCCGGGCAGAAATGCCGCGGAATATGGGCGGATAGGGCTGAAAGCACGTCCCTTGAAGCGCGCTGTAACCGACCCGAAAGGCGTCGCGCGGTTTTGAAAGAACCGCCGGTTTTTTAAAGAACCGAACGGATCGCCGTATAATATCATGAAAACACATGTTCCTGCTTTGCCCTGAAGCCGGAGTTATTCCGGAGCGGCGGATTCTTTCCGCACGGCGGGATTCCCGTCCGCCGGGCTTCCGATCGCCATGAGATGCGACGGAGCCGACTACGGGAAACGGTATCTTTGTTTACCCGGCATCCCCAATTCTTTTCAGGAGGAAAAGTCCATGAACAAAACCAGAGCAAAACGGATGCTCGCGTTCTCCTTGGTTGCAGTTATGCTGTTGGGTGTTCTTCCGTTTATGTCATACGCGGCAGACGCTACGAATACGGCGTCATTCTCGCGCAGCCTGGAAGAAGTTAAGGAACTGCTTGGCACAGATTCCTACAACGAATATCAGGCAAAACACGCGGATGAACCGTATGCAACGTCAGCCGGTGAAGTAGACGGAACGGTTTACGATTCCGAAACAACCACCGCAACAGTCAAAACTGAAAACTTTGAAGGGCGCACCGCCCTTTACATTCCGGAAACCGATAAGGTTTCATGGAAGATTTCGATTCCGTCTGACGGAAAGTATAGTCTCAAGATCGAGTATTATCCGGTCGAAGGCAAAGCAACCTCTATCGAGCGTTCCCTTTATATAGACGGAAAGGTTCCGTTTGATGAAGCGCGTTCGCTTAAAATGACCAAAGTCTGGTCAGACCGGTATCCCGGAGAATTCGGAGTCTTCGCAACCGATATCACCGGAAACGACATCCGAACGACTAAGGTTGAATCTCCGGAGTGGCGCACCTATATTGCCGCCGACTCGACCGGATTCATAGTTGAACCGTTTGAGTTCTATCTGACAAAGGGCGAGCATTTAATTACTTTAGAAGCCGTCCGCGAACCTGTCGGAATAGGCAAGATCAGCTTTATTCCGGTTGCGGTTCTTCCGACCTACGAAGAATATCTTGCGGCTGCTCAGTCCGCCGGATATAAGCAGGTAAGTCTCGCGGAGCCTATAAAGATAAACGCCGAAAATCCGACCAATACATCGGAGCAGGTTATCTATCCGATATATGACCGCAGCTCACCGATAACCGAACCGCAGGATGCCAGCCGCATCAAGCTGAACACCATCGGTTCGGATAAATGGGAAACCGTCGGCCAGTGGATCCGTTACACTGTGACCGTTCCCGAAGATGGTCTTTATAACATCGCCGTGCGTTACCGCCAGGAGATCCTGACCGGTATGTATGTGTCCCGCCAGGTGCGCATAAACGGCGAGGTTCCGTTCAAGGAAGCCAGTTATCTCCGCTTCCTCTATAATGACGCCTGGCAGTCATGCGCTCTTAACGACGGCTATCACGAAGGCTTCGAATTCCTTCTCAAAGCCGGCGAAAATACAATTGAGTTTGAAGTCAACTTAGGCGAAATGGCGGATATCCTTTCGCGGATTTCCGAAAGCCTTGCCATTCTCAACGATGCTTACCTTAAAATTCTTATGATTACAGGCGCATCGCCTGACGCATATCGCGACTATAACTTCGGCCGTCTGATTCCGGAAACAATCATGGCGATGGCGGACGAAGCGGAAGTTATCAGGGAAATAGCAAGTAATCTTGCGGAAATCAACAAAGGACGCGGCGCCAACGTAGCGACACTCGACACCGTTGCAAACCTTGTCGAGCGTATGGCGGGAGACGAGGACGAGGTAGCCAAGAACCTCGGAAACCTCAAATCTTACTTAGGTACATTGGGAACCTGGATTTATACCGCTCAGAAGCAGTCGCTTGAGCTCGACTATATCACTATTCAGCAGGTCGGCTCTCCTCTTCCGCGCGCCAAAGCCTCATGGTATCAGGCGGTGTGGTATGAGATCAAATCCTTTGCCGCTTCATTCTACAGCGATTATAACACCATCGGAGCAACATCCGAAGTTCAATCCGACGAAGCGGTAACTATGTGGTATACCGCGGGCCGCGACCAGGCGCAGATTCTGCGTCAGCTCATCGACTATGAGTTTACCCCCGATTCGAATGTCGTGGTTGAACTCAAGCTTGTCGCCGGCGGCTCTCTGCTTCCGTCGATACTTGCAGGCGTCGGTCCCGACGTAACATTCCTGGGGTCTGCAGACACCATAAACTACGCAATTCGTTCCGCGGTTCTTCCGCTGAATGATTATGAGGGCTTCGACGAGGTCACGGCAAGGTTCAGCCCTGCCGCGATGATCCCGCTTACCCTTTACGGAACTACCTATGGTATACCGTCAACGCTTTCTTTCAGTATGATGTTCTACCGCATGGATGTGTTCGCAGAGCTTGAAATCGAGCTGCCGAACACCTGGTCGGATATGTTCAACATCCTGCCTATCCTTCAGAACAACAAGATGGAGATAGCATTCCCGTCCAGCCTCGGCGGAACTATATTCGCCCTTTATCAGATGGGCGGCGAGCTATACGCCGATGACGGAATGCGCATAAACCTTGACTCCAACTTAGCGCTTACCGCATTCTCGAATATCTGCGACCTTTTCACCGCTTACCGCTTCCCGGTAGCTTATGACTTCCCCACCAGGTTCCGTACCGGTGAGATGCCGCTGGGAATCGTCGATTATACCACCTATAACACCCTCATAGTTTACGCATCAGAGCTTGCCAACGTCTGGGAGATGGTTCCCGTACTCGGCTGGGAAATGGAAGACGGAACGGTCAATCATATTTCGCCTGCCGGTGTTTCTGCAATAGTAATGCCGAGAGGCGCGAAGAACCTTGAATCTTCCTGGAAGCTTATCAGCTGGTTCACCGATGCCAAGCCTCAGGCTCAGTATGCAAACGAGCTTGTCGCCGTCATGGGACCCGCCGCAAAATACAACACCGCAAACATGGAGGCTCTCGCCGAGCTGCCGTGGACGGCTTCCGAGTATAAAGCGCTCCAGGCTCAGATGCAGCACCTTGCCGCGGTTCCGGAATATCCGGGCGGCTACATCATCGCCCGTTATGTTGACTTCGCTTTCATGGACGCTTATAACAATAACGCCGATCCGGTCGAATCGATGCTTGACAACATAACCGAAATCAACAAAGAACTCTCGCGTAAGCGCAAAGAGTTTGGTCTTGACTACTACGAGATATCCTATTCAACCAGCTTTGTTGAGAACGCAGACGGCGAAATTGCCGATTTAAGCTTAGCCGAAACCGCCGTAGAGGCCGAATAACAAGGAAGGAGAGGATCGTTAATGCCGGATAAAAACACCGATAAAACCACCGTTACCGCCGAACAGTCAGGCGGAGCGGCTGCTGCTGTAAAACGCGCTGTAAATCGCAGCGATATGAGCAGAGCGGCATGGACCTGGAAGGAAATGAAGCGCAACAAAGTAGCATATGCTTTGATCGCGCCGTTCATGATCCTGTTCTTCATCTTCACGGTAATCCCGGTCGTGCTTTCGCTTTTACTCAGTTTTACCACTTTCAACATGCTTGAATGGCCGAATTTCGTCTTCATGGATAACTATATAAGACTTTTCCTTGATGACGACATCTTCGTTATAGCCGTTAAGAATACACTTATCTTCGCCGCTATAACCGGGCCGACTTCTTACTTAATGTCTTTCGTTATGGCGTGGTTTATAAACGAACTTACGCCTAAGGTCAGAGCATTTGTAACCCTCATATTCTATGCGCCTTCTATCTCCGGAGCCGTCTACCTTATCTGGGCGACGATGTTCTCGGGCGACGCTTACGGATATGTAAACGGTATACTTATCTACCTGGGGATTATATCGACTCCGATACAATTCTTCAGGAATGAAACATTTGTAATGCCGCTATGTATCGTAGTCGCGCTGTGGACTTCGCTTGGAACTGCGTTTTTGAGCTTCATCGCCGGACTGCAGACGGTTGACCACACCCTATACGAAGCGGGAGCCGTTGACGGCGTCCGCAACCGCTGGCAGGAACTCTGGTTTATCACCCTGCCGTCCATGAAGCCGCAGCTTCTCTTCGGCGCCGTTATGGCAATCACCGGTTCATTCGGCTTTGGCGGTATAGTTACCGCGCTTGCCGGTTTCCCGTCCGTAAACTACAGCGCGTGGACCATCATGCACCATCTTGAGGACTACGGCGGACAGCGTTTCGAGGTCGGTTACGCCTCGGCTATCGCTACTCTGCTCTTCTTCTTAATGATTGGCGCAAACCTGTTGGTCAACAAGCTGCTTTCGAAGGTAGGTCAGTAAGATGGCAAAATTAAGAACAAGAAAACATCGCGTCGTACTGAACCGCTCTGTCGGAGGCGACGTAGGAATAAGCGTCATGCTGATAATTATGGGCGCGTTTATGTTCCTGCCGATGCTTTATGTCATACTTCAGTCGCTTAAGCCTTTCGACGAGCTCTTCGTGTACCCTCCGCGCTTTTATGTCGTTCGTCCGACACTTCAGAACTTCTCCGACCTGTTCACTCTCATGAGTGACTCGTGGGTGCCGTTCTCCCGCTATATATTCAACACCGTACTGATTTCGGTACTCGGAACCCTCGGAAACCTGATTCTATCGTCAATGTGCGCATACGCGCTCTCGAAGATCAATTTCCCGGGCCGCGGCTGGATGTTCGAGATGATCATCAAATCACTGATGTTCAACACCACCGTTTCCGCCATCACCAACTTCATCACAATGTCCCTTTTAGGTTGGATAGACACTTATCTTGCGATAATTGTTCCGGCCTGGTGTTCTACCTTGGGACTCTTCCTGATGAAGCAGTTTATGGACAGCTCTGTTTCAGACTCGGTGCTTGAATCGGCAAGACTCGACGGAGCCTCCGAATTCTACACCTTCCTGCATATTGCAATGCCTATGGTTAAGCCGGCTTGGCTTACGCTTATAGTCTATTCATTCCAGGGACTTTGGAACTCGGGAGCCTCCATTTATATCTATTCAGAACAGCTCAAAACCTTCAACTACGCAATCAGCCAGATCATTTCTGGAGGTGTCGCCCGAGCGGGCGCATCCGCCGCTTCGACGGTGCTGATGATGATTGTTCCGATAACGGTTTTCGTTATCACGCAGTCGAACATCATCGAAACCATGTCGACCTCCGGCTTGAAGGACTAAGGGAGGGTTACATATGAAAAGAAAACTGACAATTTTCACGGCGACTGCCCTCTGCGCCGTTATGCTATTAGGATCGGTCTCGATTTTCGGTTCGGCTTCATATCTTACCTACACCTATTCGGTTGACGGTTTCGATATGGCTTCGCCGGACGCATATACTCCCGAAATTGAAATAGACTCCGTCTATATGGGCGTTACCGAACTTGAGATCGATAAGGCGACCGGCGAGGGAATCGCCCCTCCGATCGACGACCCCCGCGACCTTTTCGTCGACAGAAACCTTAATGTCTACATAGCTGACGGCGCAAACAGCCGGATAGTCGTCTTAAACGAATACTACAAGTATAAATTCGCAATCAAGGAATTCGTAAATGACCAGGGCGTTCCGGACAGCTTAAACACTCCGTCCGGCGTCTATGTCACCGAAGATGAAATCTTCGTTTGCGACACCGAAAACAACCGTCTGGTAGTTTTCGATCTTGAAGGCGAGTTCAAGCGCATTATCCACGAGCCGAAATCCGACGTTATGCCGGCGAACAGCATCTATAAACCCGTCGCCTGCGCCGTCGACTCCACCGGCCGTATATATGTTATCTCCTCTACCACCTACATGGGCGTTATCTCGCTGAACGCGGACGGATCCTTCGTCGGATTCATCGGCGCGCAGAAAGTTTCCGCTTCTGTGTGGCAGATAATCTGGAGACAGTTCCAGACCGAGGAGCAGAGAGCTCTTTCGGTTCAGAACGTATCCACCGAGTTCAACAATATTACAATCGACCATAAAGGCTTCATCTACGTTACCACCTCCTCAATCGAGGAATGGCAGCAGCAAAGCGCCATCACTTCAAAGTCCGGCGACTATGCTCCGGTAAAGAAGCTTAACAGCTCCGGCGCCGACATCATGCACCGCAACGGCTTCTTCGCGCCGAACGGCGAAGTCTCTGTCCGCAATGTTGCGTTCGACACCAACACCCCTACGGGCGCGTCCAAGATAATCGACGTTGCGATAGGACCGGAAGAAACCTGGTCGATAATCGACGAGAAGCGCAGCCGCGTTTACACCTACGACAAGGACGGCAAGATGCTCTTCACCTTCGGCGACACCGGAATGCAGCTGGGCAATATCAGCTCCATCGAGGCGGTCGCTTATCAGGGCGACAAACTTTTGCTCCTTGACAAGACCCGCGACAGCTTCACCGTCTATAACCGCACCGAATACGGCGATATCCTTATAAACGCTCTTCGCAACAATAACGACCGTAAGTATGACAAAGCGGTTGAAGACTGGCAAGCCATACTCCAGCGCAACTCCAACTTCGACGCCGCTTACGTCGGTATCGGAAAGGCGCTTTACCGCGCCGGCGACTGGGAAGGCGCGATGAGCTACTACAAATTCGCTTACGAGACCGAAAACTACTCCGCAGCTTTCAAGATGTGGCGTAAGGACGTTGTCTCCAAGATAATCTGGTTGATACCGATTCTTATCGTCGCTGTCGTTGTCCTGATAACCCAGTTCTTCAAATTCGCCGGAAGGGTAAACAAAAGGGTTGCCGTCTCTACCGATAGGCGTACTTTCTGGCAGGAAGTTCTGTACGGCTTCCATGTAATATTCCATCCTTTCGACGGTTTCTGGGACCTCAAGCATGAGCGCCGCGGTTCGGTTCGCGCAGCCTTCTTCTGGCTTGCGATAACAATACTTACCTTCACCTATCAGGCGATCGGAAGATCCTATCTCTTCAACCCGTACGGCGGATATGCCTCGATCTTCATTCAGACGACGGGGCTTCTGGTACCGCTGCTGCTCTGGGTTACCGCGAACTGGTGTCTTACGACACTGTTCGACGGCGAAGGAAGCTTCAAGGATATCTTCATCGCCACCTGCTACTCGGTTATCCCGCTGCCGCTGCTTATTATCCCGTCGGTCATCGCGACCCACATGGTTACCCTCGCCGAAGGCAATGTAGTCACCCTGCTTGCAACTTTTGCATATGTCTGGATGGCTATCCTGCTCTTCACCGGAATGATGACCACGCATGACTATACCCTGGGCAAAAATATACTTACCTCGGTCGGAACAATAATCGGCATGGCATTCATAATGTTCATTATCCTGCTCTTTACCGGACTTATCACCAAGATAGTTTCGTTTATCGGCGCGATAGTGACAGAAATATCATACCGACTATAAATACGGAAAGAAACAGGAGAAATATTATGACTGATATGAAAAATAAATTCATAAAATTGGTATCCGGCCTCCTTTCCGTGATTTCCGTTGTCGGAGTATTCAGCTCCGTAGGAATGCTGCCGGTTTACGCCGCAGCCAAGAAAGGCGAGGAAGAAGAGGCAAGGAAGATAATCGACTATTATACCGAAGTGTATAATACTCCGGAACAAAAGCTTGAAGCAATGCAGCTCAAACAGAGCAACGACAACTACGAGCTTTACTATGAAGATTATTCCGGAGAGGTCGCCCTTAAGAACAAGAAGAGCGGCCAGATCCTCTTCACAAACCCCTATGACGTAGCCACTACAACCGGATCGGACGATACAAAGTCTCAGCTGCTCTCACAGGTTATCATAAAGTATACCGACAACGATCAGGAAAAGAACTACTATTCTTACATCGAAGCTGCCAAGAGAGAGCAGATTTATGTAAAGAATATTAAGAACGGTATCCGCGTCGAATATACGATAGGTAAAGAAGAAACCCGTTCGCTCGTTCCGAGACTTATCGAAAAGTCCCGTTTCGAGGAACAGATTCTTTCCTTGATTACCGACGAAACCGCTCTTAAGAAAATCAGCGCGTTCTATACTTTAAAGGACCCGGCTGACCCGAAGCTGACAGTCCGCGGTATCAAAGAGCTTCAGGCTACCTTCCCGATTACCATGAAGATGGCCGTATATGTCTTTGACCCCTACGCTTCACAGCGTGAGATCAACCTCATCGAGTCTTATGTTAAGACATACTGCACCCAGTATTCTTATTCAGAGCTCGACTACGACCATCAGATGACTGAGTTTACCTCCTCTGACACCGCTCCCGCGATGTTCAAACTTGCGCTTGAATATCGGCTCCAGGACGACGGTCTCGAGGTAAGACTTCCGGCTAACGGAATACGTTTCAACGAAACAAACTACCAGCTCACATACATCCAGTTCCTGCCTTACATCGGCTGCGGCTCATATCTGAATAAAGGATATACCTTTATTCCGGACGGATCCGGCTCGATTGTAAGATTTGAAGATTTTGCCGGTAAAAACCTGACGATTTCCGGAAAGATCTACGGTCAGGACTTTGCCTATCACGAAATCAGCGGCGCGCATCAGCAACCGATGAGACTTCCCGTATACGGCGTTGTTGAAAACGCCAGAGGCACGGTGAAGTACAAAACCACCGAGATGTCCGTCGATGACACCGGCAAAGAGGTCGAAATCGAAGTCGACAACGAAGCTTCGCTCGATGAAGACCACGGATACCTCGCAATTATTACCGAGGGCGACGCCATGGCAAATATCACCACCTCTCACGGCGGCGCGCTCCATAAATACGCAACGGTTTATACCCAGTTCTATCCGCGTCCGAAGGACAGCTATAACTTAGCCGAATCAATCTCGGTCGGACAGAACGCAACCTGGACTGTCGTTTCCAAGCGTAAATATACCGGTTCTTACAGAATCAAGTATATTATGCTGACCGACGAAAACAAGGCAAAAGAAAATAACATCACGGATTATTATCCGGTTACCTGGGAAGGCATGGCTAAAGCTTACCGCGATTACCTTGTAGAAAAGGGCGATCTCGTGCCGCTCGATGCCGCCAAGACTTCCGGAGATATTCCGCTCTATCTTGAAACCTTCGGTATAATCGACACAAGACAAACGATACTCTCGATACCGGTAATGGTTAAGACCCCGCTCACCACTTTCGAAGATATCCAGACGATGACAGATGAGTTAGCCTCTTCCGGCATAAAGAACGTCATCTATCGTCTCACCGGATATTACAACGGCGGTATGCAAAGCACCATTCCAACCCGCGTTAAGTTTGAAAGAAAAGCGGGCGGAAACAGAGGCTTCAACGAATTGATTGATTACGCCAAATCCAAGGGGATTTCGGTTTATCCTGATTTCGACCTGGCTTATGTTTCCGGCACACGTCTTTTTGACGGCTTCAGCCACCGTTCTCACGCCATAAAGACCATTGATAACCGCTACACCACCAAACGTCGTTATGACTCCGTTGAACAAACCTTCCGCAGAACCTGGATGGTTGCGATTTCTCCCTCCGTGTATACCAAGCTTTACGAGAAGTTTAACAACTCGTTCGGCAAGTTAAATCACATGGGAGTCTCAATCTCAACGCTTGGATCCGACTTGAACTCTGATTTCGATAAGAAGGATCCGTACAACCGCGAAGACGCAAGAGAATTCACCATAGACCTCTTCGACAAGATAAAGGCCGATTACGGCTCTATCATGCTCGACTGCGGAAACGCATACGCTCTGAAATATGCCGACCATATCCTCAATATGTCTCTTGACAGCTCGCTGTATTACTACTCGAGCCAGTCGGTACCGTTCATGGGCATGGTGCTCCACAGTTTCGTTCAGTATGCCGGAACTCCGACAAACGAAGCCGGCGATATCAGATACGAACTGCTGAAGATAATCCAGAGCGGCGCGTCGCCCTACTTCCTGCTTAGCTATCAGAATATAGAGAAGCTGAAAGAGGACTGGCGTCTTTCAAGATACTATTCGGTATCTTATGAAATCTGGTTCGACGACCTTATAAAATATTACAATATTCTGAATGACGCTCTTAAGGATTGCCAGAGCGCGACTATCGACAGCTGCGAATTTCTTTACGGCGAGCGCATCCCGACAGACGACGAGATTGCCGCAGACAAAGCCGAAGCCGAGCTCTTAGCTCAGGAAGAAGCCGAAGCTCTCGCGAAGAAGGAAGAAAAAGCTGCAAGAGCCGCCGCTCTCAAGGAGCGTAAAGCCGCTGAAGAAGCTGCCGAGCTGGGCATAGACCTTGAGGCTGAAGCTGCTGCAGCTGAAGCCGAAGCCGCCGCTGCCGCGACCGATGAAGCCGCGACTGACGATGAAGCAGCTGCCGATGAAGCCGAAGCCGCAGAAGAAGAAGCCGAAGCTCCGAAGGAATATGAAAAGACTAAATACACCACCGCTCTCGGAACCATTGCAAAGGTTAGCTACTCCAACGGCGTTGTCTTCTACCTCAACTTCAACAGCTTTAAAGTTTCGGTTGAAGGTCAGACCATCGACGCTCTGCAGTTCATTCGAATAGGATGAGGAAGGAGCACGGATTTACCAATGAATAAAACTGTATCTGCCGCTGCCCCGAAAAAGAAGAGAAGGGGCGCCTCGCTGGTAGCGCGCAAAGCGCGCGCCGGCTGGGTATTTGTAATGCCGTTTATAATCGGACTTGTAATCATTTACATTCCTATTGTAATCGACTCAATTAAGTACAGCTTCAACAAGATCAACATCCTGCAGGGCGGAGGCTACAGCCTTACCTTCGTAGGCTGGGAGAACTATCAGGAAGCCCTCTTCGTTGACCCGAGCTTTGTACAGACATTGACATCCGGTGTTCAGCAGCTAATGTTTGATATACCGGCAATAGTCATCTTCTCTCTGTTCATGGCGGTTCTTTTGAACCAGGATATGTTTGGACGCGCCGCGTTCCGCGCCATATTCTTCATCCCGGTCATACTCAACACCGGTCTTGTCGCTCGTATCGACGAGGGCAACACCCTGCTTGAATACATGGAGAACACCTCGGAAACGATTGAAACCGGAACCGAAAACAGCGCAGTAACCGAGATAGTCTCAATGACTGATATCAGCTGGCTGTTCCAGACGATGAAAATCGGCGGCGGCATGGTTTCATATGTTACACAGATGATTAACAACATCTATAACATAATCAACCGCTCCGGTGTTCAGATGCTTGTATTCCTGGCCGGTCTTCAGTCGATAAATCCCGCAATTTACGAATCCTGCGCAATAGACGGCGCGACCACCTGGGAAACTTTCTGGAAGATCACTTTCCCGATGGTATCACCTATGATACTCGTTAACACCGTCTATACTGTCATCGACAGCTTCACAAGCTCAACCAACCGGGTTATGACATACATCGCCGATGTATATAACCAGGCCGGAGGAAACGTCGTCAGCTCCGCGATGTCATGGATATACTTCCTTATAGTTATCCTGATTGTCGCCGCGATAGCTGCAGTGATTTCCGGTTACATCTTCTACCAGAGACGCGATTAAAGGAGGAATGAAAAATGAATAACACAGCTGCCTCCGATACCAAGGTCCGCAGGAGAGATAAGGAAGTCTATAACACGAACTATGTGAAAACGTCAAGATGGGAAAGATGGAAGATCAAGTATCTTAACGTCGGTTTCCTCGGTCACACAATTTTCGTTATCTTCCGAACCGTATTTCTTATCGGTATCTCCTATGTAATCCTTTACCCTTTCTTCGCGAAGATTTCCTCCTCATTCATGAGCCGGAACGACTTCGTCGACGTTACGGTAAAGTTAATTCCGCGATATCCGACACTTGATACCTACCGGGCGATTATCAACGATAACTATTACTTACAAGCCTTGTTTAACACAACAATTTTGTCTGTGTTCTGCGGCTTTACTCAAACGTTGATTTGTTCGATAATCGGCTACGGATTTGCAAAATTTAACTTCAAGGGCAATAAGCTGCTATTCTTCATAGTAGTATTTACTATGGTAGTACCGCATCAGACGCTTCAGCTTTCAATGTTCATGAAGTTCCGCTACTTCGATATCTTCGGCATCTTTAACCTCCTTGGCGGCGGCGATATCAAGCTGTTCGGCAAGGTGTTGGGACACCTGCCAAAGATTCTCCCGTTTACCTCGCTCAACCTTAACAACTCTTACTGGCCGCTGGCGCTCCTCTCTCTCGGCGGACTCGCCTTTAAGAACGGACTTTACATCTTCATGATGCGTCAGTTCTTCAAAGGCTTCCCGAACGAGCTTGAAGAGTCTGCCTACATCGACGGCTATTCGGTTTACCGCACCTTCTGGGCAATCATCATCCCGAACTCATTTACGATGATGATCACGATATTCCTCTTTGCATTTGCATGGCAGTGGACAGATAACTTCTACACAGAGATTTTCTTTACCACCGAAGGAATAAAGCTGATGCCTGACGTAGTCGCGGTTCCCAAGTCACTCGATACACAATACGCAGGTCAGAACCTGTATGTTGCGGCTATAAGAAATACCTGCGGTCTAATGATTATAGCTCCGCTGATAATCGTTTACCTGTTCGGTCAGCAGTTCCTTGTTCAGGGAATTGAGCGTTCGGGACTCACCGCAGAATAAACCAAAATATAAAGGCACGGCCGGAGCCGTGCCTTTATTGCTTTATGCGGCAAATCGCGCAATAAAATACTTGACAAACAGGGAAGCGGGTGATATAATTTATCCGTTGATTAATCTTACATACGGAGGCTGTTTTGACAGAAAAGAATAAGAAAACATTTACAATCATCCTTCTTTCGGTTTATCTCCTGGTGTTGATATGGATCATCCTGTTTAAGCTTGATTTCCGTTTGAATATAGGATATCTGCGCGGAATAAACCTGATTCCGTTTCACTATGACATCGAAACCTCAGGTCATTTCGCCGAGGTCAGAGATAATGTGCTTATCTTCGTCCCGCTCGGGCTGTATCTCGGTCTGCTTGGAGTTAAACCTTTAACATCAATCCTTTCCGGTTTCTGTCTCAGCGCGGTATTGGAATTGTTACAATATGTCCTCGGTGTCGGAGTAACCGATATAACCGACCTTATAACAAATACCGCGGGTACTGCGTTGGGAGTATTGATATTCGCGCTTCTTACGCAGATATTCAAAAACCGCTCGCGGCTTGAAAGCGTATTGAGGATTATCGCCGCGGCGGCAACGCTGCTTTTCCTGATCTTTGCAGTTATTGTGCTGGTTTTAAATGAATGATTTTAATATAACAAAGCTCCCTGAATTAATCTAAATAAAAGAGGTAAAATTATGAATGTAATGCTGCCGCCAATGGGCTTCAACACCTGGAACACCTTTGGAGCCTCGATAAACGAAAAGGTGATAATGGAAACCGCAGACGCGATGGTCGAAAAAGGTCTGCTCGAAGCCGGATATAAGTATCTGGTAATCGACGACTGCTGGAGCGAATACGAACGCGATCCCGTCACCAAAAAAATTGTTCCGTGCAAGAAAAAATTCCCGAACGGAATGAAATATGTAAGCGATTATATCCATTCAAAGGGGCTGCTGTTCGGAATGTATTCCTGCGCCGGCGTCCGCACCTGCGCTGATTATCCCGGAAGTTTCGATCATGAATATCTGGATGCCGAAACATTTGCCGAATACGGAGTTGATTTCCTAAAGTACGACTTCTGCTTTATGCCGGCAACAGAAAACGGTCCGATGCTTTACAGAAGAATGGGTATGGCGCTGCGCGCCTGCGGACGCGATATTCTGTTTTCTGCCTGTAACTGGGGCGTCGATAATGTTCACCAATGGATTCGCTCAACCGGAGCGCATATGTATCGCTCCACCTATGACATCAACGACAGTTTTGAGTCATTTACCGAAATAGCCGCCAGCCAGATTGACAACCTTTGCTATTCCGCTCCAAACTGTTTTAATGACATAGATATGCTGACTATCGGCATGTATGGCAAAGGCAACGTCGGCAATACCGGCTGCAGCGACCTCGAATATAAGATGCAGTTTGTGCTCTGGTGTATGTATTCGGCTCCGCTCATGATAGGCTGCGATGTCCGGAATATCTCCGACGCCGCAAAGGCGCTGCTGACGAATAAAGATCTTATCGCCATAAACCAGGATCCCGAAGTGCGTCCTCCCTTTGTAGCAACAACTCACCCATGGAATAATCGCTGCAAGGTATTGGTAAAGATGCTCGCGAACAACGAATACGCCTTCGCTTTCTTCAACATGAGCGATCGTGAAAACAAAGTTCCGCTATACTTCTATGACGCCGGCGTTCCCGCCTCCTCCGGATATGGCTTTGATATGACGGATGTTTTTACCGGAGAGAATATCGGTATAAAGAGCGAATATATCTGTCCGGTAGTTGAATCACACGGCACTTTGCTCTACCGCGCAAAACTGGTAAAGCTGCCGGAAAGCAAATAAAGCGCCATGCCCAAAGCTCCGTTTTGTTCGGTTTGCAAAAAACCGCTGTCGCAGGATGAGATAGGACTGACGCGAAAGCTGATTTCCAGGGCTGTGACTGATTTCCTTTGTTTTGACTGTCTTGCGGTTAAATTTAAAACGGAAGTTCCGCGGCTGAAAGAAATGGTGGAGTATTACCGCGTTCAGGGCTGTATGCTGTTCAACTGAAATATTAATACATAAATAAATAAACGGGGCCTGTATCAAAAGCCCGCGAAAAAACAGAGCCAAATTGCACAAAAGTAGTGCAAACGGCTCTGTTTTTTGGTATAATAGTATTATGAAAAAAGCTATTAACCAAGTAAATTATCCCACAAATAC